>NZ_RJUF01000051.1 GCF_024343775.1 Lacihabitans soyangensis | reverse complement strand
AAAGAATGGCAAAGAGGGTAGTTTCAGTGAAAACGACTTCGGCAAAGTAAAGGTGGGCAAAAACGCCACCTTGACCTACACGGGCAGTGGCGATGTATATTTCAAGACCTTGAAAATCAAGAAAGGTGGCAAACTAAACTTTCAGCAAACGGCCAAGGTACACATCAAAACTTACACGAGACTAGGCGATGAAATCACGATAAACGAAAGTCAAGAAAACGTAAAAATCTTTGCGGCCAAGAATGTGGGCATAGAGAAAGGCAGCCAAATCAACGCCTACCTACACAGCCAAGCGGGTATAGATATCAAAAATGCAGATGCCAGCAAAAAGACGACCATCAACGGTATTCTGATCGCCACCAAAATCAAGTCGGGCAGCAATGTAGTACTCAAAGGCCAACCGACTGACTGTAGCAATACGCCAGCCGTAGCAAGTAAAGAAGATAGTTTACTAGCCAAAACAGACGAGGCAACAACTGAAACGCTAGAAGAAATCAGCAAGGAACCAAGCACCGAAAAAATCACCTTCGGCCCGAATCCGAGCAGTGATTTTGTAAATATCAACTTACCAAACATCAGCCAAACACAAAGTGTGAAAATCAATATCAGAGACACCCAAGGCAGACACATAAGCACCCAAGAGGCCAAAGTAAGTCCAAACAAAACGGACCTACAAGTAGACCTCAGAAAACTTCAAGTCGGTCTGTACCTGATAGAGCTAAACACCCCAAGCAACAAAAACACTATCAAAGTGCAAGTATTAAAGTAGTATTAAGATTTATTAAATGCGAAACACATCCTGAGACTTTCGGGATGTGTTTTTTTTGGAAAATTGACCTAGAGGCAAGTGTATGTTATCCGGCATATATCTCATAAAATGCAAAACAAAACAGGTATTTCTCGCAGTTTTATATTGTCTAGGAAATTACAAAAGCGAAATCACACATCCTTGTCAAATTTATATTTGCCATTATTTGAAAAATATTTCTTAAATTCGAAATAAATAAAAATACACTGAAAGTGGCTCTGGGTAAGGTTTTCGATTGTGAAAATCGATACTTTAGCACCTTCAATCGCCATATAATTTGTGATTGGCAAAATTTGGCCATATTATTGTATTGGTGTTTTCACAAAAACAGATTGAATTTATGAAAAATCAAAAAAGTACGCTTTTAGCTGCAGGATTTATGTTTTTTGGATTGTTTGCTTGTAATTCAGAGGAGTCTACTGAGCAAACAACAATTGTCGAAAACACTGCTACGGCTACAGCACCGGTAGATAGTAGTTCGGATTTTCCCCCTTTATCGTCTATTCCTGAATCGTCGAGTATACCAACAGCTACCATTCCCCCTCCAACGGGTCTTAACCCAGGTGGACAGCTAGCGAGTTCAAGTGCTCCATTGAATACCAATTTTAATCCGAATGTTTCTTTAGCACAGGCCAGCGTCCCAGTGAAAACCGCAGCTGCAACCAAAGGTACAGCTCGTCTCAATCCTGCTCATGGTCAGCCTGGACACGATTGTGCCATACCCGTAGGAGCACCTTTGAAAAATTCAGTAGCCTCAGCTCCGGCCCCTGCTAAAGCGGTTGCCCAGCCCATTCCTGTGGAGACCAAAGCCGTGGCTGCACCAGCTGCCGCACCAGCAGTGGCAGGGCCTAATTTCAATGCAAATCCAAACGTAAAAATCAATCCAGCTCATGGTCAGCCAGGTCATGATTGTGCAGTGGCAGTAGGTGCTCCTTTGCCTGTGAAGTAGTTATTAGACTGGTTTACTATTGATGGTTTTCAAAACTTTCAAGGCCAATTTTCATTTCTTGGATAATCGATTTTATGGTCTTGGTGATTTAGTTCTACAAGGATTTTGATTTATATTTTTTGTTTCGGAAGTTAACTTGTTGATAATGAGTTTGATTTTTCCTTTCGACTTTGTTTGAAAGTATCCAAGATTTTAAAAGGGGCAGAATTCTTCATAATCAAAGCCCATATCGGAACTTTGAATCCGAAATCTTCTGCTAACTTTACCAGTAGAATTACTTATTTAACCAATGCGAATATTATTCACTGGGGGTTCCGGCAAGGCTGGAATGCATGTAATCCCTTATTTGTTAGAACAAGGACACCAAGTACTCAATGTCGACCTCACACCACTGCATTACCCAGGTGTGGATAATTTGATCGCCGACATTACAGATTCTGGCCAAATGTTCAATGCCATGAGTTCATACACGGGCCTGAATGAGCTAGAGGCCGGAAAAGGTATACCAAAGTTTGATGCCGTCGTGCATTTTGCCGCCGTGCCAAGAATCCTGATTAAGCCTGATAATGAAACTTTTAGGGTCAACACTGTCGGTACTTACAATGTGATAGAGGCTGCTGTAAAGTTGGGTATCAAGAAGATTGTCATAGCATCATCAGAGACTACTTACGGAATATGTTTTGCAGACGGTATCACCGACCCCAAAGTGCTGCCATTGGAGGAAGATTATGACGTGGACCCCATGGACAGTTACGGATTGTCCAAAGTGGTAAATGAAAAAACTGCCAGAAGTTTTCAGCTTCGATCTGGCTTCGATATTTATGCATTACGTATTGGAAACGTCATAGAACCACACGAATACGCCGAACTTTTTCCTCATTATTTTAAAAATCCTGAAGTGCGTCGTCGAAATGCCTTTTGTTATATCGATGCTCGCGATTTGGGGCAGATTGTGGATTTGTGTCTCAAGAAAGATGGCTTGGGTTATCAAGTCTTCAATGCCGGAAATGATCACAACGGTGCAATCATTCCGAGTATGGAATTAGCCGCTAGATTTTTTCCAAACGTGCCAATCTCGCGAGAAATGCAAGAACACGAGGCACTATTCTCCAATCGCAAAATCCGTGAAATGCTGGGCTTCAAGGAGCAACACAACTGGCGGAAGTATGTGGGGGTTGGTTGATTGACTGGTTATTGGTGGACTGGTTATTGGTGGATTGGGCTGTCACACGCCAGCTATTTGAAGCGAATGTGTGGTGTGCCATTTGGTGAATGTTTGGGAACTATCGTTGCCTAAAAACTCCTAGAGGGACTGGTTGTATTTGCCTTATTTTTCTTGTTGATGTTTTCAAATACCCAGTATCAGCCGTCTTTCTCTGGTAAAAATTCTTGTTATATCTTTTTTATCTTGCTTATTACTTCATTTGGTATTTTGTTCTTCTTCACACGAAAAGGAAGAGGATTTTTCCATAGATACACCATATTTGAGTTCGTTCAGTAGCAATGGCTGATCTTCAAGGAGGGACTATTGACAACCGTGGCCGTAAAAAACAAAATACGCTTGGTACTTTATACGCTCTTTATTTGGTTACCCTATTTTGGTTTTTTTTATTTTCTTCTGAAGGGCTCCGACTCTAGTTTAGTCCTGAACATTCAACTGCCTGTCGAGTTGGCTGTTATGGCGAATATCGGTTGGATTTTCCCAACCTAGGGTGGGGTAGGGTCTTTCCATTTTTTTGTATCGAGGGTAATGATTAGTCATGGTTTTGAAAAGTTACAAGCGGTATTTTTTGCTTTATTGAGTCATTCATTTATTTTGTGTAATGATATTTTTTGGGGTTTGGTAGTTATGCTATACAACCGAAAAACGGTTATCAACTTAATTTCATTTAAGAAGGCTGTTTGAAAAGCCAATCAACATTGGGCAGCCACTGACCACATATTTCCTGCAAAATCCTTGAAAGTTCCTCTCTTATCGGGGTCATTTTCTTTGTTTTGGGGCTTATCAACCGCCTCACAACCATAGTTTAGGGCTTTCTCAAAAATGGCATCGACATCAGGAACATATACGTGCATCCAATATTTGTTGGCAGGATACTGTTCGGTGGCATCGCTCATCATAATAATAGAGTCGTCAATTTGAACTTCCACGTGCATTATTTTGCCATCGGGTTGATCATACTTTCTGTGTACTTTGGCATCAAATATATCTTCCAATAGTTGGACCATCCGCTTGGCATCCTCAACCATAAAATAGGGAGAAACGGAATTGTAATTGTTGGGTTTGAAATGGTTCATGTAAATAGTATTTTTTGTTTATATAGAACTTCAAATCATTTATTTGACTCAGTTGCCTGTAGAACGGTTTTGTGCATAATTTAAGTTAAGAATTCGTATTTCTTTCGCTGACAGCTCTTGTTGATTGAAAAATATTTTCACGCTTGATGCAACGGCCTGTTTTTTCTATATTAGAGTTTGTGGGTTTTGTTCGACCTGCAAAAAAAACATCCTAGCATTTCTTCGCTCATTTGTCCATTTAATTTATTCTCTTCCAGTCTTTTGTTTAAATTTGTCAATGTCCAAGTATATTATGGCCCAATGGTGACCGTCTAAATCTTCTAAATTTCTGACTTGCATAAATCCTTCGTCTATCATTGGTGTAGTTTCTCTACCTCCTGCATGTATACCGTTTTCCATAATTTTATTCACCTTTTCAAGACTTTCCACCTGAAGTGTAAATGTGGCAATGGCATTTTCTTTGGGGTCTGCAAGATGTTTTTTGTTGCCAGAATTGAACATTTCATGTGTTTGTAACATCAGGTAGATGTGCTCATCCCAAACCATACATTTTTGATCATCAAAAGTAAAGAGCGGATTAACCCCAAAGCCTAACTGCTTATAAAAAGCCATTGATGCCTCTACGTCTTTGACAGGTAAATTGATGAAAATTTGCTTCATGGTCTTTTTGTTTCAAAATTAATCCTCTGATGATTAATTATTAGTGTCTAATCCGCCAATTTAAGGGCTTATCGCGTCAAGAAACGTTTTTCTTTTTTCCGTTCGGTTGTTGCGTTAAGTCTAATTCGTCTGTTGCAAAGGCAAGAATGTCGGCAATTTTGATTTTGTTCTTTCTCAAAATTGCTTTTTCAAGGTCCGTCAGCGGTAGTTTTATGTTCTTCTTGCTTTTCATCTTCGGCAAATTCAGCAAATAACTGTCATTTTTTCTTTTTCTGTTTGGGTGCAGGTAATTCAACCAGCGATATTCTCACTAATTCACTTAACCATTCTGAGTCTTCAACGTTTTCTTCAATTAAAAAACTCGGCTTTGCTCCATCGTATGGCGGAGCTTCAACAACATTTCCAATAAACTTACGCCCTGAATTTGTTGGCTTAATAAATAGTTTGTTGTCACAGATTAGCCCAAATAATTTTCCGTCTGAATAAATGCCGTATTCACCAAACATCTTTTTAGTGCTTATTTCACCTGAATTTTTGATTTGCTCCAGTACAAAATCTACAAAGTTTGGTTCGGATGCCATGGCTCAGTCTTTTAGTTGAAAGTGAGGATTGTAAATCAAGCCAATAACATTTCCAAATGGGTCTTTAACTGTTGCGGTCATCAAATCTCCGCCCACGCTGTAGGGTTTTTCATTTTCGGTGGCTCCTAATTCAATTAGTCGGTCATAAGTGGCTTGAATGTTTTCTACTCCCCAATAGGAAACCACACTTTCAACTTTATCAAAAGTTGGGTGGTCTTCAGGTTGAAGGCCAAGTTCGTAACCTTTAATGTTGAAACCAACATAATAGGGTTCGTTGTAATATGGATTGGTTTCAAATGCCTTCGAATACCATTCTGTGGCCTTTTGAATGTCCGAAACTTTATAAATGGTTGTTCTAAGTCCTAACATACTATCTCTTTTTAATTGTTATTTTTTGTTTTGATAAAAGTTGTAGGTTTTCTAGGTTTAGGGCTGTTGCTTTACATATTGGTAAGTAGGGCATAAGAAGCACAAATGCCCAATAGAATCCCTAATTCTCAAATATAGTATAAAAGCCTCATTTTGTTGAACCACTAATGGCGGTGGTTTTTCTCTTCTGTCGTTTAGTGGTCAATATTTCCATATTTTATTTTTCTGGCTACTTTAAGTTCAACATAACAAAGTAAGAGAATAATCACGATTTCGGTTAGAAAATATATTAATCCTATTTGTGTCAATAAGGTATAGGAATTAACGAGTGCTCCGATTGTAAAGGCACAATAAAGCAGGTTTGAAATACTGATAATTCTAATAAAAAGTGGCCACTGTCCTCTTAAAAACAAAAAACAAGAAGTGGAATATACACAAAAGCAAAATGCTATTCCGCCAAGGTAAGTCAATACTGATTTGGGCATTCCAAAATATTCATTAAACTGCCGCATGATTATGAACATGAAAAATGAAGTCAAAATTGCTCCTAAAGCGTCTATTAAGAAAAGTGTATTTTGCTTTTCTGATAAATGATTTATGAGTTTGTTTATCATTCTTTTCACTCAAAATATATTAGTTGTAGTAAATTTCATTTCGGGATTGTCAGCATTGCAAAGTATTTTATTCAAATATTAAATGTATTGCTGTTTCAAAAAAATTAAGGAACAACATTCCTACTCGTCAGTCCTTTTATGACTTGACATACTGTCTTGGTTTTCTTTTAGAAATTATCAGCAACGAGCCCCACGATTTATGAAGGACTGGAATTTGATATACAGATTTTGAGCATTTGTACAAAGCAAAGTAGAACCTCAAATGCTGAATTACTTACCTCCTCCAATCCTTCATTAATACAATTTGGTGGCTGTCGCTATTAGTCATTTATCTCTATGGTCAATAGCAAACATTTTTATTTTTTCTCGAAAGTAACCACATCTCCTTTATCAGTTTTGGACGTGTAAGTAATGGCTATGCCCTGATAAGTAATAGTTTGATTAAGGCTCATTGTTGCTTGGTATTTGGTCAGGTCGGCTTCATTGATGGGCAGTACTTTTAAAGGTCCATTACCTGACCGAACACTGGCATCCACCAAATACACCAAAGGACCTTCTTTTACCAAATCTTTGTCATAGCCGAGTTTCCTTCTGCTTTCAACCACGATGGTGGCCTTATTGTCAATCGGTATGGTGAGCAGCTTAACCCCTCCCACGCTTTCTATAGGCGTTAAGGTAACAGCTCCATTTCCCACATTACCTTGGCATACCACCTGATTGTCATTTATCCAGCCCAATATCCATCGTTCCCAACCAAATGGCTCAGGAGATTTACCCCCTTGGGTTCCCATAAGCCCATACTCACCAACAAATTTATGATAGGGTGGTGTGAAAGCGTAGAGGTCGGGTAGTCCTAAATTATGCCCAAACTCATGGCAAAACCAAAGTCCTTTTGGCCAAAAAGCCATGTCTCTTCCAGAAGTAACGCCATTATGGATGTTGACGCCATCAACAGGTATACTGTTGCCCGGATGATTCGATTGAAACGCTGGCCCAATATCAGAAGGGCTATTGGCCGGGTCTGTTACCACAAGCACAGAACTATATTTTGAAAAATCTACATTGGCATTTGCTAAATTTATCGCTTCTTGAATATAAGCCTTGTGTGCAGTGAAAGTATTAAAAGGTACATATGAGGCTGCAGTTTTGCTCATTCTATACCACTGTAAATCTGGCTCGAATTCTATTTTTAGTTTACCGTAAGAAACGCTTTGATAAAAATTTTCTGCAACTGGAGAAATATGAGCGTCATATAATTGTTTGGGTGTTTTGGTAGCAACAGCGTCATTAAAATCAACAAAAATTACTCCTATTTTTACCGTACCCGAAGTTGCTGGTCGGAGAGACCTGTTTGAGAATCCTATTACAACGTTGTCAATTACAGTATTTTGTAACTTACAAGTTGTAACTACCGGATTGAAATAGACAAAACCTGGATAAGTGGCAATGCCTGCAGGCGTAGTAACCGTTATGTCACCGCTTTTACCACTGCCTACTTCGGCATAGATGGTGGTCGCATTGGCAACTGTAAAAGAAGCTGCCGCCTGACCTCCAAATGAAACTGCTGAAGCCCCAGTGAAATTGGTACCCGTAATGATAACAGTCATGTTAGTTGTTCCGCTTTTTTGATTAACTGATGTGATGGTAGCTACAGGTAATTGGTACGTAAAACCAGCTATTTTAGCACTTCCACTGGGCGTAGTTACCACTACATCGCCACTCGCACCATTGCCCACTACCGCAGTTATTGTAGTCTCATTGGTAACAGTAAATGAGGCGGCTTGAACTCCACCAAACGTAACTGACGTGGCCCCCGTGAAATTTGTCCCGGTAATGCTTATCGTTGAGTTCCTGGTGCCATTTTGGGGGCTAAAGGATGCAATAGTAGGTGGAGGCAGTAAATAGTTAAAGCCAGCTATACTCGTTGTTCCTGTTGGAGTACTTACTTTGACATCGCCACTTGCCCCAGTTCCTACTTTGGCGATGATGGTGGTGGCACTAACCACTGCAAATGATGCGGCGGGAGTTCCGCCAAAGGATACGGCAGTTGCCCCAGTAAGGTTTTTTCCAGTAATAGTGATTTCAGCATTTGTAGCTCCCGAAGTAGGGGAAATCGAAATCTGAGAGGGTGGGGGTATTGGGGCTAAGACCTCGGCAGTTTTTTCACAGCTTGCGTAAAGCAAACTGGTAACAAACAAGTAAAGGAATATTTTTTTCATATTCAGTATAACAATATAATTAGTTTATGGTTGGCACCAAGGGCTAGGGCTTTTGGCAGGTGAGGCAACAGAATACCTTCTGCTCAGCATAAGTACAAATATAAATTAAAGTTCCAAATTTTCAATTACTTCGATTAGCCATACTTGCCATTAGCTTAGTGTTTTTGCAGGTAATCCCCGTAGCTATCGGGACGTATTTCACCCAGTCGAAGGTGATATGCTTCTTGTTGGGGATTTTTAAATACACACAATAAACTTCAAAAATCAACGGAGAACTGCTCGAGAAACTCATAAAGCACCAGAAGAAAACCTCATAGGTAAAAAAGGAGAAAAACTACCGAAGATTAAGTTCAATCCCGAAAGCTTTCGAGAGGCTTTATTCCAAATACTTAAACTCATTATTGCATGCCGAACGAAGCCTTAGTTGTTAGCGGTAGTTGTTTTTTCAGTCCTCATTAAATTGCTCAAAATTTTCAGCTATTTTTTCCAATTGTCCTGTCTCGTGAAACCAAAAGTATATTTCTTCACTTAATTTCTTTTCATTTTCTGATGTCGGAAGTAAAACTAAATAGTCGCCACATCCATTTGATGCTATTGCAACTCCGTTTTTCGGAAAGCTTTCCCATTCTTTTGCTTGTTTTGTTTCCAAGCCAATATGGTTGCAAGTTCGGCTAATTCTTTTGTTATCTGATTTGTCTAAAAACGGAAACAGTTGCCAGTCATCGTCCTCTGTTATTAGTTCTCCTCCATTTTCTTTTGTCATTTTGGACTTAAAACTGTCGGGAAATTCAAGTCCGAGTTCTTGCTCCGTATCAATGATATATTTTATGTCTACTGGAAATGGCATAAGTTGGATTATTTGAAGTTGTCGTAATCAATAAAGTCCCAAGGTATTTCTTTTTTAAAAGTCTGGATGCTTTCTTCAAGCAGGTCTAATGAAATGTCTTGTTGGTAAAGGGTAACAGTTCTTTTGCGTTTTGTGTCGTCACGGAATATGTCAATTACTAATTTGTCGTCACGGTAAATTTCAACTCCAATTCCGTCTCTTTCGTTCACGTCACTTGCAATTATTACTCGGTCTTTTGGTAGTGTCATTTGTCAATTTATTGGTTTTCTGTTGTCGTCAGTTATAATTCCACCAACATTCTGGCTGTACGAAGGCTATTGTCTTCGGTCATGTGAAATTCGGCTTTTGCCGCCGAATTAGAATTTGAAAATTAATAAATGAAAAGCGGTATGTCAATTACAAAACCAATAATAGATGTTTACTTTACTTCTGCCCCTGATTTAGATTTTACCAAGCAAAATAGAATTTTAGAAATTAATTAATGGTAAAATATACAATGTTTTACTTCGGTATAGACTGTAATAGACACGTACGAAGGTCGGAGCCTTCGCACAGCTGGGGAACCACAAAAGCACCCACTTATACAACTACAAGATATGCCGCCGTAATCTACTGAGCGGCTAATTTGCGGACTTTGATGCCTCACCCGTTTCGCTGAACACCAAGTAGCAAAAAGCCCCAGACTTTGAATGAGTTCAGGGGCTTTCTTCTACTTTGCTAAATGTTAGTGGCTGGTTTTATCCTTCGTTCGCTTTACTTGTCATTTGAATGGATATTCTTTACTTCTTTCATCAAGTCTTCCAAATAGTCAATTTGAACTTCCTGAATTTCTAATAATTTTTTGTTTTGATGAACAAGCAAATGGTCAATTTTTTCACTGAGTAGTTTAATTTCAAGTTCTGCTTTTAGATTGATTTTGTAGTCGTGTTCGCCACGCTGTCTATCTTTTTGTTCTTGTCTGTTTTGGCTCATCATAATTATTGGTGCTTGAATGGCTGCCAAGCAAGACAGAATTAAGTTAAGCAAAATGAAAGGGTAAGGGTCAAATGGCTTTGTAGCTAAGAACCATATGTTGATCGTCATCCAGATTAGTATGAATGAAAAAAATGTAATGATAAATGTCCAGCTACCACCAAAAGCAGCCACTCTGTCTGCTATTTTTTGTCCTATAGTTAAAGTGGCTTCTATTTCGTCTTGAATATTTTCTGAAAGTATTGAATTGTTTTTGATGGCATTCATAACATCTTGGTCAATGATTGCCAATTCTCCCTTTTCTTGAACAATTAAGGATGTCAAATACAACCGTCTGTATTGATTTAATTCAGCTAATGAAATATAATTATCTTTGTTGAAATCAGGAAAGTCAGATTGGATTAGATTAAAAACACCTTCTCTGATGTCTTGTCCTTTTACATCTTCACCTTTCGGAATATCTCTTTTGGTTATGTGACTTTTATTCATTTGGAGTGTTCTTTAAAATAACCGATAAAATTCAGGGCTTTTGGCAGGTGGGGAAATAGAATTCTTTGTGCTTAGCCTTAGTACAAATGTATATTAAAGTTTCAAATGTTCAATTGCTTCCAGCTGACTCACTTGCCATTAGCTTGATGTTTTTGCGGGTATAACCCGCATTTCACCCTAACGAAGGAAGTATCCTTCGATAGCTAACTTAAATCCAAATATTTTCTTTAAAATTATGCTGCTCTTTTATAAACATATTCTGGATTAAAAGGTGTTTTAGTTCTTACAACTGCATACATCTGATGAATCAATTTGTTTTTCACATTATTCATTGCCACAAAACCTTTCTTTCCTTCTTTTTTCTTTCGGTCAAAATATTCCTTCATTTGCGGGTTAAACCGTATGGCTGCCATTGCTGCTATATGAAAAATGCCTTTTAGCTGCTTATGAGAATAACAATTGACGTGAAAACCACCGTTAATACTACTTCCAGAGCTTATTTCAAATGGAGCAACTCCTGCCAAAGAGGCAAATTTACGAGCATTAAATTCCTCTG
>NZ_RJUF01000050.1 GCF_024343775.1 Lacihabitans soyangensis | reverse complement strand
GAGATGCTTTCGTAAGTATTGGTATTCATTATGGCTTTAGGTTAATGGCTTATAAAAACCCAGTTAGAACCACATTTTCGAGTCCATATAGTCGATACAAAAATCTTTTGGTTGACATAAAACTAAATAATATTAATCAACTTTGGACGAGTGATATAACATACTTTAATGTTGGTGAAAAAGTCTATTATATCACAATGATAATGGATGTCTATTCCCGCAAAATAGTAGGTTATACCGCTGCAGATAATATGAGAGCAGAAAACAATTGTGAGGCTCTAAAGATGGCATTTAAAGCTCGGAAACAGACTATTTTTACAGAACTAATTCATCATTCTGATAGAGGTGGGCAGTACGTCAGCAATGAGTACGTAGAAATGTTAAATGCTGCCAAAATCAAAATAAGTATGTGCAACGAAGTCCATGAAAATGCTCATATTGAAAGAGTAAATGGAACTATAAAGAACCAGTACCTCAGATATCGAAATATTACAAGTTTTGAAGAACTTAAAAAACAATTGAGCCGAACAATTGAAGCCTATAACAATAGCAAACCACATGTAGCTTTGAATAAGCTATCACCAAACTCGTTTGAACAATATATCAAAGAACAATATGTCGAAAATCGACCGATATTACCAATTTGGACTTGTAATGAAACGAAAAATATCAACCCAAATCAATGTATATTACAATTTTAACTATATTACATTTGTCTAAAAAAACGTCAACCTATTTTAGGCAAGCACATGTGCATTGGTTATGGCTGTTTTTGATTAAAAGATATTGATATAACCAGTTTTGATCAACCAGAATACCAGTACTTGTCTACAAGTAAAAGTCTACCAGTAACCAGTCCACCAGTAACCAATACACCAGTAACCAATACACCAGTAACCAGCTTTACCATCTCGTTGCTTTAAATTTCCAATGTGGTTGTACTTTTTGCATTTCTATTTCGTCATTTCGTTTAGTTAGTCCGCACTTTTTATAGTTTTCGTGGAGTTTTGCCAAAGCAACTCGGTCGAGTTCTACGCCCAAACCTGGGCCTGTTGGGACGGTTACTGCTCCATCTTCAAACTTCATGCGTCCACCAACAATGATTTCGTCAGATTGCCACGGATAATGTGTATCGAGGGCGTATTTGAAATTAGGAATGGCTGCACCCAAATGCACCATTGCCGCCAACGAAATACCTAAATGAGAATTAGAGTGCATAGATAAATCTCGCCCGAAGGTCTGACAAATAGCTGCCAATTTCATAGAATCTTGCAAGCCTCCCCAAAAATGATGGTCGGATAAAATAATATCTTCCGCACCCAATGAATAACTTTTGGGAATATCCTCAAAGGAAGTCGTACACATATTGGTTGCCAAAGGAGTTTTTAGAGCTTTTCTTACGGCAGCCATGTTTTCTTGTCCACGGCAAGGGTCTTCTAAATACTCAATAATGCCTTCCATCTCTTTGCCATATTTGATAGAAGTTTCTACCGTCCAAAGAGCATTTGGGTCGATTCTTAAAGGCGTATCTTTTCCAAAAGCCTCATGTAAGGCAAAAATCGCATCTACTTCTTGACGTGGTTCAAAAACACCTCCTTTGAGTTTAATTGACTGAAAACCAAACTCTTTGCACATAGCCTTTGCTTGTGCCACAATCTCCGTAGGATTCAAAGCACTTGCCTGACGAGCAGCATCCCAACCCGTGGCGTTGGGGTCTGTTCCAAACCCCAGTTCGCCACCTGCACCTTCGTATTTATAGAAAAGGTACGCTGAAAACGGCACTCTATCACGGCGTTTGCCACCCAATAAATCAACCACTGGACGATTGACGATTTTACCGACAATATCTAAACAAGCCACCTCAATAGAACTAAAAATATGCACCAAAGTACGTTGGTCCCACGGAGTATCGCCTCTTTTAATAGTATCTTCAGAATCGAAATTGGCGGCCAGAATATCCCGAATTTGATTTAATTGAAATGGGTCTTGACCTATTACAAACTGTCGACTTTTTTCAAGAGCTTTATCTATTTCGATATTGCCTGGTATTTCGCTTACGCCGCTAATGCCATCTTCGGTTATGAGTTCGACAACCGTTCGTAAAGCATAAGGAGCATGCAACCCAGCGGCGTTCAGCAATGGAGGGTCAACTACTGCAATGG
This sequence comes from Lacihabitans soyangensis, assembly GCF_024343775.1. Taxonomy (GTDB): domain Bacteria; phylum Bacteroidota; class Bacteroidia; order Cytophagales; family Spirosomataceae; genus Leadbetterella; species Leadbetterella soyangensis. The sequence goes on along the minus strand of NZ_RJUF01000050.1, from coordinate 18,644 downwards.
GTGTAATATGGAATTCTTTGATTTTTGGAAATTTCATTGTTTTGTTATTGGTGTACTGGTGACTGGTTAATTGGTTACTGGTATACTGGTAATTGGTGATTGGTTGATTAGTTATTGGTGTACTAGTTACTGATGATTGTTCATTAGGTATTTTGTAATTTTTTAACTTATCGAGCCCAAATCAATCTTAGGTTTTCTGGTAACTAGTCCTCTTCTTTGGGCTTCTGAGTTTTTTTAAGGTGATTAATATATCCATTAAGCAACTTTCCACCTAAGTCAATTTTTGTTTTTAAATTCATAAGTTCCTCATCATTTATATATTTCTCATCAAATGCCGTTATTAAATGTTCTAGGGTTTCGTTTAAAGAGCCCCTCGAAATACGACAAAACTGAATATTCTCTTTATAATAGTACCTACTAAATCCTTCTGCAATATTGGCTGTTATACTTCTAGAACTTCTTAAAATTTGGTCAGCTAACTTATATTTTTCATCTAAAGGAAATTTAGTTTTAACCAAAATAGAAATATTAATACGTAATTGCCTGCATTCTTTATAAACTTCTAAGTCTGTGAAATTCTTTATCATATGTGTTAATTTATTGTTTGTTATTTGTTTAGTTGTTCTTTCTTTTTTCTAACTACTTAAACCAAATGTAACAAGTCTGCCCTAATCCAATTCACCAAAATACCAGTAACCAATACACCAGTAACTCAATTACGTCAAAGGTCCAGGATTAAACAATACCAAATCGTTATACAAACCCAATTTATCAGTTGCTACTTTTCTGTTTCCACTGGCAATTTCGAGAATTAGGTGGAACAATTCCCAACCCATTTCTTCGATTGTTTTTTGTCCGAAAGCTACTGGGCCAGCATCAAAATCTATCAAATCGTGCCAACGATTTGCGAGTTTTGTGTTTGAACTTACTTTTATAACAGGAACCATATTTAGCCCATAAGGCGTGCCACGACCCGTAATAAAAACGTGCATATTCATTCCAGCCGCCAATTGGAGCGTTCCGCAAACAAAATCACTGGCGGGCGTTGCCACAAAATTTAGTCCTTTTTTACGAATCTTTTCTCCTGGTGATATCACATCTACAATCGGACTTGTACCTGATTTTACGACCGAACCGAGTGCTTTTTCTACAATATTACTTAATCCGCCACCTTTGTTGCCGGGGGTTGTGTTGGCACTTCTATCGGCTTTGCCTTGACTCAGATAATTATCATACCAAGCCATTTCGTCTTTGAGTTTTTGGGCAACTTCTTCACTTTCACAGCGAGGAACAAGCAAATGTACGGCATCACGAACTTCGGTAACTTCTGAGAAAAACACCGTTCCTCCTGCCTTTACAATCAAATCAGCGGCAAAGCCCGAAACTGGGTTTCCTGTCAAACCCGAAAAAGCATCGCTTCCGCCACATTGCATGCCTACGACCAAATCAGCCACCAAGCAAGTTTCTCTTTTTCGTTGGTTGAGTTTTTTCAGATGCCTTTCAGCCATTTCCATGATTCCATCAACCATTTCGTAGAAACCCTCGAAAGATTCATCTTGGAGATAAAGGATACTTCGACTCCGCTCAGTATCCGTTTCGGGGGCTGAGCGAAGTCGAAGCCCATCATCATCTGGCAAAAGCCTTTCAGGTCTTAGTTTCTCGCAGCCCAAACCAATAATCATAATTTCCCCGCCAAAATTTGGGTTTTGAGCAATGTGTTTGATGGTTCGAATTGGAATTATTGCCGCTGGTGCGTCAATCGCAATGCCGCAACCATAACTATGATTAAAAGCTACCACATCATCAACGTTTGGATACAGTGGCAACAATTCTTTTCTGATTTTATTTTCGATGAAATTGGTAATTCCCGCAACGCATTGCACACTGGTGGTGATGCCCAAAATGTTTTTTGTTCCTACACTTCCATCTGCGTTTTTGTAGCCTTGAAAAGTAAAATCTTTGAGAAATTCTGTTTGCAGGATGTTCGGTTTCACATAAGGAATTTCCTCCAAATTAGGCGGTTGAGGCATACTGATATTGCTTTCGTTTACCCAACTTCCCTTTTCGATACTCTTATTTGCCAAACCAATTACTTGTCCATATCGAATGATTTTTTCACCTTCATCGAAAGATTTTAAGGCTACTTTATGACCCATCGGTATGTCTTCTTCGAGAACAACTCCATCAAGTACGATCGCACCTCGTTTTAATCCTGTCGGATTGGCTACGATGGCCACGTTATCGTTTGGGCTTGTTTTTATTACTATATTTTGCATCATTTTGTTATTTGTTATTGGTGGATTGGTTGATTAGTTATTGGTATATTAGTTACTTGTGTCTATTCCTTCACTAACCAGTCAACCAGTAACCAGTTTACCAATAACCAGTCAACAGTTTACCAATCACCAATTACACCATCGGAAAAATCCAAGCCGCTATCATTGTTAGAATTACTCCAGCCAGACCCATTAAACTTTGCATAGGTGCAATGGTTTTAAGAGCTTCTTGTTCGGTTAAGTTGGAGGTCTTACACATTATCCAAAAGCCTGCATCATTCATCCACGGAATGAGTTTTGCACCACTTCCGATAGCCAAACATAAGTAAACTGGATGAAATCCAAGATTGGCATTTTGTGCCATTCCTGCCAAAATTCCTGAAGCTGTTATCAAAGCCACCGTTGCCGAACCTTGTGCAGTACGAACAACCATCGTAATAAAAAACGCCAACGGAATCAATGCCATTTGGTAGTCTTTTGTCAAATCTGCAATGCGGCTGCTGATGCCCGTTTGCTGCAACATTCCGCCAAAAGCACCGCCTGCGGCTGTAATTAAAATAATTCCGCCGCCGCTCATCAGGGCAGTTTGCACGAATGCCGTTAGTTTATCTTTGGTAGTTTTTTTCTGATTTGCCAAAACCAACAATGCAAAAATTGCCCCCATCAATAAAGCAATATTTTTATCGCCAAAAAACAAAATGATGTCAATTAATTGATTGATAATGGCAGAATCGGTCAGTGGCTCTTTGGTTTTTACAAAAGCCTCAACAGCCGAACGAATACAAATCGTAACCAAAGGGAAAACCGCAGGCAACAAAGCCCAGCCCAAAGAAGGCAATTCTTTATCATCTTTTTCGGCAATGGCTTTAATGTCTTCCAGACGAGCATCGGGTGAGTCACGAAGAGGAATATCAAATTTTTTATTGAGGTAAACTGCCATAAAATAGCCAATTGTGATGGTGCAAAGTCCGAGAAGCGAACCGCAAACCATCATTAAACCAATCGAAACATTCATGGCACTTACCAAATATAATGGTCCAGGTGAAGGCGGTACATAAGAATTTGCCATTACTGCCCCAGCAATAACCGAAAGGGCTAAAAGCAGGTAATTTTTCTTTAGTCGCATTCCCATTGCTTTGGCCAATGGCATCATCAAGAAAATTACGGTATCGACAAAAACAGGAATCGTCAGAAAAAAACTACTCAATATAAAGCCAATAGGAGCATTTTTCTCGCCCGTAATTTTGAGCATGGCTCTGATGATTTTTTCGGCGGCACCGCTATCAAGCATGGCTTTGCCAATGATGGCCGCCATTGCTATCAAAATGCCTATTTTTGCACAAGTATTCCCAAATTCTATCCCGATTCTCTCTCCAATACTTTTATGAGCGGCTTTAAGAGCATCGGCTTCCAAACCACCTTTAGCTATAAAAAATTGCTCGACAGACGACACCGGCGTAAGTAAAGCAACAGCAATAGCCGCCAAGAGCAATGAAAGTACTGGGTGCAACTTAAATTTTATAATGCCACCCACCACGATGGACATTCCGATGAGCATTATTACTATTGGATCGGACATGAATTCTTAGGGTTAAATAATGAAGCAAAAGTATATAAACTAAATCCTGTTTTCTATTGATATAATGCTAAAATATGGTACTTTTTGGTTTTAAAGACCATGGTTTGTCTGAGGTATATTTGCACTTAATCAAAATCCGACCATGCTTATCACAATTAGAAAAATTTCATTCAAAGATTCTTGCCTTCACCAACCTAAATTAATTACAGTTCGATTCTTAAAGTAAAACAGACAAGAATTGCTAAAAAAGAATACCATGTATATGCCATTTCTGGAATTAAAAGATTTACAATCAGCTTTAATCTCAAGGATATTTCATAGAAGACACTGATAACCAGTTTTATCAATGTGTGAATTACGCAATTCTTTAATTTTTTTTCATAATACTTCCGTTCATAAAAGCCCCACCTTTACAAGTACAAAATATTGTTAAAAACGCTAACAATATTTATAAAGTAAACTTTTCAAAATTGTGTACTCAAGTTCTTATTGAATGAACTCATTTATGAAAATATTCTTGGATGAATATTGAGATCAAGAAATGGACTCAAGAACTTCTAATTGAATTTAAATACAAATAATTTTTTATGAAAAATAAAATTAAAAACCAAATAAAAGAACCTCTTACGATTCCACACCCAGATAATCAACCCGAACTCGAACCGATTCTTGACCCAAAAACTCCTATTCTATACCCGGATGAAAAACCGATTGAAAAACCAAAAGAAGAACCCGTTCAAGATCCACCTTACCAATTTCCAAAACCAAGTGAACTTCCATAAGAAATCAAAATAAAACATGAAAAAACAAACTCCCTCTCAAAAAAAGGTAGCTCAAGTAATGCACGAGTTTAAGGAAGGCGAATTGCATTCTGGCAAATCTGATAAAATAGTAACCAATCCGAAACAAGCCATAGCCATTGCGTTGAGTGAGGCCGATGAACTCAAAAAAGAAAAGAAATAATGCTAAAATACACCTTCGTTTTCGTCACTCTTTTTCACGGACTTATCCATTTCATGGGTTTCTCCAAAGCCTTTGACTATGGTACCTTACCCCTACTTATCAGAGACATTTCCAAACCTATGGGTATTTTGTGGTTCGTGGCTGGCTTTCTTTTTATCCTAGCTACCGTTTTGTATCTCTTAAAAAAAGACGGCTGGGTTTACATTGCATTTATGGCACTCGTATTATCTCAGCTATTGATTATCTACAATTGGCAGGAAGCCAAGTTTGGTACTGCTGCCAATGTGCTCATCTTGATCGTAACTATTTTGGGAATTTTTCAAATTAAATTCAAAAAAAACTACAAAGACGAGGTGAAATTAGGAATGGCTAAAAGTAAAATAATGCAAACATCTAAATTGTCCGAATCAGAAATCGCATTTTTACCACATTCTGTCAAAAAATATATTCGGTACACGGGCTGCATTGGCAAACCCAAGGTCAATAATTTCAAAGCCAGTTTTACTGGAAAAATCAGAAAAGACAAAAAGTCAGAATGGATGAAACTAAACTCCGAACAATATAATTTCGTAGCAAATCCAACGAGATTATTCTATCTCGATGCCATCATGAAACACATGCCTGTAACGGGTTTTCATTGTTTCAAAAATGGCACTGCTTACATGGACATTAGACTGCTCTCAATTTTCAAAGTAGAATACCAATCAGGCTACGAAATGGACATATCAGAAACAGTCACTTTTTTCAATGACATGTGTGTTTTAGCACCAGCCACTTTAATTGACAATCGTATTGAGTGGGTAGAGGTGGAAAGAAACAAAGTAAAGGCCACCTTTCGAAACAATGGCATTTCGGTGACAGCATTGCTTTATTTTAATGAGAAAGGCGAATTGGTAAATTTTGTTTCAGAAGACAGATATTCCGTTGGCGAAAACAGCACCATAACCCAACACACTTGGAGCACCCCCCTTAGAGAATACAAAACCATCCATGGCTACAAATTAGCCAGTTACGCCGAAACAATTTATACTTATCCCGAGGGTGATTTTACTTATGCCACTTTCACGATCAAAAATATTGCATATAATTTGTCGAAATAATACGCTAACAAATTGAATACAAGCCTTTTTTACAAGTCCCACTTTACCTTTTCCTTTTCGTAAACTTCCTTTTACAAACATGGTGTGAATTTCACAAATCTTGCATTGAATTCTGTAAAAGCACGGTATCATAAAAACGTAGCTTTACATCATTATTAAATTCAAAAGGCCTACTTGAATGGAAAAACTCAAAATACACCATAATCAAATTTCGGACTTTACTTATGGTTCTAAAGTGAGTATCAGCATAGGGCGAATCCTATACAAAACCAAAAAAACATCAATTTCAAGCTTATTAGCTGGGATAAATTTATCGTTTTTGACTAAAAAAACACTTTAAAAATTAATAATCATCATTTAATAAATAACAAAAAAAATGGGCTATCACGAAAACAAAAAAATAATAGAAATCTGCCAAGCTTGTGCGGCAATGTGCCATCATTGTGCAGCATCATGCCTACAAGAAAACGAGACCAAAATGATGGTTAGGTGTATACAGCTCGACATGGCCTGTGCGGCCTTATGCACTACTACGGCTCAGTTGCTTAGTTTGGGAAGCGAACATGCTGCGGCTCTCGCAAAAGTGTGTGCCGCTGCTTGTGAAGAATGTGCGGCGGAATGTTCAAAACATACCAACGAGCATTGTCAAGAATGTGCAACGGCATGTAAACTTTGTACTGAGGCCTGTAAAAATGTATGATAAATAAAAAACCAAATGAGCTTAATAAAAGACCTAAATTGGAGATACGCTACTAAAAAGATGACAGGTGGGAATATCTCTGAAGAACAATTAAACGCCGTTCTGAATGCCATCAATCTTTCTGCGACATCTTATGGACTTCAACCCTTCAAAGTTACCGTAGTGAGCAAGGCCGATATAAAAACAAAATTACAAGCAGCCGCTTACGGACAACCTCAGGTAGGTAGTAGCTCTCATGTTTTAGTATTCACTGTTCCTCTAAAAATCAATGAAGAAAATGTCGAAAACTACCTCAGACTGATATCACAAGAAAGGGATATTCCTATTGGTTTTCTGGACGATTTCAAAAATACGCTACTCAGCACTATTGTAGCCTTACCTAAAGATGTTCAACAAGTTTGGGCCACAAAACAGGCCTACATCGCTTTAGGAACAGCCTTGATAGCTGCGGCTGAACAAAAAATAGACGCTTGTCCGATGGAGGGATTCGATGCTGCACAGTTTGACGAAATTCTGAATCTCGAAGAAAAAGGCCTCAAATCAGTCGTTATGTTGGTTCTAGGTTTCAGAGACGAAACCGATACCTACGCCAACTTCAAAAAAGTAAGAAAAGCCAAAGAAGATATGTTTGAAATGGTAAAATAAAATGGTAAATTTGAGATGGTAAAATAAAATGGGATGTCAAGACCTAAAACAATGAAGAGAACCACCCTTACAATTCTATCTCTGTTTATTTTTCTAGCATCATGTAGTGACAAACTTGAAAAAACAAAACCCATTAGAGAGCAAATTACAGAGTCGGTTTATGCCTCTGGAGTTGTAAAAAGTAAAAATCAGTATAAAGTATTCTCCCTAGCTAATGGATTGATTGACAAAATATTGGTCTCCGAAGGCGATCTTGTAAAAAAGGGTGATGTCCTTATAAGATTGGTAAATACAAGCACCGAACTAAACACCGAAAATGCTAAACTATCCGCAGATTATGCCGCTGTCGCTGCAAATTCTGAAAAATTGGATGAACTAAAGATCAGCATTGAGATGGCCAGAATAAGATGGAAAACGATAATTTATTGTACCAAAAACAAAAGAACCTTTGGGCCGAGCGAATTGGTACACAAAATGAACTAGACCTGAAAGAACTCAATGCAAAGTCGTCCACAAATGCATACAATACTGCAAAATTGAGGTTCGCCAACCTCCAAAAACAAATAAATTTTCAAGCCAAACAATCACAAAAAACTTTGGAATTGGCCCAAAAAACCAACAATGACTTTAGCATAAGAAGTGAAATTAATGGGAAAGTGTATCAACTGCTTATGGAGGCAGGCGAAATGGTCAATACGCTAAGTCCCGTAGCTATCATTGGCGAAGATGCGGCGTTTCTACTTGAACTACAAGTAGATGAATATGACATCAATCGGGTGAAAATTGGGCAAAAATAGCCATGAGCATGGACAGTTACAAAGGTCAAGTTTTTCAGTGTTTGGTGAGTAAAATCAACCCAATAATGAACGAAAGAACCAAATCGTTTACCATAGAAGCCAGCTTTATTGACCCACCCAAAACACTCTATCCCAATCTTACTTGCGAAGCAAATATCATCATTCAACAAAAAACAAATAGTATTACTATTCCAAGAGCCTATCTGCTTGAGGGCAACTATGTTTTACTTGAAAAAGGCAAAAAAACAAAAGTAATAACAGGCCTTAAAGACTATCAAAAGGTGGAAATACTTGGAGGAATAACGACCAACGACTATATATACAAACCCATAGAATGAACCTAAAACTCATCATCAGAATTGCAAAATCGCTGCTTTTAGCCAGATTTAAGCAGACTTTGATAGCAGCCGTAGGTGTTACGTTTAGTATTTCTATGTTTATAACTCTCCTTAGTTTTATGGCAGGTTTGAATGACCTCTTAGACGGCTTGCTTCTAAACAGAACACCCCATGTAAGGCTTTATAATGAAATTAAACCCAATATCAATCAACCCATTTACAGCCAGTTTGACACCAATACCACCCATAACTTCATACATTCTATCAAATCTACCGTTAGCCGACAGGAGATTTACAACAGCGAGGCCATCATCCAAACACTCAAGAAAGACCAACGTGTACTGGGTGTTGCTCCTAAAATAATCTCTCCCGTGTTTTTTAACGACGGAGCCATAGATATTACGGGTGTGGTCAATGGCATAGAAATTCAAAGCGAAGGCAAACTTTTTCATTTTAACGAATACGTGACTGCAGGAGATCCCGCAGATATAGAAAGGCTATCAAACAGTATAATTTTGGGAAAAGGCTTGGCAGATCAACTTTTGGCCAATCTGGGCGACGTGGTACAAGTGGCCACGATCAACGGAGAAAGATTCCCACTGCGTGTAGTTGGTTTTTTCCAGTCAGGTATGCAAGAGATTGACAAAACGCAGAGTTATGCCTCCATAGCCACCGTTCAGAAACTCAAAGAAAAACCCAATAATTACATCACGGACATCCAAATCAAATTGAAAGACCTGGCCAAGGCACCACAAATAGCCAAAGAATACAATAAGCTTTTTGAGATTGATGCCGTAGATATTCAAACCGCCAACGCGACTTTTGAAACAGGAAGTTTTGTAAGAACACTTATTTCTTATGCCGTGGGTGTGGTATTGTTGATAGTAGCTGGTTTCGGTATTTATAATATTCTGAACATGATGATATACGAAAAAATGAACACCATCGCCATTTTGAAAGCCACAGGCTTTGCAGGCAAAGACGTTCAAAAAATATTCTTGGTGATAGCCATGAGTATTGGCTTTTTTGGTGGTTTGGCAGGCCTAATATTGGGATTTGGACTCTCAGCCATTATTGACCAAATTCCGTTTGAAACACCTTCCCTACCGAGTGTTAAAACTTACCCTGTTAGTTACAATCCCACTTACTATGCCATCGGTGCCGTTTTTTCACTGATTACCACATTTTTGGCAGGATGGTTTCCGTCACGAAAAGCCAGCAAAGTAGACCCTGTAGTTATCATAAGAGGTAAATAAGATGAGTAACATAACCCTAGAGGCCAAAAACATCACCAAATATTTTCACGATCCCACCACTGTGAAAGTGCTAATGGATATTAATTTTTCTGTAAACAAAGGCGATTTTGTGGCCATCACTGGCAAATCAGGCTGTGGAAAATCTACGCTATTGTACATCTTATCTACCATGGACACTGACTACGAAGGCGAATTGTGGATAGATGGCGAATCAATGGTCAAACGAAAAGAACCCGATTTGGCGAGGGTTCGAAACGAAAAAATAGGTTTTGTTTTTCAATTTCATTATTTGTTGGATGAATTTACGGTTTTAGAAAATGTAATGATGCCAGGCCTGAAACTCGGTAAATACTCAGCCGAAGAAGTAGAAAACCGTGCCATGGAAAAACTCAAAATGCTAGGTATCGAAAATTTGGCACTAAAACCATCCAACCAAATTTCTGGAGGCGAGAAACAGCGTGTAGCCATAGCTAGGGCTTTAATCAACAATCCCCAAATCATTATGGGTGATGAGCCCACGGGAAATCTCGACCAAAAAAACAGCCAAATAGTGTTTGAGGTTTTCAAACAATTGGCCGAAGAATTTAAACAAACCTTGCTCATCGTAACCCACGACCAGTCTTTTGCCAATCGCACCCACCGAATCATCAACATGGAGGATGGCAAGATAATAGCCTGAGTCATTGAGATTTTCAAATTCCAATCTGCGAAAGATATAAAAACAAGCAAAAATTATGTAAGACTTGCATCAGTCAGTATCCTCACCTTTGAGCATCAAATATCAATTTCTTTTTTACGTCAATTGTGTAGTAAAGGTTCAAACCAGAATCTACTCTTTTAAAGAAGATTTTATCCTAAATAATTTCTAAAAAATACATCTATGTGGAAAGAAGAAAACAACCAATTAAAACAAAGTTTTGAATTTAAGGACTTTGTTGAGGCTTTTGCATTTATGACCCAAGTGGCTTTTGCAGCCGAAAAAATGGGTCATCACCCAAACTGGACCAATGCTTATAACAAAGTGGATATTTCGCTTTTCACCCATGAGGCAAAAGATAGCGTAACTGAAAAAGACGTAAAACTTTCAAAGGCGATTGATCAAATTTTGAAGAAAGATTAAAATAAAGAAGGTTTCATTTCATAGTTGGGAGTTTCTATGAACGGCTTAAAATATAGAACACTCACTTTGTAAAACATACTAGGTAAATTAAATACTTTGTGTGCCCTGCCAGGCGGGCTTACTTTTTTTTTGAAAAAAAAGTAACAAAAAAAACACTTTCTGTGCAATGATCCTCTGTAAAATTTCCCTTTTAACATTCTGCATCTTTCTAAAATTTGAAGAAGGGAAATTTTACAACGGACTGCACAGAAAATATAAGGAACAATTAGTTTTTAATTATTATCATCCGAGTAAATATAAAATTCGAATTTTCAGTTCGTAAACAATTGATACCCCGAAGGGGTGCTATTATTCTAACAAAAATGACCCCTCTTAGTAGGAAACCCCGTAAGGGTTTAATTTTCAAGCAGTTATTCTGAGTTTTTTTTTTATTTAGTCGGACGCCAGTAGTTTTTACATTAAGGTAATAATGAAATGTATTCAATGCTTTTGTAAAATAAAGCTCAATGACCTCGAGATTTCTCATTAAAGATAATTTTTACACCAAAAACAAAACCATGTCAATTCAAAGTATAAATCCTGCAACCAACGAAGTGATTAAAACCTTCGAAGAAATGACTGAAACTGCGGTTGAGCAGGCCATTTCAAAATCTGTCGAAACCTTTACGACTTGGAAAAAAACGACTTTCTCAACACGATCAGAATTGCTTCACAAAGTAGCAGGATTATTAAGAGAAAAGAAGAAAGATTTGGCCAAGCTGATTTCACTAGAAATGGGCAAACTGGTTTCACAAGCAGAAGGTGAAATTAAGCTGAGTGCTGAAATCTTTGATTATTATGCCAACCATGGCGAGGGATTTTTGAAAGATAAAATCCTAGATCCTGTTCATGGGCAGGCCTTGGTAAGGTGTAGTCCACTCGGAGTTTTGCTAGGTGTACAGCCTTGGAATTTTCCTTTTTACCAAGTTGCTCGTTTTGCAGCACCCAATATTATGGTGGGCAATACCCTACTCATCAAACACGCCTCTATTGTTCCGCAATGTGCCATAGAGATTGAAAAAATATTCCTAGAAGCTGGTGCTCCCTCGGGACTTTATACCAACCTACTTATCTCTGGCAAAAGAGCTTCCGCCTTGGTATCTGACAAAAGAATCAAAGGCGTGTCGCTCACGGGTAGCGAGGCCGCTGGTGCTAGCGTAGCCGCTGAGGCTGGAAAACACTTGAAAAAGTCTGTACTCGAATTAGGCGGAAGCGATGCCTTCATTGTGTTGGAAGATGCCGACATCGATAAAGCCGTTGAGTGGGCGGTGGTAGGCAGAATCAACAACAATGGCGAGTGCTGCATAGCCTCAAAACGATTTATAGCAGTGGAAGAAATTGCAGAAGATTTTTTTGAAAAATTAAAAGTCAAACTGGCCGAACTGGTAGTTGGAGACCCCGCGGAACCTAATACGCAACTAGGCCCTTTGAGCAGTGAAGATGCTGCCGTACACATAGCCGACCAAGTAAAAAGAGCGGTTGAGGGCGGAGCAAAAATTTCATTAGGCGGTAAAAGAGTGGACCACGCGGGTGCCTACATGCAAGCCACGGTTCTTACTAACATGTTGCCCGATAATCCCGTGTATTATGAGGAGTTTTTTGGTCCAGTGGCAGTGTTTTTCAAAGTCAAAAACGAGCAAGAGGCCATTGATTTAGCCAATGATTCGCCATTTGGCTTGGGCGGCTCGGTATTTACCCAAGACATAGAAAGAGGCAAACGAGTAGCCGACCAGATAGATACGGGCATGGTTTTTATCAATCACCCCACATGGACACAGGCCGACTTGCCTTTTGGAGGCACCAAAGGATCAGGTTACGGAAGAGAACTTTCCGAACTTGGAATAGATGAATTTGTGAATAAAAAATTGATTAGGGTTAGTGAATTAAGTGATCCATTTTGAGTTGGATTGGCATCAAAACCGTTTTCACATTTACTTATAATCAGGTACTTATAAATAGGAAATACACTTGGGCAATATTTATTCATAGGAGATATTGCTCAAGTAAAACCTATATCACAAGAAATCAGTAGTAAAACAATCTATTTAGTCCAAACTAAATCATAGCCAAATAAATACATAAAACGTTCTTGACTAATACTTTAGACCTAAAAAGAAATATATATTTCATAGCGTCTTTGCGACTTAGCAGTAAATTATAAACAAATGAAAAAAGAAAAAGAAGAAGGCATTATTTCTGTTGTTCAATCACCAGAGGAATTGGAACACAAAACGATTGGTAAAAATAAAATAAAAGCCAAAAAACAAGCGAATAATTTGAAAGACAAAGGCATTATTTCGGTCATCCAAACGCCCGAAAAAGACAAAAAAAATATCATAAAAGGTAATTAGCCTGAATCTAAAATTTAGAGCTAATGCCATCCGAGAAAAAATAAAAAAAAATGAAATCATTATATCGCCCTGCACTGTTTGAACACAGTCAAAATTCTCAAAAGGGAACATTTTTATAACTACTTGGATATGAGAATTTTGAATGTGTGAGTTTGCAGGGTGCAGTTTTTTTTGCTTCGTTTTTTTTCGAAAAAAAATGAAGGCCCCGCCGGCGAGGCGACGAAAGTGATTTCATAAATGTGAATTTCAAGGCACCTTAGCTTTTCAGAATAATGTTCAAGAAGAATCGCCAAAAATCCCAAAAATCATCTCAACCCAACAATCCAATAGCTTTTGCATGCTGAATGACTTGATCGGTATCTTAAAATTGAAAAGCTCCTTTGTGAACAACACAAGTCTAGCACCCTAATTGTTTTATCCTCAACAATATACTTCAATAATAGCATACAAAAATTCCATCCTTTTTAATTATGTTTGGATAATATTCTAAAAAACCAACCATGAATAAAACCCTAGGAATACTTCTTTGTCTGATAGCCGCTCAGGTAAATGTCCATTCACAAACAAAACCCATCCCCAAAACCGAACTCCCCACCGCACTCGACGGCGTTTATACAAATGACCAAGTGGCGTCTGTCACAGAAGTATATGCCAACCATTGTGCAGCTTGCCATGGCAGTGACTTGAGAGGAACAGAAGGCGGAACGGCTCTGGTAGGAGAAAGATTTCAAACCAAATGGAAAAACAAAACCCTTCGGGAATTGTATCTTACTACCAAAACCACCATGCCCAAAACCCAACCCAACTCATTAGATGAAAAAACCTATGCATCACTCATAGCCTTTGTTTTGAAAGCCAATGGATTTCCTGCTGGTGAAAAAACTTTGAGTTTCAAAAATCCTTCCGAGAAAATCTTGATGGGAATGGCTCCTCCATCCAGGGTCAGCATGGGTTTTAGGCCTGCTTTGGTAAACACCAAACCCAAAACCATAGAGGCCGAATGGAAACAACACCGTGGAGATTTTGCGAGTACCAACTATTCGCCGCTTGACCAAATCAACGAAAGCAACGTAAGCCAAATGAAAATAGCTTGGCGATGGAAAACCGATAATTTTGGCCCGAATACCGAGTTTTATTTCAAATCTACGCCCTTGATGGTGAAAGGTATCTTGTACACCACGGCTGGATTGAGCCGTAGCGTGGCTGCCATAGATGGTGAAACCGGCGAAACGCTTTGGACTTTTCGGCTAGACGAAAAAGAACGAAAAGCCTATGTGCCCAGGCAAAACTCTGGCCGAGGCGTGGCCTATTGGGAAGACAAAGTCAATGGCAAAGATAGAATCGTATTTGTGTCTCCGAGTTTTCAATTGGTGGCTTTAGATGCCCAAACGGGTCATTTGGTGCAAGATTTTGGCGAAAATGGTATAGTGGACTTAAAAAAAGGCTTGGATAGTAATCTAGATCCCTCAATCTCCACCATTGGTTCTACTTCTCCGCCCATTATTGTCAATAATGTCATCGTTATTGGTTCGAGTTTTCCGGTGGGCTTGGCTCCTACTTCCAAAACGCAGGTCAGGGGCGATATACTCGGCTATGATGTAAAAACAGGTAAAAAAATCTGGACTTTCCACACCATTCCGCAGGCTGGTGAACTTGGAAACGAAACCTGGAAACAGGAAAGCTGGAAATACACGGGTAATTCCGGAGCTTGGGCTCCGCTCACCGCCGACCCCGACTTGGGCTATGTGTACCTGCCCATAGAAGCTCCCACCGGTGATTTTTATGGCGGTCATCGTCCGGGTGACAATTTGTTCTCACAAAGTTTGGTTTGTCTCAATGCCAAAACGGGCGAAAGGGTCTGGCATTATCAGTTGGTACACCACGACATTTGGGATTATGACTTGCCAGCTCCACCGATTTTGGCCGACATCCAAGTGGATGGAAAACCCATAAAAGCCGTCGTACAAGTCACCAAACAGGCCTTTGCCTTTGTATTTGATAGAATCACGGGGCAGCCCGTTTGGCCGATAGAAGAAAAGCCTGTACCCAAAAGCAGTGTTCCGGGAGAAATCACCTCTCCTACCCAGCCGTTTCCAACCAAACCTGCACCGTTTGACCGACAAGGCTATTCTGACGATATTCTCGTTGATTTTACCCCAGAAATCAAAAAAGAGGCCCAAAAGATTGCAGCCAAGTTTCACAAAGGGCCCTTGTACACGCCCGTAAACCTCTACAATCCTCCCAAAGAATTGGGTACCTTGATGATACCCGACGCCGTGGGCGGAGCCAATTGGCAAGGGGGTGTTGTAGACCCCGAAACGGGTGTTTTGTATGTTTCCTCCAGCACGGTGCTGCGGCCCATGAGCATAGAAGCCGCTCCAAAAGGTGCCGGAGATATGGATTATGTGGCATTTTTGGGTTCATCACGCATTGGGCCTTATGGTCTGCCTTTGGTAAAACCACCTTATGGCCGAATAACCGCCATAGACCTCAACAAAGGCGAACACCAATGGATGGTGCCCAA
Organism: Lacihabitans soyangensis; assembly: GCF_024343775.1. Lineage (GTDB taxonomy): Bacteria > Bacteroidota > Bacteroidia > Cytophagales > Spirosomataceae > Leadbetterella > Leadbetterella soyangensis. Next base: position 2,956 of record NZ_RJUF01000050.1, on the reverse strand, counting down.
CTCCGACACCCCCGAATGGGTAAAAAGCATACCCGCTCTGAAAGGCCTGAAGATACCGAGAACCGGCTCACCTGAGCGGGTAGGCATGTTGGTGACCAAGTCGTTACTCTTTGCGGGAGAAGGCTCAGGTTTGTATGCCTCTGACGGTGGTGGTGGGAAAGTTTTTAGAGCCCACGATAAAGCCACAGGAAAGATCATCTCGGAGATCAAGCTACCCGCCAACCAAACAGGCGTACCCATGACCTACTCCATCAACGGCAAACAATACATTGTGGTAGCCGTAGGAGCCGTTGGCCACCCAGGCGAGTTGGTGGCTTTGTCTTTGTGATGGGGCTGTTAACAAAAGTTTATACTGTTTAGAATTGTTTAATGACTATTTGATGTTGACGACTTCGTGTTCAATTTCGATGAATTTGTGTTTGATTTTGGCACCAGAAATAAATATTTTGAATAAGACAGAATATAATTTATCTTTGAAAATATAAATATAAAACACCACTCTCATGATGAAAATATTTACGCAATTACCCATACACACCCAAACCACTCATTATCAATTTAATACCAAAATTATTCAATCAAATACAATTGAGATATCTACGCAACTGTAAAAATGAGTTGCGTAAACATACTCGTTAGCTGCAAGCAATCGAAAACCTTAATTTGAAAGAGCAAAACATATACAAAGACATTTTATTTGGAGTTGCAATTGGAGATGCATTAGGTGTTCCAGTTGAATTCAAAAGCAGAGAAATTATTTCTCATAATCCAGTTACCGATATGGTTGGTTTTGGGACATATAATTTACCAGCAGGAACTTTTTCAGATGACAGTTCACTTACATTTTGTCTTGCTGAAAGTTTAACAGAAAAGTTTTCATTAGAAAGTATTGCACAGAAATTTGTAATGTGGTATCGTTCTAATTATTGGACACCTTATGGAAATGTTTTTGACATTGGAATCGCTACAAGACAAGCTATTCTAACTTTTGAAAAAGGCTGCAAACCAGAGTTAGCAGGTGGATTTGAAGTTTCACAAAATGGAAATGGTTCATTGATGAGAATACTTCCTTTGCTTGACATAATCAAAGATTTACCAATAGAAGAACGCTATCTTTTAACAAAGCAAGTTTCATCTATTACTCACGGACATATTCGTTCTGTAATTGCTTGTTTCTATTATTTGGAGTTTGCAAGACAAATCGTTTTAGGAATAGAAAAATCTAAAATTTATAAAATTGTAAAGACAGATGTGTTAGATTTTATTTATAGAATTGGAATTGTTGAAAGAGAAATTTTAATATTTGAAAGACTATTATTTGCAGACATAACCAAGCTTACTGAAAGTGAAATAAAAAGTAGTGGTTATGTTTTACATACACTTGAAGCAAGTATTTGGTGCTTATTGACTACTACTGATTATTCAAGTGCTGTTTTAAAAGCAGTTAATTTAGGTGAAGACACAGACACAACAGGTGCTGTAACAGGTGGACTTGCAGGACTTTTATATGGATACGAATCTATTCCTAAAAGTTGGGCAACTCAACTTGCAAGAAAAGAAGATATAAGTGATTTGGCAGAACGTTGGAAAATATTTGCCAGCAGCTAACAGTGGTTTGGCATTATTGGGGCAGACTAATTAAACCTCAACATTTGTGCAACAATTTAGCTACAGTTCGGGCTTGACAGAATTATATTTGGCAATAGAATAAAACATCAGCAATATTGCAATTATTAGGCTTCGGTTATGGGCAGACGGAATGCTAATTCCCCAACAACGCCAAGCCTTTTTCGTTATGTGCTATAATATGAAGACGACACTTTCACTAATATCATTCTTAATAATCTTCACTGCTTGTCAAACAAATAGCGGACAGTCAGAACAAGTTGGTGTAGCTGTTGACAGCACAAAGACTACAGAACACATTGGCAAGCAAGAAAAAATAGATGCAAATACGGAGTGTGACAGCTTGAAGTTTCCAAATTTTAAAATGAATATTCAAGAGCAGGAGATAAAAATCACACCAGAATTTCAAAATGAAATTGCCAAAATAGCCAAAGACTTCATAAAAAAACAATGTGAGCAGGATACTTTATACTGTGACGAAATTTATCTAAAAGACCGAAAACACTATCGCAGCTCACTGGGGTACGACCTATTTTCCTTTGCATATGCATTTAAGAATTCAGAAACAGGAATGGAGAAGGAATCCGCAAGTTTCTTCGTGTTCGGAATCAAACAAAATGGTAAGACAATTTTTTATGACATAGCAGCTGACTTGATCGGTGAAATCCAGTTAAAATTGTCAGGGTTTGAAATTACAGAAAATATAACTATTGTTTGGGGCGAGATGTATCCATATTTTTCTTCCGATGACTATGGAAAATTTAAACTGACAATAGTTGGACAAGAAACCACATATGAATTTCAATGCAAATCACAAGGACACTGAAAATAATTACAGCACATAATCGAGTAGCCTGCCCCACTAGGAAACCCTAGCAGGGAGAGGCTCTCACACCACTGTACGTACGGGTCTCGTATACAGCGGTTCATTAAACATCGGACTTACCTTTTCATAGTAATCGTTCATACTTTCGTATCCCCTTTTTCTTAGGCGTTCTAGTGTGATAGTTGTTACCATTATAGGACTTTGGGCTATTACCCATCCTCCTTTTCGGGTTCTGCTAAATTGGTAGGCTTTACTTGGTGGAACTCCCAGTCGTATCAAGTTCTTACGTTTCCGTTCTGGCTTTTTCCAGTCTGTCCAAATGCAATATCGTAAACGGTTTCTTGTCCAACTGTCTATGCTTTTGAGTTTGCTGCCTATATTTCCAAGTTTGAAATAGTTGACCCATCCTCGTTGCAGTAGTTTCAGTTTTGTGTTACGTTCATCGAAACTCAATGGTGCAGTTTTGCGTGTTACTTCCTTGATACTTGCTTTTAGCTTCTTCCA
>NZ_RJUF01000049.1 GCF_024343775.1 Lacihabitans soyangensis | reverse complement strand
AGGGGAAACCACAAATGGTATAGGAGGAAGTTTTGAATCAACAAATGGCTATTCTATCCAAACTTCAGGCAAAATAAAATTTGCCGGAAATGGTGTTGGAATAATCCAGTCAAACAGATTTTTAAAATCTATTAATTCAAACGGGGATGCTGAATGGAGTAATTTATTACCATACTCTCAAACTACAACTGCAACCACCGCACTTCTTAAAATAACTAATACCTCTACAAGTGGTTACAATGGCATTCAAGGTGAAACATTTTCAAGTGGTTTAGGTTTTGGTATACATGGTATTGCCAATTCAACAACACCCTCAGGACCAAACGCAGGTGTTTGGGGGAAAAATTCCTCTACAAACTCCTTGGGTTATGGGGTTGGAGGTACTCATTCTGGCACAGGAGCTGCTGTCAGAGGGGAAACCACAAATGGTATAGGAGGAAGTTTTGAATCAACAAATGGCTATTCTATCCAAACTTCAGGCAAAATAAAATTTGCCGGAAATGGTGTTGGAATAATCCAGTCAAACAGATTTTTAAAATCTATTAATTCAAACGGGGATGCTGAATGGAGTAATTTATTACCATACTCTCAAACTACAACTGCAACCACCGCACTTCTTAAAATAACTAATACCTCTACAAGTGGTTACAATGGCATTCAAGGTGAAACATTTTCAAGTGGTTTAGGTTTTGGTATACATGGTATTGCCAATTCAACAACACCCTCAGGACCAAACGCAGGTGTTTGGGGGAAAAATTCCTCTACAAACTCCTTGGGTTATGGGGTTGGAGGTACTCATTCTGGCACAGGAGCTGCTGTCAGAGGGGAAACCACAAATGGTATAGGAGGAAGTTTTGAATCAACAAATGGCTATTCTATCCAAACTTCAGGCAAAATAAAATTTGCCGGAAATGGTGTTGGAATAATCCAGTCAAACAGATTTTTAAAATCTATTAATTCAAACGGGGATGCTGAATGGAGTAATTTATTACCATACTCTCAAACTACAACTGCAACCACCGCACTTCTTAAAATAACTAATACCTCTACAAGTGGTTACAATGGCATTCAAGGTGAAACATTTTCAAGTGGTTTAGGTTTTGGTATACATGGTATTGCCAATTCAACAACACCCTCAGGACCAAACGCAGGTGTTTGGGGAGAAAATAATTCTACAAACTCCTTAGGTTATGGAGTTGGAGGAGTTCATCACGGAATGGGAGCTGCCGTAAAAGGTGAAACAACGAACGGAATTGGGGGACATTTTACCTCAACTAATAACATTGCCTTAATAACAGATAAAGGCAAAATAGGCTTTGGCAACACGGCTCCAAGTCTAAACTCTGATGAAAGAGTCGAAATAAATGGCAGACTACGAATCAGAGATTCTACAAGTACAGCAGGTGTTTGGTTTAATAATTCAGCAAACGGCATTGGTTTAGATAACGGAGCATTTTATGGTCTTCAAAATAACATTTCGGGCTTAGAAAAAGCAGGTATTTGGATTGGCTCAGCTTGGCGATTTACTATAAACAGAGTTGGCAACGCAAACTTTACAGGAACAGTAACGGCCACAGGATTTCCGATTGCATCAGACTTTAGATATAAGAAAAACATCCAGCCACTTGAAAATACCCTTTCTAAAGTCCAAAAAATAGTAGGTGTAAGTTATGATTTACGAAAAGATGAATTTCCAGAAAAGAACTTCTCCGACAAACCACAAATCGGCTTCATAGCCCAAGACTTAGAAAAAATCTTCCCTGAAATGGTATTTACCGATGAAAAATGCTATAAATCAGTTGATTATGCAAGATTGACCCCTGTTTTGGTGGAAGCAATGAAAGAATTGATTTTGAAAAACCAAACCTTAGAAAACAAAAACCAAACTTTAGAATCTCGCCTTGATAAAATTGAAGCAATGCTTTCTGCTATTCAACCAAATACTGAAAACTTGAATTCTAAAAAATAATTATTACCATGAAAAAAATTATCTTCCTCTCCCTATTTATTAGTCTCAAAATGTTTGGGCAGTCAATTACACTTGACCCGTCAAATCAAGGTTGGTTTGATAATATTGTAAAAATTAAAAATACCGGTGGCGGGTTTGAACATCGATCTGACGATGCCTTGACTGGAATCGGGACATGGGTTAATGCAAACTATGTTTATTTGAGAACTATTTCTAATAACAATTTGAGTTTTGCGACTAATAACGGAGGCCCACAAATGACTTTGACAACTAACGGTCGTTTAGGTATTGGTTCAAATCTAATTCCCGATGGACAGTTAGATGTAGAAAGAGGCACTGGTACTAGTGGGACAGCGGCTTTTCGTGGTACACAATGGATATCTCATTTTAATTATTCTACTGCCGAAGATACCTATATAAGAGGTGGTCAAAATGGGTCAAAGGTATTAATAAATGATTTGGTGGGTTTAGGAAATGTTGGTATTGGCACCGCGAATCCAACAAAAGCATTTTTGGTTGTGGATAAAAAAATAGGAGCCACACACGCTATTTTTGGTGAAAACACTTCTGGTGTATCAATAGAAAGCAGTTGGCCCGGAATATCCTTTAATGGCTATTATAATGGTGCCAGAAAACCACTAAGTAACGGCTTTGTTGGCGGAATGGCAATGAACCCTAGTACAGGGTTAATAAGCATATACAATACTTTTGCGAGTGGTACTGCAGGCAATAATGTTACTACTCAGGATTTAATAACAATGGATAATTTTGGGAAAGTAGGAATTGGTAATAGTAGCCCGCAAGCAAAATTACATGTTACAGGCAATATGAGAGTGGATAATTTAGCAGGAAGTGGTAAAGTACAGCTTTATGCCGACGACCAAGGAACGGTAAGTGGTGTTTTGCCTATTGCGTTTTCAGCTTATAATTCTAATAATTTGGCTGCAAACATTGCAACAGGTGTAGAAACTACGTTTCCATTTGCATCAGAAGAATATGATTTGGGGGGCTTTTATAATAATGCCACTTATGAGTTTTCTGCACCCACAAATGGCATATATCATTTTGATGCTTTTGTAAAATTTGGAGCAGTTTCCTCAACAACCAGTTCTGCTGTTTATTCGTTATATTTTTATATTGATACCGCACTATCGTCTGTTATTGAACAACCAATTTTCGTAGGAAGTTTTAATACTCTTAATTTTTCACAAGATGTCAAATTAAATGCAGGGCAAAAAGTAAAAATTAGAGTAATTCAAACATCTGGAAACACTTTACAATTATTAGGCGGAGGCTCTTCAAAATTCACAGGACATTTGGCAATTCGTTTGTAAAATATACTTAAAAATCAAAATGTAACCATGAAAAACTCAATCATTCTAATCCTCACATTAGCATTTATTGGCTTTCTAAGCTGCAATAATAGTGGCACCGAAAGCAAATCAGATACTAACGAAGACCTCTACTTCACTTTCTCTATTGACGGAAAAGAAGTTTCTATTCCCCCAGAAGAAGTTTCGACTTCTTATAATACTGCCTTGAAAAAGCCAGTTTTCAAGGTTTTTGCAGGAGAATATGGCAAAATTAACCTTTTGCTGGCCACCACAGAGGATGTAACAAAGCCTTCAAGCACTCCTTCGGGTTCAAAGAATTTTGATGATGAAATCACCCAAGGGAGTGTTTCGCTACAAAATTATCCCGAAAAAAATTATACCTCCAACAGCTTCAATACTAATTTTCCTGCATCATCAATTCCCGTTCCTGATGCTATTGTCATTACTGAAAGTAAACGATTTGGCGATACACATAGAATCATTACAGGCAAAATAAACGTGAAAGTTTTCGGTGGAGATGCCACCAACGATCCCAAATTGAAAGACCACGTTATTGTAGGGGAATTTCGGGTGAAACATGAATTTAGTGATGTGAAGTTTTAACCTTTTCTTTGATAAATTATGAAATTCTTTTTCTTTCTTTTGCTTTTCTTGAGCCTAAAACCTTACGCTCAATCCGTAGAATTAAGACCTGGCTCCAACGGCTTTGTGATGATTCCAAATGTTAGTATACTTGGTACTTGCACGGTGGGAGATAAGGGAAAAATTGTCTATTATGGTGTAGATAATACGCTCAGAATGTGCAATGGAAGCACTTGGGTGGATATTTCTTCTACAAGCTCTTTGACTTTACCCTTTTCTAGCTCTGTAAATAGTGGTGTATCAGAACTTTTTAAAGTTACAAATACTTCAACCACAGATGGTGGAATAGCACTTAGTGGATATATAAATGGCTCAAATAATGGAATAGCCGTGAGCGGAGTAGCTAACAATACTGCTCCAGTCGGTCCACAGGTTACTGGCGTTTATGGTGCTAGTTATTCAAATAATGCCAATGGCATAGGCGTGAGAGGGTTTCACTCCGGGACAGGATATGCTTTTTTTGGAAGTACTGCTTCTGGTATAGCAGCCTTTTTGTCGTCAACCAATGGTTATGGATTACAAACCAGAGGCAAACTGCAATTTGCTGGCAATGGAGTTGGTACTTTGGCTGCCAATAAGTTCCTAAAATCAATAAACACAAGTGGCGATACCGAATGGGGCGACATTTTACCTCTAGATTTTACAAAAAACGAAGCTATAAAAATACTTTCCGTATCGAACACCAGTACCGGCCCAGCGAGTGCTATTGTAGGAACAACTAGTTCGCTTAGCGGCGGAAAAGGTGTTTATGGTTTTGCACAAGAATACGGCCCGACTGCAGCCACATATGGTGTTTTTGGGTTTAATCAATCTTCCAATGCTCTCGGTTCGGGTGTTTATGGTAATCATTATGGAACGGGAAATGGTGTTTTGGGGGAGTCTGATGGCGTAGGAGTAAAAGGCATTTCGGCGGTAGGAAAAGGAGTTTGGGGAGATGGTCCTGTCGATGGTGTTAGAGGCTCAACAACCACCGGAACGGGAGTAACTGGTACTGCAACAGGTATCAATGGATACGGTGCTTTTTTCAACTCTACCAATGGCCCTGCATTGGCTACTGGACTTGGAAATGTCGGAATTGGTTCTATTGCCCCGAAATACAAACTTACTTTTAACAGTGTTTTAGGAGATAAAATATCGTTTTGGGGTGGCGAGACAAACAATACTACCAATCATTATGGTATTGGAATTGGTGGCGGAGCACTTCAGTTTTTCGTACCAACGGCTTCTGACAATCTAGTTTTTGGTACTGGTAGAAGTGGTGATTTTTCTGAAAAAATGAGAATCAATGGTGCAGGTAATGTAGGCATTGGAATAAATAACCCCAACGCTACTCTTTCCATAGCTAGAGGAACTGGTACAGACGGAACTGCTGCCCTTTTCGGCACGACCCATACTTCACATTTTAACTACACAAGCTCAGAAGATACTTATATAAGAGGAGGAAAAAACAATTCGAAAGTATTGATAAACGATGTTGCAGGCTTAGGAAATGTAGGTATTGGCACAGCTTCGCCCAATTATAAATTACAGGTAAATACTATTGGAAATGGTGCCGGAATAGTCCATGCCAATAATGCGGGTATTGAAGTCGGTACTTATGCTGGTTTTGGGGCTGGTTGGTATGGTACTCTTACAAACCATCCACTATCTCTTTTTGTAAATAATGGCAACGCCGCTGTTAATATTTCAACAAATGGAAATGTGGGCATAAATACCACAACTGCAAATTCTCGTCTCCAAGTAGAAGGAAGTTTAAGTTTGCCTTACAGGGAAATTTCTTCAAATTATACACTAACCGATGCTGACCATAGTGTTAGAGCAATTGGTTATCAATCTACTACGGTAACTTTACCCTCACCAACAAATAGAACTGGCAGAATTTATGTGATATCAGCTGACTTGCCCTTGCTATTTCAACCACCAAGTGGGTTAACCGTTTTTAATCCAATATACATATTTGATCATCTTGGAAATAATCTATTGGCAAATAGTAACTTGAGTGAAGCAGGCTCTGGCAATTTCTTGTACTTCTTAAAACTTCTAAGCGGGAAAATCATCAAAAAAACCAGCATTACTGTACAAAGCACAGGAACCTCCTGGGCTATTATTGACAACGATTTCCAGTTCTAAGCAATTTCTTCCTCCATCAAAACAACCCTAAGAATGCTTTCGGCACCTCAGTCTCAAAACGCATGGCTTCTTTGGTGACAGGGTGGGTAAATGACAATACCCAAGCATGCAGACCGAGGCGTTTGATGGGATTGGTGGTGGCTCCGTATTTATCGTCGCCTATTACGGAATGGCCCAGGTCTTTCATGTGTACACGAATTTGGTTTTTGCGGCCGGTTTCGAGATTTACTTGTAATAAACTGTGCTTTTTTGAGGTTTTTGCTACTTCATAATAAGTAACGGCCTTTTGCCCTTGTTCAGGGTTTTGCGATGAATACATAATCAAAGCTTTACTTTCTGTCAAATAGGAAATAATCTTACCCACAGGTTTAGCCACAATACCCTCCACAACAGCTAAATAGGTGCGTTCGAGTATGTTGTCGTTCCAGTTTTCTTGCAAAGCTTTTTGGATTCTCTGGCTTTTGGCGTACATCATTATTCCCGAAGTGTCTTTGTCGAGGCGATGAACTACAAATATTTTGTTGGCAGGATCCTGCCTTTTGACATATTCGCTCAAAACGCTGTAGGCTGTGTTTTCTTTTTGTTTTTCGGTGGCTATCGAAAGTACGCCCGCTTCTTTGTCGATTACTATCAAATATTGATCTTCAAAAATGATTTTCAGGCCTCTAATTTTGATTTCCTCTGGCTGTTTTTCCCAACGGATTTCAACCTTTTGACCTAGCCGCAAAGGCTGATTAAACTGGCTAATGGCTTCGCCTTCAACGAAAACTTTCTTGTCTCTAAGCAAAACCTTTACATCGTTTCGGCTTTTTTGAGACAATTTTTCCAACAAAAAAACCAGAAGTTCAGAATCATGCTGAACTTCAAACTTGAGGTCGTTCGGCTTAACTTTTTTCTTTTGTGAAAATGTTTTTTTGATGTCTTTGGGTTGCCTCATTTCGACTATATTTTAAAAAATCAAGCCCTATCCAAAACACTTGAATAGGGCTCAAAACTTATTTCTTCTTTTTGCTTATTTCAAAGTCTCTACAGCTGCTTTTATTCTTGCTACGGCTTCTTTCAAGGCCTCGTCTGATGCTGCGGTAGAAATACGGATGCAGTTTGGAGCTCCGAAAGATCCGCCTCCTACTGTAGCAACAAATGCCTTCTCCAACAACCACATCGATAGGTCGTCAGAGTTGTTTATGATTACTTCTCCGTCTGTTTTTCCGAAATAATAACTTACATCAGGAAATGCGTAAAATGCACCTTCTGGCACATTCACCTTAAAGCCTGGAATTTCTTTCAACAAACCAATCACCAAATCTCTTCTTACCAAATACGCCCTTTTCATGGTTTCGGGAGCAGTCATGTCGTCCCAAGCTACCACTGAGGCCCTTTGAGCGATGCTGTTGGTTCCTGAAGTAACCTGACCTTGTAGTTTATCGATACCGTCCACTATCCACTTGGCTGCACCAATGAAACCAATTCTCCAGCCAGTCATGGCGAAACCTTTGGCCATACCATTTACAGTAATTACTCTTTCTTTGATGGCAGGAATAGATCCGATACTGAAATGTCCTTCCTCACGGAAGTTGATATATTCGTAAATTTCGTCAGCGAGAACGAATACGTTTTCGTGTTTTTCGATAACCGCCGCTATAGCTCTCAACTCAGCTTCGCTATAAACTGATCCAGTTGGATTGTTTGGCGATGCATACATAACCACTTTGGTTTTGTCGGTAATGGCTGCCTCCAATTGCTCAGGCGTAACTTTAAAGTCGTTGTCAAAGGCTCCTTCCAAAATCACAGAAGTACCTTCAGCCAATTTCACCATTTCAGAGTAGCTTACCCAATATGGAGCAAAAATAATCACCTCATCACCCGGATTAACCATCACGGCCAAGGCATTAGCCAAAGAATGTTTGGCTCCAGTCGATACAATTACGTTCTCTGGTTTCCAATCTATATTGTTGTCACGCTTAAATTTCTCGGATATTACCTTTCTCAATTCAGGAATTCCAGCCACAGGTGTATATGCGTGAAATCCGTTATCAATAGCCTGTTTGGCAGCCTCACAGATGTGCTTTGGCGTTTTAAAATCAGGCTCGCCTATTGAAAGATTGATTACTTTGTGGCCTTGTGCAGCCAACTCTCTTGATTTTTTTGACATTGCAAGCGTTGCAGACTCCTCCAAATTGTTGATTCTGTCAGCGAGCAAATTTGCGGTTTCAACCATTACAGACATTTTTTAGATATTTTTGTTTCCCAAAACTTATTGATTTTCAAAAAACTAAGTGTTTTCCGAAATCGGGTGCAAAATTACGCAATAGCTTTTTAAATGCCTTAGCTTTTTTTACTTAATGTGTACTTTAGTAATACCCAAATCTGCCGAAAATAATCATGAATACTGAAAACGTCTGTCCACTTTTGACGCTGATTCATGAAGAATTACTTTTCCAAAATTTCGTTAATGACGTCAATCGCCGCATCGTTTGAGGAGCTACTGAGTATAATAACCGTAGTTTTGGTTTTCATATTTCGTGATATAAAATTTTCGAAGCCTACCCAGCTGCCAGTATGTGACACTATTTTGTTGTTTTCATCAATTTCCCAGCCGAAACCATAGCCAAATTCTTCTCCATTGGTAGTACTTCCGCTGGTAAAAGCCTCCTTCAGGGCATTGAGCGACACGAGCTTATTGGTGTAAAGTGCTTGATCCCATTTTAGTAAATCCTCCACTGAAGAATACAAGTTGCCATCACCTACAACACCATCCATGTTGGTGAGGTCGTTGCTGTATTTTTTGCCCTTTTTTACTTCAAAACCATAAACCCTTTGGTGACCGGCACTGGTATTGGTTTTTATTTTTTGGTAAAAAACAAAAGAATCCTTTAAACCCAGAGGCTGAGCAATTTTAACTCTAAAATAGTCTTCGATGGCCATTTTGGAGGTTTTTTCGATGATATTGGTCAGAAGAGCATAGCCGGTGTTGGAGTATTCCCATTTGGTGCCAGGCTCGAAATTCAACTTTGGTTTCTTTTCTACCAAAAGTGCGAGCAGTTTTTTGTTGGTCAGGATTTCGTCTTCGTCCAGATGTTCCTCGGCAAAATCGAAATATTCGGGCAAGCCTGAAGTATGTTGAAGCAGATGTCTGATAGTAATTTTTTTGTAAGGAAATTCAGGAAAATACATGGCCAATTTGTCATCATAATTTAGTTTCCCTGCCTCTTTTAGTTGCATAATCATCATAGCAAAAAACTGTTTTGAAACAGACGCCAAATTGAAGGACGAATTGAACTTTAAAGGTTCATTGGATTTAAAATTGGCCACACCAAAGGCTTTTTTATAAATAGGGCTTCCGTTTTTAGCAAACAAAACTACCCCATTGAATTTCTGATTTTTGTACAAATCTTGGAGGTCATTATCAATTTCTTTTATCTGATAGGCAGTGGGTTGAGAGAAACTTTGGAATGAAAAAAGGAGAAATAGAAAAAGATTGAAAAGGTTTTTCATGGTTTAAATAAATACAAGTTTTTGCAAAAAAACGGAATCTTGGTCATTAAAATTCAATTATGAAAAACTTCCCGTTACATTTTATAAGAAAAGAGTTATTTCTTCCCCGCTTTATTTTTAATACTTTTGATTAAATGGCAATTACCTTAAATTCTTTTTTAATTTTGGTATTGAAATATAACAGGAGAAATGAACGTAAACATAATTGGAGGAGGAATCGGCGGCCTAACTACGGCCTTGGCCTTGCATGAGGCAGGATTTAGGGTGAAGGTTTTCGAATCTGTAAAGGAAATCAGACCCTTGGGCGTAGGAATAAATATTTTGCCTCACTGTGTAAGAGTATTGACCAACCTTGGTTTGCAAGAAAAAATTGCTCAAAGTGCCATAGAAACCTCTGATTTGGTGTATTTTAATAAATTCGGACAACAGTTTTGGACCGAGCCACGTGGTCGGTTTGCTGGCTACAAATGGCCGCAGTTTTCGGTACATCGTGGGGTATTACAATTGATATTGCTAGATGCCGTAAAGGAAAGAATCGGCGAAAACTGTTTACACCTCAATCACCACCTTTCGCACTTTGACCAGTCCGAAAATCAAGTGACGGCTCATTTTATAGACAAAGAAAGTAGCGAAAAACTATTAGAATCCACCTCAGACATCCTCATAGGTGCGGATGGCATAAACTCGGTGGTAAGAAAACAGCTCAATCCCGAAGAGGGCTCGCCAGTGTACTCAGAAAACGTACTTTACAGAGGAGCATCCAAAATGAAGGGATTTTTGAACAGTACCTCCATGGTCATGATTGGACATTTGGGCCAAAAAATGGTGTCTTATCCGATTTCGAACCAACCTGACGAAGAAGGAAATTATCTCATCAATTGGGTGGCCAACCTCAGAGAAGGAAAATCAAAACTAACCGCTCGCGATTGGAACAGAGAAGCCGACAAACAGCGATTGGTGGATATTTACAAAAACTGGAACTTTGATTGGCTAAATGTGCCTGAGATGATCAATCTGGCCGAAAAAGTATATGAGTTTCCAATGTCGGACCGCAATCCACTGGAGAAATGGACAGAAGGTAGAGTGACCTTGTTGGGAGATGCAGCACACCCCATGTATCCGATCGGTTCCAATGGTGCTTCACAGGCTATTTTAGACGCCGATGCTTTGTGTGAGGCTCTGAAAAGTGAACATTCGGCTGAATTGGCTTTGTCGGTTTATGAAGCCGAGAGATTACCGGCTACCTCAAGTGTGGTGCTCCAAAATAGAGCCAAAGGTCCTGACCAAATAATGGACATGATGGAGGAGTGGTTTCCACAGGGTTTTTCGGAGGAACAAATACCGCATGAGGCACTCAAAGAAGTAATGGACAACTACAAAAAAGTAGCTGGGTTTGATATAAATACACTAAATCTAAAAAAATGAAAAGACATCTACTATTTATCTTGGTTCTAATAAGCGAACTAGCAAAAGCCCAACAACCACCCGTAAAAATTAACGGCATTCCACAACTTTTGTATTGGGAAAACTCACCCATTAGCGTTTCACTTAAAGCGGGGGTTTTGGAAATAGAGGCTGGAGCCAAAACCGACATGTTTCGTGACCCAAACGTGACCTACAATACCGACAACGCCCCCAAACTCATGTTCGTGCCAGACAAAGACTTTGTTTTATCTGCTACCATTGAGCATAGTTTTGTGAACAAATGGGACGCAGGAGCATTGGTAATGAAAGCAGACAGCCTCAATTGGATAAAGTTTTGTTTTGAGAGAGATTATCTGGGGTATAGACGAATAGTTTCGGTAGTTACCAAAGACGTGTCTGACGATGCCAATGCCCAAAGTGTCAACGAAAACTTTGCTCATTTCAAGATAGCCAAAGCTGATAATGTAGTCACCCTATATGTTTCTACGGACGGTAAAAAGTGGCTATTGATTAGGCATTTGCAGTTCAACACCGACAAAGAGATAAAAGTGGGCTTCTTGGCACAATCTCCTGTAGGACAAAGATGTAAAGTAAAGTTTTCGAACATAAAATACGAGGCCAAGAAAATTAAGGATCCTTATGCAGGAAATTGAGAGAGTTTAGAATTAAGAATCCAAGTTTCTAAAATTTGAACTACTAATTCTACTTTTACACTCAAAAGCCGCGGCAGGGATGGAGCCTTTGTTTGAGCTCCTTTGGTGGGCTGGCCTTGGCCGCACACCAAAGAGCGAGTGGCGACAGCCCGACCTCCCGAAAGCTTTCGGGAGGGGCCGCCCAAAACAAAACAAGAACGAGTCAACCTTAAAATATAACCTAAAATGAAAAAAAGAGAATTCCTGAAATCGGCGTCCGTTTTGGCGGCTGGGGCGGCATTTCCGCAGTTGATGTCATGCGGCAACAATACCGCTGAAACTACCCAAACCACCGAGGCGGTGCATGTGGGCCGAACCAACTGGGCGGGAAACTATACGTACAGCACCGACAATTTGGTGGCTCCGAAAACCGTAGAAGAGCTACAAGAACTCATAAAATCATACAAAAAAGCCAAGGGACTGGGTACGATGCACTGTTTCAATGGCATTGCCGACAGTAAGTTTAACCAAATTTCGACGGCTGCACTGAACAAGGTAATTTCGCTAGACAAAGAGAACCAAACGATAACGGTGGAGTCTGGCATAAAATACGGCGAATTTTGTGAATATCTTGATAAAAATGGCTTTGCCTTACACAATTTAGCTTCTTTGCCACACATTTCTGTAGCTGGGGCGTGTTCAACGTCTACGCATGGCTCGGGCATAAGCAATGGCAGCTTGGCCACGGCAGCAGTGGCACTTGAAATAGTAAATGGCAAAGGAGAATTGGTAACCCTGACCAAAGAAAAAAACCGTGAGGAATTTCTGATGGCCATAGTGAGTTTGGGAGCTTTGGGTATTATAACCAAGGTGACATTGAAAGTGCAGCCGACTTTTAAGATGAAGCAGGTGGTGTACCAAAACATGCCCATGGCCGCACTGGAGAAGGATTTTGAAAAAATAATGGCGAGCGGTTATAGCGTGAGTTTGTTTACAGACTGGAAAAATAAAAACGTGAGCGAGGTTTGGATAAAAGTAAAATCTAACGATGTGAAGGAGTTTGCACCAGAATTTTATGGGGCAAAATTGGCCACCAAAAACCTCCACCCGATAGAGTCTGCCGACCCGGTGAATTGCACCGATCAAATGGGTGTAGATGGCACTTGGTATGAACGCATGCCGCACTTTAAGATGGGTTTTACGCCGAGTAGTGGCAAAGAACTACAAGCTGAATATTTTGTAAACATCAAAGATGCCTATCAGGCGTTTATGGCGGTAGAAAAACTGAACGAGAAAGTGGCTCCGCTCCTATTCATCACCGAAATACGCACCATAGCGGCCGACGACATACCGATGAGTCCGTTTTACAAAAAGACCTGTATGGCCATACACTTCACATGGAAACAGGAGGTGGACGCCGTGATGGCCTTACTGCCGGAAGTTGAAAAAGCTTTGGAGCCATTTGGAGCGAGGCCACACTGGGGCAAATTATTTACGCTAAAACCCAATGTTTTGCAGGCAAGAATCGAAAAACTAAACGAGTTCAAGGCCTTGATGCTCAAGCATGACCCTGAAGGTAAGTTTAGAAACGACTTTATTGACACCAACCTGTTTGGTTGAAAAATTAATCGCTAATACATTTTCAGAATACGACCATTGAACAAAGAACCCCAATACGCTGCTTTAAAGAACCTAATTGATAACAAGCCCATGAGTGGCTTCCAGATTTTGATGGTTGCTATCTGTTTTGTATTGAACATGAACGACGGTATTGACGTACTCATCGTGTCGTTTTCGAGTGCAGACATAGCAGCCGAAATGGCTCTTTCAAAAGTACAGTTGGGATATATTTTCAGTGCTGGACTGGCAGGTATGACCATCGGAGCATTGGGTATAGCTCCCATGGCCGATAGGCTGGGTAGAAGAAAAATCTTTATTGTTTCACTATTTCTGATAAGCACGGGCATGTTATTGGTTTGGTTTTGTGACAGTTACAGCCAACTCTTGCTTCTAAGGCTAGTGACTGGCCTTGGTATCGGAGGTATATTGCCCGCCATGGCCGCCACGGCTTCGGAGTTTTCAAATGCCAAAAACAGAGACTTCAATGTTGGTTTAGTACAAGCGGGTTGGCCAGTTGGGGCAATCTTCACGGGTCTTTTTTGTGCTTACACCATTCCTGAGTTTGGTTGGCGTTATGCTTTTCTTTTTGCAGGAATTTTATCGTTTCTGATGTTAATTGCTGTGGTAGTTTTCATGACAGACTCGCTGGATTATTTAGTGAAAAAACAACCCGAAGGAGCCTTGGAGAAAATGAACTCTCTGTTGAACAAAATGAAACTGGCAACCATAAACGTTTTACCCGAAAAACCTTTAGAAACCACAGAGAAGCCATTTAAAAGTCTTTTTACAAAAGAATTCAAAGTGGATACTTTCAAACTTTGGGTGGCAGTATTTTTTGGGTTTCTGACATTGTACACCATCATGAGCTGGGTACCGAATATAGCCAAAGAAGCCGGATTGCCTTTCCAAATGGCCACGTATGTAGGTATTGCACTAAACATTGGTGCTGCATTTGGCACCATTAGTCTTGGCATAGTTGCCAAAAAACTGGGACTTCGTAAAACAGTGTTTACCTATATGCTTAGTGCTTTTGTTATCATGATTATTTATGGTAACGTCACCCTGTCGCCTTATTTGATTTTTGCCCTAATTTTCCTCATTGGTATATTTGTGCAAGGTGGTTTTAACGGTATCTATCCAACTTTGGCGAGGGTATATCCCACAGAAATTCGCTCCACGGGCGTAGGATTTGCGGTAGGTATTGGTCGTTTTGGTGCTATTTTAGGCCCAACATTGTTTGGCCTCCTTTCTGACCAAAACCTTAGCATTGGAGCTTTGTTTACCATTTTCTCTATCCCGCTTGTCATAATGGGTATCAGCGTTTTTAGTCTTAAATCCAACCGCATAGATTGATCTTTTTATGAAAGCAGCGTTCTTAATAAAACCCCAAAAAATAGATTTTCAAGAAATCGAAATACCAGAACCAGCTTGGGGTGAAGTAAGAGTAAAGCTTCAAAAAGTAGGCATCTGTGGCTCTGATGTGCATTTGTTTTTAGGCCATAGGTTATTAGAAAAACCTACCATCATCGGACACGAGGGTATAGGAATTATTGAAAAGCTCGGCCCGGGTGTAGAAAATCGTCAATTGGGCGAAAGAGTGGCTGTAGAACCTAATGTTCCTTGTCAGAAATGTAAATTTTGCCAACAAGGCAGAGGAAATATTTGCGTTAATAAACGAGTAAAAGGACTAAACGAAAATGGTTGTTTTGCCGAATATATCGTTCTTCCAGAGGCCTTTGCGTGGAAAATACCCGATGAAATAAGTGACGAAGATGCAGTGGTATTGGAGCCAACAGCTGTAGCAGTACATGCACTGTTTAACTCCAAAACCAAACCTGGAGATACTATAGCTATTATAGGTCTTGGAGCTATTGGTCTTTTAATCAATCATTTGGCTTTTTCTGTAGGTTATGAGGTGCTGGTCACTGAACCCAAACAAGAAAAGTTAAATTTGGCGACTAAAGAAGGTGCAATTGCTATCATGACCGACGGAAATACTGAAAACCAAATTGCCCAACTTTCGGAAGCTTGGGAAAGTAATGAAGTTTCGGCAGTGTTTGAGTGTGCGGGCGTTTCGCAAACGGCATCATTGGCAACTTCTGCTGCTCCCAGAGGTTCTGAAATTATACTGGTTGGGCTTTCTGCCGGACTTTCTACATTCACTCCCCTAAAAATTGCCCGAGAAGGAATTCACATTGTCCCGTCCATAATTTATGATCATCCTACCGACTTTAGAAGAGCTATTCAACTCATTAAATCCAAAATTATCACTCCAAGTAAAATCATATCAAGTATTTCTAGTTTTGAAAACTTGCAATCGGCATTAGAACTGGCAGCCGAAGGCAATGAAAGCAAAATTGTGGTTACATTTGATTAAAAGAAGTGTTTGTGTTTGCTTTATTTGGTTTTTTAGGGATAACCCACAAAATGTATGTCAACAAAAATATTTAAAAAGGAATCAGGCGAAAGCAAAAAATCCAAGCTGCAGAGTAGGTACGAAAAACTCTTGAAAGACATTGACAAGAAGAAAAAACAGCAACAAAACCTCAGGGATGGCTTACGAACAGCGGTTCCTAGAGTGATAACCGAACTTCAGCCTTTGGCAAAAGCCGAGACTGAATGGCACATAAAAAAGCTCATAAGGTTGGACGAAATTGTGGACGAGATAGTGATTTCGAAAAACAAAAGAGACATGTTTGTGGACTATATCCTTCAAGAATTGAGAATGTTTTTATCCACAAGTCATCAAAGTGATGAAACCCTAAAGCGACTTTACCGAAAGTATGCGAAGGAGGATTTCCAGCAGAACCGCTTTTTTAATTCATTTGGTTCGGCAAGTGCTGAAGATTCCTCCAATGATGACATTGTAGAATTCTCCCATGAAAACACCAAAGAATCTACTGATAATAAAACATTTAACTTTCAAGAGGAAAAAGAAAGTTTTGGGAAAAAACCTAAAAAACTATCCAAAAAAGAAGAAATAGAAGCCGAAGAGGAAAAGATTCTGGCACAAGACGCCAAGGCAATTTATTTTCGACTAATCAAAAAATACCATCCGGATCGACAACAAGACCCTACAAAACAAAAAGAATATACCGAAATATCAAAACTCGTAACCAAAGCCTACAAAGACAACGATTTTATGGCTTTGCTGCGACTCCAAGTGGAGTATATCGATGAAAACGAAAATGACGCCCACGCCCTTGCAGACGACATGATTATGCGATACAATAAAATACTTCAAAACCAACTGAACGAACTAAATTCGGAACTAACGATCGCCAAAATGAGTTCTCAAGGCCTTTTTGAAGATTTTTTCGACCAAAACTATGAATTTTCTGAAAAGCTTTTCGAAAAAAAGAAGAGAGAAATAGAAGTAAATATTGCCCACATCAAGGCCAACATTGAGGAATCTGAACGTCAGAAAAAAGGCTGGTTCAAACAATGGATCAAAGAACTTCAAGAATTAAACAATCAGAGGTCCATGGAGTTTTTATTCGGAGGATTTTAGATAGTCTGGAATTATTGACAAACCGGATTTTAGAAAAAATGAATAAAGCATAGCCCTGTTAAACCTTTGGCATATCGGCACGTCATTAATTCTATTATCCAAAGAATATTTTAACGATTTTTGTCGTTTTCTTAAAAGCATTTAGATTATTTTTGACCAATACGACAAAAATCTCCAAATAAGTATCGGGAATCCGCTAACCTTTAGGATGCCAGAGCCGTATTTGTAAGTATTTAAGCGACGCTTTACTATGAGAAAAACTTTTCACTTTCTTTTTATACTGTTTTTGGCTTGTCCGTTTTGGGGTTATGCTACGCACCTTCGTGCTGGAGAAATTACGGCCAAAAGGGTATCTGAAACACAACTGACCTACAAAGTTACGCTGACCACTTTTACCGATCAGGTGAATGGTAGAGCGGCCAACGATGGCCAAGAAACTGTAAGTTTCTACTTTGGTTTTTCAACCAACAAAGTGGAGTCGTACAATGTAAGTAGAAAAAAGAAATTTCTGATCAGCCCAACAACCATGTGTAACGTTTATGATACCACATTTACGTTTCCAGCACCGGGCAGATATACCATCAGCTGTGGAATCGTTAACCGAAACGAACGCACTGTAAACCTTCCCCAACCATCAGAGAACATAAGTTTTTTTGTACAAACTACCATCGTTATCAGTTCTAGCTTTGGTTTAAATAGTACGCCTGTTCTCCTAAATATTCCATTAGATTCTGCTGCTATCGGCAAAAGATTTATTCATAATCCCGGAGCCTTTGACATTGACGGTGACAGCCTTTCTTATAAATTAACCACTCCTCAAAGAGACAAAGGCGTTGACACCGGCATCGGAGAGTTCATAGTGGGCTATCGCGACCCAAGTACTGTAGGACCAACCCCTGTCCTCAATCAGGCAGGCACAGGCCCAGCTACGTTTAGAATTGACCCCCGAACGGGCGACCTAATCTGGGATGCTCCGAGAGAAATCGGGCAATATAACGTGGCATTTGTAATAGAAGAATGGCGAAAAGCCCCCGACGGCACCTATATAAAAATTGGCGAGATTGTCAGGGACATGCAAATAATTGTGGCAGAATCAGACAACAACAGCCCCGAACTTGTACTCCCGCCAGACATATGTATTGAAGCAGGTCAGAAGCTCGAATTTGAGGTAAAAGCTTCAGACAAAGACGACCAGACCCTCAAAATCACTACCACGGGCGGTGTGTACAACATAGATGCTAACGGACTGTTTTTTAAGTATATAGAACCCGAAGCCGCCAAGTTTAAAACTACAATAACTAAAAAGCAAGCAAGTGGAACTTTCACGTGGAACACCAATTGTCTGCATGTAAGAGAACAAGCATACGATGTCCTTTTTAAAGTAGAAGATAACCCTGGAAGGTTTGATATTCAATTGGTTGACATCAAAACTATTAAGATAAATGTGCTTCCTCCACGGCCTTTGGGATTGACAGCCACTGAAACAGATGCCGGCATAAAACTCACCTGGCAAGGGCAAAAAGTATGTAAAACCGCTGGTAAAATCTTGGTATATAGAAAAAGCGGTTGTAGTGGTTTGAACCCCGGAGAATGTGCTTCAGGCATACCGAACGATTGGGGATATTCACTTGTTGGTGAAGTAAACGTAGCAGATAGCACCTATCTGGACACCAAGGCCGACAAGGGTTCTATTTACAGTTACAGATTGGTAACGGAGTTGGCTGTTAATCAATTTTTGAACATGCAAAGTGCTCCATCTACAGAGTTTTGCATAGGCTCCGAAATAAAACAAGGTATGAACGTCATGACCAAGGTTTCGGTTACAAAAACCGACCTGACTACCGGCGAAATATTGGTAAATTGGACAAAACCATTGGATCTGAAATTAGACGAGAGCAAAGGACCATACGTATATAAACTATACAGAGCCTTAGGAATTGGTGGTGAAAACTATACCCTAATCCATACCCAGAACACTACTTTAGGCACTGCGGCTGATACTGTTTTTACCGACAAAAACCTCAATACCAAAGAATTAGTATACAGATACAAAGTAGAATTCTATACAGAGTCCACTAAACTGTTCAGTAGTTCAGCAGTAGCCTCAAGTGTCAGATTAGGCATTCTGCCGGACGACAAATCGCTGAAACTTTCATGGGAAGCAAACGTGCCTTGGTCCAACGAAAACCGTACACATTTTATCTACAGAGAAGACAAACTCAATCTGGGCAAATTTAATCTTGTAAAAAAGTTAAAAGTTACACAAGCAAACACCTTTGCTTTTACGGATATCGGCCTAGACGAAGAAAAAGAGGATGGCGATATATCTTACGACATACAAAATGGCGAAACGCATTGCTATTTTGTGGTAACCTATGGTGCTTACACTGAGCTACCTCAGTTTGGAGTTTTGGAAAACTATTCACAAATAGCTTGCGGCAGTCCTGCCGACAAATCGCCACCTTGTACGCCAGCCATAGTGAATACACCAGGTGGAAGCGGTTCGGGCTGTGTTGGACTGACCTCAAAAGACTTTTGCAACGACAACGTGTTTGTCAATAAACTCAATTGGAACAGCCCAACTACTAGTGGTACAGGTGCTTGCAGGCAAGATATCGTTTCTTACAGTATATTTTTTGCAAGATACGAAGACGAAAAGCCTACTTTGATTGCTGTACAAGAAGCTTCGTCTGGCAATTCGTTCTCGCATAGGAGAAACTCAAAAGATGGTTTTGCGGGATGTTACTATATTTCGGCTAAAAATTCGATAGGCATTGAAAGCGAAATAAGCAACAAAATATGCTTTGACAATTGCGAAGATCTTAGTTTTCCTAATGTATTTTCGCCAAACAATGATGGCAAAAACGACACTTTCTCTCCGATGAATTGCCCAGCATTTATCAATAACATCAGTTTTGATGTATATTCTTCGCAGGGACTAAAAGTGGCTACCAGCACAGGAGAAAGATTGGAATGGGATGGTAAAGACCTTAATGGCAACGATTTGCCTTCCGGAGTATATTATTATTACATCACTGTTAATTTTGAAAAACTTGACCGAGCTGGACTAACAAAAACCATTAAGGGATATGTGACTTTGATTAGGTAATCAGAACCTTTATGGCCTGGAATCCCTTCTTGTTAAAACTCTAACTTGGTCAACTTTTTAACATTAAGAAAATTAAAAGGTTAAGAACGTTTAGAAGATATATAGAGCTTCATTCCCTTCATTTCTTAATCACTTCATGTTAAAAAGTTCAATAGCATTCTTTTTCCAACATTAAGAAAATTAAAAGGTTAAGAACGTTTAGAAGATATAAAGAGCTTCATGTCCTCCATTTTCTTAATCACTTCATGTTAAAAAGTTCAATTGCATTCTTTTTCCAACATTAAGAAAATTAAGGAGTTAACAACATTTAGAAGATATATAGAGCTTCATGTCCTTCATTTTCTTAATCACTTCATGTTAAAAAGTTCAATTGCATTCTTTTTCCAACATTAAGAAAATTAAGGAGTTAACAACATTTAGAAGATATATAGAGCTTCATTCCCTTCATTTCTT
>NZ_RJUF01000048.1 GCF_024343775.1 Lacihabitans soyangensis | reverse complement strand
ATTGTAAAATACCACGTGTAAAAACTGTTGAGAATAAGGTTGAACAAGTCTCAGTACCGTGGGCACGGGAAGGTAGTGGTTTTACACTTCTGTTTGAGGCATTTAGTATGTTGTTAATAGAGCAAGAAATGCCAGTCAACAAGGTAGGCAAAGTGATTGGAGTTTACCCCAATCGCATCTGGAATATCTTTAATTATTGGCTTGGAATTGCTTATTGTGGTGCAGATCATAGTGATATTTCAACATTGGGAATAGACGAGACAAGTTCTAAAAAGGGGCATGATTATATAACCGTTGCGGTGGATATGAAAACTTCAAGGGTAGTACATGCAACTGAGGGCAAGGGAGCAGACACCATTACGAAAATAGCTGATTATCTGGAAACTAAAGGTACCCAGAGACAGAATATCAAGCAAGTTTGTATAGACTTATCACCCTCTTTTATCAGTGGTGTGGAGTCAGAATTTTCAAATGCTCAAATAGTATTTGATAGGTATCATGTCAAAGCACTCTTGAATAAAAGTATGGACGACTTAAGAAAACAAGAACTAAAGAATCACCTAATGCTAAAAGGGCAAAAGTATTTGTTTCTCAAAAATGACAAAAACATGACGGCTTCTCAAAAAACACAGAGAGATATGTCACTAGAGGCATTACCCAGATTAGGTGCGGCTTATCGTTTAAAAATACTATTTGACGACTTTTGGTCTATTAAATCGCCTCAAGAAGCTCAAGGGTTTTTAGCCTATTGGTGTGATATGGTAAAAGAGGCAATGATACCTCAATTTGAGAAATTTGCAGACACCGTAATCAAACATTGGAAAGGAATTACAAACTATTCTAAATACCATATTTCAAACGGAATTTTAGAAGGTATTAATAGTAAAATCCAATTGGCTAAAGCTAGGGCTCGTGGATACAGAAATAAAAACAATTTTATCAGTATGATTTACTTCATTGCTGCTAAACTCAAATTCAAGTACCCACTCTATTCAGCATAGAGCCAAATTTAATATCAGAAATGAAAATAATTATTAACCTTTTTCTCTTCTCTTTACTATCAAGCTCAGCTTTAGGCCAAACTTTGGCAGATTCATTACTTATAGAGAACCATCACCGAAGTTTTTATTTTATACCTGCTCCAAAGCCAAAGGCTTCGCTTGTTTTTGTCATTCATGGCTCTCAGGGTGATGGTCAGATTATCAGAAAAAGTGATGCTGAAAAGAAATTAGAAGCCATAGCTGCTGATGAAAATATATTTTTGGTATATCCCAACGGTTACAAAAGATATTGGAACGAATGCCGTAAAACTGCCAACTCTGCTGCCAATATGGAAAATATCAATGAGGAAGCATTCTTTGGCCAAATGATAGATTATTTCAAAGCCAAATACGACATAAATGAAAAGAAAGTGTTTGCTATCGGTACTTCTGGAGGTGGACATATGGCCTACAAATTGGTACTAACTATGCCAGAGCGTTTCAGGGCCATAACAGCTTTTATAGCCAATTTGCCTGATACCAACAACTTAGACTGTGCCGAAAGACATGTAGCCAAGCCCGTCATGATTGTCAACGGAACGGCTGACGAAATTAACCCTTACAATGGAGGAGAGGTGAAGTTGGGGCCAAAAGTGAACTTGGGTTTTGTAAGGTCAACCGATAGAACGCTCAATTATTGGTCAAGTTTAGCAGGCTATAAAGGCTCTCCAAAAATGGAATCTATGCCAGACAGAGACCCAAAAGATGGCAAAACCGTAGAAAAATATACCTATAAGTCCAAAAGGAAACCAGAAATAACGCTTTTCAAAGTCATTGGCGGTAAGCACGACTATCCCAACGACATTGATGTTTATTTAGAAGCTTGGAATTTCTTCAAGCGAAATTGATTCACTTTTGAAGAATTTCAATATTCGTTATACAATAGTTTTAATCGAATAATTTTTTTAGCATTGAATATTCCAATACAAATAAACTAAATCTTTCTAGAAATTATGAGTAATTTCGGTTAAGTAATACCTTATTTTGAGTTTTTTTGAGAGTGGCTAAATGGCTGCTCTCTTTTTTTATGCAAAGAGAGGGTGTTTTTGGTGGAAAAAATCACAAAATCAGTTTCATCATGATGTCTGTTTGTTCATCGTCGCCCAATTTAAAAATATGTTTATCAAATTCTACAAAGCCATTTTTCTTGTAAAAGCTAATTGCTCGAGGATTTTCTTCCCAAACACCTAACCATACATACTTTACATTTTTTTCTTTGGCTATGTCTATTGCTTTATTATAAAGCACTTGACCTACGCTTTTACCATGAAAATCTTTCAAAACATAAATTCTTTCTATTTCTAAGGCACTTTCATCCTTCAACTCTGTTTGTGAGGCTCCAAAGTTCAGTTTCAAATATCCAATAACATCATCGTCTTGTTTGGCAAAATAAAATGCAGTGTTTGGGTCGTTTAATTCTTGGGATAGTTTCTCTTCAGAAAAACCCTCCTCTAGATAGTTCTTCATGTTTTCTTCTGTGTTTCCTGCCGAAAAAGTTTCTGAAAACGTCTGCCTTCCTATCTCTTGTAACTGCTTTAATTCGTTAATTCCGATTTTTTTTATGTCAATATTTGCCATTCATGTTTTTTTATTAAAGGGTAAAATCTTTATGATATTCAAAAAAAGTACTTAACTTAAATGCTAAGGAGAATTCGAAATTTGAGTAATTTCGGTTTTTGAAACAAAATAACAGATTTAATTTATTAATGCAATCACTTTTCAAAGAATTTGAGGAAATTCTGCCACTCAGTGCGGAGGAATCAGAAATAATAGAAAGTAAAATCAGATTTTCAATAGTAAAACGAAAGGGTTTTCTTTTGAAAGAGGGATGTGTTTGCAAACATTACACTTTCGTAATCAAAGGCTGTTTTAAGATGTATGGGGTAGATGACAGGGGATTTAGTCATAACATACAATTTGCCGCTGAAGGCGATTGGATAGCTGATATCGGTAGTTTTTACACGCAAACCGCCAGCAAACTTAATATTGAAGCCCTAGAATACTCTGAAATTTATCAAATTAGTCAGCCTGATTTATATTGGTTATTTGTGGAGGTAAATAAGGTAAACCGAATGTTTAAAGTCATTTCAGAAAGCAATTTCGTTGAAATCCAAAACCGTGTTTTACAAAATTTCAGTTCAACTGCCGAACAAAGATACTTGAGTTTTTTAGAGCAGTATCCACATTTGAGTAATAGACTTCCTAATACACAAATCGCATCTTATTTGGGCATTACGCCTGAATTTTTGAGTAAAATTCGGAAGGGATTGAGCAAAAAAGGACTTTGATATTTTACTTTTCAAGCTTTCATTTCTTAATCTAGGTTAAGGGTAAAACCCGGATGTGGCCTCTAATTTTGCAGTATTATTTTAACATTTAATCTTGCAAAACATGAGAAATATTTTAATTCATTTTACCTTATTTTTGATTGGTTTATACGCCACAGAATGTTTCGGACAAAATGTTACGTTTGGTAAGCAGACTTTTGAGTTACACAATGTTACTGGTTCGGTTATAGATTTTCAGGGTAAAAAAGTCTTGAAAATTGAGCGTGATTTAAAGGCTCTACCTTTTGACGAAAAAAACTTGGAAACCACTGTTGATGACCGCCACTACGCAAGACTTCTCGACATTGATGATTTTGAAAACGGCACGATTGAGGTAAAAATGTATAGTCAAATTCAAGATCCTTCTCCTTACCCTCCAGCAGCAGGTTTTATTGGATTATATTACAGAATCAAGGAAGATGATTCAGCTTGGGAATCTATATACTTAAGACCAAAAGTGGGTAGAATCAATAACCAAATGGCGAGAAATCATGCGGTACAATATTTTTCTTATCCTGATTTTAAATTCCAAACGCTGCGAGACAAATTTCCAGCGGGATCGTATGAAGGTTCTGCTCCTGTGGCACTTAATGAATGGATTACGATGCGATTAGAAATCAATGGTGAGACGGCCGAAATGTTTATCAATGACATGAAATATTCTTCATTTATAGTCAATAAAATGTTGGGGAAAAACAAAAAGGGCTATGTTGGGCTGTATGTTGATATTGCCACCACTGGCTATTTTAAAGATTTGAAGGTTACAAAAAGAGCTTTGAAAAGAACAAACGAAGAACTAAAAGTGAATGACATTTAAACTTATAAGCTAGGTGATTTTAAAAGAGGCTGTCATTTACTTTGACAACCTCTTCTGATTTTTTCTAGAACCAATTTTGCAGAAAATTCATATTCAGATTTTGCTATTTCATTTCTTCTTTTGAGCCGCCATCCATTCCATTAGAGTAGTTGGTTTGCCATTTAGCAATACGTCCGAACCGTCGAATTCGGTATGAGACTGATTGGCGTGTGAATATATCCAAGACCAATGTCCGTTAAAATGGAAGTTTTCGCCTCCATACATTCCCGTTAGGTCTGTTACGTGATCATAATAACTCAAATGCACATTTTTAGCTCCAGCCTTTTTTAGTCTTTCATATACAGGAACGGCCGTTTTAACTGGGTCTGTGGTTCTATCATCTTTTGCATGGATAAACCAAATTGGGATATGTTTTATGCTATTTATTTGACTATCAGTAATGTATTGTGATTGATAAGCCAAAGCACTGATATATCCAGCGGCAAAATAGCCAGGCTCTTTCAAAAGCAATTTCAACGACATGTAACCTCCATTTGAGCAACCACCCACATAAATTCGTTTTTTATCAATATCTGGGTGGGTATTCACGTAGTTTTTTATCAAAGCCATCAAACCTACATTGTAAGCGTCTTCTCCATTACCCGACTGCATCTTGCCGTCTTTGTCTTGCATCCAAGCACCAGGAGTTTGCGGAACCAAAACATAGGCTCCACCAAAATATTTCTGTATCTCAGGTGAGGCATAATTGGTGGCTTTGTTGCCCATGAGTGCCACGCTCGGGTCTGTTCCACCCTCGCCACCACCGTGTAGCCATATAATCAATGGAGTCTTTTCTGAGGATGTTTTTGGTTTGAAATCGGCATAGGTTAGAGATTTTCCTGGCTCATATTCGAATTTTCCACTAAAGTCAAAATCATCTGCCAGTGGGCGGATTTTTCCTTTTTCTTTGCTCCAAACTTCATTAGTTTTGGTATTGGTCACGGTTACTTTATAGTCAACCCATTGATTTCCTCGGCATTCGGCCTTTTGTGAGTATTGCAAGGCCGAAGTTATGGGCGAGTTGGGTGCCACGTACAATACCAAAGTGGCAAAGGAGCCTTCTTCTGCTCTGTTGCCTTTGCCGTCAGAAATATAGGCATAAACCACTGTTCGATTTCCTTTGGCAAAAGCCGGAGGAATAACTGCACAAGAGTGGCTTCTCTCGGCAACTACTTCGTAATCAGCCATGTTGGCTGTTTTGGCAGGTGCATCGAGGGCAATAATGACTTTGTTGACAGCGGGTCCCCAGTCGAATGTTTCGATAACCAAGGTATATTCAGGATTTTTGGCGGCTTGCACTTGGCATGTAATAGCCAAAAGAAATAGCAAAAGAAATTTGAATTTCTGCATTAAGAATTTTTCCATTTTTTATTAAGGTTTTTTGTGCAAAATACGAAATTATTGAGGTTCTGAATCGAATTTAGCGGTTAAATATGTTTTTTGTCCCTTAAGTAGTCATTAAAATTTAAGTCAGCAAAACTTTGGGTTTATGTGCTTCAAAAGTTTTCATAACTTTGGATAAATATTACTGCTGTCAGTCATGACCATAAAAGACAATCTGAAGTCCGACCAGAACTTTGCCATAAAAGGTGTAGTAAGAATTATCGGTGAAAATGACCGTTTTTTTGGACCTGGTCGGTTACAGCTTCTGGAGAATATCATTGCCACGGGTTCTATAAGCCAAGCGGCTAAGCTCATGGGCATGTCTTACAAAAAGGCATGGGATATGGTGCAGTCTATGAATCAGCAAGTTATAAAGCCAATTGTAAGCACTCAAACTGGCGGAGAAAAAGGTGGAGGCACCATAGTGACGGAAGAAGGAAAACATCTTATGGCGGCCTTCAAACAACTACATGAAGAAATTCAACAGTCTTTTGATTTGAAACTGCAGGAATTTTTAGCCTCTTGAAAACCTTCTTCGACGTAGCCTGGAACGATTATGGCCGACCAATCTTTAAATTTTTTTAATCTCAATACTTTGTAGGCCTTTTATATGTCTTCGGCCTGTTTTGAAGTCCTTGTTGGCAATCATCAAGATTCGCTCAGAACTATCAGTTTGAGATTTTCCGTCTGCCTCAGTTACAATAAAAAATGAATTTCCGAGGTCTGTGTTGAAGAGTTCGTTCCAAGATAGCACTACAGAGTACCCGTCTGATGCTTTCAGAATTAAATAATATTCGCTCAATAATTTTGGCGATTCTGTGGTTATTTTGATGTCATTTAACAAACTAAGCAAAGGAACTCCTTTCATATTTTTGTATTCCTTTCTAAATTCGCCAACATGGTTTGTTATCTTAAAATCACCTATTTCTACGGTTTGTTTATTCTGTAAATCAGCGAAAGTAATTGTTTTTGGGGTCTCAACTAAACCCTTGATAACGAATTCATTTGTGGATTCTACATTTTTTTGCGAAGAACCGAGTAACGGGCTGATCAGTATAAAAAAGGTAAATATTTGGGCTTTCATTTTGAATATTTATTTTAGACTTAAGTAAAAATTAATTTCAAACTGGCTATGATTAACGATACTGCCAGAAGTTTCCTAAGGGTAGCGTTATTGAATCTTTGACTGCCGAAATAAGAACCAAACAAACCTCCAATGATGGTTGCAAAAACAGCCCATTGCATATTTTCAGGCAATTGTAAACCACCTTTTTGCAGTAAACCGTACAGGCCAGATAGCGAGTTTACAAATATAAATAGAGCTGAAATAGCTGCTGTTTCTTTTAGGTTAGACCACCTCATGAGCAACATCAATGGACTCAAAATAATACCACCGCCAATACCAATCATACCTGATAATAAGCCAATTAATGCACCGGAAAGTAATCCAGCCCAAACGGGAATTGGGCGTTTGTTGCTGTGGTTATCATCAAACTTATATATCAAACGGACTATGGAAATGAGAATACAGATTGCAAGTATTTTTTTGTAAATGGTGTCGGGAAGTGTCATGGTGCCGCCCACAAACGCCATGGGAATACTGGCCAGAGCGAAAGGCCAAAATAACTTAAACTTAAAATGCCCTGCTCGGTAAAAACCTATAAAAGAGAACAGGGAAACCGCAAGGTTCATGACCAGGGCTGATGATTTCATAAGTGCTGGCGACACCGCCATGATGGCCATAACCGCCAAATAACCGCTGGCTCCACCATGACCTACGGAAGAATATAAAAATGCTACAATTGCGAGTAGTAAAAGTAAAATGAGGTCCGATGACATAAATTTAAGGTTGGGTTTTTCGATTCAATCTTTAAATCAAAATTTTAGGTAAAAAATGATTTAGAGAAACCGTTATATAAATACAAATATAACGAAAGCTCAGCGACTTCCAAAAATTCTTTCCTGCAAAATTATTTGGAATCCAAGTGATGATTTATTCGATATAAAAAAGTTTAACTTCTTTTTCAAAGGCTGTTCAAGAGCTCATTTTGGCCAACTCTTTTTCAAGCCTGTCAAAGTTTTCCTCATTTTTGTCAACTGCAAAAGCCTTTACTTTTCTGCATTCGTTTTCGTTTTCGAAAAGCATCTTAAAAACAAGCTTGGTTTGGTTCTCTGATATTTCTTCAAAAGTTGCAAGCACCTGAAAAAGTGGTTTGGAATGGCGTTTCCAAGCAATAAGTGATGGTTCTTCTATTTTTATGAATTCGCATCCATTCAGATAATTTCCCTTGTCAGGGCCGTGCATAACAAAACTCCACTGGCCACCAACTCTAAAGTCAAATTCATTGAAAGTATTTGTGAATCCGTTTGGTCCCCACCAGTTTTGGAGGTGATCAGGAACAGACCATGCTCGAAAAATCAGTTCCCTATTGAAATTGAAAATTCTTGAACTTTCGATTTCACAATCTGGTGTTGTGGCTATTATTCGTGTTGTCATTTCTCGGTTTTGCTTTTTATCTGTTTTGAATTCCCTACACTTACTTCAAATAGTATGTTCGAAATTCAAAATAAATGATTCTGAAAGAATTGTACACCAAAAGAATGAAAATTCTTATTTAGTCGATTTGGAACAGTATGAAACTCGTTATTAGAGTAGATTTTTTTCTAATCTTTCCGATGCCGACCAGTTCAAGCTTCGCTTTTTACTGCCTTTTCTGACATCTAAATTATCTCCTTCAAAAATGTGTTTGGTTTTTAAATATTTGTAAATTATTGAAAGTCAATGGAATGTAAAAGGATTAAATATCTCAATATTGTGGAACAGAAATCCAACAAATTCTGTAATTTTATTATCTAAACTATTAAACAAAAATGAAAAAACTAAAACTCGTATTTTCGCTGATTCTGGCCTTGTTGGCTATTCAATCAGTTAATGCACAGTCTATTGATGAAATGGTGAAGGAATGGGAAAGAGCCAAAGCTTACACCAAAGAGTATTTGGATGCCATGCCAGCCGACAAATATGATTTAAAGCCAACCCCCGAAATGCGTTCATTTGCAGAACAAATGTTACATTTTACAGATGCCAATTATGCGTTTGCAGCGGCTGCAACAGGTGAAAAAAGCCCAATTGGACAAGGCGAATCAGAAAAGTCTGCTGATAAGTCTAAGGAAAATACGACCAAGTTGGTTTTGGCGGGCTACGATTTTGTAATAGCCGGCATCAAAAAAATGAATCCCGCTTCGATGAACGAAAATGTGAAAATGTTTGGGCGATTTGAGATGACCAAAGGTGTGGCATTAGCCAAATGTTTCGAACACCAAACCCACCACAGAGGTCAAACTACGGTGTATATTCGCTTGGCAGGTGCAAAACCACCACAAGAGAAGTTGTTTTAAGATTTTCTAGGCATAGAAATAGGGTAGGGCTTTCTTTCCAAGGGAGTCCTATTTTTTTGCATCTTAATCCACCAATTGAAATTTCAAAAACTATCGTAAAGATTCGTGTTTGCCAAATAAGGCTTTGTCACCTATCGAGAAATTATTTTTTCTCGAAGTTTTGATTCTTTAGTTTTGTATCAAATTTTTCAAAATGAAGGACAAGAAATTAGTCATTAATAGGATAGCTGTTTCAACTTTCTTTTTTGTAAACGGTTTTCTGTATGCCAACTGGACCTCCAGACTGCCCGAATTGCAGCGTTTTTATGGACTAAACAATGCTCAATTGGGCACAGTTTTGTTCTGCATTGCATTAGGTTCAATGGCTTCTATGCCTTTTGCAGGCTGGTTGGGCAGTAGATTTGGCTCTGATAAAATCGTCAAAATAGTTGCACTTTTGTTCTGTATATCCATTCCAATGGTAGCCTTATCTCAAAACGAATGGCTCATCAGGCTTTGTTTCTTCTTTTTGGGTGCAGCCTCGGGTGCTATGGATGTCACGATGAATGGCCAGGCGGTTCTAGTAGAAAGGCTTTGGGGCAAAATTATATTCTCGTCTTTTCATGCTATTTTTAGTATTGGCATGGCCTTGGGAGCGGCCGTAGGAGGTTTGTTTTCAAATTTTCAGGTATCACTTCAAACACATCTCAACATTATTGGGATCTTCGGCATTCTTCCCATACTTTGGGCTTCAACCAAACTCATCAGAGACCATATTCACGAACCTGTTGTTGCCACGAACAACCTAAAAACTGATAATTTCTTGGCTTTTAAAACCATTCTTCCATTTGGTATAATTGCTTTCTGTTGTATGACTGGTGAGGGTGCCATGGTGGACTGGTCAGCCATTTTTATGAATACCGTAGTGAATCAAAGCGAGCTTATAAGTGCCTGGGCGTTTGGTATTTTTGGGGTTTCTATGACCATTGGACGTATATTCGGTGACTATTTCACACTCAAACTAGGTAAGCAGAAACTGATGTTGATAGATGCCCTTTTGGCTATTTTCGGTTTAGGTATTGCACTGTTTTTTGTATCAGTTTGGAGTACATTTTTGGGCTTTTTTTTAGTTGGCTTAGGGCTTTCTACCATCGTGCCCATAGTGTTTTCGTCTGCTGGAAACCTCAAAAATATAAGTCCATCGGCTGGGATTTCTATGGCCACATCGATAGGTTACACCGGATTCTTTATTGGCCCTCCAGCAATCGGTTTTCTGGCCGAAACCTTTGGCTTGAGACTTGGATTGGGCTTTGTGTTGGGTTTGTTTGTGATGATGGCGATTGTGTTGTTGCGGATTTCGGAGAAAGAGGATTAATTGTCTATGTAGGTCAATGTCTAAAGAATTAGCTTGCATACGCTGAAAAATTAACGAATTCACAAGTATTGCTCCGTAAAATCTAATCATTTATGAGCCTATTACAAATTAACCACCTTCACAGAACCCATAGCTTCATTTAGAATTCTGAAGGACTTCAATTTTGCGTCCAAATCGAAAATGTGTGAAGCTACCATGAGTTCGTCTATTCCAGTTTCGGAAATGAACTGTGAAAGGTTTTCTTTCAACGTTTCTTTGCTTCCGTAAAATGTACAAGAAAGCATATTGTTTACCGCATTTTTAACTTCGGGGATATTGTAACTCTCGGGAAAAGTACCTGCTGGCCTTAGCGGTTTTCGTGTGTTAGTAATAATTCCGACAAAAAGATTTAATAAACTACTCAACAATAGGTTTGCCTCATCGTCTGTATCTGCACCTATTACATTCACACAGGCCATAATGTAGGGTTTTTGAAGAGAAGCCGATGGCTTGAAATTGCTTCGGTAAATTTGAATAGCTGTCCGAAACTGAGCAGGAGCAAAATGCGAGGCAAAAGCATAAGGAAGCCCTAACTCTGCAGCCAAATAGGCACTGTCAGTGCTCGAACCCAATATCCAGATAGGTACATCCAAGCCCTCACCTGGGAATGCCCGCACTTGGGCGTCGGAATTGTCATCACTAAAATACTTTTGCAATTGCCGCACATCTCTTGGGAAAGAGTGGGCCGTTTCTTGATTTCTTCTCAAAGCCATTGCAGTCAATTGATCGGAACCGGGTGCCCGACCCAAGCCCAAATCTATTCTACCAGGATACATGGTTTCCAAGGTACCGAACTGTTCTGCTATGACCAACGGGCTGTGGTTGGGCAGCATGATTCCCCCAGAACCTATTCTAATACTTTCGGTTTTCCCTGCCACATGACCTATCAAAACAGACGTTGCCGTACTGGCAATGTACTCCATATTGTGGTGTTCTGCCATCCAAATACGCTGATAACCAAGTTTTTCTACGTGTTGGGCGATTTTTACAGTATTGTCTATGGCAGTTCTGTGATTTCCTCCCTCTACCACGGTGGCAAGTTCAAGAACTGATAAAGGTATTTTAGTCATTTGACATAAGTGCTTTATTTAAGAACCCCAAGTGCTTTTGGAAAGTTTACCAGGAGCTTAATAATTATGAGCTTGACATTGAATTCAAGATTTTTTTGAATTGGCCAACACCAGATGTTCAGTGAGCTAGGTGAAAAATCATAAGTTTTTACTTCAAAAAACAATTTTCCGCCGATTCTCTGTAGGTTTCTCTAATTGAAAACTCATTTTCAACCAAAAAATGCTGTTTTTGCGAAAGGCATCAAAAAAAGGCATAAAAAACCATTGTGGATTTCTAGATTCTTATAAACTAATCATTAGACCGTTATTTTTTAACTTGTAAAGATTGTATTTACCCCTCGGGGAAAAGAAAAAACACCACCAATACTGTTATGAATATGAGTGGTGTTTTTGGTTTCTTTATCAGGGATCCAACAAGCCAAAATGATTCTTTTATTTAGACAAAAAGCATGATAATTGTGAGTATAATGCCTCCAAGCGTAAAATAAAGTCCTTTTTTGAAGATTTTAGTTCCGGGCAAAAACATCCAAAATGATGAAACTACAAAAAAGAATAAGGATAAGCCAAAAAACAAATTCAAGTAAAACAAGGGATCATTGGTGGTGGCTTTGTGTAAGTGTTCCATTTTGCCTAGTATAAAAGGTAATTCTTTTTTCTCGGCTTTTATTTCACCAGTTTGAGAATTGTACTGGCCACCTTTGAAGTAAATAATTCCATTTTCTTCTTTTTCAACATTCACCTTCATTTTCAATATCGGGCCAAGCTGGTCCCCTTTTAAGTTGGGTTCAACAGTTTTTTCGATTTTCACAACACTTTTAAGAAAATCGGTATTTCTGAACACCATTATGATACCACTGATGGAATACACCGCCATGATGCCAGCTAAGAAAAAGCCCAAATAGCGGTGGTAAGTCCGCATGGTTTGATTGAGTTGGTTCGGTTTTGCCATTTTAAAAAAAACAGATTAATTGTTAAATAAATTTATACTGAAAAAATACTCCGAAATTTGATTTTACTATTTTACTTGGACCATAATAGTCTTGGTTGAAGCCAAGCCCGGTTGAAAAACTTTTTTTGCTTATACCTGTCCGCAAGACTATTGAACTTCTTTCGTGGTGGTTATCATTGATACCATGAACATACAAACCTTGGATCCGAAAATAAGGATTCAATTTGTCATTTTTTGGAGCATATTCTAATTGGCCGAAATTCGCCAACCCTGAGGACTTGTTAAGTTCAATGGTTGGATTTAAAACAATAGTGAAGTTTTTGTTGACGAAAACATACTCTAAGCCTGCTATTGGTGCAAAACCTTTGACAGAGCTGAAAGTGGCTCCGCTGGTTATTTTCAGACCTTTGTAAATGTCATAATTGAGCTGAATATTCGAAAAAAGTTCGTTATTGGTCTTATCTACATTTTTATAATCGCCAGCCAATGTTGTTAAGGAGAAAATGCCAAATTTACTTTTAGAAAAGTTTTTAATGATAATAGTCTGACCTTGAATACGCTTGTGCCCCAAAAGGAACTCAACTGGTGTAGGTTTTATGGGTGATCCATTCGAAGGTTTTTCTTGAGCATAACTTTGGGTGGAAATGAAAACGACTAACAATAATTTCTTCATTTGAGACTTTTACTTTCGGTTTGCAAAGGTATTTCTTATATTTTTTTTATTTCATAAAATTCGATGAATACTAAATAATTTTAGATGGAATAGTTATTATTTCGAAGCAATACGATCTAAATAGAATTCGATAAACTCGGAAAGTGACTTCTGAAGAATTAATTGCGGAAAGATTAAGTTTTCTAGTCTGATTTTCGGATTGAATAAATATATTTGTTATCAATACAAAATTCAATCGATAATAAAAAAATGAACAGACGAGAAGTCATACGAAATGTGGCCTTGATGTTGGGGGGGACCTTCTCAGCACCGACCATCATGGCCATGGATAAATGGGAAACATTTACTTCACCCAATAACAACGATTCTTCATTCTCTTTGACAGAGACGCAACAGAAAATTCTTGCCGAAATTGCGGAAATGATCATCCCCAAAACTGATACTCCTGGAGCAAAGGATGTGGGTGTGCCTGCTTTCATTGTAATGATGTTGAACGATTGCTATAGGGAACCTGAACATCAGAGTTTCTTAGATGGCTTGGCCTCAATGGAGAAGGTGAAGTTTTTGAGTTTAAAGGCTGATGAAAGAACTGGAGTTCTGAAGCTATTGGAACAAGAAACCAAGAAAATTACAAGTAAAGTTACCCCGTTTTGGCGTTTAATGAAAGAATTAACGCTTCTGGGTTATTTTACTTCAGAAGCAGGCTTAAAAGCTTCTTTTGAGTATGTTCAAATTCCAGGGAAACTGGAACTCATCAAGTTAAAACCAAATCAAAAATCATTTGCTTACTGAAAATAATTAAAGCACGATAAATTCATTCGTGCCTTAGTGACAAAAAACAAACTGAAAATCATGAATTTAAATATAAAAGCAAATAAAAATAATACATTCGATGCCATAGTAGTTGGCTCGGGAATGTCTGGTGGCTTCGCTGCTAAAGAACTCACAGAAAGGGGGTTAAAGGTTTTGATGATAGAGCGAGGTCACGAAATAAAGCATATCGAGGGCTATGATACTGCCATGAAAGAGCCTTGGGATTTTGAGCACCGAGGTAAAACCACCAATATTTCTGCAGAAGAACGTTGGGCAAATAGTCGTTTTTGGGGATTGGGAAGCGAGGAAGTGGTGAATCATTTAACCAACGACAAAGAAAATCCTTACATCGAAATACGTGCTTTTGACTGGATCAGAGCCTATCACACAGGTGGAAAATCAATGCATTGGGGCCGTCAGAGTTATAGATGGGGAAAACATGATTTTGAGGCTAATGCGAAAGAAGGTATCGGCATAGATTGGCCCATTCGTTACGAAGACTTGGAGCCTTGGTATACACATGTGGAGAAATTTGTGGGCGTAAGTGGTCAAAAAGAAGGTCTTGAGGTTCTTCCAGATGGACATTTCTTGCCGGCTATGCCACTTTTTGCTCCAGAAGCTCATTTTAAAAATAAAATGTTTGAGAAGTTTAACCGACCTGT
Source organism: Lacihabitans soyangensis (assembly GCF_024343775.1). Classification (GTDB taxonomy): domain Bacteria; phylum Bacteroidota; class Bacteroidia; order Cytophagales; family Spirosomataceae; genus Leadbetterella; species Leadbetterella soyangensis. The sequence continues at coordinate 5,713 of NZ_RJUF01000048.1, read as the reverse complement.
GACTGTGGGTCGCGTGGCAAATTTGACTCAAGCCCAAGACATACATACCAAATTGGGTCGTGGCTCGTGTCAATATAGGAACAAATGCAACAGAGGCTGTCCTTATGGGGCATATTATAGTTCATTGTCTGGTTCAATTCCAGCAGCCATGCGAACCAATCGATTGAGTATCTTACACGATTCAATCGTTTCTGAAATCATTTACGACGAGCAGAAGAAACGTGCTACGGGCGTTCGAATTATTAATCAGAACACGATGCAAACTGAAGATTTTTTTGCGAAGATAATCTTCCTAAATGCTGGTTCAATTAATACTGCGGCTTTGATGTTGAATTCAAAATCTAATCGTTTTCAAAATGGCTTTGGTAATGACAGCGACCAGGTGGGAAGAAATCTAATGGATCACCAACTGGGCTCCGGGGCATCTGCCACAGTAGATGGTTTTGAGGACGACTATGTATATGGTCAACGGCCAAATGCCATGTATATTCCACGATTCAGGAATTGGGGAAATGACAAGCAAACCGCATATCTGAGAGGTTTTGGTTATCAAGGAGGTGCAGTGAGAGATGGCTGGGAAAGAGGAGTTGCCGCCGACGGATTTGGAGACGACTTTAAACAAAGCCTAACCAAGCCTGGCCCTTGGAGTATCAGAATTGGAGGTTTTGGTGAGATATTACCAGACCCAAACAATAGGATTTTTCTTGATCCTGTGAAAAAAGACAAATGGGGAATTCCGATGATTGTGACTGATGCAGCATTTGTAGAAAATGATTGGGCAATGCGAAAAGACATAGTTGCCAGTGCCGTTGAAATGCTAGAAACCGCAGGATTTAAAAATGTGACGCCTTATGACCGACCGACACACATGGGCTTGGGGATACACGACATGGGAACTGCCCGCATGGGCCGCGACCCTAAAACATCAGTCTTAAATGCCTTTAACCAAGTACACGATTGCAAAAATGTGTTTGTAACCGATGGGGCCGCCATGACCTCCGCTTCATGCGTCAATCCATCAATTACCTATATGGCACTTACAGCTCGTGCTGCTGACTTTGCCGTGAAGGCTCTGAAGAAGAAGGAATTGTAACTGAAATTTGGTCGAGGTGGATTTTCTTTGCCTCGATCATTTTTTTTATTCAAATCTTTGATAATCGGTTTTTTCAAGGATTTGAATTATCTGTACAAATGACTACCAATATCCAAAAGTATAATTTGGTCGTCTAGAATAATAAAATCCAGCAAAATCCTGTATTTCATGTTGATGCTGATGGAGTAAAATTCTTGAAGATTTTCTTGTAATTTATGCAGCCGAAGTGAAGGGTGGAAAGGATTTTCTTCTAATAAAAACAAGGTTTTAGAATATTGACTTTTAAGCTCAGGATGCTGTTTTTTGAATTTTTCAAGGCTTTTTTCGTATCGCCTTGTACTCAATATTTTAATCATTCCAGAGCCTGTTTATATGTTCTTCTGCGTTTTCATTTACAAACCTTCCCTCCTTAATGTCTTGTTGTGCTTCTGCTAATGCCTTATCTAGCTCATATTCACGCAATTCATCAAATTTTTCAACTTTCATAACAACGTATTTCACCTTACCTCTGACAGTAATTCCAACCTCATCGAAGTGCTTCATTTCTTCTTCAATGGCCTTTAATCCTCTTACTTTTAGATCATTTGCAGCAATCATATTCTTTATAGTTTTTTAATAGTACTTCTAAAAGTTCGATTAAGAGTACTATTAATCAAGTTGTTTGTTTAAAATTTTAGATTATTTCTAGCAAATCTCTCCCCGAATTATACAAATGTTTCTTGACCTTTGTTTGAATTTAATTCGGTGACACTACCTGTTTTTTCGATTTTATCAATGCTTGTCAGAACGTTTAATTCAAAAATACGATAAAGCTGTAAGTCTTTTTGAATTTTTATAGTTGATAAGTGAAAATGGTAAATGATGCCGTAGTAATGGTAGTTGGAAATATAACAAAAAGTAAGACCTTTGCACTAGAACTAAAAGAGCCCTTTCGATGAAGTCAGTTTCCATCTCTATTTTCTTGATATTTTCTTTCTACGCTACTTTTTCTCAGAATACCGATAGCACCCAAACTCCCACTTTCTTGAGAGGACAAATTACAGCTACCAACAACGGTGTTTCGCTAATACCCACATTTTCGTTGGGGAAACCTGCCATTTTATTCGATATGAACGTGGGTAAGGGACGATTGAGTTTTGATCCCATGTTTCGCTTTGGTATGACTGGCAAACCTTGGGCTTTTGTATTTTGGTGGCGGTATAAACTTATTCAGCAGAAGAAATTTAACCTTGGCTTGGGAGCTCATCCATCGGTGGTTTTTCGAGACATTTCGGTGACAGAAAACGGAACAACCAGGAATTTCTTGGCCGCTCAGAGGTTTTTTGCATGGGAGGTTTCGCCCACCTATCTGGTGTCCAAAAATGCCAGCCTAGGGTTATATTATTTAGGTTCAAAAGGTCTGACTAAGGATGTTTTGCAGCATACTACATTCGTTGCATTGCGAAGTATATTAAACTTGAAACTTTCTAATAAATTTAGTTTAGGCTTCATTCCACAGGCATATTATCTAAAAATGGATGACAATGATGGCACATATATAAACGCCACCTTAAATTTATTCAAAAGAAATTTCCCAGTCTCATTGAACGCCATTGCGAGCAAAGCCATAAAAACAGATATTGCTGGAAAAGATTTTTTGTGGAGTATAGGCTTGGTGTATAACATTAATAACCAGTATTCTAAGTTAAAGTGACCGTTTAATTCAACCCACGAAACTCATTCGGACTTACCCCAACTTTTTGTTTAAATAAACGTGTGAAATGTTGCGGATATTTGAAGCCGAGCTCATAGGCTATTTCACTAATAGATTTAGTGTTGTCCATAACTTTATATTTGGCAAGGTCGAGGATTTTCAAATGTATAAGTTCTAAGGTAGTTTTCCCTGTTTCTTTTTTTAATAAATCTCCCAAATAATTGGGTGAAAGATGTAGCTCCTCCGCAAAATAAGTTACAGTGGGCAATCCTACATTTTGTAGTTTATCACTGAGCAAATAATCGGTCAATAAGTTTTCAAATTTTTCAATGACATAATGATTAGCCGTTTCTCTTGTTATAAACTGCCTGTCATAAAAACGAGCACAATATTTCAAAAGCAACTCAATGTTGGCAACCAATATCTTTTTGCTGTGTTTGTCAATGTTTTGTTTTATTTCTGTTTCAATATTTCCAAAACAAATATCTATGAGGCCCCTTTCTTTTTCAGAAACATGCAAAGCTTCGTAAGAATCATAGCTGAAAAACGAATATTCGTGAATTGTTTTAGCCAAAGACGTGCCTTTGATGAGGTCAGGATGAAAAACCAAAGCCAGCCCATATGGCTGATGCCATTCACCTTCAGGCTCTGAGCCGCCCACCTGCCCAGGGCCAAAGAACACGATGCTTCCTTCTTCATAGTCATAGTGCTTTAAGCCATATCTGAGATCACCACATTTGCTATCTTTAATGATAATGGCATAAAAATCCAATCTGAATTTGCCTCTTTTCAATGGATTTCCTTTGCTGAGGTCCAGTAGGCTAATCATGGGATGCAAATTAGGGTGATTGAAAGCTTCATTATAGGTTTTAATGCTATCGTAAATGACCATATTTTCTAAATTTTAGGTAAATCTAAAAGAATAGAATCATATATTTTTCTATAAAAGTGAAATTGGTAAGTCAAACCGTAAAATGTATAAGAGATTGGGATTAAGAGCTTGGTAATTTTGTAAATCAAAATTATTCAAATCTGAAAATGAGGTTATTAGTACTATTTGTTCTCTTGTTTTTTTGTTCCAAATTATGCTTTGCTCAGTCTGATGACAGCACACAAACTCCTATGGTATTTTCAGGAAATGTCGGCTTTACCAACAATGGTTTTTCTATTATTCCAACGTTTTCTCTAGATAATCCCGCATTTGTGGCCAATTTATCTTTCAGGAAAAAGAAATTGAGTTTTGAACCAGATATTCGATTGGTTCCCAATGCCGAAAAAGGTGGCTTGATTTGGTGGCTGCGATATCGTTTGGTTGATAATAAAAAATTTGGTTTTAGGATTGGTGCACACCCCGCATTTACACTCATTCGTCGAACCGATGTAGAAGACGGGAAAACCAAGGAAATCACCGAAATGCTTCGTTTTCTAGCTTTTGAGGCAGTGCCGAGTTATCAATTCAGAAAGAATTTCGGTGTAAGTGCCATGTATTTACATGGCAATGGCCTGCAAAACCACGGTCCTCAATTGACACGTGTTTTGTTTCTAAACACAAACATTACGAATATCGGCCTAGGTAAAAGTCTATATTTCAACGTTTTTCCTTCTATTTATTTTTTGTACACCGATGGCTACAGAGGAGATTATTTGACAATGACAGGTTCATTGGCTCATAAAAATCTACCTTTTAGTTTGCAAGCTACTATTAATCAGACTTTTAAATCAGATATCCCCGGTAATAAGGATTTTATGTGGAACGTGACTTTGAATTATAATTTTAAGAAGATTTACAAGAAACTCAACTAAATATTTATCAGAGTGAAACCATTGTTCTTGCTATCTTTTATTCAGTTATTCATAGGTTTGAGTATTTTATGTAAAGTCGAAAATCAAATATTTCCAGAAACAATGATTGAAAAAAACAAATTTCTAAGCGGAAATAAAATACAAATCAATATTGGTCAAAAAAAATTCACAGCAACACTTATAGATAACCCAACCTCCAAAGCTTTCAAATCTCTTTTGCCTTTGACGCTCAAGATGGATGAATTAAATAACAACGAAAAATTTGCATAATTGCCCCAAAGCCTACCCACCAACGCTTCGGTACCTACTAGTATTCAGTCGGGAGATTTAATGCTGTACGGTTCGAGAACTTTGGTGTTGTTCTATAAAAGTTTTTCTACTTCCTACAGTTATACCAAAATTGGAAAAATTGATGATGTAACTGGGCTTTTGGCGGCATTGGGTGGTGATGATATCAAGGTAGTATTTCAATTGGCTGATTAAAGCGTACTTAGTTCAACTTCTGGAACTGAGGGTGCTCACCTAGGTTTCGGCTTAAAATGGCTGGTAAAGGCATAAAATAATTGAACCCAAGACCGCAGGTGCTTTCAATAGCGGACATAATAAGCCAAATGAGGTATTTTAATGAATTGTGGTTATTCTCGATTGAAAATACTTTCTTATTCTATTAACCCCTTGTGCGGTTTAAATAAACATGGCATGCTTCAACTGATTTATTGGTCTATTGTTTGACATATTTATGAATTGTAAAACAGCTACAGCGTTTACCTTTGCAACGACTCTTGTAAGCAGGCCATCTAATGATTTTGAGTAGTTTCTTTTAAACATCATTTGATCACAGAGTTGTGAAAAAAGTGTTTCAATTCTTTTTCTAATATATCGATAAGACTTATTCCACACATCTACTCTTTCTTTCATATTACCTCTAATTGGTGTTATTAGTCTGATTTTGTCTTGTTCAAAAAGAGATGTTTGATAGCCCAATGAGAGATAACCTTTGTCTGCAATTAACTCATAACCTGCAAGTTGTTCTTTTTTGTCTATCATTCCAAGATAGTTTACGTCATGAACATTGGCTGAGGTTAATCCAACAGACAGTGGTACACCTTTTTGTGTAATCATCA
>NZ_RJUF01000047.1 GCF_024343775.1 Lacihabitans soyangensis | reverse complement strand
TTTTGCACTAAATAAAGAATCTGCTTTTTTAGCCACATCATTTTGTGCCTTACAATCAGTGTATTGAAACAAAAGCAGGAAAAATAATAGGAATAATTTTAAAAAGAGTTTTGGCATTGTTGGCTTAATTTCATAATTTTGCATCCTCATTTGAGACAAGGTCTTGATTCCGTAGCTCAGCTGGTAGAGCAATACACTTTTAATGTATGGGTCCTGGGTTCGAATCCCAGCGGGATCACTTAAGTTTTCAGAAATATTTTTAGAATCATTTTCGATTCCGTAGCTCAGCTGGTAGAGCAATACACTTTTAATGTATGGGTCCTGGGTTCGAATCCCAGCGGGATCACAAAGCGATGAAAAATTCATCGCTTTTTTTATTTGTCCAAAATCCATTTTCTCGTTCATCAAATCTTCCTTGTTTTTGCAAAGGCAAAATTAATTATTTGATAAATAGAAATGGTTTGAATCGAGAGTTTATTATTTTTAGTCTTTTGACGAAGTCTCAGTTGCTCAAAAAAACCTTGAAAAACACAAAATGAAAAAAAGTAAGAAGAGAGTCATAGAAAATATCCAAATCTTAGATTTTGCAGCCGAGGGTAAATGCATCGTCAAAGATGATGGTGAGGTTATTTTTGTTGAGGGTAGCAACGTTTGCCCCGGAGATGAGGTGAAATTATTGGTATCAAAAACCAAAAAGAACTTTTCGGAAGGTCGAATTTTAGCAATAAACAAATATTCATCAGATAGGATCGAGCCTTTTTGTGAGCATTTCGGTGTTTGTGGCGGTTGTAAATGGCAACACATTCCATACGAAAAGCAATTAGAGCAGAAGCAGAAACAGGTCTATGACCAACTCACTAGAATAGGGAAAGTTAAACTTCCTGCCTTTACACCCATTTTGGGCTCTGAGTCTACAAAATTTTATAGAAACAAACTCGAATATACATTCTCTAATTCAAGGTGGTTAACGGCCGAAGAGGTGGCTTCTGGTGACGAAATATCAAAAGACGCTTTGGGTTTTCATATTCCGAAGCGATTTGAGAAGGTTTTGCCAATTAAAAAATGTTTCCTTCAGGGAGATCCTTCCAACGCCATTCGAGATTTCTTTACTGACTATGCACACCAAAGCGGTTTACCGTTTTATGACCACGTGGTTCACAAAGGTTTTTTTAGAAACGTTATGATCCGAACCACCTCTACGGGTGAGGTGATGGTAGTTCTTCAAGTGGCTGACGATTCTCAAGAAAATATAAAGGCAGTTTTGGATAAATTCATTGAAAAGTTTCCAAAAACCACGTCATTGAACTATTTTATCAATCAAAAACGAAATGACTCGTATTTTGACCTCGAACCCGTTAACTATTATGGTTTGCCCTATATCACTGAAGAAATGGAAGGGCTTAAGTTTAGAATTGGAGTAAAATCTTTCTATCAGACCAATTCTGACCAGGCATACAATCTATATAAAATTGTACGTGATTTTGCACAAATTTCGGACAACGACTTGGTGTACGACCTTTACACAGGAACAGGTACGATTGCCAACTTTGTAGCTAAAAAAGCCAAAAAAGTTGTGGGGATAGAATATATTGATGCTGCAGTGGACGATGCAAAAATAAATTCTGAGATAAACGACATCCATAATACCAGTTTTTTTGCTGGAGATATGGCAAAAATATTCACCGACGACTTTATTACACAAAATGGTAAGCCAGATATCGTAATAGTGGATCCTCCTAGAGCTGGCATGGACCGTCCCGTTTGCGAGCTACTTTTGAAAATATCGCCTAAGAGAATAGTTTATGTAAGCTGTAATCCGGCAACTCAGGCCCGTGATATTGAAATTTTGTCTGCCAAATACGAGGTCGAAAAAATTAATCCAGTGGATATGTTTCCCCATACTTTCCATGTCGAAAACGTAGCGAGTTTGGTTTTAAAAGATTAATTTTAGGAAATATTTTTCGCAAAATGAAAATTTCTATAATTGACGCTGGCAATTTTAAGTTAGATGGAGGAGCTATGTTTGGTGTGGTGCCCAAAACCATCTGGCAAAAAATGGTTCCGGCTGATGTCAATAACCTTTGTAGTTGGAAAATGCGTTGTTTGTTGGTAGAAGAGGCAAATAAACTCATTCTGATTGATACTGGAATGGGGGATAAGCAACCCGAGAAATGGCAAAACTATTATTTTCGACACGGCGATGGAGAATTGATAAAATCTATTCGAAGTGCTGGTTATCACGAAAATCAAATAACAGACGTTCTTCTTTCTCATCTTCATTTTGACCACTGTGGTGGTGCGGTTTCATGGAATACGGCCAAGAATGCTTACAGATTGACCTTTCCAAATGCCAAATATTGGACCCACAGTCAACATTGGGAATCGGCCACAAAACCTAATCCAATAGAAAAAGCAACTTTTTTGACAGAAAACCTGATGCCAATTCTGGAAAGCGGACATTTGAACTTTATTGACAAAGATGAGAAAGCTCTAGGTCAAAACTTTGAATTTATTTATGCAGATGGGCACACAGAAAAAATGATTATGCCGCTGATTCAGTACAACAATCAGAAAATACTCTTCGCGGCAGATACTATACCTTCCTCAGCTCATATTCATGTTCCTTACTGTATGTCTTATGATGTACGACCTTTACAAACCATGGAGGAAAAAAACTCTTTGTTGGAGAGAATAGTTTCAGAAAATATACTGCTTTTGTTTGACCATGACGCTCAAAGCGAGGTTGCAGAAATAGAGAAAACGGATAGAGGTTTCAAGGCCAAGAACTTAGGTAAACTGGAGGATTTTATCCAATAATTGTATTTTTTATGAAGATTGGTTTGGTTTTATCAGGTGGTGGTTCAAGAGGATTTGGACATTTGGGAGTACTAAAGGCATTAGATGAACTACAAATTAAACCCGACATTATTTCTGGAGCTAGTGCTGGCAGTTTGGTTGGGGCATTGTATTCAGCCGGGTATTCACCTGCAGAAATTTCTGAAATTATTCTGAAAAAAGGAATTTCGGGAAATATTAAGCTTGCATTTAACAAAATGGGCATTTTTTCAATGGAAAAAGTTGAGAAGCTCATTCAAGAGTATATTCCTGAAAATAGCTTTGAAAAACTGAATATTCCATTGATTGTAGCCACCACAGAGATTCTAAGAGGCGAATTGGTTTATTTTCGGTCAGGAAATAATCTGGCAAAAGCAATCACGGCCTCTTGTGCTATTCCAGGGGTTTTTGCTCCTGTAATCATTGACGGAAGCTCATATATTGATGGTGGGGTACTGAACAATATGCCAGTAGAGCCACTGGAAGATGAGGTTGATCTTAAAATTGGAGTAAATGTTATGCCCATTGAGCGGAAAATGCCAGTTAACTCGGCAAAAGATATTATTATGAAGTCTCTGATGATGTCCATTGGCCAACAAAGTGCCCGGAAGCATGGTAAATTTGACATTTTGATAGAACCTAAAAATATCATACGTTTCAATGGTATGAGTTTAAAAAATGCCCAACAGATGTTTGATTTGGGTTACCAAACGGCAATCACACAAATGGAAAAATCCGCAGAAATGTTTTTGTAGTTCAATATTATTGAGGGATTATGATATTTGATGTTTTTTTTGGCATTAAATTGGATAATTAAAAGAAAAAACGTTCGTTAAAGCTTTCAAAAGAACCTAAGAATTAAATTGAGAAAAATATATTTCCTTTTAGTTGTAACCCTTGTTTCTATCTCATGTAGCCAATACAAAAATGGCCCAATGAGTAAGGCTTGGCACAATACCAACGCCAAATACAACGCACTTTTGATTGCTCGTGAGGACTTTAAGATTGCAAACGAAATCATAATTGCAAACAATAAAGAGTCATTCGAAGAAACTCTCCCAATCTTTAGAAAAATTGACTCCACAGGGTTAGATTCAGCCAAATTGTATTTGACTGACGCCATAAAAAAGGCCTCTATAATAGCTGAAAGGCACTCCAATAGTCGCCATTTAAATGAGGCTTATTTGCTCATTGGAAAGGCTAGGTTGGAAAAAGAGGAAATATTTAATGCTTTGGAAACCTTCAAATATGTAAACACCACTTCGAAATCGGCCTCTGCCAAAACCGAAGCTTTAATATGGTTGATGCGGTCATACATTGAAAACGAAGACCTCGTAAGTGCCAACCAAGTGGCTGATTTGTTGAAGAATCAAAAGCTAAGCGGAAAGAATAAAGCAAAATTCTTGGCGACAAAGGCTTACTATCATCAGTTGCAAAACGAACCTGCTCTTGCGGTAGTTTTTTTAGATGAAGCCCTCAAAAATATGAAAAGAGGATCTGAAAAAGCACGACTTCATTACATAGCTGCCCAATTATACGCTAGTCTAAATCAGCAAATTCTTTCTCGAAAAAATTATAATCAGGTTCTCAAAAACAAACCCAACTATGATTTAGAATTCAATGCCAACTTGGGTTTGATATCTACTCAGTCATTAGCTAAAAATACCAATATTGCTTTTGAGAAAATGTTGGAAGACCGCAAGAACCAGGATTTGAGAAGTAAAATTTATTATAAAATGGGCGAAACTGAGGCCCGAAAGAGCAATTACGAATTAGCAATCAAGAATTTCAATAAGGCAGTTTCAGAATCTCTCGATAGTCCATTAGAGAAAGCGGCTGCTTATAAAGCTCTTGGTGATTTGTACTTCGAAAAGATGCTAGACTACGAAATGGCCGGGGTTTACTACGATAGTACGCTCATAACTTTACCCAAAAACGAAGCGAATGGCACTATGATAGGTCAAAAAGCAATGTTTTTGAATGATTTTATCAAATACAAAAAAGCCTATGACTTAGAGGATAGTTTGCAAAAGCTTGCGGCGATGAATCCCAATGAGCTGGATTTCAAGCTTGAACAAATGATAACTCAAAGAAAGGAGGCACAAAAAAAGATAGAAGTAGATAACACAAATAGCTCTGTTTTGAAAACCGCCACCACGGGGAACTTACCCAAGGATTTCAAACGCTGGTTACTTTATGATCCCGTAGAATCCATAAAAGCCAAGAATGAATTCGTAAGAAACTGGGGAAATAGAGCACTTGAAGATAACTGGAGGCGTTCTGAAAAAACTATGGGTTCTTTTAGTCTAAAAATCGAACGTCAAACACTAGACTCCACTAAATCGGCCGTAAAAACTACTGCGAGTTCGGAAGAAGAAATGAAGGAGTTGTTGGCTAAAAAAGAAATTGAGCAAGAAAAAAAGGAAATGCTCAAAAAGATACCTACCACCAACATTCAAAAGATGGCCTCAAAAAGAAAACAAGAGGAAGCATTGTTTCAAATCGGTAAGATTTATAAACTCAAATTTAACGACGAAGAGAAAGCCAAAACTACATTTAATAGCCTAATAACAAATTTTCCAAGGTCAGTTTATGAACCCGAGGCTCTATATTACCTCGCTATTATGGAGAAAGACGCTCAGAACAATAGTTTTACTGCCAGATTATTAAAAGATTATCCGATTTCGTCGTTCGCAAGACAGCTTAAAAAGGGCTCAATAAAACTGAGTAAGGACAAAGAAACAGAAGCTTTGACATTTTATTCCAAAGCATTTAATCTATATGACCAAAATGATTTCAATCAGGCTCTTACCCAAATAGACCAAGGTCTAAACGAATACGTGGGTAGTCAGATAGAAGATAAAATGGCCATGTTGAGAATAATGGTGCTGAAGAAAATTGGGAATAAGGATCAATATGTTATTTCACTAAACGACTTTATGAGAAGCTATCCTAGTTCCGACTTGGTTCTTAAGGCCAAGGAGCTATTGGCAGTCCTAAATTAAAATACCCATGACAGAGAAACCGCCATTTTTTAAATCTTGGAAAACCGTCTATTTGATTCTTTCGGGCTTTCTGTTGATACAAATATTCCTTTATCTATTCCTAACCCAATATTTTTCATGACCAATATTGATTGGCTATTTCTTGTACTTACACTCTCTTCTATTATATTTTACGGAATATACAAAAACAGAAAGGATAGCAACATTGATGGATATCTTCTTGGAAATCAATCGCTGCCTTGGTATCATGTTGGTTTCTCACTAATGGCTACTCAAGCCAGTGCCATTACGTTTTTGTCCGCTCCTGGCCAAGGTTTTTCTGACGGTATGCGTTTCGTTCAGTTTTATTTTGGCTTACCACTGGCCATGATTGTTCTAAGTGTCACCTTCGTGCCAATTTTTCACAGATTAAAAGTTTATACTGCCTACGAGTACCTCGAAAACCGCTTTGATTCTAGGGTCAGAATCTTCACCGCCATATTATTCTTGGTAAGTAGGGGATTGGCTACCGGAATTTCCATATATGCACCGTCTATCATCTTATCCACCATTTTTGGTTGGGACATAACCGTTACCAATATCATTATGGGTGGTATAGTCTTGATTTACACCGTAATAGGGGGTACCAAAGCGATATCTTACACCCATCTACAACAGATGTTTTTTGTCACTTTCGCCTTGTTTTTTGCAGGTTATTGTGTGGTAAAGCTTTTACCAGCCGATGTTAGCACATTCGATGCTTTACAAATTGCTGGTAAAGCTGGCCGAATGAACGTAATAGATTTAAAATTTAACCCTACCGAGAGATACAATCTTTGGTCAGGTTTGATTGGAGGTTTCTTTTTGCAACTGTCATATTTTGGAACAGATCAATCTCAAGTAGGTCGATATTTAACAGGAAAGTCTATCAAAGAGAGTCGTATGGGATTGATAATGAACGGCTTCATTAAAATACCCATGCAGTTCGGAATTCTGTTGATAGGCGTTTTGGTATTTGTTTTTTACCTATTCAATGATTCTCCAGTATTTTATAACAAGGTAGAAGTCTCTAAAATAGAAAACAGTCAATACGCTGCTGAGTACAGAGAATTAGAGCAAAAAAACAAGGACTTGATAATAGAGAAAAAACAAATTGTTGGGGATCTTAAAAACGCTCTAAAGCTTGATAATGAGTCAGTAATAAATAAAAGTAGTGCTGATTTAAATAAAATTATTGAGGAACAAAAAAACTTAAAAGCTGAAGTTTCTGAAATTGTCAAAAAGAATAACCCTGGAGGTGATCCCAATGATGTCAACTACATATTTCTGAGGTTTATTATGGATTTCTTGCCGCATGGGTTTATTGGGCTTTTGGTGGCTATTATATTTTCGGCATCGATGGGTTCCGTGGCCTCTGCTTATCATTCGCTCGCAGCTACTAGCTTGGTGGATGTTATTTACAAAACCAAATATAAGCCCGAAGGTGAAAAGTTGGAGCTTAAGTATTCCAAAGCACTAACAATTTTCTGGGGAATCTTCTGTATTCTGGTTGCCTCTTTTGCCCAAAAATTAGGAAATAGTATGATTGAACTCGTAAATGTCTTAGGGTCATGGTTTTATGGAATCATACTTGGTATTTTCCTCGTGGCTTTTTATCTTAAGTCCATCAAAGCCAAGCCTATTTTTTGGGCAGCTATTTTGGGCCAAATATTAGTAATTTTGATATGGAAATACGAACTTGTGGCGTTTTTATGGCTCAATCCAATTGGAGTTTTGCTAGTCGTAGGTTTTAGTTGGTTTTTCCAAAAGTTAAAAATTTAAAAAAATGAGTGGGTCAAAAAAGATATTAATTGTAGAGGACGACCTAAGAATCGCTCAAAACATCAGCAAAGGTCTTCAGGAAAAAGGCTTTGAGACTGAAATAGCTTTTGATGGAAAAATCGGTTTAAAGCTAGCTCTTCACAATGATTTTGACCTAATTCTTCTTGATTTAAACCTACCTGTTCTGAATGGTTACGAGGTTTGTTCAGAAGTACGCAAAAAAAAGCCTTCTATTCCTATAATCATGCTCACCGCCCTTGGCGAAACTGAAGACAAAATAGAAGGTTTTGAAAAAGGGGCTGATGATTATTTAGTTAAGCCATTCGATTTTAGAGAGCTTTTGGCCAGAATCAATGTTTTCATAAAGAGAAACCACAAATCTGAAAACGAGCAGCATGATATTCTGAAAATCGCCAACTTAGAATTGGACTCGGAGTCAAAAATTGTGATGCGAGATGGTCAAAATATTGAGCTTACTCCTAAAGAATTCTCCCTTTTGGAATATTTAATAAAGAACAAAGGCCGTGTAGTTTCAAAAGCAGATATTGCAGAAAACCTTTGGGAACAAAACAACCAACAAAGTCTGAATGTAATAGAAGTTTACATTAACTTCTTAAGAAAAAAAATAGATAAAGACTTTACTCCTAAGCTTATACATACCAAAACTGGCATGGGATATATTTTGAAAGAAGAGATTGAGAAATGAAAATCCGGACAAAAATAGCTTTTCAATTCACACTGATTGTAGCTCTCATTCTGGTGGTATTTTCGTTATCTCTATATTATTTATTAGAAGGCTACACCAAAGATGAGTTCAATAATTATCTGAAAGACAGGGCCCAAACCACTGCAAAGCTTCTTATAAAAGAAAAAAACGTTGATAAACGGCTCTTAAAGGTAATTGACAGAAATACCCTCTCGAGTCTTTATGCAGCTGAAGTTTTGGTGTTTAATGACGAAAATCTGGTAACCTATAGTAACATCGACTCTGTTAATAAATTTCCATACAGTCCCGAGATTCTAGAAAAAATAAGAAAGTTTAAATACCACGAAGCTGATTACCAGAACAAGAAAGTTGTAGGACTGATGTACACCGACGAGGACCTGAAAAAGGATTATCTCATATTGGCTCAGGCCGAAGATACCTATGGTGAACAAAAACTCGAAAGGATTAAAGATGCCATGACCATCGGCTTAGTTTCCTCAATTTTTCTCACCATTATTTTCGGATTTGTGTTTGCTGGTCAATCACTTAAGCCTATTTCTCGGATAAACCAAGAAGTCTCAAAAATAACCGCCCGAGACCTCACCAAGAAACTCAGTACTGGCAATAACAAAGATGAAATAGCCCAGCTGGCCAGAAATTTTAACGAGATGCTTTCGAGAATCGAAAAGTCTTTTGAACTTCAGAAAAGCTTCGTAAGTAATGCCTCACATGAGCTAAGAACGCCCTTGGCAGCCATAAAATCAGAAATACAGGTAGCCCTAGAAAAAGATAGGACGCCAGAGGAGTATAAAGAAATACTTAAGTCTTTGAATATTGATAATCAGAGACTTATACAGTTGATAAATGGGCTATTACAATTGGCGAAGTCCGAGAAAGGGGATAAGTCGCTTCAAATGGTTCCTATTCGAATAGACGAGGTGTTGTTTGAGGTACAAGATGAACTCCAGCACCAACACCAAAATTATCGCATTTCTATTGACTTTGAAGAAATTCCGGATGACGACGAGTCAGTAACAATAAACGGCAACAAATCTTTGCTAAGAACGCTATTTAATAATTTGATAGACAACGCTTGCAAATATTCTGAAAACAACATGGCCGTTATCAATATAAGGTTTAATAAGAGTAATTGTATAATCAATGTAGCTGACACAGGTATCGGAATATCCAAAGAAGACCAAGAAAAGGTATTTGAGCCTTTTTTTAGAACCAAAAATGCATCTAACTATAAAGGCTATGGAATAGGTTTATCTATCTGTAAGCGAATTGTAGATATACATGGAGGCAGAATAATCCTCAAGAGCGAATTAGGACAAGGCAGCAATTTCAATGTGATATTGCCTCATCTTTAAAAATAATCTAGAATTTTGGAGAAACTTTTTCAGAGAAGAAAAAGTAGCGGGAAGGGGAATCGAACCCCTGACCTCCGGGTTATGAATCCGACGCTCTAACCATCTGAGCTACCCCGCCGTTGAATCGAGGTGCAAAAGTATAAAACTTTAGATTACTTCCAAAACCTTTTTTAAAACTTCTTCAAAAAATTAATTATTTCTTATTTTTTCTTGCATTAATAAAGCAAATACTTTAAATCGAAACAAAAAGATACTTGTATGTCGAAATTCAAATTTACCCAAGAGTTCCCCTTTAAAACCTCACCTAAGGTATTATACAATTATATAAGCACGGCAGGTGGTTTGCAGCAATGGTTTGCCGACAAAGTGACTATGGACAGTAATCATTTGTTTCATTTCACTTGGGATACAGAAGTGCATGTGGCCGAACTTACCTCTACAAGGCTCAATAAATCCACTCGTTTTGATTTCGTAGGACCTGACACAGGAAATTATTTAGAATTTAAACTAGTAACCAGCGAAATAGACAATTCTATATTTTTGAAAGTCACAGATTGCTCCGATAATGACGATCCAAATGACCTAGAAACGGTTTGGAAAGGTCTAATTGCAGAACTGAAAGAGATAGTTGGAGGATAAGTCTTAATAAAACTTAATTATTTTGTTTTGGAGCAAAAGATGACGATTTTTGCATCGAAATCTGCTTCTATGAAAAAAATAGACAAGTTATTTGTAAGAGCCTACATCGGTCCGTTTGTACTTACCACTGCCATAGTTGTATTTATATTCCTGATGAGGTTTTTGATGATGTACTTCTCCGATTTTATCGGTAAAGACCTCGGACTATCGGTTTTTGGAAAGCTATTTATGTATTTTTCCCTCATAACTGTTCCCACAGCATTGCCCTTAGCCACACTTTTGGCAACTTTGATGTGTTTTGGTAACTTAGGTGAACATACCGAACTCACTGCCATGAAATCTGCGGGAATTCCGCTCTCAAGACTTATTCTTCCTACTTTTATTTTGTCCTTACTGGTAGCAATTGGCTCATTTTTTTATAACAATTATGTGAATCCTTGGGCTAATCTAAAAGGTTACTCACTGTTGTGGGATGTAAAAACAACCAAAATGACCTTGAATATACAAGAGGGTATTTTTTATAAGGAAATACCAGGTTACAGAATAAAAGTGCAGAAGAAACTCCCCGATGGCCGTACCATGAAAAACGTAATCGTTTATGATCACACGGCCAACAACGGCAACAAGAACATCACCATAGCGGATTCCGGTAAGATGTACACCATGTATAATGACAATTATCTGATATTCGAACTCTTTAATGGAAGAAACTACATAGAGCATCAAAATAGCTTCAATACTTATGATGAGACACAATTCACCAAAAATAATTTTAGGAAAAACAAAATCGTTTTTTCTTTAGAAAGTTTCGGCATAAAACGCACCAATGAAGACCAATTTAAGTACCACGAGTACATGAAGAATATCAGTGAGTTGACTACCAAAATAGATTCTTCGAGGATAGAAATCGCGAAAAGCATTAAGGATCAAACAGAACAACTAAAAGCTCAAAATTCATTTTTGTTTAGAGCAATTAGGAAAGAAGATAGTGTTAAAGTTTCCAAAATCGAGCCTGGTCCGTGGATTGAAAAGAAACTTGCAGATCTAAAAACTGGCTATCGATCAAAGGAGACCGAAGAATATGCACTTTCTCACATTCAGAATCTTAAATCACAAGTAGAAACCGACCTGAGTATTCTGACCAACAAACAAAAGGATATTTGGCGTTCAGATGTTGAGCGTTGGCATAAACTTACCATGGCTTTTTCGTGCTTAGTTTTCTTTTTAGTGGGTTCTTCGCTTGGATCAATCATCAAAAAAGGCGGATTCGGGATGCCTGTCTTGGTATCCATTAGCTTCTTTATATTTTACTACGTACTGATGCAGTTGGGCGATAAATATGCTAAAGAAGGCTTAATTCCGGTAATTGTAGGTGTTTGGATACCAAACTTCATATTGCTCATCATAGGTGTTTTTCTGATGAGAAAAGCTTCTAACGATGCCAGATTGTTTGAAAATGATACTTTTAATACAATTTTCAACAAAATTACTGTACTCATTTCCAAGATTGGCAAAAGAAAGAAATCGCTTGCGGTTTGAAATTTTTTAATTGTTTGATAATTAAATATTTCTAATAAAGTGTTATCTTTGCAGCTGTTTTTATTTAATTAACATTTAATCTAGGTTAAAATCAATGTATTTAACTCCGGAAAAGAAAGAAGAGATTTTCGAATCGAAAGGTCTCATTAGAAAAGCATCTGACACTGGTTCTGCTGAATCACAGATTGCATTGTTTACATTTAGAATAGCTCATCTTACCGAGCACTTGAAAGTTCATAAGCATGACTATTCAACTCGTGCTGGACTATTAAAATTAGTTGGTAAGCGTCGTAGATTGTTAGACTATCTTCAAAAGGTAGAAATCGGTCGCTACAGAGCAATCATTGCTGAATTAGGCATACGTAAATAAAAATGAGGGAATCTTTTACGAGATTCCCCTTTTTTTCTTTAAAACCAGAATTATCATCCCCGCGGAATAAAGGATTAAAATAGTTGTATCAAAAGCGGAAATACAACACAAAAATTAACTAAATGTTCAACATTTTTTCTCAAACCATCCAGATGCCGGATGGACAAACAATTACCCTAGAAACCGGAAAGTTAGCTCGTCAAGCCGACGGTTCTGTAGTACTCAAAAGCGGTAATTTAGTAATGTTGGCCACTGTATGTGCCAACAAAGAACACAAAGAAGGTACCGATTTCCTCCCATTATCAGTTGATTATCAAGAAAAATTTGCTTCGGCAGGTAAAATACCTGGTAGTTTCCAAAGAAGAGAAGGTAAATTGTCCGACAATGAAGTATTGATTTCAAGACTAATCGACCGTGCTCTCAGACCAATTTTCCCTGAAGATTTTCATGCTGAGGTTCAAGTAATGGTAACCTTACACTCTTCTGACGCCAACATTCAACCTGATGCCTTGGCAGCTTTGGCAGCTTCTGCGGCCATAATGGTTTCAGATATACCTTTTAACGGACCAATCTCTGAAGTTAGAGTTTGTAAAATTGACGGTCAATATAGAGTTAATCCACCAGTTGCTGACATTGAAAGTGCCGATCTAGATCTAATAGTTGCCGGAACCATCGATAGCATATTGATGGTGGAGGGCGAAGGAAACGAAATATCGGAAACTGAAATGGTAGAAGCAATGAAAGTTGCCCACGACGCCATTAAACTGCAAGTTTCAGCTCAAAAAGAACTTGAGGCTAAAGTAGGAAACACCACGAAGCGTGAATACTGCCATGAAACGCACGACGAGGAGCTGAAAAAGAAAATGTACGACGAACTTTTTGACAAAGTTTACGAAGTATGTACAAACGGAGGTGGTAAAAACGATAGAAGCACAGGTTTTGCTAATCTTTTGAAAGAATTCAAAGAAAGTCTTCCTGAAGAAGAAAGAGCTAATCCATTGCACAAAGTATATTTTGGAGACATCACCTACGATGCTTCAAGAAAGATGGTATTGGACGAAGGAAAACGTTTGGATGGACGTAAACTTGACGAAATCAGACCTATAGTTTGCGAAGTAGACTACCTGCCTTCGGCTCACGGGTCAGCCTTGTTTACAAGAGGCGAAACGCAGTCTTTATCAACCACCACATTGGGTACCAAACTTGACGAACAAATAGTGGATCAAGCCATGGTAAAAGGATATTCTAGATTCTTTTTACACTACAATTTCCCTGGATTCTCTACTGGTGAGGTAAGACCAAACAGGGGAGTAGGTAGAAGAGAAATTGGCCACGGTAACTTGGCTCAAAGATCTTTGAAAAAAGTATTGCCACCGGATGATCAAAATCCTTATACTATAAGAATCATCAGTGATATTTTAGAATCTAACGGTTCGTCGTCAATGGCAACGGTATGTGCTGGTTGTCTTTCTCTGATGGATGCTGGTGTGCCTATCAAAGCTCCGGTTTCTGGTATCGCAATGGGTTTGATCACCGATCAAGAAAGCGGTAAATGGGCTGTTTTGTCAGATATTTTAGGCGACGAGGATCACCTTGGTGACATGGACTTCAAAGTTACTGGTACTTCTAAGGGAATTGTTGCGTGTCAAATGGACATTAAAATCGGTGGTTTATCCTTCGATATTATCGAAAAAGCACTTAATCAAGCAAAAGCTGGTCGTTTGCACATACTTGGCAAAATGACAGAGGTGATTTCTAAGCCAAATGATGACTTGAAACCACACGCACCTAGAGCTCATACCATCATAATCGAGAGAGAATTGATTGGTGCGGTAATAGGGCCAGGAGGTAAAGTTGTACAGGAAATCCAAAGAGAGTCTGGAGCAACTGTGAACATAGAAGAAAAAGACAACAAAGGTTATATCTCTATTTTTGCTACCAACGGTGAAAGCATGAACGCCGCTCGTAAGCGTATCGAAGGTATCGTTAAAATGCCGGAGGTTGGAGAAGTTTACGATTCAGTGGTGAAATCTATACAACCATTTGGTGCTTTCTGTGAGTTCTTGCCTGGAAAAGAAGGTTTACTTCATATCTCAGAAATAAGCTGGGAGCGTTTGCCAAGTATGGATGGTGTATTGAAAGAAGGTGACCAACTTCAGGTGAAACTAACAGAGGTGGACAAGAAAACTGGAAAATACAGATTGTCGAGAAAAGTATTGTTGCCAAGACCCCCGAGAGAGGAAAAACCTCAGACTGAACAATAATAAACTTATCTTTGTTGTTAGTTAAAGTCGGGAAATATAGTCTAAAACTTAGACTTTGAATTAAATTGTAAATTGATTTCATAAAATGAGACAGCTCAAAATAAGCAAACAAATCACCAACAGAGAGAGTCAATCTCTTGATAAATACCTTCAGGAAATCGGTAAAGTGGACCTTTTAACACCCGATGAAGAGGTTATTTTGGCTCAGAAAATCAGAGACGGAGACCAATTGTCTTTGGAAAGATTGACAAAAGCCAACCTAAGATTTGTTGTTTCGGTAGCAAAACAATATCAGAACCAAGGACTTTCGCTTGGTGACCTTATAAATGAAGGAAACTTGGGTCTTATCAAAGCGGCTCAAAGATTTGATGAGACCAGGGGTTTTAAGTTTATTTCTTACGCAGTTTGGTGGATTCGTCAAAGTATATTACAGGCTTTGGCTGAACAGTCAAGAATTGTAAGATTGCCTTTGAATAGAGTAGGTTCTTTGAACAAAATCTCTAAAACTTTCTCAGAACTTGAACAGAAGTTTGAAAGAGAGCCATCTCCAGAGGAATTGGCAGAGGTGCTAGAAATATCAGCAAACGAAGTTGTGGATACCATGAAAATCTCTGGTAGACATGTATCTGTGGATGCTCCGTTTGTTCAAGGTGAAGAAAATAGCCTTTTGGACGTATTGGAAAACGATACTGAAATCAGACCTGATCAAGAATTGATGAACGATTCATTGAGAAGAGAAGTACTAAGAGCACTTTCTACTCTTACCCAAAGAGAGGCAGAAGTAATCATGTTCTACTTTGGACTAAATGGTGAGCAGGCTATGACACTTGAAGAGATAGGTGAGAAATTTAACTTGACAAGAGAAAGAGTTAGACAGATAAAGGAAAAGGCTATTCGAAGGCTGAGACAAACCTCTAGAAGTAAAGCTTTAAAAGCATATTTAGGATAACTAAAAAAAGAGGTTCAAGTTTTGAACCTCTTTTTTTTAGTAAAACATCAAGCTGAGATTTGTTGTTTGAAAAGATTTGAACCAACTTTGTGATTATTTTTAAGTATGGCCGACAAAATAGGTATATATAGTATTGAGAAAAACTGTGGTAAAACAACGACCGCGGCCTTTTTAGCTGAAAGTTTCGCCACTTTGAGTACCAATGTGTTGGTTATAGATTTAGACCAAAGAAATGATTTTTCTAAGTTTTTGGGAATTCAACTAAAGGTTTCAGATCTTGGTCAAGTGATGCAGGTTAAAGTAGGACAATCGGCATGGAAGTACTTAAAGGTTGGACAAGATTCGGGATTGTTTTTAAATCGAATGGAGGAGTTTGATGATGAATTTGATTACATTTTATTTGATTTTCCTTCTTTTGAGTCAGACAGTAATACCGAAATCTTAAAAATTCTTAACAAAATAATTATCCCAATTGAATGTGAGTTTTATGGAATAGACCAACTGAACCTGACAATCGAGAAAATTTTAGAGATGGAATCGCTAAAAATAGATGGAATTTTGTTAACAAAATATGATGAAAAAAATCAAATAATGCCGAAATTTATAAAATTCATAAAAGAGAATTTTTCGGATTTAGTGTACGATACAATCATTTCAAGAAACTATTACCTGGGTTTGCCAAGTTTTACGATTGAAAACCTCAATAAATACGTGCCAAATGTGGGTTTTGCAGATTATCTCAAACTAGCCAACGAAATACAAAAATGATCAATAAGAAAAGAATGGGGTTGGGGCGTGGTTTAGGTGCTTTGTTGCCTGAAAAACAAATGGAGGAAGAGGATGCCCAAAGCGTTGAAACATATGAAATAAGTGTGGATGGCATTGAAACGAACCCCTATCAACCTCGTACCAATTTTGATTCAGAAGCTCTCAATGAATTAAAAGAATCTATTCAGGTTCAAGGTATCATTCAGCCCATCACAGTACGTAGAATTGGTAATGTTTACCAGTTGATTTCGGGTGAAAGAAGACTTCAGGCATCAAAACTTGCTGGTCTTTCTAAAATTCCAGCTTACATAAGAGAGGCCACAGACCAGCAAATGCTTGAGATGGGGCTGATAGAGAATATTCAACGCGAAAACCTCAATCCTATGGAGGTTGCTTTGGCTTACCAAAGATTGCTGAAAGAATGTAATATCAAGCAAGACGAACTAGGCTCGAGAGTTGGTAAGGACCGAACTACAGTAAATAATTACCTGCGGTTGTTAAATCTTCCTGAGATAATTCAAACTGGTTTGGCGGAGAAAAAGCTAAGTATGGGCCATGCAAGAGCTCTTTTGGGTATAGAAAATGAGGAAGTTTTATTAAATACCTATCGAGAAATCATTCAAAAAGAGTATTCGGTAAGAAAGGTGGAAGATTTGGTTAGAGAGATAAATGCAGGAGCTAAGCCTAAAAAAAGCACTGAATCTTCGACCTCAAAATCACCGAAAATCGTTTTGGAGGAATTACAGGTTAGACTTTCTGCATTATTTAGTAAAAAAGTAGCCGTGGTAGCTGATGCAAAGTCAAAAGGTGAGATAAAGATACCATTTGGGTCAAAAGAAGAATTGGAAGAGATTATAGGTAAACTAAAAAAATAACCTGATTTTGATTAGACATATTGTCCAATTTCTTATTCTTACTTTCACGGTTTTCTTTTTGAAGACCAATATTTCGTTTGCACAAAAGGATAGTCTGGGTCAAAAACCATTTGTTTCAAATGTCAAAATAGATAGTTTGAAAAAGAAAACTGTCGCTTTTGATACCACAAGAGGGGCAAAGCTCAGAAGTTTTGGAAAAAATAGTAAGTACACTTTCAGAAAAACTTTTGGGATAGATTCTCTTACTGCCAAGGATGTACCTAGAATCGCATTTGTTAGATCGATGATTTTGCCAGGCTGGGGACAAATGACGAATAAAAATTATATAAAACTGCCACTAATATATGGTGCAGCAGGTGTTGGGAGTTATTTTATCATCAGAAATAACCAATTATATCAAAAATACAAAGGTTATATCATCGAAATGAACACCGCTACTCCCAAGCAAACTGAAAAAATAATTGACGGAGCAGGACCTTACTCTATAACGCTCATAACCACTGCTGCCAATCAATATCGGAGATACAAACAGCTTAGTTTCGTTGGAATGGGGCTTGGGTGGTTGCTTTTTGCGATTGAGGCCAACGTTTCTGCACATTTAAAAACCTTTGATGTTTCGAGAGATATTTCCATGAAATTATCTCCAACTATTTTAGAACAAAACCAAACAATGGGCTTTAAAATGGCCTTTAATTTTAAATAAAGAAATGAGAATTGCACTTTTGGGTTATGGGAAAATGGGAAAAGCCATCGAAAAAGTGGCCTTGGAAAGAGGGCACGAGGTGGTTTTTAAGATTGATCTTAACAATTCCGCCGAGAAACAATTAATACGCAAGGATAATGTTGACGCAGTAATTGAATTCAGCTCTCCTCATTCAGCTTATGCCAACCTTGAGTTTTGTATGAAAAACGGCCTGAAAACCGTTTGTGGTACCACAGGTTGGTTAGATGCTCGTAGAGAAATTGAACAATTGTGTATTCAAAACAAAGCTTCATTTTTCTATGCAAGTAATTACAGTATTGGTGTAAACTTATTTTTTAAGTTAAACGAATTCTTGGCCAAATTGATGGCTCCACATCAACAATATGAAATATTCACGAGCGAAATTCATCATACAGAAAAGCTTGATGCACCTAGTGGTACGGCAATTACCTTAGCCGAGGGAATTTTGAACAATAACAAGACTAAAAAATCTTGGGTTAATAATCAAATTGCTTCCAAAGAAGAGCTAGCCATATGGTCTTCAAGGGAAGGAAAAGTACCAGGAACCCACACCATTAAGTATATATCTGAAATAGACGAAATAGAAATAAAGCACACCGCCTATACCCGAATGGGTTTTGCACTTGGAGCAGTTTTAGCAGCAGAATGGTTGCAAGGAAAAGAAGGGGTTTATGGAATGAATGACTTATTAAGTTTATAAAAAAAGGCCAGACGAAAATTCTGGCCTTTTTCTTAGTCTAAGTGCATCCACTTTTTATATTTCTTTAAAGCTGATTCGTTTTTTGAATTTTTGAGACTTAGTTTGATAGCTTTCGTAGGGTTTTCAAAAATTGGTATCTCGTATTCCAAGAGATTCCCGTCTCTTAATACTTCTATCTTCACTTTTTCATCCACTTTTTTGTTTTTTAGAGCCTCTTCGAGATTAATGAATACCTTTTGGTCAATACGGACAATTTCATCGTCGACATAAATACCAGACAGATAAGCCCCGGATCCTCTTTCTGTTTTGGTTACAATATTATTTCTCATTGTCAGACCCAGCCATGGTTTATCCTTTTGAGTTTGAATAAAATTCGCTTCGATATCTACATTTTCAAAAAACTTAGCATAGTCAATCATTTCCGTGCCGTAAATACAATTTTCAAAAAACTTACTGAGGTCTTTACCTGACACTTTTTCACAAGCTTTTTTGAATTCTTCATCTGTAAAGCCAGAGTTTTTGGCCAAATACGTTTCAGCGTACAATAATCTCAAAACATCGTCCAATGATTTTTCACCATTTGATTCGCCTATGATGAGCATATTCAACACATTTGCTATCACGCCACCTTTAGTATAATACGAAACCGTAGCGTTGTTTGAGTTTTCGTTGGGTCTGTAGTATTTTATCCAAGCGTCCCACGAGGCCTCGGCTACTGACTGCACTTTGTTTCCGTAGGTGTTTTCTATAGAATTTATGCCATATCCTATCTGCGAAAGCATTTTGTTTTCATCAATTAATCCAGCTCTACCTTTACTTTAGCAGATGAAAAAAGAATTGAAAAATACGAGTAATTAGGATAAATTTATCTCGGTAAATTTTCCTAAGTGGGAAGCAGGTGAACCTACCCGCTCTGCAAGCCGAAACTATCCTTCGATAAAGGCCCTGCCTCCCTCACTCAATCTAAACCAATTTAGCTATTTAGAACCAGTTCGTGCTGATAATCTTATAAAGGCTTTTGTCGATTTGAGTTTACTTAGGTCAATTTTTCTTTTCACTTTAAAATTAAGTTTTTATGAAACAAAATGAAAATTTAGAGATTGATTTTTTTGTTGGCATTGACATGTCTAAAGACAAATTTGATGTTGGAGTTATGGATAAGTCTGGTGTTAGAATTGGTCATAAAAAATTCAATAACAATGACTTAGGTTTTGAAGAACTGTTTACATGGCTCTCTAATAGCTTAAAAACAGACAAGTTATTTTTTTGC
>NZ_RJUF01000046.1 GCF_024343775.1 Lacihabitans soyangensis | reverse complement strand
ATACTGGCGACCAAGGTGGCTGGGTATTCAAGGGCTTGCAAGGGGACAAGGGTGACACTGGCGACCAAGGTGTGCAGGGTATTCAAGGTCTTAAAGGCGATAAGGGCGATACTGGCGACCAAGGTCCGCAAGGAGTTGCTGGTAATACCAATGTGTTTATTCAAGAAGCCGAACCTGTGGTGGCGGGGCCGTTTATTTGGTTTGAGACTGATGCGACGGGTAAGGTGATAGATATTAGACAATCAATTTAAAATTTTAAGGATATGCCTACGGAATCGATTTTGGGTGGATTGAGCAAAGAGGAGACTCAATTGGAGATGAAGGATTTGGCTCAGATGGTGGCGGATTTGGCAAGTTCGGTGAACACGTTGGTGCAGTTTTTATATGCGAATTCGCCAAGGGTAGATGCGGCGAATAGGATGGCCGTGAATGGTTCTGAAACAACGCAGCCTGTATCGGGAACGGTAACGGCATCGGTGGCGAATGCGACAGTGAGCACTGTGACTACTGTGGCAGCTGTAAGTAACCTTGTGGCGGTAAGTGGGCAGCCTAACCAGTATGTTGGGCAGGATGTACCGACGCACATTTATGATAACATTAAAATAACGTAATTATATGGCGACGCAAGTTAATTTAAGAAAGATGCTTCACCCGAAGAGGTGGGAAAATAGAACACCCTGCCCGACTAACTCGACGGCGGGATCATTTGTAACATCAGATAAGTATGATTTACTGAATGGCTCGAAGGCGTTTTATGTGCAGTCGGCAGCGGTGATTTACATGTATGAGGGTGATGAGGACTCATGGATTCAGTTGCCTGCATCGGGCCTTGGAGGTACTTTTGGTGCCGGTGCTTGTGGGGAGTTTAGGGCATTGGGTGCTATGGGTGGTACTTTTAACCAGACTGTAACGGCTGGTGGTGTGGCTTCGTTGACTACGAATAAGACGATAGTGAGGAGTTTGGCGGGGATGCGTTTGAGAGTAATACAGGGTACTGGCTTGGGCTTTGATGGTACGGTGGTGTCTAATACGCTGGGAGCGAATGCGGTGATTACTACCAGTGGGGGGTCGTTTGGTGCTGATACTGTGTTTCAGTTGTTTTCGGGGTCATTGTGGATGGCGACTGCTGGTGCGGTGGGTTTTGGGGTATATGACCGAGCGACTAATGCTTGGACGGCACGAAGTGTGGTAGGACTACCAGCTTGGGGAACTGATGGGCAGCTGGTTTCTACGATAGGATCGGCGAAGGAGTTTGCTACAGGCCAAGCAACAGCAGGAGCAGCTACAACGCTAACCAATGGTGCTAAGGCTTGGGGAACAAATATGTGGGCCAACTACCAGGTGAGAATTAAGACGGGCACTGGTGCTGGGCAAATAAGGACGATAGCCTCTAATACTGGAACGGTGCTGACGGTGTCGGCAGCGTGGGCAGTAAACCCTGATGCTACGAGTGTGTATGCGATAGAGGGCAATGGGGATTTTATGTATTTGTTGGGTAATAATGCTGTAACCTTGTATCGCTACCAGATATCTACCAACACCTGGTCGACCTTAACTCCAACGGCAGCAAGAGCTGGTGCGATGGGTGCTGGTGGAACTGCGAGCTGGATTGATTCGGTGACTGGATGGGATAATGAGACGTTGATCAATCATAACCAAGCGGGTACGATATTTAAACAGAATGGTAGATATATTTACTCGTTTAGAGGTGCTGGTGTGAGTACGTTGGATGTGTATGATATAGCGGCGAACACATGGGTGTCGGGCTTGCCGTATGGAAATCAGCAAGAGACGTTTACGACTGGAACGCACTGCTGTGACTTGGATGGGAATGTGTATATTCAAAAGGAGAACACTGGAAGGTTTTTTAAGTTTGATGTGGGCGTGAATAATATGACGTCGCTCTCTACGAATGTGACGCCACAGGGTGCGGTGTTGGCAGGGAATAGGATGTTTGTGTTGCCGTATACGGATGGTGGAACTGAGATTAATTTCTTGTACTCGGTGGTGCATACGAGTAATATATTGAATAGGTGTTTGTTGGTGTAGCCCCCCGGCCCCCGGTGGGGAAGTTGAGCCCCCCTAACCCCCAAAGGGGGAGTTGAGCCCCCCTAACCCCCAAAGGGGGAGTTGAGCCCCCCTAACCCCCAAAGGGGGAGTTTGGATTTGAGTGGTGAGTGGTGAGTGGTGAGTGGTGAGTTTTGAGAGACGCATTGCAATGCGTCTGTACTTTGAATTTTTATGGCGAATAGTATTGGTGAGGGTGATTTGGAGGAGATTGGGCGTGATGTGAGTGAGCTGATTGATGAGCTGGCTGGCATGGCGGATGCTATTTTTACGGGTGCTGTGGAGCGAAGCGGATTGGTGTTGACAGGTGAGCTGAAGGAGAGTGTAGAGGCTGATGTGAAGGCTAGTCTGAATACCTGGGGAGGAGAGATTGATGTGTTTTTTAAGGACTATTGGAGATACAAGGACATGAAGCAATACGAGTACAGCTCGGGTGCTTTTATTAATGTAGATGCGATTAGGGCTTTTGTGAAGAAGCTGGGCGTGGGGAGTTTTAGGTATGTGAATGGCTACAATGATGCAACGAGCATAAGCGATGAGAAGAAGATTGATAGGATTGTGCGGTCGATTGTTTTCTATAGAAGGAAAATGCCAGTGGTGAGGAATAATAGGAAGGACCGGAAGCGATTGTATAATAAGACGAAGGTGGCGTATATGAATTTGTTGAGGAAGCGAATTATGGGTCTGTTGGGTGTGAAGGTGTTGATTGGGTTTAGGGAGAGTATGGAGTAGCCCTGCCCGTGTTAACCACCCCGCCTTCGGCACCCCTCCTTGGGAAGGAGGGGAATGAAGGAGGGGAGCAGGATTGAATTTTTAATTTTAAATTATATAGTGATGAAGTGGAGAGTGGATGGTATGAGACGCCAAGCATGGCGTCTGTGCATGGTAGTGATGATGTTTGTGGCCATGCATGGCGTCTGTACAGGGCAGAGCGTGGTGAAGGATCTTGAGAATGTGAAGAAGCCGGCTTTTGGGAAGCTTTATTTTTCGAGGAAGGACTCTGGGGTTTATGTGTGGAAAGGCAAATGGAGTAAGGTGCTTCAAGAGACGGGCTTCGGCTCCGCTCAGCCACCGGTTCAACCACCCCCGACCCCGATAGCCCCCCAGCCCCCGGTGGGGGAGCAAGGCCCTGTGCTTCAGGAGATTCCTTTGGGGTTTTGGGAGTTGCCGGATAGGTTGTTGGTGGCGAAGCTGCTGGATGGAAAGTATCATTTGATGCAAACTGACAGGAATAGGAGTTATTATGTGCCGAGGGGTAAGAACCTTTTGCTTGATAGCAGGACGAAGGTGAATAGTGACGCCCTTCGACAGGCTCAGGGTGACAATGGCGATGGTTTGGCGACTGGTAATAGTGATGTGGGTGGATTGGCTTCGCCTTCGACGTTTAAGGATGGGTTGATGACAGCTAAGGGGTATGTAAAGAATGCACAGGGGGAGTGGGTCCTTCGACAGGCTCAGGATCCTATTGTAGTTGTGCCGCCAGCCCCCCAACCCCCAGTGGGGGAGCCTGTGGCTGATAAGATAAAGATTCCAGTTGGTGCAATTATGTGGGATGGGTGGCATTATGATTATTGGAATGATGTTAACCCAAAGTATGACATATTGATAAATCATGTTTCGAAATCGAGATTGGTAGCAACTGAGTATATGGATCAGTTCAGGGTTTTGCCTTTTTACGGACAATATCACGCACCGGAAAAGATTAAGATAAGGTATAATGTCAAGTGGAATCAAGAACTTGGGCGTAATACTTATGATGAGATGGAGCGTGAGGTGCAGGTGAAATATGATAAAACCCAGGCAGATTGCGATAGAGAAATTCAGTATTATGCAGAAGCTGGTTTTGACTTCTTCTGCTTTAATTACTACAACAGTGATAGCCCACTTAGTGAAGCTCGATTGCAGTTTGTTAATTCGACTAATAAAAGAGGCATAAAGATGACGTTTATGTTGGCTTCGAAACGCAATGATACAGAGATTAATTACATTACTGATTTGATGCTGAAAGATTGTTGGTTTAAGATTGACAATAAGCCGGTTTTATACTTTAATAATAAGGACATGGAGGATTTGCCTAAATACAAATCGGCGTATGCAGCTAAAGGTGGTGGCGAAATATATGTGGTTTATTATAGCATGGGTGGAACTCCTGGGGATTTTGGGGAATACATGAAGTTTGGAGCACAAGCTGGTGGTTCTTACACACTATTTGTGGGTCAAAAGACGGCAGAGGAATTTATGAAGGCTGAAGTAGAATCTAGGGATAACTGGATGAGGCAGTATAAACACACTCATCTTAATATCATTCCAACGCTATCAACGGGCTTTGAAAATTTACACAATAGAAGTTCTCTTGATTTAAATAAGGCAGTGACTGTTGGTAAGGCATCGCTTGCACAAATAGAGGAGAAGTTGGTACTGATGAAGAAGTTTATTGTCGAATATCCCAACAAAGTACCTGCGGTGCTGTGGTATGCTGGGAATGAGATACTAGAAAGTGGAAACCCTATAGTGCCGACTAAGCGTAAGGATGGCAGTATTGATACTAGTATGCTGGATACTATTAAGAGGCATTTGGAGTGATTGGTTTCCGTGTAAACCACCCCACCCTTCGGGCACCCCTCCTTGCCTTCGACAGGCTCAGGCTGACAGGAGGGGAGTAATAAGGATAGTTAGGGTTTTGTTTAGAAAGACAGATTAGTTTGGAAATGCCGAGGGCTTTGCTCTCGGTTTTTTTTGTTGCGAATCGATAACAGTTTTAGACGCAACGCATTGCGTCTTTACCTTTTTTGTATGTTTGTAGTATGAGAGGATGGAGACATTATTTTGTATGGTGGGATGCATTGGTGTGGGCCTTCGACACCTCGACACGCTCGGTGCGGGCTAAGCTCAGGCTGACAGCAA
Source organism: Lacihabitans soyangensis (assembly GCF_024343775.1). GTDB lineage: Bacteria > Bacteroidota > Bacteroidia > Cytophagales > Spirosomataceae > Leadbetterella > Leadbetterella soyangensis. The sequence goes on along the minus strand of NZ_RJUF01000046.1, from coordinate 12,768 downwards.
GGAAGCTTTTTGCTCGATTATCGGGCAAATAGCCGATAAATAGGAATATCGGGTTTAGAGCCGATATTTGGTGGTTTTTAGCCCAGCCCCCCAGCCCCCAGTGGGGGAGTGATTGTGAAATAAAGTTTTTTTTGTAGATTGTGAGCTTAATTAATTATTCACAATTTAAACGCTCATTTCACATGAAAAGATTATTTTACTCGTTGGTGTTTTTTGGATTTTTGTTTGCTGCTTGCGAGGGACCTGCTGGCCCTCAAGGAGAAGTGGGACCTGTAGGACCTACGGGTGCGACTGGTGCTGCTGGACCTGCAGGGAAGGATGGGACTAATGGCAAGGATGGTGCTGCTGGGAAAGATGGTAAGGATGGGACCAGTGCGACTGCTAGGTATTATGATTTTGAGTTGGATTGGACTGGTACCACAAGTACCTCAGTAGAAAATTATAGGATACCGAACTGGGACTTTAACAAGTTTTATGCTATTACTTATGTTTTTAGTGGCAGTTTATATAAGCCTTTGGGGTTTGTGGCTGTTGAGGATTTACTGACTAAAACTACAAATGTTGTAGACATGCAAGAGACGTATACGAATAGCCCTACTGGACTTATGTTTGTGACTGATTTAAGATATAAAGAGAATGGCCCTAGTAGGTATAAGTTTAGGGTGGTGGTAGCTCCGATGGTGGCTGGTGGAAGGATGGCAGCTGATACGCCCTATGAGGTGGTGAAGGCTAGGTATGGATTGAAGGATTGAAATCCCCATATTTCCACAGAAAATTCCCCAGAAAATTTTAGCCCTGCAGAGATGCGGGGCTTTTTTTTGTTATGAACTGGCGGAGAGTGTCTTGAGTGTGTATAAATGTGGATATGTGGATATTGTTGTGGAGAAAGTGGGTTGTAAGTTGTGGTTTTAACACTATTAAACTAACAACGACATGGGAATTGACAATTATTTGGTTTTTGACCTTGCTTACGAGGAAGGCTTTGATGGGCTTCATGGGATAGCCATATTGTATGTAGAAAATGGCAAAATAATAGAACAATACTATAAGGAACTTGCTGAAAAGTATGCACATGTTGAAGATACAGAGGACATCGATTTAACAGAGGATCACGAGATAATTTGGAGTGAAATAAAGGACTTGATTAAGAAAAGTGATAAAATGGTTTGCTTTAGGTCCGCTGTACATAAGACGAATTTTTTAGAAACATTCGGGCGTTTTTGGAGTGGATTGGAGAAATACCTGTTTATTGACATAAGTAGTACAGCTTCAAATAACATTAAGGAATGTCCTGGCTACAGTAGAGAGGCATTAGCAGACTTCTTTGGGTTAGAATTTGATTATCAGAGTAGAACTGAATTGTCTGAGGCTATTTTGAGTTTTGAAATTCTCCAAAAAATGCTGACCTATGTAGGGCATGAAACATTGAGTGGATTAATTCAAGAGAGAAAACAAAAAAGGGAGGATAGTGCGATTAGCTTTTTTAAGACTCTTTATGGGGAAGCTGACTTGGATGGTGTTAAGTACTGGGATGGTGAGTTTAAAAAAGAAGACCTGATTGGAAAAGTTTTTCTCGTGACTGGTGAATTTGAGGAATATCCTGGGAAGAAAAGAGGCGATTTGGAGAAGTTGTTTGTTGAATTTGGAGGAGTAAAGAAGGATAGTGTGAGTAAGTTACTTGATTACGTTATTATAGGAAGCGGTGCTGGACCCAAAAAGCTAGAGGCAGTGAAGAAATTACAGTCTGAAGGGCATAAGTTGGTAGTAGTTAGTTCAGAAATGATTGAAGGGATTATTTGAATTTGTTGGCTGGATTTAGAAGCCCCGCAGAGATGCGGGGCTTTTTTTTTGTGCTTGGGTGAGCTGTGAGCCGCAATGCATAGCGGGCCTTCGACAGGCTCAGGCTGACATTGGAGGAAAAAGTTTTGCCCTGTGTGGGGTGTGAGGCTGTGGTTATTATTGTGGCTGAACAAAACGGGTGTGGAGAATGGGGACTTTTAGTGATGTAGCCGAACTGAGGATTAAGATACTGGGCGATGGTGCCCAGAATGATATGAAGTCGCTGAAGATGTCGGCGAAGGAGATTAAGGACGAGCTGCTACTGATGGAGAATGCTGGCCTGAAGAATTCGAAGGCGTATAAGGAGATGAAGACGCTCCTGAGCGATGTGAACATGGCGGCTAAGAGTAGTTTGGCGACGTTTGACCTGCAGAATGCTTCTCTGAACGAAATGCGAGCCAAGAAGGCTGCCCTGAATGCTGAGCTGAATAAGCTGGTGGTGGGCAGTAAGGAGTGGATGGCTAAGATGAATGAGATAGCCCCGATAGCGGAGAAGATAAATACCACTCGGGAGCAGATGAAGAATTTTGGGAAGGAAGCTGAGGTTCAGCAAAGTCTGTGGGGAAAGTATGGCGATTGGATAAAGGGTGCTTTTGCTGTGACGGGAATTATGGAGATGTGGCAGGCATTGAAGGGATTTGCTAGCGGTAGCTTGGATGAAGCGAAGAAGTTTGAGAGTGCTGCACAAAGCCTTAGAGGTGAGGTGGTAATGACAGATGAGCAGTTTCAATCCTTGAAGAAATCGGCAAAAGAGAATGGTGAGGCGTTTGGTATGACTGGTGAACAAATGCTAAATGCTTATAATGCGATAGCATCGGGCAAGTCTGACCTGATAGATGTTAAAGGTGGAATAGAAGCGGTGACTGATGCTGCGATTATGCTGGCGACGAATGGGGAGATGGAGCTGGCTGTATCAGCTAAGGTAATGACCGAGAGCTTGAACCAGTTTGGTGCTGAGGCGAAAGATGCGGCGAAGTTTGTGGATGTGCTTAGCACGGGTACACAAGTTGGAGCGGGTAAGATTCAGGAAATAGGGGCTGCTCTAAAATATGCCGGACCAATGGCAAAGGCAGCAGGATTGAGTTTTGGAGAGACAAACGCAGCTTTGCAGATTTTACACCAGAATGGTATAAAAGGTGAGCAAGCCGGTACGGCTCTTAGAGGTATGCTTGCAAGGCTACTTAAAGGAGCAGACGACACGAATCCGAGCATAGTGGGTATGGCAACGGCTATGGATAACCTGGCTAAGAAACAGTTGAGTGCAAAGGACATGACGGCGTTGTTTGGCCAAGAGGCTGTGAGTGCTGGTATAGCTGTGGTGAGCAACTCTGAGAAGTTGAAGGAATGGACTGCTGTGATAGAGAAGGGTGGCGGAGCTGCTGCTATGTATGCCGAGAAGACCAAGACTGTGGAGTTTGCAGAAAAACAAGCTGCGGCGGCTTATGCCAATAGTCGACAAGAGATAGGTGAGAAACTTCTTCCTATTTGGGTGAGTTTGATAAATTTCTTTACACAGTATGGTATACCGAGTATACAGGCGGTGGCTACAGCTGTGATAGGGTTGATTCAGGGTTTGATGGCGATGCCCAAATTTGTAATAGAGAATAAGGAATTGTTTATAGGGCTAGGAGTGGCTTTGGTAAGCTTGAATGGAGCTAACATAGCGGCTGCTGCGAGTGCTTTATATATGGCAGCTGCCGAAAAAACTCGAGCGATAGCTACGAGGGCTGGCGTGGCTGCTCAGTGGCTTATGAATGCAGCATTGACGGCTAATCCGATTGGATTGGTGATAGCTGCAATAGCAACTTTTACAGGCGGAATAGTGTGGGCATATAAGAATGTAGACTGGTTTCGGGCTGGAATACAGGCTACATGGGCAGGATTGAAGGAGTTTGTGAAGGTTATATGGGATGTAAATGTGGCAGTATACAAGCTCGATTTTAGCAAGGCTTGGGAAAGATTAAAAAATGGATGGAGTAGTGTGAGTAAGGCGAGTGGAGATGCATATGCTAACTCGATGGCTGAAAGTAATAAACGTGTGGCAGCTGATACGGCCAAAACTTCGAAGGCAACTGGAGACACAGTGGTAAAGGCTGCAAAAGAGACAGGTGCAAAGGTAGTGCAGATAGATAAAGAAACAGCCAAGGAGAGAAAGGAAGCTGCTGATAAAACCAAGGAAGCCTTGGTGAATGCCCATAAAGCGATGCTGAAAGAGATAGAGAAATCTAATGATTTGGCGGAGAAAACTATTCGGAAGAGTCTTGAGGACCATGTGAAGGCAGTGAAGGCGAATAATGCTGATGAACTGAAGGCACATGAGAAGCTGAATGAGGAGATGCGTGAGAATGCCCTGAAGATGGCGAACTTTAAGGATGCTGCCATGAAGCTGGAGCGTGTGAAACTGGCCAAAAGTGTAGAGGAAATAGAGCAGATAGAGCGTGAGTATGCGGAAAAAGCACTGCAAAGGGAACTGCAAAGCTCAAAGGATAAGCTGGCTGCGAAGGATCGGGAGTTTAAGGTTTTGAAGGCGATGGGGCTGCTCTACAAAGAAGAAGAGGACAAACGATCTACCGAGATACTGAAGCTGAAGAGCGAAGTGGCTGATAAGGAGATGGCGATTGTGAAAAAAGGGGTTTCTGATAAGCAAAAGGCACTTAAGGAGTCGGCTGATGCAGTAGAAAAAATATGGAATGAAGAGGTAGAGGCCTACAAGAAGAGTGTAGATGAGCAGAAAGAAACTGCCGAAAAAATGGCTGAACACTTCAATAGAGTGGTGGGTGAAGTAACCAAGGTTGGTTATGCTTTTGCCCAGAATTTACTTGGAAATGCTGGTGAGGAGATTGATGCATTGATAGGCAAGACTACTGATAAAGTAGAAAAAGCCAGACTGGAGAGCCGGAAGATTAGTAATGAGATGGGCAAGAGCTTCATAGATACTGTGGCGAGTTTTGCGACTGGAGATGTGAGTGGGGGGATTTCGGGATTGATAGGTGTGCTGAGTGGGGCTGTGAGTTTGTTTAACCAAAATGCACAGATACTGGTGGCTGAGCTGGAGGTGCTATATGATAAGCTTAGTGCTGATGCAAATTTTCTGATGAGCAATGTTGAGGCTGTAAAGAGTATTTATGGTGATATGACATTTAATATGCCGAGTTTTGATGATTATAGCAAGGTGACGAGTGCGATAGAGGCTTCGATATCGGCAGAGATAAAGGTTGGGCAGCAGATACAGGACAATTATGAGCTGGCAGCTGGTAAGGAAAACGAGTACTTTGAGCAAAGGAAAAGGAGTATAGAGGAAGCGTATGCACTGGATGTGCAGCGTATCAATGATAAGTATGACTTATTGGCCCAAAAGGCAGGGCAGGCTCAAAGTGCGGAGTCACTGGCTTTGCAGAATGCATCAAATGAACAGCTGCTTGCTCTCATAAAAAATGAGGACGCGAAGCTTTCGGTGATGGCGGAGTTCAATACCAAGAAAAGTGACATACTGAGGGCGACGGCATTGGCTGATATGCAGATAACTGACCAAATGGATGCTGCCACCGTGAAGGCTATCAATGATGCTAGAGACTTGAGGGCTAATGAACTAAGTAAGTTGGCTGACTGGTACCAGGGAGAGTTGGTGTTCATGGTTAATAATGAAGACCAAAAAAGAAAGGAGTATACCATTACTGATCAAATACTGAAGGGGCTAAAAGAAGCTCAGGATGCGTTGGATCTAAAGTATAAAATGGCTGCCATAGTTAGGGAGCAAGAGAAGACTACTGAACTGGTGGCATTGGAGAAGAATAAGAATTCACAGCTTGAGGCTGAAAGTAAAAGATATAATGATGCTTTGGTAGCGTTGGGTGTGGCTCGTGATGAGGCTTTGACGGCTAGTTTTAATCGATTGAAGGACGCCATGAACAGCGGATATCAGGAAATGATTGATAATGCTGAACGACTTTATCAGAAGGGTATTATCACAGCAAATCAGTTTGTAGAGCTTGTGAATCAGATTAGATATTTTAAGAGCTTACTGAATGATGGTGGATATACTGATACAGGTGGACCTGCTCCGACTTTTGAGCCCGTGGTGATTCCAAGGTTTTCGAGAGGTACTGAGTATGTAGACGAGGGCGATTATTGGCCGGATGGCACTGATACGGTACCAGCGATGCTGAATAAGGGTGAACGGGTGCTGACGGCCGTGCAGAATAAGGCGATAGGTGATATGAGTAATGAGGAGTTGGTGGCTAGGGTGGCGGGCTTCGGCTCCGCTCAGCCACCGATATATTCTGTGGATATGGGATTGGTGGATAGGATTGGGGCTAGTGGTGTGCCTACAATGGGTGGGCTTCGGTCCCTCGACAAGCTCGGGACAGGTGGGTATAGTAGTTGGGTGAGTGGCTTCGGCTCCGCTCAGCCACCGGGTGGGGGAGCTGGCGGTGGTGGTGCTGCCTTGACCACCCCGGCACTTCGTGCCACCCCTCCTTTACAAGGAGGTGAAGGGGATGTGGCTGGGGCTTTGGCGAGGAATAATGAGCTGATGCAGGCGTTGGTGAATTTGGTGGCGAATGGCACGAATGAGGAGCTGAAGCGGATAGCTGAGAAACCGCCTCTGACGCTGCATGATGTGAATGTGGCGAAGGGGGTGGAGCGGGATGCTAGGGTTTTGAGCGATTTGTAACCACCCCGCCCTTCGGGCACCCCTCCTTGGGAAGGAGGGGAATTAAGGAGGGGAGTTATAGTTGAGAGACGCCATGCATGGCGTCTGTACTTATTTAATTTAAGATTATGATAGATATTGTGGTGAATGGGCAGGCTTTGGACTTTGGTCGGAGTGATAATTTTACGCTGGAGCGTTGGAATCCGTTGTTGGATACGAATACGATACGGGGGAATAGGATTTTGGATTTTGAGATTCCTCAGACTCCTGGGAATAATAGGGTGTTTGGGAATGTGAATAATCCGCAGGTGGGGCTTAGGCGTGAGCTGTTGCCGTGTGCCCTCAGACAGGCTCAGGGTGGAGTGGTGGAGCGTGGTTTTTTGCAGTTGAAACAGATACTGAAGTATAATTATGTGGTGACTTATACGGCGGGATTTGGGGAGATGTTTGGCGAATGGACGGATAAGAAGCTGAACGAATTGGATCTGGGCTCTGAGGCTGTGCCGGGGGTATTTGTGGCGGATCCTGTGGTGGGTACGGCGAAGTATTGCTGGCCGAAAATGAAGAATGAGGCGTTTTATGGTCAGAATGGCTTTAGTGGCTATATGAATAATTATGTGAGCGGTAGCTACACAGGTACGCCCATGGTGCCGATGTTGTTTGTGACGAAGGTGCTGGAGCTGATAGGTACGCTGACTGGGGTGACGTTTGGGGGTACGTTTATGAGTGATGCGACGATAAAGCGGTTGATACTGCCGAATACGGCGAGCTTGGATGGGCTGACCACGATTAGCTATGCGAGGCATTTGCCTGAGCTGACGGTGAGGGAGTTTGTGCTGGGTTTGGCGAATACTTTTAATGTGGCTCTGTGGCTGAATGCTGAGCGGAAGACGGTGACAATGGATTTGGCGGATGGGTGGTATGTGCCGGGCTTCGGCTCCGCTGGCTTCGGCTCCGCTCAGCCACCGGTGATGGATTGGAGTAGGAAGTTTGGGCGGTTGGTGGAGCGGGTGCCATTGGCTAAGAATAGGCTGCAGCTGGAATGGACTAAGGATGGGAATGATGGGTTGTTGAAGGAGGTTGAGGTGACGTATTTAGCCCCCCCCGCCCCCGGTGGGGGAGCTGGCCCCCTAACCTCCGGTGGGGGGACTGATGTGTGGAATGTGAAGAGTCCGTTTTTTGGGGTTTTGATGGAGGGCGGTTTGCCTGTGATGAGTATGGAGGGGGTGAGCGAGAATTATAATCAGCTGAGCAAGAAGTTTGGGGCGAGGTTGGCGTTTTGGAATGGGTTGAGCCCCCTAGCCCCCGGTGGGGGGACTACATATCCAGTTGCGAGTGATAGCTATGGAGGGAAGTATCTTCGACTCCGCTCAGATACCGGGCAAGATATAAGGAGTGGGTATTGGGTGAATTTTGAGCGGTTTTTGAGTAAGACTTATAGTGTGGTGGGTAGGACGGTGCTGAATAGCTATGAGCTGAGCCTGCTGGATATGCACAAACGCAAGGGCGAGGTGACGCAGGTGTATGCCCAAGGGGCGTATTATATGATAGGACACCAGCGGATCCAGAAGAATGGGGAATGGAGTGGGGAGCTTTGGAGGGTTTAGCCCCCCCAACCCCCGGTGGGGGAGTTATGGTGGATTGGTTATTGGTGGATTGGTAGTTCCTTAATACATAAGATATTGGTTCTTAGGACATAAGTAAGTGGTGCTTAGTACATAAGATATTGGTGCTTAGTACATAAGGTAATGTTCTTTAAATTGACACTAATGTTCGTTAATGATAGTTGATTGTCAAATATGGCCCCGAATATTGGGGCTTTATTTTGTGGCCTTATTTAGAATAAAAATAAATTAGAAAAAATAATTGTTCAATATATTGCACAATTAAAATAAACCTATTAGCTTTACAACATCAAAATAAATGAGCGGTGCAGCTCAATAAACTCTGCGACAAAATGATGAAAACGCAAATTGCAAATCTTAGAAGTGGTCAAAAAGGACAAATTTTAAATCAAGATGTTGATTATAGCAGATTACCACAAGCAACATCACACAACGGTCATGCAGGATCTAATCATGCTTTGGTTTCAGATGTATGGGCTAAAGTAACAAGTGAGAATGAAGATAGTATGAAAGTTAAATTATTTGGAGAAATATTCGAATTGAAGGCAAATTGGTCTGTTTCAAGAAAAAGCGTCAACTATTTCTGTTCTGTTTCAAAAGAATTTATTGAAAAAATTGGTATTCCTGTTGCAAAAAATGAAAATCCTTGGATTAAGATTTCTTTGGGAAACAATATTGAAGTTAGTAATGGAAAAAAATATTCTGTAACAATATGCCCATCATTAGTAACAATTATATGAATGATAAAAATTTAACTGAAGCCCGAGTAAGAATCGGGCTTCAGCTTTTGAAAAGGCGTGAGAGCCTTGGCTGGACTCAGGAGGTTTTGGCGGAGAAATTGGAAATTAGTCGCTCGACTGTAGCCAAGGTTGAGAAAGGCAAGTGGTCTTTTTCGATTGATTATTTGCAGAGGTTTTGTGAAGTTTTGAATCTTAAAATTGAATTACATGAGTGCTGAGGAGCTTTTTGTGCCAGAATTTCTTTTGGCTGAGATTCCTATTAAGGATAAGAGCGTGCAGGATGACCGGCTTTGGATTTACTCAAGTAAGTATGTGTCGTTGATAGAGGCTTACTGTGAGGGATTTGTAGTGTTTGTTTTTCCGCTGAATATGATTCAGAAAAAGTTTGAGTATGTGAATTCGGACGGTGTGACAGAGACTTGGAATTTGGTTTTTGTGCAAAATAATGTTGGGTTTGTGGATTCGGAAAAGAATCCAGTGGAAGTTCTGGACGATGCGTTTCATTTTCTGGAGACTTATTTGACTTGGGAGGATATTAATTTGGATTTTGGCTCTGAGTAAAAAAAAAGTATATGATACAAAGCCCTGAGAGATTGGGGCTTTTTTTTGTGGGTAAAATTGTATTATTGTAATAATTATATGACAAAATAAAGATATTTATAAATATATGTAAAATATTTGTCATAATCTATTGACATTTAAAATTAACCTGCTATATTTGTAAGGTAATCAGCAACGTAGCTGGGACATTTAATAACAAGACAATGGAAAATTTGAATTTAGGTTACACAAAAACAGTATTAGGAACATTTAAAGTTATCCCTAACAATGCTACTGAAATAATAAATAATCAAATAGAAAAAGCAAATGCTTTTTTAAAAGGAAAAGGAATAATTGGAGACCTTGTTGGACACAATATGCTTCATAAAAGAAAAAATGAAAATATAATTGTACATTATAGTAATGGAAACATTAGATTTAGTGTAAACCTAGCCAAAAAAACAATTTTATTTAACTTAAATGTAAAAGAAGTAGAATTTGAAATAAATAAGAACTTGATGGTATCAGTTCAGTTTGGAAATGAATTTAAAAAGAAATATTTCCACATAAATGAATTTGCTAAAATTTTTCCAGCATTTATTGAAATAGGAAGAAATAGAAATGGAGTATTTATAGAGCCTAGAAATAATAATAATGTAGAAAAAGAAATTTATCCAGCATGAAAAATAAAGAAATGGAGGAGCTAGACTTAGTATTCGACCAAGGAGCTCACATTGTTGAGTTTCTAAAGTCAAGACCTTTTATAAGTGTAAATCAGGTTGAAATTGCAGCTGGAATGCCCAAAAGTTCTTTGGCAGCTGCTATGATAGGAAAAAGAAATATCCCTGTAAAATATTGGTACACGCTTAATAATATCCTTTCGGCATATGGTTACAGTATAAATGATGCTGTAGAATGCGACCCGCCGTTTGACCTTGAGCTACCTTTTAAAAATCTTGAAATAAGCGTACATGAGGCAGGTATTTATTTTAGTAAAAATTATGCTGAGGTGAAAGATGTTGAGGTTTTCCTGAATCACGTACTGATAGCTTTAGAAAAACGACAGGAGAATGAGATTAAGGAGTACGGACGGGAGTTTGTGCTGGATAGTAGGTTGATAGGTAAAGAAGAGATTTGAGGCCCCGAGAGATTGGGGCTTTTTTTGTGTGGGTAGCCGAAAGCCCCCCAGCCCCCGGTGGGGGAGTAGATGAGCAGCCCCTTCGACACTTCGGCAAGCTCAGTGCAAGCGGAGCTCAGGGTGGCATTGCGGCTTTACTCATAGCTCGGGGAATTTGTTTATTAGGGTGTAGTCGAAGTATATGCCGAGGTCACGTAGGTAGAGCAGGGTGGTGGCGATGTCTTTGTGGCGGCACTGGCTTCGGATGAGTTCGATTTCTTTGGTGGCGAACCAAAGGGCTATGACTCCTGTGTGTTTCCAGGCGTAGAAGTCGTGGTTTAGGCCAGTGAGTTTGGTGGCTTCGAGGGCTTTTACATGCCGTCTGTACCAGTGGTTTTTGTCGACCATGGTTTCGGAAGGGCCGTCGGTGCCTAGTATATAGTAGTGTTTGGGGTAGTCGCGGAGTTTGTATTGTTGGATGATTTTTTCGAGGGCTGCTGGTATCATGACGTGTTCGGAATCGCCTGATTTGGAGTTTTGGCCTTCGATGAGGATGGTTTTTTCGAAGAGGTTGCCAATGGTGAGGCTACGTAGCTCATATCCAGCACGGATGAATCCGTAGTAAACGAATGATATGGCTAACCAAAGCCTTGGGTCGTGCTCGAGACAGTAGTTTTTGATGGCAAGGGCTTCTTGGTTGGTGTAGGATTTGTGTTTGGAGGCTTGGACGTCGAGGTTGTCGATGCCTTTGAATGGGTTTTCGTTTATGGTTTTGCGTTTTTGGTAAAAACCAAAGAATGCCGAGTTTGTGGCCTTTAAGTTATTTATGCGAAGGTTTTTGAGTTGTTGATCTATAATGAGGTAGTCGATGTATGCCTGGGCGTGGTTGAATGTGAATGTGCCAAGGGTGAGGTTTGTTTGGTTTGTGGTTGTGAGATAGTCTGTTAGTTTCTGCAGGTCGGATTTATAGGTTTCGTAGGTTCGCGGTTTTTTGGAGCCTTTGATGTATTTCAAAAAGAAGGCGATGGCTTCTAATAGTGGTGTTTCGGGCTGGATTGGTCCTATTTGTTTTTTTTGGACAGGGTTTATGACTGCTCCAGCGATGAGCTGCTGGTTGGTTTGCTTGATGAGTTTGGCCGCTTCTATCTCCCTTGCTTTGGCGGTGTCGTCAGATAGGACGTATCTTTTACGGTGTAGTTTCTGTTTGGTGGCATCCCAAACGTAGAATTCTACATACCATGGTTTTTCCAGAGAGTTGTCCTTGGGTTTTGATAGTCGACAGAGTTTGTAAGGGTAGGTTTCGGACATTGGGATGAGTTTTGATTTGTCCTGGATTAACTGCTGTTGGGCTTGTTTGGCTGTCATTTGTTTGTCATTTTGACAAATCTGACTTCTTGAAAAGCCCATAACGTACTGTATATATGCACGTTATGGGATTTGTGGTGACGAAGAAGAGATTCGAACTCTCACAAGCTTTCGCTCACTACCACCTCAAAGTAGCGTGTCTACCAATTCCACCACCTCGCCATTGCTGCCGCAAAACTATAAAAATCTAGCTAATTAAAAAATGAGAATCTCATATTTTTTACAGCCTTAACTGTTCAAAATCCATGTATCGTTTTTGTGAATATACACTATCTTTCTATTCCACAGTACTTTAAGCCAGATATCCTCTTCGCCAAAAATATTTATTTTATTTCCAGTTTCTATGGTTCCTACAATGGGAGATCCAGATGATGGGTGCTCACGAAAGAAAGATTTCTTGTTGACAATGGCGGATTGATACCTGTTGGGGACATTGATGAAAATCAAAAGAAAAACAATAAACAATCCTACCAGTATCATGTGGCGACGAAGAATTTTTTTGTTGTAGATTTTTTTTCGAAACAGAATAATCAGAATAAAGACTCCAATTAAAATCACCGTGTAGAGAATGTAAATGTAGAATTGTTGATATAACACCAGGATAAAATTAAGATCATTGCGTTCAAAACCTGTGAATTTATTCTCCAAAGCCATTTTATTCATTTTTTCAAACACCTCATCGTCGGGGTTGAGGTTATAATAATTGTTCAAATAGAAGATAGCTTTCGGAAAATCTCCCAAACTTTCGTAAATGTAGGCCAGTTTGAGAGAAATATTTTTCTTATTCACTTGGTCATCTCTAAATATAAGCTCATATATTTTTGCAGATTCTGAATATTCTTTTGCACTAAATAAAGAATCTGCTTTTTTAGCCACATCATTTTGTGCCTT
>NZ_RJUF01000045.1 GCF_024343775.1 Lacihabitans soyangensis | reverse complement strand
ACCTTGGTTTCTCTCTTCTTCCAATGTAAGTGATATCCGAAACCCAAACCTGATTTGGTCTTTTTATATCAATATTTAGGATTAGATTATCATGCTTTTTAAACCGATGTTTAGAGTTTGTAGTTACATGATAACGGCGTCTTGGCTGAATAAAAAGATGATTTGCTTTCATTATCGCAAAGAATTTATCTCTGCCAATATCAAGACTTTGTAGCTCTTTATTTAAGATATAGTATAACTTTTTGCCACCAATCATTGGCATCGTTTTTCTAACTTCTAATATCATATCCACAACTACTTCGGCTTTAAAAATCTTGACCTCCTTTCTTTTTATACTCCTGTAATACACCTGTCTATCAATCCCGAACAAATGACAGGCAAAACTCAAGGTTTGGTTTTCTTCTTGTCTAAATTGATCGATTGTTCGGGTGAGGAGTTTTTTCGGATATCAATTTGATATTCTTTTTCAGCTAAATTTATCATCATATCAAAGATGATTGCTTTTTTATCTGAAACATTGGCTAAATGTTCATAATAAGCTCTTTGTTTTTCTAAAAGCTTAACCTTAGCCTCAAGCTCCATTATTCTTTGCTCAGGTGTTTTCGGCATATGAGATGGCGTTTGATTTTCCCAATCAAAGTTACCGTATTTTCGCAGCCAAACTGTAATTGTCGCTCTACCTTGTATCCCATATTTCCTTTGAGCTCCACGAATTGAAATTTCTCCACGTTCAACTTCATGAACTATCTGAAGCTTTAAACTCATACTGTAATCTTTTTGACTACGCTTAACATAATTTACTCGTTCTTCCATTTTGATACTTTTTTGTGTATCGCTATTTCAGGACAAGACACTTTTTTGGCAGAAAAAAGCCTGCCGTTCGGGCTTTACCCATTTTAGTTTGATTTAAAACCACTATCCATGCCATAGCCTCCATTTCAGTTGGGTTGTGAGCAATGTTTCCCCCCTCTATTCCTACCCAAAAATCAGCATTTGAAAATTGCTCTCTTGCCTTCACGGCCCTGTTGTAAGCTCCATTGAAAGTTTCCTCATCGCCCATTGGTTGGTCGCTGACGCCCGAACCGACCTCTACACCTTCAAACACAAACTTCTGCTGATCAAACATGCTCTCGAATCCTATTTGTGTCGCTTTAACTTTGACAGGATTCTTTGAAGCCACAATAACTCTCTTCATTATTTACTATTTTTCAAAAAAATCCCGCCTATTTCCATGTCTTCGGGGCTTGTGATTTTTATATTTTTATAATCACCGTCTATCAAAAATATCTTCTGACCGAAATGTTCAACTACCGATGCATCATCAGTAAAAAGCTCATTATCATCTACTTGATAGGCTTTTTTTAGCAATTCCAAATCAAAGGTTTGAGGCGTTTGAATCAATTTTACGTTCTTTCGATCGACCGATTTGTTATCATTTCCATCCAGCAATCGCACCGAATCTTTGGAATCTACACAAACAACCGCAGACTTCTTTTGGGCTGCCACTTCAAAAGACTTTTGAATAATAGCTGAACTTACAAACGGGCGAACCCCATCATGAACAGCAACAAGACCAGCATTTTGCTCTATAGAAAACAAAGCATTTTTTACAGATTGAAATCGGGTCTTTCCTCCTTCAACAGTTCGGATTTGTGATAAATCATCAAAAAAAATTGAGCCTACTTTTTCCCAATATTCCAATGCATCCGCCGGCAATGCCAAAACTATCTGAATATGAGGTATTTGCAGAAACTTTTCGATGGTATGAACCAAAATCGGTTTATCTCCCAAATGCAGAAATTGCTTGGGAATGGCAGACTGCATTCTGGAACCAGAACCTCCCGCTACTATAATGGCGTATTTGTTGGTCATAAAAAAAGTGTCGCACAAGGTACGACACTTCAAATATACTTTCTAAAATCTAATATCGAAAACTAATTAGATAATCAACATACAATCGCCATAAGTAAAGAATTTGTATTTCTCTTTTATGGCCACCTGATACGCCTCAGTAATGGTTTCATATCCTCCAAAAGCACAAGTTGTCATCAACAAAATAGACTCTGGAAGGTGAAAATTCGTCAAAAGGGCGTTGGTAATTTTAAAATCGTAAGGAGGAAATATAAACTTATCCGTCCAAGCATTGTTGATGGGTTTCACTCTATCATTAGCCGAAACCGACGATTCCATAGCTCTCAAGGTTGTACTTCCTATGGCACAAACACGCTTTTTGTTATCCAAAGCCTCGTTAACGACTTTGCAAGTTTCCTCAGGAATAAAGAAATTCTCAGAGTCTGTTTTATGCTTGGTGAGATCTTCTACCTCTACTTGTCTGAAAGTACCGATACCAATATGTAAGGTCAAAGGAGCAAAATCTACCCCATTGATTTCCATTCTTCTTACGATGTTTTTTGTAAAGTGAATACCAGCCGTTGGAGCAGCTACCGCACCTTCTACGTCGGCAAAAATAGTCTGATAACGTTCGTTGTCTACATCAGCAACTTCCCTTTGTAAGACGTCCTTTGGTATTGGAGTTTCGCCCAATTCATAAACGGCCTGCATCATTTCTTCGTGGTTTCCGTCAAAAAGAAAACGGATGGTTCTTCCACGAGAAGTTGTGTTGTCAATAACCTCTGCTACTAAGTCACTATCTCCAAAATAAAGTTTATTTCCTACGCGAATTTTACGAGCTGGATCTACCAAAACGTCCCAAAGACGCATTTCTCTATTCAGTTCTCTTAACAAAAAGACCTCGATTTTAGCACCTGTTTTCTCTTTAGAACCATATAATCTGGCTGGGAAAACTTTTGTATTATTAGAAACCATCACGTCTCCTTCACCAAAATAATCTACGATATCTTTGAACATTTTATGTTCAATTTTACCGGTTTTACGATGCAAAACCATCATACGGGCACCGTCGCGATCATCAAGTGGATATTGGGCTATAAGGCTGTGTGGGAGGTCAAACTTAAAAGCAGATAATTTCATCTATGGTATATTTCAAAAATTAAAGAATTATTTACACCGAATATTTACGAAAAAATAATATTGCCAAAATGCCTTTATATTTTCCTAACAAATCTTTATCGGGCTGCAAAGGTACAAAATCCGATAGGCCGTTGTCAAGTGATTTGGCATTTATCTTGAAATAAATACTGAAAATCAGCCAATTGATAATTTATGAAGGTATAAAGGGAGAATTTATCTGAAGGAAATTTCTCCTTGGAGATATAGATTGGCTCTTCCACCAATAAGCACCCTGTCGCCTAAGAGTTGACAACTTACATCTCCTCTTCTTTTCGAAATCTGGCAAGCGTTCATTTCTGTTTTGCCAATTACACCGGCCCAATAAGGTATCAACTTTGTGAATGCTGAGCCAGTTACAGGGCCTTCGTTAACCCCTACTTTCGGGCCAAAAAACCTACAAACAAAATCGTAAGAAGTTGATATTGAAGAAACTATAATACCTCTGGCATTAATAGTGGACAATAAAGCAAAATCGGGTTTCAAATTTGCTACTGTCTCTTCGTCTTCGAAAATTAAAAGTACATCATCTCCGGCTTTCAAAATCTTCGTTGGTGTACTTCCTAAAGCCAACTCTACTCCTTCCAAAATCTGAATTTCTTCAGAAACGACCGCCGGAAAGTTCAAAAAGAACTCTCCACTCGACCTAGAAACATAAAGTGGACCACTTTTGGAATCAAAGGTTATGGTTTTTCCAGAGAAACCGAGCACCTCAAAAATAACATACGCACTCGCAAGCGTGGCGTGGCCACACAAGTTCACTTCGACAGCTGGCGTAAACCACCTGACATGAAAACCATCTGCTGTTTTAATAAAAAAGGCCGTTTCCGATGAATTATTTTGAGCCGCTATTTGCTGCATTAAGCTATCAGATAACCAAAAATCGAGAGGAACTACTGCCGCTGGATTTCCAGAAAAAGCATGGGAAGCGAAAGCATTGACATGAAATATTTTCAGTATGGTCATTTTCTGATTTTGTTAAGTACCATTTGAGTAAAAATCAAAAATAGAGCAGAAAAACTGATCAAAAATACCACATTCCGACTATCCAACATGCCTTTCCCGAGTGATGCGTAATGAAAATCCAGACCCAGATAATTGAGATAAAACTGAACACTGCCACTGAACAAATTGGATAATTGACCTATGCCATCATAAAAAAAATAGCAAACAATGGCCGCCAAAATAAAGGCTACTACCTGATTTTTGGAGACTGCAGATGTAAATATGCCTATTGCAGCATAAGATGCCGATAACAAAACTAAGCCAAAATATGAGCCAACAACCGCTGCCGAGTCAATGTTGCCTTTGGGATTGCCCAAAGCGTAAATAGAGAAATAATATACCACGGTTGGCAATAAGGCAAGAACAATAATGGCCAAAGAAGCAAAATATTTGCCTGAAATAATACCCCAAAGTGTGATGGGTTTGGTAAACAGTAACTCCAAAGTTCCGGTGCGGAATTCCTCAGAAAACATTCGCATGGTAACTGCCGGAATCAGAAACAAGAATATATAAGGACAAAATTCAAAGAAAGTGGTCATTTCTGCATAACCATAGTCCAAAACATTGGAGCTGGGATACATCCAAAGCATTAAACTGGTAACCAACAAAAACACGCCGATAACTATATACGCTATCAGCGAGTTAAAAAATGTAGAAATTTCTTTTTTGAAAATACTAAACATAAAGGTTCTTTTAAGAAAATACAGGTTTGTCTTTTTTCATTATGGCAGACATAATTAGAGAAGCTATGAAACCTACAAATATGGCTCCCAAAACTCCCCAAAGAAATCCAAGGCCTGAGCCAGCCGAATTCTCAATCTTCTGAACGGCTTCATCAATCTGAGCCTCCGAAAGACCCATCGACTCGTACTGCTCAGTTATCATTTTTATTTGTTGCTCCAGCAAGGAAGGGTCAATATACTTTCTGTAAAAATTATCAAAAAGCACAGACAAAAGGCCACCAGTCGTAACCGTCAGCATACCTAAGCCCAAACCTTCTTTGAAAGTCATAAATCCCGCATTCAGAGTTTTGTATTCGTTGAATGCCAAATAAAGGGTTCCAAAAAGTAAAATGAGCATGGCCAAAAGACCAATAAGCCAGTTTTTCCAAAGACCAGTATTGTAAGCAACCGTGTTGTAAACAATCCCGATGATTCCATAAATCAAGCCCCATTTCAAGGCGATTCTTGCAGAAGATACTTTTTCCATATTGTTAGTTTTTAAGTTTTCGCATAGCCATACCAAATAAACTAATAGCCACAATGGCGACTTGTTTAAACAATAAATCGTCAGTTATGATGACCGAATGCTTTTGAGTTTCAAATGAAAGCAAACTTTGTCTGTAAGACTTCTCATTGAGCATTTTTTCAAACATCTCTCTATCTTTCAAAAGCAAAGCTTTTCCGTGTAACATCCACTCAGTGAAAGGCTTAGCATCTATGAATTCTATAAACAGATAAACTAAGATGCCCGAAATAAGAGCTCCTATGATATTGGTAAGAAACCCAACCGAAAATGCCTCATAAAAATGCAAATAACCGCCATTATTCCTTTTAAAATACCAAATAGATGCCCATATCATGATGATGTTGATGCCCAAATCGGGCCTACGAAAGGCCAATGGGTTCGGCTTGGTGGCATACATGGCCAAAAAAAACAAAAAACATGCTACTCCTGCTATGCCTCCAAAAATCAAAGAATAATTTGAAACCTGTTTCCTTTTCACTAGCCTACTTTTTTAAATTGTCCATTGTTAAAAACAGCTACGGCAGCACCTTTTAATTCTTTCCCCACAAACGGGCTATTTTTACTAGCCGATTTTATGTCTTTTTCGTCAAATACAAAAACTTTGTCTACCTCAAAAACCGTAAGGTTAGCAGCTTGGCCAACAGCTATTTGAGCATCCTCTAAACCAAACAATTTTCGCGGACTTGTAGTGATTTTTTCAATAATCAATTCGATGCTTAGTTCAGAATAGGTATTTATGACCGAAAATAAAGTCTGAATACCCAAAACACCAAAATCCGCCACATCAAACTCAACATTTTTATGTTCGGCATCCAATGGATTGTGATCTGAAACAATCATGTCGATGGTTCCATCTTTCAGTCCTTCTTTTAAGGCCAAAATATCGGATTTCCCTCTAAATGGTGGAAAAACCTTAAGATTGGTATCAAAATCCAATAATGCTTCGTCTGTAAAAGCCAATTGATGTGCTGCAATATCGCAACTTACAGGCAAACCTTTCTTTTTGGCTTCTCTAATCAAATTTACCGATTCCTCCGTAGAAATAGTAGAAAAATGCAGGAGCGGTTTGTCAGACTTGATTCCTGAATATTCCAGTAATTTCAGGTCCCGCATTATCATAATCTCCTCAGCAGCAGATGGTATGCCTTTTAAGCCCAACATGGTACTGGTTATTCCTTCATGCATTTGGCCAAACATACTCAAGTATTTATCTTCTGATTTGTTGACGAGAATTGTACCCAAAGGCTGCAAATATTGCAAGGTTTTGAGCAAAATATCAGAGCTTTGAATTGGGTTTTTACCATCCGAAAATCCAACAGCACCACTGAAATGCAAATCCATCATGTCTGTAAAATCTTTGCCTTCGGTATTTTTGGTCACCGCACCAAGATTTCGGAATTGTACCAAATTATATTTCGAAAAATTCTTGAAATAAGATAGTGATTCTTTGCTTTGAACAGTTGGGTGAGTATTGGGGAAACCAACAATGGTAGTTACACCGCCAGCAAGTGCGGCAGCTTGTAAACTTTCAAGGTTTTCGAGCCACTCTTCGCCCGGGTCCTTGTAATGCACACCACCATCTACCCATCCGGCTGAAACACAAAGGTTTTCTCCGCTAACAATTTCATCAAATCCCGTTTCCGAAATCTGGTCCGCTATTTCTACTATATTCCCATCACCAACTCCGATATCTAGCTTTCTGTTGTGAAAACCAGACGAGGGATCAATAACGAGCACATTTTTTATTAAAACTTTCATTTATATATAAAAAAAAAGCCCTAATGGGCTAAAAATCAATAACAAATACAAAAACTAAATATCGAAATTGTTTTATTTGATATATTTCTCATTTGTATTAATGTCCTATTGATGAGGTATATGCTTCGGCATCCATTAAACTTTCAACATCGGCCAAGTCCGCAATTTCCATCTTAATCAACCAACCACCTTCATATGGTGAATTGTTCACCAATTCAGGCTCGTCGCTCAAAGCAGGATTAACCTCTAAAACTTTACCTGCAACTGGCAAAAACAAATCTGAAACTGTCTTAACAGCCTCAATAGTACCAAAAATATCGTTGGCACCCAGCTCTTCACCCTCAGTTTCGATTTCTACAAACACGATGTCACCCAATTCGGCTTGAGCAAAATCTGTAATACCCACCAATGCGATGTTTCCATCAATAATTTTAATCCACTCGTGTTCTTCGGTATATCTTAAATCAGCAGGAAAATTCATTTATTTGTTTTTGTTTTAAAAGTGATTGCAAGTTACATCTAAAGATTTATTTCACAAAAAATGAGTGGTCATATTCTAATGTTTTTACTCGAAAATATTAAAACTCCACCATGTTATCTCCAAAAAATAAGTAAAGGCGGCAACAACGTCACCACCTTTAGCTGGAAGAGTATTTAAACCCTAATTGATTGGAATCGCTTTTCAGCCTCTTTAATGAGTTTTGTTCTCGTCTCTGTCGTTGTCCAACAATATTCGCACTGAGGGCGAAAATGTGTCATCGAACTGGCCGTCCTTGGTGGCCCAGAAAAACGCAAACAAAAAACTACCCGCTATCAAAATAGCCAAAACTACCAATATTATTATAACCTCCATAATTAAACCATTTTTTTGTAACGTGCTACCAGCCAAGTTAGTCCAACTGAGAAAAACACAACTGAAAGTGTACTAAGTGGCATAAATATAGCCGCCACCACTGGTGAAAGCTCCCCACTAGCAGCCCAACCAACTCCCATGATATTATACACAACAGATAGTAAAAAACTTAACTTTACAATATTCAAGGCTGTTTTACTAAACCTCACGTAGTCATCCAGTTTATCAATTCTTTCTGCATCCAAAATGGCATCGCAGGAAGGTGAAAACGCCTGTACGTCTTCTGTCAAAGCAATCCCAATTTTAGACTCCCGCAAAGCACCGGCATCATTCAATCCATCTCCGATCATCATTACATGGCTACCCGAATTTTGCAATTGTTTGATATAATCGAGCTTGTCTTGAGGGCTTTGATTAAACCTCATTCTGGATCCAAAAATCGGCTTTAATGTTTCCGACATCCTGGGATTATCACCTGACAGAAGTGCAATTGTGAAGGTTTTGCTTAGTTTCTGTAATAAGGTCTTCCAGTTAGCTCTAAACCTAGGTTCTACCGTAAAATAACCTTTATACTCATTGTCTATCATAACATGAACCTCAGAATTTTGAGATTCGGCATTTATGTTTTTTACAAAATCTAACTTTCCTATTTTCACAGATCGGCCATCTACTATAGCCTCAATCCCTTGACCTTTTACCTCAAAAATATAATTAACCTCAAGAGAATTAGACCCTTGCAAATAACTACTAACCAACTTACTCAATGGGTGGACCGACTGTGAAACTACACCATAAACCAAGTTCTTTTCATAATAACTGAGTTCGCCTACTAAACGTACTTCGCCATGATTGGCTTCAGTCAAGGTTCCGGTTTTATCAAAAACCATGGTATCTATTTCTGAAAGTTGCTGAATAACGCCTTGATTTTTAACAAAAAACTTATTTCTACCGAAAATACTCATGGTGGTATTCATCGTAAAAGGTAGTGACAAAGTTAAAGCACAAGGGCAGGCTACCATCAAAACTGCAGTAACTGCTGGCCAAATCAATTCAGGATTGTTGAATTTCCAATATATGCCAACTGCCGCGGCTATAGCAATGGTGAGATAAGTAAAATATTTACTAAAGGCATTGGCAAGAGCGGTTGTAGGAATTTCCTTTTCTTTCAAGAAACTCTCATTGTTCCAAAGTTGGGTCAAATAACTGGTAGAAACAGGCTTTTGGACCAATAATTCGATTTGGTCGGCCACTTGTCGACCACCAGCAAAAACAGTTTCACCTTTGAGCTTTTTCACGGGATTCGACTCGCCAGTCACGAAACTATAATCTATCAAGGCATTACCTTCCATCAAAATGGCATCAGTTGGAATCAACTCTTGGTGATGAACAAAAAAAACATCACCTTTTTGTAATTCATTAACATTCTTATAGTTAGCTGATTGATTCTTTACTTTTACTGCCAATGGAAAATAGGACTTGTAGCTCCTATCAAATGACAAATAATTAAAGGTGACGGTTTGAACCCATTTGCCGACCAAAAGAAACAAAACTAAACCAGCCATACTGTCCCAGTAACCTGCCGTTTGTGGAACGAAAGTTTCGTAAGTACTTCTTAGAAATAAGGCCGTAATACCCAAGGCAATGGGAATATCAACGCTGAGAATATTGCTATTTCCTTTTAAATTCTCTAGAATACTGTAATAAGCACCTTTTAAATAATCACTAGCTCCGTAAAAGAAGACTGGCAGAGCCAAAAGAAAATTGAAATACAGGAAAAACTTTTGATAAGTTGCATCCAATTTATTGGCCAAATCCAGATTAAAATACTCTGGAAAACTCATCATCATAATGTTGCCTGCACAGAAACCTGTTACCCCAATTTTAAATAAAAGCTTACGGGTTTCGTGATCAATTTTCTTCAATTTACCCGTACTTTCTAAGTTAATTTGCGGCTCATAGCCAAGCGTTGCCATAAGCTCCACTATTTCTTTGAGCGAAACTACATTGGGATCAAAATCGAGCGAAAGTTCTTTTTTTACAAAATTTAAACGTGATGTAAAAACGCCTTTCAAAATTTTGGGGAAATTTTCTAATAACCATACACATGAGCTACAATGGATAGACGGAACACTTAAAATCACTTTAGCAATCTGTTCGTCTTGATAAGAAAGCAACTCATTTTCAATTGCTTTTTCTGACAAATAATCAAATTTACCCTTGAAATTCTTGGCCTTGAGACTTACTCCGGCATTGGCATTGAGGTCATAATAACCACATAAGTTATTGTCTTTCAGGATATCATAAACGGTGTAGCAACCCGAGCAACAAAAATGTTTGTCGTCCTCAAGAATGTCTTCTTCTTTGCAATCATTTCCGCAATGATAGCAAACCACTTTAGCATCTATTTCTGAAATTGAGCTGTTCATCAATCGGGTTTTACAATCACAAAAATCCGAATAGAAGAACTACAAAATCATGGAGGAAATCATTATAAAACATGATTCTAATCATGTTTAAGATACCGAAAATGTAAAAACTGTGACTTAACTAGAAACCACCAAGTTAAACTTTCTTCTGATGCTATTGATCAAAAACTTTTTCTGCATCACGAAACTATCGGGGTGGATTTGGGCAAATTCGTGCTTCCATTGCGAAAACATGATGGGTTCGGCCTTTAGAAACCTTGCATAATCTATTTTTTTTGAGGCAAGAAATTCTTCGAAACTTAGGTTTTCCATTATTCTACAAAGTCTATAAATTTGTTGTAACCAAAATAAGGAATAAAACTGGTGTAACGACGTGAACTTAAGACCATAAATAGTATAAAAAGAGCTATAAAAAAGCCCTGAATAAAGACTATAAAAAAGCCCATTACAAGGTTTGAGGCCCAACCCGGCGTGGCTTGATGCAATACAAATTTCAAATAGATGGCCACTCCAGCACCAATAACTGAGCATGAGACCATTACACTGGCAAATATCAAAATTCTAACTGCGGTAAAATCTAAAAAAACAGAAATGGCACTCATGCCATGAAGAATCAATGAGGTAAAATTCATTTTCGACTTACCTGCCAAACGGACTCCACGGTCTAGCGGAACAGAATCAAAAGGCAACTTGCTGCGTATAACACCCCCTGGATAATTGTTCCAAATTTCTGAAACATTAGCCAATTTCTTGATTTTGGATGCCGGTATAAGACTGTAATTTCCGAATGTAATGACGTGGCCGGTGAGAAATTTAAAGATGAATTTATAAACCAAATAAAACAGTTTAAAAGCAAAAGACTCAGTGCGTTTCTTTCTTTGAGCAAAAATTATTTTTTCTGGAGACGATTTAGACTTTTCGATCAAATCAAGAATGTGTTCAGGCTGATCCTCACCATCCGAATCCATTACCACCACTAGGTCAGCGTTGTTGTTATCGGCTAAATAGGATAAGCCTATGGCAATAGCCCTCTGATGACCTTGGTTACTTATTAAATGCAGAACTTTGAGGTCAAAATCGTTAAAATCAGAAGCTACGAATCGAATACTCGAGCAATCATCCACTGCCAAATAAGACAATTCCACATCACTTTTCTCGAAAATGGTTGCCGTTTTGGTCATTAAAAGATTCAGGGCCTCCCAGTCGTTATAAACCGGATATACGATTTTTACTTTCATCAATATCTGTATTTTGTACCTTCAAAATCAAAAATAAGAAGTTTTTCTCCATTTCCTTTTTTCAAGAATACTTTATCACGTTCATTCACATCTATTTTCTCAGGAATATTTGATTTTTTTGGAAGATACAAATTCAAATATTGAGCATCATTATAATTTACAACCTTCTCTTTTGCAAAGACTTGCACATAAAATTCTTGATATCCACCAGGAATATAAAGCGTATCGCTTTCTTGATATTTTTCTAAAATACTTTTAGCGGCAGTGGCATACGGATTGGGAACTCTAGCTGGTTCAAACCATGCATTCAAATTTGATTTGTCTGCGAAATAAGACATAATTTCGAATTTAACAGGTTGATATTGATGCAGAAAGACGAATATCATTAAGAAAAAAGCCAGTTTTGAGAATTTGAGGAATCGGTTAATCCCAAAACCCAATAAGATAGCCACAAAAGGCGAAGCAACCCCGATATACCTGTGCGTCAGGCTCGTGGTATGTCCGTTTTTGAGGGCATCATTTAAAACAAAGAGAATAGGTAAAATGAACATCAAGGCCGAAACGGCCACCAAAATAAATTGTGGCTGGCTAGAAGTTTCCTCTGGACGTTTGAAAATAAATTCCAAAGCAAAAAAAACTACAAAATAAAAGCAGTTAGCTATTATGATATCCTCCATAATAGCATGATTTACAGCCAACAAGACTACAGCAGCTACCACCAAAGAGATATAAAGCTTTTGTTTTGACTTGAAATAATAAGCTCCCAACAAAAGAAGAAAGATTGCAAATGTTACGGCCACATTCTTAAGTCCAGAATTGAGTCTCAAGAACAAACCTTGCGTAAAAATACTTGAATCAAAAACCAACTCAATGGTTTTCTTAGTGACTAAAGCTGGAGTACTCAATTGAACCGCCGCCTCTGGAGAATTGATATTTAACTGAGCTAATTTTAGGTGTTTTTCGTTTTTATCTTTTAAGAAATTCATGGCCAAATATCCACCGCCCCAATTGAACCAATACAGCATCAATAACACGTTAAACACTGCAGCAGATATAAATCCGAACCAAAGGTGCTTTTTGTTTTTGGTAAACAAAAACACCAATCCATGGCTCAGTGGAACTAAGAAATTGAGGTAATGATTGAGCATGCAAAGCCCCACCAAGACAGCATATATTATAAAATTCCTTGATTTTTTATTGCCTCGAAATATCTCCAAAAAGTAATAGGTGGCCAAAAGAACCAGCAAAAACGAAAGGGTGTAACTCCTAGCGATGTGGCTTTGGGCAATGTTTAGAGGATCCAGTGCTAATAAAAAACCAGATAAAAAAGCCACCGTGTGATTTTTGAAAACCTCAAGCGAAAATAGATACACCACAATAACAGTCAAAAGACTAAAAACAGCACTCAAAAACCTGATGGAATAGTCAGAATTACCAAACAACTCCATCCAATAATGCAGTAATCCGTTGTAAACGATGTGCGTACCAAAGTCAGAATGTGCGATAGCTTCAAAATAATCCTCAACGTTTTTCGGAGACCAAAAGTCTTGCGGGGTAAAGAAGGGTTTGTTGAAAATATCTATTTGATTGCCTCCACCTACCCATATACCGTTGGCATTCAGTAAAGTAAATTTTTCGTCGGTAAACAAACCACGGTTATCTAAATTAGAAAACCTTAAAAATGAGGCAATTGCAATCAAAAGAAACAATAATCCGTATTTCCTCATTTGCCCACATTATGGTTTTCGGAATCACCAGCGTTAGAAATTTTCTCTATTATATAGCGAGGTCTGCCTTTTACTTCTTCGTAAATTTTACCTACGTATTCACCAATTAGACCAATGGCAATCATGTTTGATCCACTAAAAAAGGCCATCGGTAATAAGGTAGAAGTCCAACCTGAAACAGCCACTCCCTGGATTTTGCTCCAAAGCACATAGAATCCTATGACGAATGAAACAATGAAGTTTATAACACCAAACCAAAGCACCATACGCATGGGTACTGTGGAGAAGGAGGTGATTCCTTTCCAGGCAAAGGCCAACATTTTGCTAAATGGATATTTGCTTTCGCCGGCCTCTCTTTCGAGCCTTTTGTAGTATACTTTGTCAGACGGAAAACCTATTGTAGGAATAATGCCCCTAATGAACATATTGTATTCCTTGTAATTAGCAAATTCCTTGAGCACTTTGTTGTCTATCAATCTGAAATCAGCATGATTGAAAACTACTGGAACTCCCAATTTTTCCATTATTTTGTAGAAAAGCTCTGCGGTGAATTTCTTAAAAAACGTATCGGAGGTTCTGTCCTCTCTCACGCCATAAACAACAGAATTTCCATCATTGAACTTATCAATCATGTCGCCAATAGCTCGAATATCATCTTGCAAATCGGCGTCGATAGTTATGTAACAATCGTATTGGTCAACAAAACTAAAAAGACCCGCTAAAACTGCATTTTGATGACCAAAATTCTTGGCCAACTTTACTCCTAATACTCTTGAATTGGACTTTGTAAGTGAATCAATTATTGTCCAAGTGGTGTCTTTGCTACCGTCGTTAACGTAACAGATTTTGCTCGAAGAATCTATCTTTTTGAGTTCAAGAAGCTGGTCAAAGTAAGTATTTAATCTCTGATTTGTGAGTTGTAATATTTCCTGTTCGTTGTAACAAGGGACTACCAATAAGAGTTTTGGGCTCATAATATTCGTTTAGCGTACAAAAATACTACATTTTGGTGATTGTAAATTCTACTCTTCGGTTTTTCTTTCGGGCCTCCTCAGAGGAGTTTCTTACCACTGGCTTGTAGGGTCCCCATGATTTTATGCCAATTCTTTTGCCGTCTATGAGCCCATCTTTTATGATATATTCCTTCACTGCTTGTACACGTTCTTCAGCAAGTTTAATATTCTTAAACATATCGCCTTGGTTATCAGTGTGTCCTTCTAGCAATATTTCCATGGTTGGATTTTCTGACATCATCTTTTTGACTTTCTCTAATTCTTCAAAAGATTCTTCTTTAATGATGGATTTGCCCTGATCAAAAAACAGATTTTGAAGCACCATTTTTTGGCCTTTAGCCAATGGCAACATCTCAAAAACAGCTTTTATTTCTTTATACTTCGTTTCTTTACTCAGGTCTATTATTGTTCTAAAGTCACCATAAGTTTCTAAGGTAGCGGTTATTTCATATTTCTTGCCTACGCTCAATATAGATTTGTTCAGTAGGGTTTCTTCATCATAAGTCCAGTTAACGGAATTCGAGGTGTCTTTTATCTCTCCCAAGGCCTGAAAACTAATTTTTGGAGTTAGAATGTTATTGGTCACCTTGTCTTTGAACTGAAAATCATACATCACCACGACTTGTGGCTTTATACTCGGAAAAAGCTTAATCTTAAAAATATCGTCTGAACCCAATGAATTCTTCAAAGAACTGAAATAGGCAAACTCACCCGAAGCCGGAATAGTAATGTACCCATCCCATTCAGGTGAATTTATAACAGGGCCGAGATTAACGGGTTCTGACCAGTTCGTCCAAGAATCATCTAGTCTTGTAGTAACATAAATGTCCGCGTCGCCGTAACCAGGATGGCCATTCGAATTAAAATATAGAGTTTTATTGTCAGCAGCCAAAAATGGAGATCCTTCATTTCCTGCAGAATTGATAATCTGACCTAGATTAATTGGCTTGGCGTAGCTATTATCAGAGGTTTTAAATGACACATAGAGATCCTTATCTCCAAAAGTTTCTGATCTTCTAAGGCCCATAACCAAAAATTTCTCATCTGAACTAATGGCATATTCAGTGACAGTTTTTTTTACTTTTATTTTCTCATCATAAACTTCCAAAGCCTGGAAATCGGCAATTCTTATCTGTTTTGGAAGTTCCCACTTTTTGTTTTTCATGCTGGCCTTTGAAAGACCAGCCACATATTTGCCATTCGGTAAATACACATTTAGAACAAACAGACTTTTACCATCTGCCGATATGGTGGCAGCGGCATTGTTGGCTGAGTTGTTGATAGGTTCTCCAATATTTGCAGCAGCATCCCAGCCTCCATTTTTATTTAGCTTTGAGACCCATACGTCTTGTGGTACTTCCAAGGTTTTTTCAGCTTTTCCAGCTTTGTCTTTGGTATTGTCGGGATGATTGAGTCTTGTAAAATACAAAAATTTACCATCCGGAGAGACAATTGGAGCTACTTCTCCAAACCTTGAGTTAATATTCGGGCCTAAATTTTCCTTTTCAAGGTTAGGCGGTAAATTTTCAGCGACATTTATTTTGGCCACATACGGATGATCACTGTTAGAAATACCAATGGCATCGTATTCTTTCAGGCCCTTGTTGAGGGAATGCACAATTAAAATCTTGATGGCATTAATTTCTTGTTGGGTTTCAGGGATAATAATGTTCCAAATCCTTCCACTTAGTCTTGGTGCCGGATCTCGATTTTCGTAAAGTAGAATCTCTGTATTGTCTTTTGAGTAGCCGAAAACCCTACCAATGGCACCTGGAGTAACGGTTTCACCAATTATTATCTGTCTTACTTTTATGGCTTTTTCAAAACCCACTTTGATATAATCTTCTCCAAATCCAGAGCCTGTCGGACGCCAACTACATGGACTACTTACGGTTTGGGGCAAAACATTAGGTTTGTATAAAATCTGTATGGCTCTGTTTTTGGGAGAGTAAATCTCGTCAACGGTTTCTGAAGATTTTTCTAATACTTTAGTCGCCCATAATACCTCTTGTGAATAGATAAAATGGCTTATACTAAAAAATAGAAGTATAAAACCTCTGAGTTTCATTTTTACTGAAGATGTATACAATTTGTTATTAACGAAAATAACCAAGTACAAATTTAATTTTTATTTTGGTTATTAAAATTTTTTAAATGATAAGAATTTTGAAAACTTCAAAAAGCAACAAAGCTTATTTTTAATTAGACGGCAGAAAAACAAAAAAGCCTCCAAAAGGAGGCTAAAAATTATTGAAAATATCTTTTAATCCACTTACAATGCCTTTACAGCGGCCGTTAATTTGGGCAAAACATCAAATACATCACCAACAATTCCATAATCTGCCGCTTTAAAGAATGGAGCTTCTGGATCCTTGTTGATAACCACTATTACCTTAGATGAGTTTACACCAGCCAAATGCTGAATAGCACCCGAAATACCGCAAGCGATATAAAGATTTGGAGCAACTTTTACACCAGTTTGACCTACATGCTCATGGTGAGGTCGCCAGTCAAGATCCGAAACAGGTTTAGAGCAAGCAGTAGCAGCTCCCAATGCCTCCGCCAAATCTAACAATGGCTGCCAATGTTCTGGACCTTTCATGCCTCTTCCACCAGAAACTACCAAATCTGCCTCAGGTAAAGAAACAGTTCCTGTAGCTTTTATGGTTTCTAAAACTTTCGAACTCTCGGTTAGGCTACCTGTGTCAACCGATAGTTTTTCAACCGTTGCCGAATTCGATGTTTCTTCTAAGGGTAAAACATTCTTTTTGATGGCTATAAACTTCACATCACTGGTAATTGAAGTTTCGGCAAAAGCTTTTCCAGTAAAAATACTTCGCTTAACTTTGAAACCGTTCGAAGTGTCCGGCAACTCCACCACATTACCTACCAACCCGGCTTTCAAAGCTCCAACAGCTCTGGCCATTACGGCATCTGCCAGCGAGGACTTGGCTGAAATAACTACTTTAGCAGAAACAGATTTGGCTGTTTCTGACAACACTTTACTGTAGGCCATGATATTTTCAGAAGCCAAATTCTGAGCATTTGCATGTA
The DNA here is from genome assembly GCF_024343775.1 of Lacihabitans soyangensis. Taxonomy (GTDB): domain Bacteria; phylum Bacteroidota; class Bacteroidia; order Cytophagales; family Spirosomataceae; genus Leadbetterella; species Leadbetterella soyangensis. The sequence continues at coordinate 4,184 of NZ_RJUF01000045.1, read as the reverse complement.
AGACTTTGGTTGCACCAAAATATCCAGCTTTTGACAATTCGTCATCCGACGCACTTCCAATGGCTAAAACGGTCATGGAGCCACCAACTTGGGCAGCTACTTTTGAGCCATAGAAAATGGCTTCGAGAGATGATTTTTTAAATTGACCATCGGCCAATTCGGTATATACTAAAACTGACATAATCTTTTCTTTTTTAAGGTTTTACAAAACTTTAGCTTCGGTTTGCAATAATTTTATCAATGCACCCGCATCATCTGCCGATATCATTTTACAGGCACCCTTCGGGGCTGGCAATTCATACTTATCAATATTTGTCAAAGCTGCAGAACTCGGTGCTAACACTGCCAAAGGTTTTGTTCTGGCAGACATAATTCCTCGCATATTTGGAATTTTCCATTCAGCAATGGGCTCTTGACAACCCAACACCAAAGGCAAACTAGCTTCTAATTTTTCTTTACCACCTTCAATCTCCCTGGCCAAGGTGGCGGTATTCCCCTCGAGTTTTAACTCCATTACTGGTGAGAAAGAAGGAAGTCCTAAAAGCTCCCCTACTATGCCATGTACCACGCCAGAATTGTAATCTGTTGTTTCGCGACCCATCAAAATAAGGTCAAAACCTTTGTCCTTGGCATAATTGGCTATTTCAGAAGCTACAAAAAACGAATCTGTAGGTTCAGCGTCAATTCTTACAGCATCGTCTGCACCAATAGCTAATGCTTTTCTTATTTGTGGTTCAGCATCGGCTAGTCCAACGTTCAGAACCGTGAGTGTTCCACCGAGAGATTCTCTAAGTTCCACGCCTCTCGCAAGGGCATAATCGTCATAAGGCCCAATGATGTACTGAATACCTGCTTTACTAAATTTTGTATCGTTTTCTTCAAAAGAAATCTTTGAGGTTGTGTCTGGCACACTCGAAATACAAACCAGTATTTTCATAAAGATTGAATTTATATTGTTAATTTTGAAAACCTAAACAATGTACGCATTTATACTTTCGAAACACAAATAATAGTATGCATGCATAACAATTACAAATGTAAAAGCTAGAAAAATAGTATGCAAGCCGAACGAATTAAATTTTTATTAGAACAGATAAACTCCGATCCCAGCGAACCGTTTAATTATTATGCTCTGGCCATAGAATACAAAGATAATCAACGAGATAAAGCCCTTGAATTCTTTAAAAAATTACTCTTAGAATTTCCAGATTACCTCCCAACGTACTACCATGCAGCAGCATTATTCTTCGAAATTGGAAACCATGTAGAGGCAGAAAATACTTACAAACTGGGTATTGAGCTAGCCGAAAAATTAAAAAAGGAGAAGACTTTGAGGGAGTTAAAAAGTGCTTATCAAATGTTTTTAGACGAAATAGATGAATAAATATCAAATATTAAAAATAAATTCGCCGGCCGAAAACGCACAAAAGGTACTCATTATCTATACTGGAGGAACTCTCGGGATGGTTTATGATAATTCTACCGGGAGTTTGGTGCCGTTTAAATTTGAGCAGATAGTTGAAAATATACCAGAGCTCAACCGCTTAAATCTTGAGTTGTGTTTTCTGGCCTTACCAAATCCCATTGATTCCTCCAATGTTTCGCCAAAAATTTGGGTAGAATTGGTAGAAATAATTGAAAACAACTATAGTGATTTTCAAGGATTTGTGATTCTGCACGGAACGGATACCATGGCGTACTCGGCATCAGCCCTGAGTTTTATGATTCAAAACCTTACCAAAACGGTGGTTTTTACTGGTGCTCAATTACCAATCGGTATTCCGAGAACTGACGCTAGGGAAAATCTGATTACCTCTATTCAAATTGCGGGCTCGTCGCTAAATGAGAAATCGATTGTACCAGAAGTATGTATTTATTTTAATGGTAGACTATTGCGGGGAAACCGAGCAAAAAAGAGAGAGAGCAGCCAGTTTGATGCTTTCGACTCGGAAAACTTCCCATATTTGGCAGAAATTGGCGTGAATATAGATTACAATTTTCTAAATATAAAAATTCAGGATCAGAACAAAGAACCTGGGTTTTACAAGAACATTGACGACAATGTCGGAATATTGAAACTTTTCCCGGGTATCAATCAGGCATTTGTCGAGAATTTTTTCAATCAAAAATCACTAAAAGGAGTAGTTTTGGAAACCTACGGATCTGGAAATGCACTTTCGGAGGTTTGGTTTTTAGAGATTTTGGAAAAAGCATTAAAGGATAATGTCATCCTATTGAATGTGTCGCAATGTACCGGCGGAAGGGTCATCATGGGAAAATACCAAACCAGTCAAAAAATGAAAGAAATGGGAATCATTTCTGGCTCAGACATGACGTTAGAGGCGGCTATAACCAAACTCATGTGGGCTTTGGGGAACAGCAATGATACTTTCAGCATAAAAAATGCATTGGAAAAAGACATTTCTGGCGAACGTAGCATTTAAAACCCAATTTTTATAGTTTACTTTGCACTCCCAAAACAGAGAGGTGTCCGAGTGGTTGAAGGAGCTACCCTGGAAAGGTAGTATACGGGTAACTGTATCGAGGGTTCGAATCCCTTCCTCTCTGCCAAAAAGCCTCTTGATTCATTTCAAGAGGCTTTTATTTTAAAATTAGGCAAGGAAACTGACTTATCAAACCGTTCTTTTAGCAAACTTTTGGTTTTAATTATAGTACATTTACGTCAACTATTTTGCACAATAATTTTCTTTAATTCAGCTACCTCAGCATCGGTCGGCATCGTGAGTGGTGGACGTACATCACCTGCACTTTTTCCTATCAACTTTGCACCAGCTTTGATTAAACTTACGGCATAACCATTCTTTTTGCCACGTAATCTGACCAAAGGAATATAAAACTTCTGTGTGATTTCTTCAACCGTCGTTTTATCTCCTGCACGCAAAGCCTTATAGAATTTATTGGCCAATTCTGGCACAAAATTGAAGGCTGCCGACGAATATGTATTCACGCCAATTGATAAATACGCCTCAGCAATTATTTCAGCCGTTGGCACTCCACCGATATACGAAAGACGTTTTCCGACTGTTTTGATAGTATCGTTCAAATCTTGCATATTACCCGTACCATCTTTTAAACCAATGAAATTTGGACAAGCATCAGCCAATTTTTTGATATAATCTGCCGATAAAACGCCATTGCCACGATTATAATAAATGACTGGTAATGAGGTGTTTTGCATAATGGCCTTGGCATATTCATAAACACCATCTTGCGGACATTCAGTCAAATACGGAGGAAAAAGTAAAATGGCATGAATGCCCGCTTTTTCGGCAATTTGAGTGAAAGTTTTTGCTTCTGCAACACTTCTACCTGCACTGGCAATGACAGGTACTCGTTCGGCCACAACTTTGACCGAAATATTTACAATCTGCTCGTATTCTGCTGCTGTTAGCGAAAAAAACTCACCCGTTCCACCTGCCACAAAAACAGACGAAACATCGTGACTTACGAACCATTCTACACGGTCGGCGAAGGTTTTGGCGTTAAATTCACCGTTTTCATCAAAATCAGTGATTGGAAAAGAAAGAAGCCCGTCTTCGAGCGATGATTTTATTTTTGATAGTTCCATTTTTTTGTTTGGTTATTTGTTAATCGTTTTTTGTTACTGGTTATTTGTTGTGCTTGCCTAAAATAGGTTGACAAAAAAATCAACTTATGTTATGATCGAAGCAAAATTAATTTCTAAAAAAAGTACAAAACTAAACATTCGACAACGTAGAATATTTAGTGAGGAGTTCAAACGAGAAAAAGTTCAAGAAATCAGTTCGGGTTTGTGTTCTATAAAATCTTTTTGCAATTTATGGGGAGTTAGTAGCGTAACCGTTTATCGTTGGCTCTATCGTTACTCATCCGAACATAAAAAAGGAACTACAATGGTAATTCAAAAAGATAGCGAAGCTCAAAAGACTGCGGAACTTTTGGAAAAAGTAGCATCATTGGAGCAACGATTGGGACAAAAGCAAATGCAAATAGATTATCTTGAAAAGCTAATTGAAATAGCTAGTAAAGACGCTGGTGTTGACTTAAAAAAAAACACCAAAGTACCACTTTAGAATATTTTAGAATGAATAAGAAAAACCTTAATCACTCCATGGAATCTTTATTTAACTATTGTGGGATAACTCGTCAAGGACATCATAAAAATTTATTGAATGAGCAAAAAT
>NZ_RJUF01000044.1 GCF_024343775.1 Lacihabitans soyangensis | reverse complement strand
AATTTTTTATGACCAATTCTAACACCAGACTTATCCATAACTCCAACATCAAATTTGTCTTTAGACATGTCAATGCCAACAAAAAAATCAATCTCTAAATTTTCATTTTGTTTCATAAAAACTTAATTTTAAAGTGAAAAGAAAAATTGACCTAAGTAAACTCAAATCGACAAAAGCCTTTATAAGATTATCAGCACGAACTGGTTCTAAATAGCTAAATTGGTTTAGATTGAGTGAGGGAGGCAGGGCCTTTATCGAAGGATAGTTTCGGCTTGCAGAGCGGGTAGGTTCACCTGCTTCCCACTTAGGAAAATTTACCGAGATAAATTTATCCTAATTACTCGTATTTTTCAATTCTTTTTTCATCTGCTAAAGTAAAGGTAGAGCATGATTAATGTTTTACTTGTTTTAAATATTCAAATTTGAAGTCATGAAAAATACTCAAAACTCTTTCAACGTAGTTTTGAAATTCTATCTCAGAATTAATCCCAAAGTTTTGATTAAAATACAAATTAGATAAATCGAAAGAATTTAATAAATATCCAAAATGAGACAATCCATTATTTAAAAATTCTTCATCCTTAAGAACGAATATGTAGGAGAGGCAATTTTTATTCTTTATTTCTAGTAAAAATCTGAAATTAAAATTTCCATCCTTTTCGTTAATTATATAATTATTTTTATTTGATTCAAAAACGAAACCTGTTTTATTTAATTCGGCAATTACTACTTTTTTAGTTAAAATAAATTTATTGTCAATATTGTTTGTAAACATATTATTTATCTCTTGAAACCGCCTTATAAAGTCAATTTGAATTAATATGTTCTTTTCGAAATGATTAAGTTCTGCCATTATTACCGAAGCTTTAAAAATTATTGCAAATAAAAATTAGGAAGCGGAAAATTTTGTCCATTCAGAGTCTCCCTTTAGCGGACTCTGAATCAAACTTGAATGCCTAATTAACACCTTCGGAAAAAGTAGAGTCAATATCGGAGAGCCTCTTTGAAATTTAAAATAAGCACCAGTCATTTAATACTGGTGCTTAAAAATTATTTCTACACAAATATCACCTCAACAACCCTACCGGCAATTCCTTCTCCAATAGGTTTTTATAGATAAATTGGGTTTTTAGGTTATCGAAATGTAGGCCTTTGTTGCCACCCCAGCCGTGTCTGCCTCCTGGGTAAAACATCATCTCAAAGTCTTTTTTCTTTTCTTGTAAGGCATCTATGAGTTGTATGCTGTTTTGGAGGTGTACGTTGTCGTCCATGGTGCCGTGTACAATCAGCAATTTGCCTTTGTAATTGTCCACATATTTCAATATTCCGCCATTTTCATAGCCATCGGCGTTTTCTTGTGGGGTATCCATAAAACGTTCGGTGTAGGCAGAGTCGTATAGTTTCCAACTGGTTACACTTCCGCCCGCCATGCCGTGGGTAAATACATCAGAGCCTTTGGTAAGTGCCAAACAGGTCATATAACCACCATAGCTAAAGCCTGTTATGGCTATTTTGGCTGGGTCAGCTATGCCTTTTTTTATGAGATCTTTTATCATGGTTTTGTAGTCGTCTAGCTCCCATTTGCCGAGGTTGCGGTGCATGTAAGCCACGCCTTCTTTTCCAAAATGCCCGCTTGCTCTGTGGTCTAAGGCTACCTGAATAATTCCTTCTCTAGACAACCACTGCGATCTGGCACTCCAGTTCCACGAGTCATATACTGTACCGGCATCTGGGCCACCATAAATACTTACCAAAACTGGGTATTTTTTACCAGCCACGTAGTTTTCTGGGTACACGATGGTCATTGGCAAGTCAAACTTACCGTCGTCACTTTTTACTCTAACAAGCTCAGGTATATTGATGGCGTAATTGTCATATTCTGAGCCTTTTGCTGAGCCGAGGTCTTTTACTATTTTACCTGTGTTGTCTATAATCGCCATGGCATTAGGTGTACTCAAGTTCGAGTAAGTAGTCACGAAATAGCTCAAATCTGGCGAGGCTTCTATTCTTCTGTGGTTAAAATTACCAAAAGTTAAGCGTTTCATGTTTTTGCCGTCCAATCCCACACGGTAAAGATCAAATCTGGCTGAATTTTCTAATCCTCTTGCATGGAAATACAACACTCGGTTTTTCTGGTCTATGCCTTTTACTTCGGTTACGGTAAATTTGCCTGAGGTAATAGGGTTCTTCAATTTGCCATCTATTCCGTGCAAATACAATTGCTTCCAGCCCGTTTTATCGCTGATGATGATCATTTCTTTTCCGCCATCCAACACTGTCAATCTTTCTGCAGCTTCGTCAATGCTTATCCAAGAGCTTTGTTTTTCGTCATACAGCTCGATTTTTTTACCTGTTTTCGGCGAAACGTTAAAAAGCTTGAGGTTGTCATTTCCTCTGTTGATCCACTGCACCATTAGTCCTGAGCCGTCTGACATCCACTCTGGCCAACCGAAATATTGGTCTTGGTTTTCGTCAAAATCTGCCCAAGTGGTTTTGTTGCCGTCGGGATCTACAAAAGCTATTTTAGCAGTCGGATTTGGGTCGCCAGCTTTTGGGTAACGGGTTTCTTCTATAAATCCATGCTGACCTTCACTGCTGTAAATCGGGAACATCGGAGTCTTAGATTCATCGAATCGCATGTAAGCAATATTTTTGCTATCAGGACTCCACCAATAAGCTCTGAAAAGTGTCGGTCTTCCAAAAATTTCTTCCCAATACAACCAGGTGGCAAAGCCATTTAAAGTCGTTTTGGAGCCGTCTATGGTCAACTGAGTTTCTCTTTTCGTTTTAATATTGTAGGTAAAAAGGTTGTTGTTTTTGGTGTAAGCTATATAATTGCTATCTGGCGAAAACATCGGGTTTTTTTCTATCACATCTTGGTCATTGGTGATTTTTGTTTCGCCTTGAGGTGTGCTTAGATACAAATCGCCATTTTTTAAAGTTACTTTTTTTGAAGGATTCACAGCCTTACTTACATCTATGTTACTGGCGTCTTCAATCTGTCCACTTTTCAGATTCAACACCACATTTTTCATACTTTCGGATGGTGACGGCTTCATGTAAATCAACACTCTGTCGTTGTCCAGCCATTTGTTGATGGTCGGCAATGATTGCAAAAAGTTGTCAGGGTTTTTATTGGCAATGAGCAGATTGCTCTCTATCTTTTTTTGTTGGGCTGAGAGTGTGGAAGAAACAAATAAAAAGAAAACAAATATTTTTTTCATGCGTTTGATGATTAATGTTTGGGTAAAAATAAGGGCAAATCTTATCTTTTTCAAATGCTTTATCTTTGATTTTGGATTTTATTGCTTCTATTTGATTTTTAAAAGTTTTACACAGTTTTCTGAATTTTTATGAAACGACTCATCGCTATTCTATTATTTTTTGTATTCAACACTGCTTTTGCCCAAGAAAAGGGCCTTTTGTATGAAATTTCTGGCAACAATTTGCAGCAACCGTCTTACATTTTTGGTACCATGCATTTGCTCTGTAAGGGCGATTTTGTAATGAGCGAAGGGATGATTTCTAAAATCAAATCTTCGGAAATTTTGGCAATGGAAATGGATATGGACGACCCAACCATGGGCTTCAAAATGTTAGGGAAAATGAAAATGAAAGGTGATACCAGTTTGAGCGATTTGATGCCACCAACCAGGTATGACTCGTTAAGGTGGTATCTTAAAGACTCATTGAATTTACCACCAATGATGTTTCAAAAGACAAAGCCTTTTTTGATATATTCATTGATTCTGACCAAATTATTACCATGTGAAACCCTGATGCTCGAAAATGAAATCATGAAAATTGGCAAGGGTAAAAAAGTAGTTGGCCTAGAAACGCTTGATTTTCAAATGGGATTGATGGATAAAATGAGTTATCAGCTACAAGCCGACTATTTATTAGAAACGCTCGCTTATAAACAGAAATCAATTCATGAATTTCAAGAAATGGCTGAAGCTTACAAAAAACGAGATCTCGAGATTTTATTGAAATCTATTAAGGTAGAAAAAGGCATGATGGCTGATTTTGAAAACGAAATGCTCCATAAACGCAATTTAGCTTGGATTCCAGAAATTAAGAAACTGGTTTTTGATAAATCTACATTTATAGCAGTAGGAGCAGGACACCTTGGAGGAGAGAAAGGTGTTCTTCAATTGCTTAAAAATGAAGGTTTTATAGTAAGTACAATCGAGTGATTACTTCTTAGTTTTATCTTTTCCACCAAAAAGTGAGAAGTGGACATATCTACGTGGGTTGCTCTTCATGTCAGACAAAAGCATATTTAACGAAGCGGCGGTTTTGTCGAGATTTACATAGAGAGAATCATTTCCAGCCAATTTGCCAAGGGTTCCTTTACCTTCGTTTATGCCATTTACTACACCTTGGAGGTCTTTTATGGTGGCATTTAAGCTATTGACAGTTGAGCCCAACTTCACCTGACTAAGAGAATCTGTGAAAGACCCAGTTTTCTCCAAAATCGGCTTTAACTGAGCATCAAGGCTCTTGGTAAGTGTATTAAGATTTTGTGTAAGTACCGCAGCATTACCAGTTATGGCCGAAAGATTTTTAGAATTGTTGGCAATTATTCCGTTTACGCCAGCCGTTGAAGTAGTTGCACTGGCCAACAGGACTTTTAAAGCTTGTCCAGTTTGGGCAAATTCTCCTACAACTTTGGTGAGTGTAACGGTCAAGGAATCAACGTTTTTCAAGGTTGGGTCGAGTTTGGTTTGCATCATTTGCATCAATCCCGATTCTATTTCACCTTTCAGTTCTTGACCACTTTGGGCTTTCTCTCCCGCTTGTATTTTTAATTTCAATAATTTTCCACCGATCAGGCCATCATCCGATAAAAGTACCAAAGTGTTTGAGGTAAGTTTTACTTCTTTTTTGATGGCCAACGTTACTTCTACTCTGTCTTTCTCGTAGTCGGGTTTCATGCCCAACACTCGGCCAACCACTACACCACTATATGTCACTGGGTTGGATACCTCCAAGCCCATAACGTCTTTATAATAAACACGGTAGGATTGTGTTGTAGAAAACAGGTCAGAGCCTTTAAGGTAACTGAACCCAAAATAAAATATCACGATTCCTATTAGACCCAACAAGCCAACTTTAGCCTCTCTTTTAAAATTCATTTCTGTCTATTTATCGATTCAGAACCTGCTCTGGCCTGCAATTTACGAATTATTATTTTTCAATTTGATTTTTATACTCGCCGAATGCTCTAAAAATTGCCAATGCTATTTTTTCTCTTCCGCTGCTAGAAGCCAAAAAGTCGGCATCTTGGTTGTTGGTGAGATAACCAGTTTCTACCAGTACACTCGGCATGGTGGTTTCCCATATCACAATAAAACCAGCTTGCTTAACACCTCTGCTACTGTGCCCAACCTTGGATATATTTTTCTCTACTCTCGAGGCAAACTCCAGGCTTTGATTCATAAAAGCGTTTTGATAATTGGCCAACATAATGTGTGCCAAAGGAGAAGCGGGATTATAACCTTTGTATGATTTTTTATAGTTGTCTTCGTAAAGAATTACATTGTTTTCGTTTTTGGCTAAGTCAAGGTTTTCTTGCGTTTTGTGGAGCCCCATTACATAGGTTTCCGTACCTCTTAGACTTTTAGAGTGGGGGTTAGCATTGCAATGTATCGATATGAACAAATCGGCCTTGTTTTTATTGGCTATGGCCGCTCTTTCGTGTAAAGGCACAAAAACGTCTTTGTTTCTGGTGTAAATCACTTTTACATTTGGGTAGTTTTCTTCTATTTTTTCGCCCAACTTAAGCGTTATATCTAGGGCATACTTTTTCTCCTTGCCATTGCCTGCACCGGGGTCTTTACCTCCGTGTCCAGCATCCAAAACGACGGTTTTCAGACCTTTGGCTATCGGAAGTGATTTTGTGGTGAAGGCCAAAAATAGGAGTGATGCCAAAACCCAGATAAGGGCTATTTTAAGATTTATTAACTTCATTTTAGAGGAAAACATTTAAATCGCTATCTTTTTATTAAGATAAAATCGTTTTTAGATTTACTTTCTGGTTAATTTTGCCATTACAAAAATAGTGCATTTGTTAGAACTTAAAAAATTTATAAATATTGTACAATTTGTTGTTACAATTGGTCTAATATGACCGTATGTTGTTTTAAAGTTCTATCTGAAAATATCAAGATATTTTGAATTTAAAAGTTATCCTACTCTCTATTTGCTACTTTTCGGCCTTGGTAGTTTATGCCCAAAGGCCAAGCCTACCGGCACTAGGTGGAGGCGGAGGTAGAACTTTTGGAAGTCCTACAACTACTACACAAAGCCAGTTTCCTCGGAGTACAACCACACAAAATACCTCCAGTAGACAACCTTCAAAGTCGATTGCTAAAAAAAATAAACCGGTAAGGGACTCGCTATCGGTGGTTATTCCTGACTCACTCAAAAGTCTTGAAAATCAGTTGGAGACCACGGTGGAAACATTTTCGGCCGATTCTACCATCCTGGACATTGAAACCCAACGTTATCATTTGTACGGTAATGCTCAGGTGGTTTATGGACAAATAGAACTCAAGGCTGACTACATCATGTTAGATTGGGGCAGGAGTGAGGTCTATGCCCATGGAATGCCGGACACTACCAAAAAGACTGGCCCACCGGTAAAGGGAAAGCCGGTTTTTACTGATGGAGGCGAAACTTTTAATTCGGATACGATTCGGTATAATTTTAAATCAAAAAAGGCTTTGGTTAGCAAAATTGTCACCGTTCAAGGAGATGGTTTTGTGCAAGGACAATTGGTAAAAAAAGACGCAGAGGATAATATGTATCTGTCAAAAGCGAAATATACCACTTGCGACCTAGCCGAACCTCATTTTCATATAGCCGCCAAGAAAATCAAATTGGTCAACAAAAAATCTTTGATATCTGGGCCTTTTAATTTTGTTCTTGCAGATATTCCTTTGCCCATAGGCCTTCCTTTTGGCTTTTTTCCGATACCCAAAAAGCAAGAAATCGGTACCTCGGGGTTTATAATGGGTTCATATGGTGAGCAACGGCGAGATAATCGTGGTTTGTTTTTTAAAGACTTTGGTTATTATCACGCCTTTAATGAATATCTTAGCTCTACGCTCAAAGGTGAAATTTATACTTATGGTAGTTTTGGTGTAGGTTTAAACACGACCTATTCTAAAAAGTACAAATACAATGGAGATTTTAATATTCAATTCAATCACAACGTCGCTTACAGCAGCAATGGTCTGGATACCACAAAGTCCAACCAATTTAACATCAGGTGGTCGCATTCGCCAAGAAGTTTGCGGTCAGACAGAAGTTTCTCGTCTTCGATGGATATCGTTTCCAATGGTTTTAACAGAAACAATCGTAGCTCCTCTGATGTGCAGAATCTTACAAAAAACAACTTTGGTGGTACGGTAAATTACATGCGAAACTTTGGCCGATTTGTAACAACCAATAGTTCGTTTCGAGTAGATCAATCCTCTAACTCCTTCAGGTCTTCATTAGGTTATAGTTTTGGTATTAAGCAGTTTAACCCATTTGTTCCTGAAAAAAAACAGATAGGCCGTTGGTATGAATCTTTCCGCGTAGGCCTCGATGTGAGCGGTGGAGTTGCAGTGACCAATTCCATCCAAAATAGGTCAACTTCTTACTCAGATTATAACATTGCCGGCATCGATAATAAACCGCTCTCTACCTCTCAGCAACGCCGAATAGAAGAACTAAGGAATATATTGGCAGACCCGAATGTATCCACAGAACTGAAGGTAATTTATCAAAAGGAATTGTCTAAACTCGAGAGCCCGGTTTTAACAGATTGGGGTCAAATTTTGAAAAACAATGTGATTAATACAAGTTACACAGTGCCGATTGTGTTACCCAATTTTAAGATAGCGAGGTATCTCAATCTCACTCCGAGTATGTCATATAGGGGCGATGTTTATACCAAAGAGTTGAAATACACTTTTGTAAATCCAACCACAGGCACACAAACAGTGACCAAGAGCAATGGAAAGTTGGTAAATGTTGGTTTAAATCCAGCAGCTGATTCTATCAAAAATGAATATGCTGCCAATGGTGATTTAAATGTTTTCCTAAACCCAAATAGTGGTGGAGTTGTGGTGGTTGATACCATTTCAAGAGCAAGCTTTGGGCAAACTTACTCATTTGGGACAAGTTTGAATACCCGTATGTACGGCACATTTAATTTCAGAGAGAAAAGTAAAATTCAAAAAATTAGACATACAATTGCCCCCGCAATAAATGTCAATTATACTCCTTCGAGCGAAGGGCAATATGCGTCTAAAGTTCAAGTAAGGTCGGACGATGTGTATAGATTTCTACCTAGATTTTTGAACGGTGGTGGATCAACTGGTTCGGCTTCTGGCAATATTGGTTTTAGTTTAAATAACCAACTGGAGGCCAAGATAAAGAACAATTCGGATACCTCAGACAACGTTTTGGAGACTATTTCATTGTTGGATAATCTAAATTTTAGTGGAGGTTATAATTTATTGGCGAAAAAAGAATTGGGCGAATACGCACTTTCAAACATCAGTGTAGGTACGAGTACTTCGTTGTTTAAAAACCTCATTAATTTAAATGCGAACGGCTCCTTTGATCCGTATGCCTATGAGCCCGACAAATTGGTAACTTCTAACTTGGCCGGTGCGAGAATTCCTGTTTTCAAATGGAATTATAAACCTGAGGCGGGTGTAGTGAAAGCCAATTATTTGAGTACTTTTAACTTCTCCATGAACACCAATCTATCACCGAAAACTTTTAAAAGAGGACAAGAAACCAAGCCTGTAACGGCTGGGAAAACTGACCCAGCTAAAGAGGCAATGACGAAGATAGTGCAGGCAAATCCGATGGAGTATGTCGATTTTAGTGTGCCTTGGAGTTTGGGAATCAGTTATGCTTTCAATTATAACAAGCAAGGTCTTTCGGAAGCTAGAATTACACAAAGTATAAGTATCAATGGTGACTTTAGTCTTACGCCGAAATTTAAGTTTACTTACAATTCGGGTTGGGATTTTGAGTTTAAGCAAGTTACCTTGACAAATTTGGGTATCGTAAGAGAACTCCACTGCTGGAGCATGAGCATGAACTGGACTCCAATATCGGGTAGTAATATTAGGGGAGGAGGCTTCTTTTTTACCTTACAACCTAAGTCTTCACTCTTGAAGGATCTTAAACTCACCAAACGTCGAGCTGGTAATTTCTAAAAGTTTAATTTATTGATAAATAAAAAATTATGCCTTTTATTTTTATATTTAAATAAATATAAAAATATTTAAATAAAGCATCTGTTCTGCTGAAACCTTTTAATTTTATGGCCGAATAATTCGGGATTTTGGTCATAAAAAAAGAGGCTTTTGGCCTCTTTCCCTTTTCAATTTTTATTCTCTTGAGTTTGTATATTTCAATCGTTTATCTCGAAACTCGCCAGTTGTACAAACTCCATAACTCGGTTGTTAATTTCAGTTTCTGATAAATATTGCATTCTTTCAGTTCCGAATTTTTCCACACAAAACGAAGCCATTGCAGAACCGTAAATGATAGCTCTTTTCATATTTTCAAAACTTAAGTCGTCCGTTTTAGCCAAATATCCAATAAATCCACCCGCGAAAGTATCGCCCGCACCTGTTGGATCAAAAACTTCTTCCAAAGGTAAAGCCGGACAGAAAAATATTCTATCACCTTGAAATAACAAAGCTCCATGTTCACCTTTTTTGATAATCAAAGTTTTTGGTCCCATTGCCATAATGGTCTTTGCAGCCCTTTTCAGAGAATAGTCTCCAGATAGTTGTCTTGCTTCAGCATCGTTGATGGTCAAGCAGTCTATTTCACCAATCACCTTTTTGAGGTCATCCAGCATGATGTCCATCCAAAGGTTCATGGTGTCTAGCATCACAAACTTTGGTCTATTTCTAAGTTTTTTAAGGGTTTGATACTGAATTTCAGGAACCATGTTACCCAACATCAAAAACTGAGTGTCTTGGTATTTTTCGGGGATTACCGGAGTCCAATTTTCAAATACACCTAATTGAGTATCCAAAGTGTCTCTGTTGTTCATATCTTCATGGTACTTTCCGTGCCAAAAAAACGTCTTCCCATTCGGGTCAATTACCAGTCCTTCTGTATCGACACCATGTTTTTGGAATGTCTCCACCATTTCTTGCGGGAAATCTTCTCCCACAATACCAACGAGATAATTGTTTTTTGTAAAGTAAGATGCAGTCAATGTAATGAAAGTGGCCGCTCCACCTACTATTTTATCTGTTTTGCCAAAAGGCGTTTCTAATTTGTCGAATGCAACTGATCCTACAGTTAATAAGCTCATTTAATCTTTTTTTTTCTGCAAAATTAGGCTCTAAAATTTAAAATCACGATTATTTTGACCCTTTCTGCAAAATAACCATTGATATATTTTTAATCTAAGGCAAAAAAAATTTACTTTGCATTGTAAAAAGTCATCTCGTTTGGCTTCTCTTACACGTTATTTTGTTTTTTATTAATAAAAATTGTATAAAATTTCTCACAATGAAAAAGAGATTAAATTTTATCGTATTGAATGTTGCGGTACTTTTCTTTACAGGTATCTCATTCCAAAGTTTTTCTCAAACTCCTTGTAGTGCGGATTTACACGCGGTATTCGGAAACTCATCAACCGAAGCTCCGGTGGTTTTGAACAGACTAGGAACTAGTCCACAGTTTGGAGAAATTCCGAAACACACTGCACAGGCGGCCTATAACCATTTAAAAACTGTCCACAAGAAAAATTCTCGCAATAGCCGCTCTGAAATTGATAGTTACCTTCGTGCATTGGGTTACACAGGTTTCATGGACCCAGCCTTCAGTGCTTCTCAAATCACGCCAGAAATATTGCCAAAAGGTAAAATTGGTTGGATGGGTGCTTACGCTAAAGGTCACAAATATAAATGGTCAGTCCTTGGAAGAGATTTCGAGACATTCAGAATTGCATCAAAAGACGGTTCTTGCTTTGCTTATATAATGAAAAAATGTGGCAATGCTTTCTATGATCCTTCTCCAAGAGAAGCAGCCGAAGCAGCAGCATTGGCTTTCAAGAGCAAACCAAAGACTACTTGTACTACACAGACCATTAATTTCACAGGAAATGGCAAGATTCAAGCGGCAGATGTTTTGAATACAACTAAGAACCTTCCAGTGGTTGCTTCATACAATGGTACAAATCTTTGTTTAGGAGATTTTACAGTTCCTGTTAGATTGACGTACGAAATGACAGCCTCGGGTGAAGTAAATTATGCAAAAACAGTTCAGGTATGCGATTACGGCAATGGAGTTCCTCCTTCTTCTATAATCAACTTGCCTTTGAACATCAGCTACAATCTTGCTGGTTCTGATGTTACTATAGGTGATGATGGAAAAATGATGATGGTTATCAACAAGAAGCAATATAAAGCTTTGAAAAAAGTATATAAAGTTTGCCCTACGGACGTAGCCTCTGCTCCTCAAAACAAGACAATGGTAGCCAATAAAGTAAGTACCGCTTCTGAAGCAAGTCCTGCCGCTGCTCTTGGAACTGCCGCAAACGGTGCAAACTGTGTTAAACAAACATTGAACATTACTGGTAATGCAGTAACAGAAGATATTTCGTCGAAAACTGCTACCAATGAAGTGACGATTATAGGAATGTATAAGAAAGCTGGAAAATTACAGAAAGGAGAAACTGCCAATAAGTACATTTGTTTAGGTTCTTACAATGTACCTGCTAAGTCCTCGTTGCAATACGCTCTAAAAGGTAATAGTAGCATGAGTCACATCATAGAAGTTTGTGACAATGGAAGTGTAAATCCTAATGAGTCACTGAATGCAGCTATGAAGTTGACCAACAATTTCACTAAGCAGGAAACGATGATTGGTGATTATGGTAAGATTTACAAGACACTTACAAAATCAGAATATAAGAAATTAGGTAAGGTGTTCAAGCGTTGTTGCAGCGATGGGACATCTAAATCCAAATGTTATTAATAAAAGAAAAGCCTCAGCAATGAGGCTTTTTTGTTTATGAAATGTCTGTTTTTAATACACCTTTAAATTATTGCACCTCGTAGTTCAGAAGCTTTTCGAATGCCTCATGCACTTTCTCGAAATTGAAAGATTTCAAAGTTTCATTCATCATTGTATTTATTTCTTCATTACAAAGATTTCCAATACTGCCTTCGAGCGTATGATGAAGTTCTTTAATAGGAGAGTAAGTGCCGGCCTCTATTTCGCCACCGATGGTTCTGTAGGCATCTCTAAAAGGCATACCCTCTATTACTTTCTGATTTACGTTTTCTACACTAAATAACAAATCAAACTTGGGGTCATCCAAGAGGTTTTCTTTTATTTTCAGATTTTGAATCATAAAAGTAGCCACATTTAAAGCATCTGCAAAATCATCGAGAGCAGGCATGATGATTTCCTTGATAAGCTGCATTTCTCGGTGATAACCCGAGGGAAGGTTGGTTTGCACAAAAGCAATCTCTGCAGCAAGTCCTTTGAGTTTATTGGCTTTTCCTCTTAGTATTTCAGCAACGTCGGGGTTTTTCTTGTGCGGCATAATACTTGATCCTGTAGTCATTTCCTCTGGCAAGTTAATGAAACCGAAGTTTTGACTGTTATACAAGCATACGTCCATGGCCATTTTAGAAAGCGTATTGGCGAAAACACCAAGAGCTTGTGCGACCAGAAATTCCATTTTACCCCGAGTCATCTGGGCGTATACCACATTATAGTTAAGGTCATCAAAGCCCAGTAGTTCTTTAGTCAGGTGTCTCTTAAGGGGGAAGTTTGAGCCATATCCTGCCCCAGAACCCAGAGGGTTTTTGTTTACGATTTTGTAAACACTTTGGAGTGATATTAAGTCATCTACCAAGCTCTCGGCATAGGCACCAAACCACAGACCAAATGACGATGGCATAGCTATTTGCAAGTGCGTATAGCCAGGAAGTAGATCGTTTTTGTGAAGTTCGCTTTTGGCTTGAAGGGCATCGAAGAGGCCTTTAGTTAAACCAACAATTTCCTCGATTTTGTGGCGAAGATACATTTTCATGTCTACTAAAACTTGGTCGTTTCTCGACCTTCCACTGTGTATTTTTTTTCCGGTATCGCCAATTTTTGAGGTCAATGTAAACTCTATCTGTGAGTGAACATCCTCGATACCATCAATTATTTCAAATTTTCCTTGCTTTATTTCTTCATTATATATAATCTTGCACTCTTTAAGAATGTTTTTTAATTCTTGCTTCTCTAATAAGTCGATGCTGGTAAGCATAATTGCGTGAGCCATCGATCCCAATAAATCAAAAGGTGCTAGGTTAATGTCAAGTTCACGGTCTTTACCGACAGTAAACTTATCTATTATTTCGTCGGTTTTTTTTGAGTTTTCTTTCTGCCAGAGTTTCAATATTTTGGAGTTTTGGTTCAGATGTACAAAGAAACAAAAAAATGAGTGACGAACTGATTTTTATACAGTCAAAAAAAAGTGAAAAAATATTGATACCGTTTAATAAGAATTTTAGCATGGTTTTTGCTCTATATTCTCAAATGTATCAATTGAAAATATGTTCAATTACAGACAAGTTTGCTTGTCTATAATTTTGACAACGATTTTGATAGTTTTTAAAGATTGAGTGAATTATAAGAATTTGTCCTTTTTTAATTTCTTTGGCTGTTTTTTAATACTTCAAAAACTATGCCAAAAATAAAAAAGATAGGTCAAATTGTAGAAAACGAAATATGGTTAGAATTTTTACCACTATTTATTATTTAACGGTAGAAAAATGCGATTGGATGAAAAATTCTATCGTGCTTTTCGTGTTTATATTTAGTTCGTTTATAGTTTCTGCTAAGGTTTCAAAAGGAGTGGAGGTTTCTACAAAGTGGGCCGACCTTACCTTACATATTCTTAAAAATACTCCGGGAGGATCACCTACATTCAATTCGCGTTTTCTGGGATATACCGGTCTGACTATGTATGAGTCAGTTAGAGGTATGGATAAAACGCAGAGAAGTTTGGCTGGAAAGCTTAATGGATTAGAAACTCTTCCACAAGTCCCTGAGGAAGTCAAAATCAATTATATTTTGGCCTTAAATGCAGGCCAGTCGGTTATCATCAAAAGTATATATGGATTTACTTCAATTCAAAATATTGCCAAGGTTGATTCTTTAGAAAATTCTTTATTTCAACAGTACAGCAAAGGTTTTTCTGATAAAGAGAACATAGCCTCTGTGGCATACGGTAGAGCAATTGCCTCGGCTATTTTTGAATGGTCAAAAACCGATGGTGGACACGAAGGATATAAAAGAAATTTTGATAGTACGTATGTTATAGAAAAATCAAACGGTAAATGGTCGCCTCCAATCAAGGGCCAGTCAAAAATCCCTATGCCTCTTCATCCGTATTGGGGAAAGAATAGAACCTTTGCCAATGAGAACTTCACTCTGCCTATTCCAGCTATGATATCTTTTGACTACCAAAAGGGTTCAGAATACTACAAGTATATGGAGGAGGTATTCAACACAAGAAAAACACTTACACAAGCACAGAAAGAAATAGCCAACTGGTGGGGTGATGACCCTTCGGAGACCTTTTCACCTCCAGGACATTCTTATTACATGGCCAAAGTGGCCGTTGAAAAATCAAAGGTGGATTTGGTTTATGCCAGCAAGACATTTGCAGCCGTCGGTATGGCCGTGGCTGATGCATTTATAAACTGTTGGAAAACTAAATATCATTATCATGCCGAAAGGCCTTTCATGTTTATTTTTTACAATATGAGTACCCTATGGGATTTGTATTGGCCTGAACCACCTTTTCCGGCTTTTTATTCAGGACATGCAGGACAAGCGGCCTCGGCAGCTACGGTTCTTACTCATCTTTATGGTGAGAATTTTTCGTTTGTGGATAATTCGCATGTGGGCAGACCAAGAGATGAACAAAGAAATGTGGAATATAAAGCACGAGCATATAAATCTTTTTTTGAGGCAGCCGAAGAGTCAGCCATGTCGAGGTTATATGGTGGCATTCATACCCGACACGACAATGAAGTTGGTCTGTCCGAAGGTAAAAAAGTAGGACGCCATATCAATGAACTTTTTGAAAAGTAAAAATTATAAATTAGCATATACGATTTTTTTGAGTGAAACATTACAATTACAAACAGATGAGAGACTTTACTAAACAACATTCTTCTAATACCCCAGATTGGAGGAATGCACAAAATGGAAGCCCGTTCAAAGCTTTTTCGGCTTTTGCTGTTTCCATTTTTTCTCTGATTATTCATTTCGGTGGACTCTTTAAACCAAAAGGTTTATTCAGTTTTCAAAAAAATGGACTGAAACTATCTTTTGCAAAAGGTGCTTTGGCATTGTTTGTTTTGCTGATAGGTATAGTTAATGTTTCCAAAGCCCAGAATGCACCACCTAATCAGGATAAGTATTATATGCTTGTTGGGGAGCTATTGTGGAATGGAACTACCAACACTGCAAGGACAGATGTTTTTCAATACTCTGCTGGTAGCCCTCTTGTAGGTTGTTCTTTGCCTGGAGGTGGTGGAGAAGGTATGGTTGTAGATCCCACAAAAAATCTTGCGTATATAGCTACTTGCTGTAATGTCGGTGAGGTAAGAATCTACGACTATAATACGGCTACTTTCTTGACTCCTATTAAACTTGTAGGCGAAGATATTTTGGATATTTCAATATCTGGCTCCGCAGATAATTATGGGTTCATTTATGTATCTACCTATAATAAGATGTATAAGATTAGCACAACCTCTAGAACAGTGGTTGCTAGTTATGATAAATCTGCTTTAAAAAATACGGTTGCACAGGATTTCTGGGGATCTGCTGTGAATAACACCAATACTAGAGTTTATTTTTCTACTAACTGGAAAAAAGCGTCGGGTACAAGTACCATCGAATACTTACCTACAAGCTTTGCAAGTGCTAGTACACTTTTTGCTACTGCTCCTTCTGGTTTTCATTACAGAGGAATTATTTTTGATGCTTCTGGAGATTTATGGGCGGCTGCCGCACATGATAACAACTCAATCCCTGATAGGGTTTACAGGTACAGCTCTACTGGAACACTTCTGAATACTTATATTTTTCCGACACCTATTAAGCACAATGCACCAGCAACGGGTAAAGTTGATCCATATGATTTGGCTTTTGGACCTGATGGTCTTCTTTATATAACAACTTTTCAGGGTGATTGCGTAACCAAATTGGATTTTACCAATGCTACTAGTCCTTCGTTTATTTCTTATTTAGATTATGAACCAAACGTTGGAGGAAAATCAATTACTTGGGTCGGTGGCAATTTTAAATGTATTTGTACTGCCCCAGTTCTTAACTTGTCAAATCTTACTCAAACCTCTGCTTCGTGTAACGGTAGCACACCGAACAACGACGCGACTGTTACTATTGGTGGCCTTGTTTATAGTTCTTCGGATATTGTAAAAGGTGACATTAAGCAAGGAGCGACTTTCGGTCAAACTCCAATCTATGGTGCATCATCAAATAAGACTTTGGGAAGCGGTCAAAGTTCATTGACTTTTACTAATTTAAAACCGAATACCCAGTATACAATTAGAGTTTGGAGTGGTAAGGATGCTTGTTATTCAGATTTAACATTCACTACTAACGAGGGTGTTTGCTTTACATGTGTTTGTACCTCAAATAATTTGGCGGTGAATGGCGACATGGCCTTGGGTAACCCACCATCAAGTTGGACGGTTCCTCAAGGAGCATGGGGTTTAGGTACAGGTTCTACAACTGGTAATTTCGGAGTTTTGAATAATGGCGATGATAATAGTAGAGATTATTACGCTTATCAAGATATTGAATTGACTCCTGGAACGAAAGTAGTTTTTGATGCCTTGGCTTCTACACATGCTGTAAGTACAGTAGGTGCCATTGCTGAAATGTACTTGGAGTTTTATAATGGTACTACACTTTTGGCTACTTCTTCTAGATCAAATACCACTGTACCTTATAACGGTACTTTGGTTGCACTTAATACCATAAAATTTGTAGCTCCTACAAATACAACAAAAGTTAGAATTGTGGCACATTCGAAAGGAAGAGCCTTGAAATTTGACAATGTGGTATTGACAAGATGTTATGACCAAGCTGTGAATCTTGCACAAGGAACTGTAGTTAATCCTGGTTGTAATCAAAACAACGGATCTATTACAGTAAACGGTTCGGGAGGTAGTGGTGTTTATGACTACAGAATCAATGGAGGAGCATGGGGATCGTCAAATGTTTTCAATAATTTGACAGGTATTTTGACAGGTACGAATTATACTGTAGAAGTAAGAGATAGGAATGCCTTTTCTTGTACAAAATCTATAGTTGTAAGATTAACTTGTAATTGTAGTATTGATGCAAATGCTGGCCCTGATGTTACCATTTGTAATACCGACGAGGCTGTTCTGGATGGGACAGTAATGGGTGTTGCATCTTGTGGAACCACAGGTACGACAAATTGTGCAACTGTCATAAGTGGTTCAACGGGCTGGATAGCAGACCTAAATAAGGCAAGTGTTTGCGGTGATAACGCAGGTGCTAAACTTTGGACAAGGTCAGGTCAAGGTACTTCGTCTATAACTTTAGACCTAGGTTCTACACTTCCTGCTGGCACAGTGGTTAGAGTAAATCTGAAACTTGAACATTGTGACAACACATTGTCGACACAATCGGATGCGAGAATTGAAGCTTCTGCTAATTCGACTACTGGTTTTGCAGCATTGCAGTCTTCATTACTGTTCAATCATACCTCTTACAAAGAATACACTTACACGCTTACGGCTGCCACAAGATATATCAAGGTATCTGATAATGGAAAGTGTGCTTTGAGATTAGATTATGTAAAATACACCACCCCTGATACCTACACGAATGCGGTGACCTACTCATGGTCAGGTCCTGGAATTGTAGGTGCATCTAATACAAAGAGTGTAACGATAAACGCGGCTGGAACATACACGTTCACAGTAACTGGTTGTGATGGCTGTACGGATTCAGATATTGTGGTTGTAACTAAAAATACTGTAACAGCAAATGCTGGACTAGATAAAGAAATATGTTTGGGTGAATCAGTAACTCTTACGGCAACTGCTGTTGCTTCGGCTACATATGAATGGAGAAATTCAAATAGCAGTACTGTAATAGCAACTACACAAAGTATAACTGTTACACCTACCACCACTATTGATTACATTGTGACTGTTATTAAAAACGGGTGTGATGAATCAGATGAGGTTAAGGTTACGGTTAAACCAAATATTACTGTAGATGCTGGTGCTGATAAAGTACTATGTAATACTGACGAGGTGGTTCTAGATGGTTCAGTATCTGGTGTAACTGCTTGTGGAACTCCTGGCGTTACTAACTGTGCTACGACTATAGCTGGTTCTACTGCTTGGATTGCAGATTTGAATAATGCAAGAGTTTGCGGTGACAACGCTGGTGCCAAGCTTTGGACGCGATCAGGTCAAGGAACTTCTTCCATTACATTGGATTTGGGTTCATCTCTTCCCGCTGGCACAGTGGTTAGAGTAAATCTGAAACTTGAACATTGCGACAACACATTGTCAACTCAATCAGATGCCAAAATTGAGGCGTCTGGAAGTGCGACTACAGGTTTTACAGTTCTGCAATCATCATTATTGTTCAATCACACTTCTTACAAAGAATATTCATACACACTTACGGCACCGGCAAGATATATCAAAGTGTCAGACAACGGTAAATGTGCTTTGAGATTGGATTACATTAAATATACTACTCCTGATACTTATAATACGGCCGTTACCTATTCTTGGTCCGGACCAGGAATTGTAGGTGCTAATAATAACAAAAGTGTAGTTGTTAATCAACCAGGTACTTATACCTTCACTGTAACAGGATGTAACGGTTGCTCGGGTACAGACATGGTCGTAGTAACAAGAAATACAGTTACGGCTGATGCTGGTACCGATAAAATTATCTGCATTGGTGAGACTGTAGATTTAAAAGCTGCTACAGTTGCTGGTGCTACTTATGAGTGGAGAAGTTCAACAAGCAGTACAGTGCTATCAACTAGCCAGACTTTCACAGTTACTCCAACAACTACAACTGACTATATACTTACTGTTTTGAAAAACGGTTGTGATGCTTCTGATGAGGTGAAGGTAACTGTAAATCCTAGACCGACTGTGACAGGTGGAGTCATTCCTCCAGTTAATCCAATTTGTGTTGGTCAAACTGCGACCCTTCAAGCCGGCACTTGGACAAATGCTTCAACTTATTCTTGGACAGGACCTACAGGCTTTGTAACACAAACTGGACAAACTGCTACAACTACAGTAGCTGGCACCTATACATTAACTGTAACTTCCGCAGCTGGTTGTACAGCCTCCGCAACATTGGCATTGGTTGTAAATACCAATCCTGTGGTAACTGTTGATTCTAAAACCGTTTGTCTTGGTGGAACAGCAACTCTAACGGCCTCAAATTGCGTGGGAACCGTAACTTGGAATACGGGAGCTAACACAAACACGATAACTATAACTCCTAGTGCAGTGGGTGAAGTAACTTACACTGCTACATGTAGAAATACAAGTGGCTGTACTGCAACAGGTTCTGGGAAAATAACAACACTTGCAAAACCAACGGTTTCTCTTGGGCCAGATGTCGAAATTTGTTTAGGCAAATCTATAGATTTGGTAGCTACAGGTTGTACCGGAGGTACTTTATCTTGGAATCAAGGTATTACCTCTACAACTGCCAACGTAACAGTTTCACCAACAGCTACTACTACCTACACCGTTACATGTAAAACTTCGAACAATGACGGGTGTATAGCAACTGACGACATAATCGTAAAAGTTAATCCAAATCCATCTGGTTCGGTACCAGCAATCGCTCCAATATGCCAAACCGAAACTTTAAATTTGGTTTCTGGAACTTGGACCAACGCTTCT
The DNA here is from genome assembly GCF_024343775.1 of Lacihabitans soyangensis. GTDB lineage: Bacteria > Bacteroidota > Bacteroidia > Cytophagales > Spirosomataceae > Leadbetterella > Leadbetterella soyangensis. The sequence continues at coordinate 1,644 of NZ_RJUF01000044.1, read as the reverse complement.
TCATACAATTGGGCTGGTCCAAATAGCTTTAGCAGCACAGCTCAAAATCCAACAATTACCAATACTTCACTTGCTGCGGCTGGAATGTATACTTTGACGGTTACTAGTGCAAGTGGATGTACAACTACCGCCACAGTTGCAGTGACTGTGAATGCCTGTCTTTCTAAAATCGGAGATTTTGTTTGGGAAGATGTGAATGGAAACGGAATTCAAGATACTGGTGAGTTAGGAATTTCAGGTGTGGTTGTGACTCTTAACGGAACTGATGCCTTTGGTGCACCAGTTACAAGAACTGCCACAACTGGTACAAATGGTGAATATTTATTTGATAATTTAGTAAAAGGAACATACACCGTAACCTTTGGAGATAAAGCTGGATATGTTTTGACAGCTCCAAACAAAGGTGCAGATGATGCAAAAGATAGCGATGCCGATTTGGCGACAAAGCAATCCCCAGCGATCAATTTGGGAACCAATGCAACAAATCTTACCATAGATGCAGGTATGTATAGACCAGCAAGTCTTGGTGATTTTGTTTGGTATGATATAAACAATAATGGTATTCAAGATTCAGGTGAGCCAGGTATCCAAGGAGTTGTTGCAACTCTAAATGGAACGAAAGGAGATGGAACCGTAATTGCTGCTCAAACAGCAACAACCAATGCCTCAGGCATCTACGCATTTACTAATCTTGCTCCAGGTACTTATACGGTCTCATTTGGAACAGTTGCTGGGTATCAAGTTGCAAAACAGGATATTACAGGAGCTAACACAGATGCTACTGATATTAATACTGACAGTGATATTAATTCAACTACACTAACTACACATGCAGCAACTTTAGTTTCGGGTGAGAATGACCCTAAATTAGATGCTGGATTTACTAAAGTGATAGACCTTGAGTTAGATAAAACAGTAAGTAATCCAACTCCAAATGTTGGAGAAACAGTTACTTATACATTAAAGCTAACTAATAAAGGCCCACAAATTGCCACAGGAGTTGCATTAGAAGATGTTATTCCAAATGGATTGGAGAATATTACATTATCAGCTACAAATTCTCCACAAGGAGTAATTGCAGGTAATAAGATTACATTTAGCGGATTAACTGTAAACAAAGATCAAACGCTTACATTTACTTACACTGCAAAAGTAAAATCTCCAATATCAGGAGTTGTTTATAAAAACGTTGCTCAAGTAACTGCGGCAAATGAATTTGATATAGATTCTAAACCAAATAACGACGACGGTGACCAGTCTGAAGATGATGAGGATCCGGAGACGATAGTACCACAAGTGGCCGACCTAGAGTTAGTAAAAACAGTAAGCAATGGCACACCAAACGTAGGCGATGTAGTAACGTTTAGTATCAAAGTAGACAACAAAGGCCCACAAGCAGCTACGAATGTAAAAGTAGAAGATGTGGTTCCAAATGGATATGATTTAACTTCAACAGTGATTAGCGACGGAGGTTCAAACACTTCGGGTACTATCAACTGGACAGTGGCAAGTATTGCAAGTGGAGCATCAAAAACATTGACCTTCACCGCAAAAGTGAAAGCACCAGTAAGTGGCATCACTTATAGCAACATAGCTAAAATCAAATCAGTAGATCAATACGATCCAGACTCAGATCCAACGAAT
>NZ_RJUF01000043.1 GCF_024343775.1 Lacihabitans soyangensis | reverse complement strand
GTTAAAAAAACATACGTTTGATTTTTAATATGAAGTGATTATGACATGAAGTTCATGAAGATTTTTTACAAAAAAAGGATTAAGAAAATCGAGTTCTCTTAATCCTTTTTAAATATTTGGTAAAATAATATTATGCCGAATTTCTACTCGCATTAATGTTTCCAAAAAGCGATCTGGTTACCATTTTCTCAAAAACTGTTTTGGCGTTTTCGTCTGAATTCTCTTCCACTTCTTGCAAAGCATATTGCTGAATAGCTAACAATGGCAACACGATATTTTCGCGATATTCTACGGACATCATGCTGATAGGGTCGGTTTCCATCAAGAGTTTCTGACCAGAAACTAGGAGCATGTTGGTTATGCTTCTTTGTTGTTCCTCATACAATATATTCCAAAACTCACCGTAAATGGGGTCGTTTTTCATATAAGAAGTCAGCGGGAAATAGGTCTTCGAAAGTGCCATCATGCTATTCTGCATCAAGGTTTTGAAGTACAATGAATTCTCGAAAAGGTCCTTCAATTCTTCCAATTTGCCTTCATCAATTTTTGATTGAAGAGCAGTACCAAAGCCAAAGAATCCTGGAACGTTTTGTTTCAACTGACTCCATGAACCCACAAACGGAATGGCTCGTAAGTCGCTCAATTTGAGCTGACTAGAAGTGTTTCTCTTACTCGGACGGCTTCCGATTTTCGTTTTTCCGTAATATTTCAATGGGCTTTTGTGCTCTAGATAGGACACAAAAAGCGGATGATTTTTTAGTTCTAAATATTTTTTACCCCCAACCTCAGCCAATTCTTCTATCAGGTCACGCTCTTGTTTGCTTATCAGCGACTTATCATCAGTAAATATGTCGTTTATCACACCTGCCGACAATAGCTGTTCGAAGTTGAAAATTGCCTGTGGTTTTGATCCATACATCGACGAAATCGTCTGCCCTTGGATGGTAATCTGAATTTCGTTGTTGGCAATGCTCGGACCTTGTGAGGCGTAAAACTGGTGTGTTTTACCGCCACCACGAGCTGGAGGACCACCTCGGCCGTCGAAAAAGACCACATTTATACCATTTTCCATGGAGACTGCGGTTAGGTTTTCCTTTGCTTTGTAAATCTCCCAGTTAGCTTTTATGTATCCTCCGTCTTTTGTGCCGTCGGAGAATCCCAACATAATGGTTTGAAAATCAGATCGGTATTTTAACTGTTTTTTGTAATATTCTAGGTTATAGAGTTCGCTCATCGACTGTCTCGCTGTGTCTAGGCCTTCGATGGTTTCGAAAAGCGGGACGATGTCGACATTTATTTCTTCAATACCACAGAATTTGAACATGGCCAACACTTCAAGTACCGAACACGAGGAAGTGGAGTTTGAAATAATGTATCTATGGCAAGCCTTCTCGCCATTTTTGGTCTGAATTTCTTTTATGGCCTTGATGGTTTTGAACGTATCTTTTACCAAAGGATCCTCAAATTCGTCTTCGTTTACAGTGATGTCATTATTGGTCAAAAATGCCACTTTTTCTTCATGTGACCACTCGGCGTATGGTTTCTCAGAAACTTTATATTTGCTCACAACAGCTTGAAAGACAGCTTCGTGTATGCTGCTATCCTGTCTGATGTCGAGACTAGCGAAGTGCATGCCAAACAACTTCACTCTTCTGATGAATCTGTCCAGTTCTCCCAAAAACATAGAGTTGTGGTTGCTTACCATTTTGTCTCTAACCTCAGCCAAAGCTGCCAAAAGTTCGGCTGCTGTGAGGTCGTTGTTCAGACCAAACATGTTGGTGTAGATTCGGTTATTGATTTTATCCAAAAGAGGAATAACGCCTTTGAAAGTAAACCTACGTCTGATATCTTTGAAATGATTGTAGTAGCACTTCAAAATGTTGGTTCTGAGTTCTTGAGCAACTTTCTTACTTATTTCGGCTGTTACGAATGGGTTACCGTCTCTGTCGCCACCTGGCCAGAAACCAAGGTCGATGATAGATCTGAAGGCTTCGTTTTCGTCTAAAATATCGTTATAAATGAGGTCGTGCAAAGCTCCAATAGCCTCATAATATACATGTCTGAGATAAAAAATTATACTCTGAGCTTCTTGAACGGGGGTGGGTTGCTCGTCATTGATGAATGGTGTTTTGCCCAATTGTTGGAGCAAAGCATCAATAGCATTTATGTCGTTTGTAGCTATACACGCCTCCAAGTCTTGGATGATTCTGAGCACCGAGTTTGGATAAAATTGCGTTGGGTGAGCCGTGAAAACTACTCTTACTTTGAAGTTTTTGAGTTTTTCTTTTACTTCTTCCACTTTGTCGTGTTGAGAAGCCAATGCCATTATCGATGCCAACGTTCCTTTGGTGTTGGTTGCATTAAGTTTCTCAAAAGCCGCATCCTCAACGGAGTCAAAAAGTACCACTTGGCGTTCTATATAAGTGATAAATCTGAACAGCAAGTCAATTTTTTCCTTCTCTGTTTTGATGTTGGTATATCGTTCAAAAAACGAATTGATTATTTCTTTCGGCGTGAGACCACCTTCGAAACCTTGTTTGGCTTTGTCATGTAAAAAGGGCATAAGTGTGCCAATATTGGTCATTTTATCGTATGGCAACCTCGAAAAGAGGGTGTTGAATACCAGATATTTGTTATGAACCTCTTGGGTAAATAGTGTCTCAAGATTTTGTTTAGACATGGTTTTGTTTTTCCAAATGATAATAATTCAAAACAAAGATAATAAAACACAAAAAAAAGTGGGAAAATGAGAATATTTGTTGGGGAAAAGCAAGTAAAAAGTTATTTTTTCCAAATTAAATATTGGTAAATTGATATTTTTTAGAATTTGTTGATATTCAGATGGTATTAAAAGTAGAAAGGAATTGAAATTGAAGTAAGTGAATCAATTGCTTTACCATTAATTTTTGCTGGATTCCATTTTTTCGTATTTCTTAAAAAATTAATAGCAATTTCGGCGTATTTTCTGTCAAGGTCATTGGATGCAATTTGGAAATTTTTCAATTCCCCTTTACTCGTTACTACAAATTTTAGAGAAATAGTGTACTCACTGGTTGTTTTGGATTTGTTAACTGTGCTAAGGTACTGATTACTAGGGTATTTTAAGTTCTTAATTATGTAATCCTTTAGATCATTCGGTTCTTCAAATAAGAAAGGTACTTCATCAAATTGCGTAAAAACTTTTCCTTTAAAATCTTCGCCGTTTACAGTTTCAATAGTGTATCCGTTAATATTTTCTTTAGAATCATCCAACTGCTCTATGAATTTTCCATAATAGTTTTTAAAATGCGTAAGATAGAAGTATTTTGTGAAAATTTGATCATAAGTACTCGAATAACACTGACATGCATATAGAATGTCCTTAGTTTGGTTTTCAAAAAACATCTGTTTAGTTGTTGGCTTACATCGAAAATATCCATTCATAATTTGAAAGGCATCCATAAAAGTCACTGAAAACATTGGTGACTCGAAATTTCCATTTCCAGTTGTGAGATAAGATTCAGTAATTTTTCTAAAAAATTGGTAGTGTTTTTTGTAATCATTTGATAGACTATCTCCATTACTTTTTAAAGCGTAGGATAGTTCTTTATGTGCAGTCAGGTTCCATGGGTATTTAATCAAAAGTTTTTTGGAAAGTTCAATAGATTGATTAAATTCCTTTTTTTCGGAGGACTCAAATATTTCATATTCTTTCGACTCTAATTCCTCTATATCGTTCTCTATTTCCGTGCTGGCAATTAAAATATGGAGTATTTCGCTTTTAGTTAAAGTTGTATCATAATTACTAATTCGTTCCTTTAATTTCGGGAAATAGTAGTTGGAGGATGAATTTTTAGTATCTGATATGTATTTGGTATAATCTTTCTTGTAGCTAAAATTTATTGATTGAGCATTTGCCAAACTCGATATTGTAATTAGTACAACTATTAATTTCTTCATATTTGAATTTTGGGAAGGTAAATTTAAAGAATTTAGCAATCTTAAAAAAGGCTAAGCTGACCAGATTGTAATGGTAGAAAATCTGTGTCATTGAGTTTTGGAAATTCGAAGTTCGGGAAAAATTTGTCTTTGGCTATTTTTAAAGATTGCTGAAATGAATCCGCCAATATTCCGCTACCTTTCATTCGCTCCTTAGGTATTTTGCTGCCCAGATTTCCTCCATGCAGACTACGGATTTGGTTCAGTATTTTGTCGGCTCTGTCAGGAAAATGTGTTCTGGCCCATTGCATAAAAATGGGTTCTACGGTGTCGTTGAGCCTGACCATGGTGGAGGAAAATCCGAAGGCTCCATTCAAATAGAACTGTTCGGCTAAAGCAAAAATTTCATGACTATTAATGGCTGGAATGATGGGTGCTATCATGCCAAAAACGGGTATGTCGTTTTCGGAAAGGACTTTCATGGCTCTAAGTTTGTTGGCCGCTGACGATGTTCTGGGTTCTAAAACTCTCCGAGTTTCTTCGTCTAAGGTGGTGATGGATAACGACACGGCAACCAAATTGTCTTCTCGAAGTTTTTTAAGAATGTCTAAATCTCGCAACAAAAGTGCGTTTTTGGTGATAATGGTCAGCGGATGTTTATATTTCAGGCAGACTTCTAAAAGCTGACGAGTGAGCATAAATTTCCTTTCGGCAGGCTGATAGCAATCGGTATTTCCTGAGAAGGAGATGGGATGCGGAACGTAATTGCGTTTCTGAAAATGTTTTTCAAGTAGGGCAGGGGCGTCTGGTTTGTAGAGAATTTTTCGTTCAAAATCCACGCCCGCATTCAGTGACCAATACTCGTGGGTGGGACGAGCATAGCAGTACGAACAGCCATGCTCGCAGCCTTGGTACGGGTTGAGCGATTGCACAAAGGGCAAGTCTATGCTTTTGACCTGATTTACAATGGTTTTGGCATGTACTTTTATGAATTCTGTCTTGGTTTTTATTTCTTCGTAGTCATAATCGTTCTCCCAAAACGGTTCAGTTTCGGTTTTGTCAAAGCGATTTTTTACGTTATTTACAGCTCCTTGTCCTTTCATATTCTAAAAGTAAGGAGCTGAATTTGAAAACTGAAAAAATGCTAAATTCCTTGGAGGTTTTCTGCTTATTTTTTTGCCAGTAAGTCAAGATTGAATTGTATTAATCTATTCTTTCAGCTTATTTTTTCTGCCAAAAATAAAATAGATGAGTCCACCAAAAGGCACAAAGATGGTCACCAACACCCAAATGAGTTTGTGATTGCCTTCAAATTTGGATCTGACGATATCTATGATGGCAAAAATCATCAATAACCAAAACGAAAATACCATAATTTGCCAAAAAACCAAACCGAAAGAAAGTGATAAGTATGTCATGATTTATTTTTTTGATAAAACGCCGAGCATCCAAGCGGCTAAAATACCTACTACAGTACTCAAGGCGATGGCATAAATATAGCTACGAATAAGAAATGCACCGTTGTCTTTACCGAAGATATTGAAGAGGTCTTTGGTAAAAGCAAAGTAGGCTATTTCAAGAAATAAAGGTAGTAGTAATATCCAGAAGTTGATTTCTAGGTTTTTGGTGAAATAGTACACCAAGGCTGAGATTAAGAAAAGAGGAATGGCGACAATAAGTTGAATGATTGGCCCTACCCCAACTTCGCTGCCCGGATAACTGCTTTTGGTTATGATAAGTATGTTAGAAATGAAAGCAAGAATTACGATTCCGAGCAGAATAAAATACATTTTGTCCATGAGCTATTTTTAATTTATAATGGTTACTTTTTTTGATTTGCAAATATTATCCTAGGGGTGAATTGCCGAGGTTTATCTAAATACTGGTTAAATGTTAAACCCCTACAGGGTTTTGGGTTACTTAGGATTCTTTTCTGTTAATATACTCTAACCCCTCTGGGGTTTCTGACTTTCAAATAGTTGTAAAAAATATACTCGTAAATTAAGAGTTTAACATTCGTCAACTTGCAAAGGAAATTATTCTTTACTTAAGTTTTCTAATATTTGGGTGAATATTTCCATGTCGGTCTCATCGTTCCACACATTTATGGATAGTCTGATAGCCTTTCCACGATAAGAAACGAATACTTTTTGGTCAGAAAGGGCTTTCTGAATCGTCTCTATTTGGATATTTTCTGGCAATCTTATTCCAAATAAATGGGCTGCTCGAAAGTCTTCTTTTTCAATCCAATAGCCCGCTTTTCTTAGTCTTTCTATGTAAGGTTTTCCTAGGTTTTTGGCGTAGTTTTGAATCTCTTCTGGTTGCCAATCTATCAATAAATCTAGGGCTTTTTCTACCATGGGGAGGTTGATGAAATTACTAAATTCACCCATGTTGTACCTAAACGCACCTTCTTGATATTCAGACTGATAATTGATAAGATTTTTGAAATCTTGACTATTTTTCCGTCCTATCCAAGTTTGTTCTAGCGGAAAACCATCGTCAAAGTATTTGCCAAAAAAGGCCAAAGTGGTTCCATAAGGTCCGAGAAGCCATTTATAGGTGGCGGCAACTAGAAAATCAGGCTTTATTTTTTGAATATCAAACGGATAAGCTCCCAAATGTTGCGTGGCATCTATGATAAATAAGATATTATTTTCGGCACATTTCTCTCTGATTTTTTCAAGATGAAAGCGTGTGCCATCTGCCCAATGTGTAGGTGAAATACAAACAGCTAAGGCCTCAGAATTCAGAGATTCTATAAGTACTTTATTCCAGATTTCACCTCTATTTTCGAGTTCATCGGGTGCTTGGATGGTCTCAATACTTACTTTAGGGACCTCGGTTGTAAGTTCTCCCCATGCATATACATCGCTCGGGAATTCCTCGCCTACCAAAACCACTTTGGTTTTATGATTGGGTATTCCTTTTTTTAAAATGTTTTTTACAACAGTCGCCATGCCGTAAGATACCGAAGGCATTATGGCAATCTGTTTATAATTAGAGCAATTGATGAGTTGGGCAAATCGCTTTCTTACAGTTTCAGCAGTGTCAAAAAAATGCTCTTGGATTAATTCGTACGGCTGTGATTTTCGTAATAAACCCTTTATGCCAGCCTCGTCCACCACTTTTGGCAGTGGCGACATGGTGGCACAGTTGAGATAATGTATATTTTCTGGTAATGAAAAAAACTCTTTTTTCGGCATTCAAAAACTTATTTAGGCAATCTTTTGGCGTACCAAGTCATTTGGCCTCGGTGGTTAGCTATGTGTTCGGCTACATGAAACCACTTGCAGTAGTTGTTCCAATCCCAATCTTTGGTCTCGCCTGAGAGCAGCCATTTGTCATCTCTTTTCTTAAATTCCTCTTTACTTTTGGCACGAACCTCGTCCATGGCGTCTTTGTAGTAGCTCAGTGGGTTTCCTTTTATCTGTTTTTGGGCAGCTTCTCCGAGGTCCATGGCCACGTTCCATTTCTCTTTATTTTCTTTCGAAAAATCTTCAAGATTATGAAAAGTGATGTCTTGGTAGATTACTTCGGTAGCCGCTATGTGCATCATCAATGAACCAATAGAATTAGATTCTTTGTCGTGGATGTAGTCCAATTGCTCCACTGTCAGCCTTTTGTGGTAGGCAATCACTGAGTTATTTAGCCAGTCAAGCATCGAAATTAATGTTCCGATCTGAGGGGAATAGCCTGGTAATGGACCTATAATGTTCAAATTTCTGTCTTCTGGAAGTGTTTTTCCATAAGCATTGCGGGGTAGTACAAGACCACTGGCACCTAGGGCAGCAAATCCGAAAGATTTTTCGATAAAATCTCTTCGGGCTAATTTTTCAATTTTCATGTATTGTTTTGGTTAATCTTCAATAAATGTAAAGAAAACGAAATCATTAGCGAAATTTTCCTCAAAATTTTATATTACGGTTTTGGTGCGGGCTTTTTGCCAAAGAATTTTTTCTTGAATGGCTTTTTGAAGCTACGTTTTTCTACCGAATATTCCGGTGCTGGACCAAGTCCCAGGCTCTCCGTTATATTTTGTTTTTCTACTTCTCTTTCTAGAAGTTTTTCTATGCTGGCTATTTTACGTTGATCTTTTTCGTTGATGAAAGTGAATGATGTACCTGTTGTCTCAGCACGAGCTGTACGGCCAATTCTATGAATATAATCTTCGGCATCGCGAGGTACATCGTAGTTGATTACCAAGTTGAGGTTATTGATGTCAATGCCTCTAGAAAGTACATCTGTGGCTACTAAAATATTAAAATTCTTGTTTTTAAATCCCCTCAAATATTCCTCTCGCTCCTCTTGGCTATTGTCCGAAGAGATACCTCTGGCCATTATTTTTACTTTTCCTAAAGCCCTGATAATCTGATTGATCATGGATTTTTGTGAAGAGAAGATAATAATAGTGAGGTCTTTTTTATCTTTTAGTAGATGAATTAAAAGTGGAAGTTTTTGGTGATCAGCCGCTAAGAAAAACTGTTGGTCTATACCCACGGCCGGTTTCGAAACTGCCAGTTTTATTTCTTCAGGATTTCTGAGGATTTTATTAGCAAAATCTCTGATTTTCTGTGGCATGGTTGCCGAAAACATCAAATTTTGACGATTGACAGGTAGATGTTTGATAACATAAAGTATGTCATCTGAGAATCCCATGTCTAACATTTTGTCAGCTTCGTCAAGCACGAGGCATTTGAGATCATCGAATTTGACATCGCCTGATTTCATGTGAGCCAAAAGTCTGCCCGGTGTAGCGATAATGATATCAGCCCCATCCACCAAGGCTTTGCGTTGCTGATCCCAGTTTTCGCCTTTTCCTCCGCCATAAATGGCTAAAGATGTAGCTCTTATGAAATAACTAAATCCCTCTATTTGTTCATCTATCTGTTTGGCCAACTCACGAGTGGGTACCAAAATCAGAGCAGTTATGTGCTCGTTTCTACTTCTTATGATTAAGTCCAAAAGCGGAATCAGATAGGCGGCGGTTTTGCCTGTACCGGTTTGAGCAGAGGCTATGAGATCTTTACCTTCTAGAATAATCGGAATGGCCATTTCTTGTATTGGCGAGGCCTTAAGGTAGTTCATGGCGTCTATGCCTGCCAGTACGTCTTCGTGTATATTGAGTTCGTTGAATTGCAATTGTTTACTATTTATTTTATTAGCCAAAGCTAGAATAGTACAAATATAGTGCTAAGACGGCAAAGGTCAATATATTGGCGAATTGTAGACGAACCAAAAAGGGCTGGATACTGAAACTTTTCTTACTCAAACTTTCCTAACCTCTGTATTTCCGCCACCATTTAAAGTCAAACTTACAGGTTGATTGTTTTTCCAGGCTCCTCTCGTAAAGTCTGGGATATCCACAGTTTTTCCTTTTTTCATTACCGAGAGTTCACTTGCATGAGCTATGGAACTCCATGCGGCGGCATCATAAACGTCTTGGTCGAGCGGTAAACCGTTTCTTAGGCAATCGATTAATCTCCAGTCCATAATAAAGTCCATTCCGCCGTGTCCACCTACTTTTTTGGCTATTTCTCCAATGTGTTTTACCAGTGGGGTGGTATATTTTTCCTCAATGTCTTTCAGCTCTTTTTCGCTCATCCAGTCTTCTCCAAGTGCTATTTTACCTGGCTCGGGCCATTTTTGTGCTACTCCCTTGGTTCCGCTCAACAAATGAATTCTCGAATACGGCCTAGTGGAGGTTACATCGTGTTGGAGCATGATGGTTTTGCCTTTTTCGGTTTTTATGATGGTCGTATTCATGTTGCCCCTGAACGGTTTTCCTACATAATCCTCATAAAAAGGGTCGTTGGCTGCTAATGATTTGGCCATTTCACCCATTTGAAAATCGTTGGACGAAATAGCCACCAAATGATCAAATCTATCGCCACGGTTGATATTCAGACATTGCGAAATGGGTCCTAAGCCATGAGTAGGGTAGAGGTTACCGTTTCGGTTGGCGTTTTCGTTTAGCCGCCACATGTCGGAGTAGGAGGTTTTTCCGAAATTGGCGATTAGTAAATTATGAATGTAGGCTCCTTCTGCATGAATTAGTTCTCCAAAAAGGCCATTTCTCGCCATGTTGAGGGTCATTTGCTCGAAAAAGTCATAGCATGTGTTTTCCAACATCATGCAGTGTTTTTTTGTTTTTTCGGAGGTCTCTACCAATTCCCAACACTCATCTATGGTTTTGGCGGCAGGCACTTCTATGGCGGCATGTTTGCCATTTTTCATGGCATAGACGGCCATTGGCGTATGCAAACTCCATGGCGTGCAGATATACACCAAGTCTATATCGTTGCTTTCGCACAAGCCTTTCCATCCGTCAACACCGCTGTATTCCCGTGCTTTTGGTAGGTTAGCTTTGGATAAAACTGCTTGTTGCTTTTCTACCCTTAATGGGTCTTTATCGCAGAGGGCCACAATTTCTACTGCTGTTATTTGGCTCATACGCTTTACAGCTCCCGGGCCGCGATTACCCAAACCAATGAAGCCAATCCTGACTTTGTCAAGCTTAGGAGCGGCAAAACCACTCATGTTAAATATTTGATTGGCTTTTGGTTTAGCAGTTTCGCTATTTTCAGCTTTCACGGCGGCTTTAGAAATGCTGGGCAAGCTAATGGCCGCCGCACTAGTGCCTATATTTTGGAGGAATTTCCTTCTGTTTGATTTCATTTTTTGTTTGGGTCGGTTGAATATTTGATGGAATGACTTAAAGTCTGATTTAGAATAATTTTGAATTAGTATTAATATTAAATCATCCTAGAAATTTATTTGAATTTCCAAAATTGATAAAATTCGTCGATAGTTAAACGTGTGATTTTTGGAAAGTTGATTTGAGATAAAGCATTGAAATGATTATCGTTAGAAATAAGTATTGAACCAGAAGCAAAGGCACAATCGGTAAATTTATTATCGTCTTTATCTTCCGGAATCAAGTCTAAGTTAAAGTGAATATCAAACTTTTCAACAAATGGATAGACCGCAAGAAAATTAAGTATATTTTCTGCAACTTCTACGCCGTTCTTCCTTTCCAAGATTTCTCGGTATTCCAACAAAATGGAATTAGAAACACAAAGAATTAATTTACCATCTAAAATGGCATCAAATATCCAACGAAATGGAGACTTTTTGCCTATAATCGTAATGAATATATTGGTGTCTATGACAACCTTAAATGCGGTTGTGCTCATTTGTCCAATTTATCATGTCTTGTTCCGATAGGTTATTTTTGTCCCAAACGTTATCCATTGCCTCGGTTGCTTTTTTGGCAAAGTATTTACCAAGCATCATTCTTATTTCAAAAAGATCTTCGTCACTTAGGTTGTTGGCATACAACTTAAGCAATTCTGCTTGAATATTACTCAATGGTTTGGTTTGTAAAACGGTCATGATACAATATTTTAAAGTAAAATTAGGTTAATTTTGACATTTAGCAAATTTAACCTAATAAACTTTTAACTACATTTCTTACATAATTATTTACAATTTCCGCATATTCACTGGATCCCAATTGATGGCTTTTTTCTGAAAATAGCTTTCGTTACAAGCCAAAACAGGTGCTGCTGCTCTGAATCCAAAAATAGGGTCTTCTATGGTAGCTTGGCTTCCTTTTCTGATATTTTCGAAGAAATTACCAAAGTGGTTGGCGTGTTCGTCAGTGCCAGGTTCGGGAGTGAATTTTACCTCTTTTACTGGTTCTGCCTTCCGGTCTGCTTCGGTGAATCGGGCGTTGTATTCTTTCTCGAATTCTTTTTGTTGGGCATCTGAGAAGGTAAAATAACTGTCGTAATTGCCAAATCCTGGTGCTTTTGGTAGTTTTTTCTTACTTAATGTTAGGCCATTTCCTGAGAAATCTATCTGGCCTTCGGTACCGATTATTCTAGTATTGTTGTTAATCGTTCCTGCATTGGCAAAGTTCACTCTTAAAACCATCTGAAATTCCTCATGTGTAGTTGCTTTTGGATAATCCAAAATAGCCACCATCACATCTGGAACGTCACGTCCTTCTTTCCAATATCTCAAGCCCCCGGAGGCAAATATTCTGTTTGGTCCTTTGGAATCTACCACATAATGTACGCCGGTAATGAGGTGAACGAACAAGTCTCCTGCTACACCTGTGCCATAGTTTTTATAATTTCTCCAGCGGAAAAAGCGGTTGGCGTCGAAAGGCATTTTGGCGGTGTCTTTCAGGAATGTGTCCCAATCTACTGTAGCTGGTGAGGCGTCTGTAGGAATGGAGTAATTCCAGGCTCCAATGGCACTGAAGCGGTCTGAGTTAGATTCCACATAGTTTATAGCTCCGATGTCTCCTGCTGCAATAATTCTTTTGGCTTCTTGAAAAACACTTCCACTGATTCTCTGGCTACCCACTTGCATGGTTTTGCCAGATTTTTTCCAAGCGTCTATTACTGGTTTACCTTCGTTGATGGCCTGTACCATGGGTTTTTCGCAGTACACATTTTTGCCTGCATTTAGGGCATCAATCGTAATTTTGTCATGCCAGTGGTCAGGCGTGGCTATTATCACAGCATCGATATCTTTTCTTCGGAGTATTTCTCTGTAGTCACGGGTTACAAACATGTCATTTCCAAATGTTTGTTTTACCCTTTCAAGCCTACCCGTGTATAAGTCGGCCGCAGCTACGAATTCTACTCCTGATGTTTTCAAGGCTGCTTTGGTGTCATAATGGCCCTGTATTCCCATACCAATGGTGGCCAGCCTAATTTTGTCATTGGGACTTACCGATAAGCTCTTGATAATATTGAAAGGCTTGGCCACTGTGCTAACCCCTGAGAGGACGGCCAAGCTGCCTATATTTTTAATAAATTTTCTTCTTGAGGGTTTCATGTTTTTGGAGTGTTGAAATTTTTGAACCAAATATAGCGATTGGACGCTCTTTTTTTGTAAATCAATTCAATTTTTGACAAAAAAAAATACACCCCAAAAGATTCGAGGCGTATTGTGTTTATATAGGTTTAGGGGTAAAAAAACAAACAAAAAATCCCCCGCCGATGCGAAGGATTAAATAAATTTATTCGATGGGCTGTGTACCAGCAAAAATCAGTGCTCCACCAGCGATGGCTAGATCTTTCAGAAGGCTCATCATAGACATTTGTCCACTGTCGCCGCCTTTCATAGCACCCGGCAAATGGATGGCAAAAACAAAGATCAAAAGTAAAATCGCCAACAAAGTAGCAGCCAAACGAGCTTTTTTCTGCATGATGATAGAAACAGCAGCCGCGATAAGGGCCACGCCTGAAACGTACACCCAGATGGCTCCGCCAGGAAGGGGAACCATGCCAGCCATAGCATCAGCGGCCATAAAGTGTAAAATGCCAAATATGGCCATTGGAACAGCCAAAAGGAAACGACCGAGTTTGGTCAAAGGACCGATAATTTGCTCCATAGTATTTAAGGTTTAGGTTAGGGTTAAATAGAAATTCTCCGAAAATTAATATTTTTTATTAATATAAAACAAAAATAATTGTATTATTTTAAATTTTCAATAGCAGATTTATTCTTTAGGCAGATTTAGTTTAACCCAAGTATACGTCAATTTGGCTGAATAGCTTATCAGTTTTTGCATACTTACAAATGATTAGAAATCCTTTAAAATGAAACACACGCTGATTTTGGTGTTGCGAAAATGCCAATAAGATATGTCGGTATGGCTTATTGGGTTATCTTAAAAATCATCAATAAGAAATTTGATTTTCACAAAACATTGGGCCAGTTTTAATGTATCACATCAGGGTTCGGTAAGTGAAAACTAGGACACCTTCTTATTTTTGAAATGTATGGTTATCCTATCATTTCATGGCAAAGATGATTGTTTTTTTAGTTCCAGCTGAGGCTAGAATTGACCAACAGGAAGTTTGATTTGTACGGTGGTGCCCACATTTTGGATGGAGCTTACCTGAAGTTCACCTCCATGCATACGTATGATATTGCGGGTTAGTGGAAGTCCAATGCCATAACCTTCGAAGTTTTTACTATTTGAGGCTCTAAAAAATGGATCATAGATATAATCCATTTCATTTTCGGGTATGCCTATTCCTGTGTCTTTTATTAGCAAAAGAATATGATTATCAGTCGAATCAAGTGACACATTTACAGGGTCATTTTTAGAATATTTACAGGCATTGATGATGATATTGCTAACTGCCAAGTGTAGAAGCTGATTGTTGCCTTTTACTTTCAATTTCATATGATTTTCTGGCAAACGGCTCATATCCATAACTATCTTACTTTTTGGATTTATTTTTTCGGTGGTGGCTTTTACATCCCAAAGTAGTTGATCCATCCTTACTTTATCAAACTTTACTGTTTTGCCGTTAAAACCAGTTTGAGCTAAAAATAGCAGTGCTTGTGTCTTTTTATCAAGGTTTTCGGCTTCTTCCAGAATCACCTTAAGAGTTTCTACGTATTCTTCTATTGTCCGGGTTTTGTTTAGGGCTACATCTGCACCACCTATAATGGCCGTCAATGGTGTTCGGAGTTCATGCGAGGCGTTGCTAATGAAATTATTTTGGGTATTGAATGAAGTTTCCATTCGGTTGAGCATATTGTTGAACGTGTTCACAAGCTCGTCTAATTCATCACTTTCGCCTTTTTCTTCAAGCCGAAGATGCAGATTCTCAAGGTTTATTTGTTTTACTTTTTCGGTAATTTGGGTTAGTGGCCTAAATACAAATCGCATCAGAAAAAAGGAGATAATCACTGCTAGAACCGACGCTAAAATTACCAAAACCCAGAGTGTTTTGGTAAGATATCTCTTTTGATGCTGCAGCAAAAAGTTCTCAGCTGAGCTCACAACGATATAATTTTTGTTGTGTAGGTTGATTATTTTTCCTTTAAAGTAAATTTTGTTGTTGAAATATTCCGCTTGTTTATTGGTAACCAAGTTGTTGAAAAAATCTATTGGGAGTTTTGTCACTTGAACTTCAAATTTAAAGTCAGTGTCACCACTGTATTCAAATACAAAATTTTTCTCGTTTGTAAATTCGGATTCTAGGCCTTGTATTAAACCATCTTTTTGTTTTTCATTTATTGTACCTTTTAAAACAGTGTCTATGTGTGCCTCCAAAAGTTTGTAAAAATCGTCTTTGGAGTAGGTGTTTTCAAAAAAATAGACAAATCCTCCGAACACTAGGATGATTAAAAAAAAGGAGGTTAGCAGAAGGAGATTCGATTTTACTTGAATTTTCATGAGAACAATTATTTCGAGTGTTCTAGCTTTGTTTTAAGATTTCAGACTTGGTCATTGGGATTTAATTAATTTTAAATTCCAATCAAACTAAAAAATCAAAGTTGGTATTATTCTTTGAATTCAAAGATAATTTGAAGCCCTATTTCATTACATAACCCATGCCTATCATGGTCTGTATGAGCTTATTGTTGCTTTGGGAGTCTATTTTTTTTCGGAGATAATTGACATAAACATCGACCACATTGGTGCCAAGTTCGTAGCTTACGCCCCAGACCTCATCTAATATATCCGGACGGGATAGTACCCTTTCTTTATTTTTGATAAAAAAAAGAAGCAACTTGTATTCGGTAGTTGTTAAGGAAATTTCTTGACTATTTCTTACTACTGTTTTGGTGTAATCGTTTACGACCAAATCGTCAATTTTATAAATAAATTCTTCCTGTAAGTCAGGTTTGGGTGTAGAGGTGTTCTCGGTTCTTCTGAGCAAGTTGCGGATGCGGGCTAGTAATTCTACAAACTTAAATGGTTTCACGATGTAGTCGTCGGCATTGTATTCCAGACCCATAACGATGTTTTCTGAGGTGCCTAACGCGGAAAGGAAGATAACAGGTATCAACTGGTCTTTTTTACGAATTTCCTTGCAAACCTCATATCCGTTGATTTCGGGTAGCATAATATCCAGCACAATAAGGTCAAAATTGTTTTCAAGGGCCAAGCTAAGGCCAGTTTTGCCATCAAATGCCACCGTAACCTCAAAACCCTCCTCCTCTAGTCCCTTTTTTATGAAAGAAACTACATGGGCTTCGTCTTCTATCAACAGAATTTTTTTCATGAAATATTATTGATTTTTATATTAGAACCTAGATTACTTTATGGGTTCGTTATGTTAGCAAACCAAAAATATACATTTGAGTATTTCCAAAAAACAAAAAAGGTAAATAAATGATGTTTGGGTTGAAACGTTTAATTACCTGAAAGATTCAATTACATGCATCCATTGTTTTTAAATGATTAAAAAATAAAAATAAGAGGGCATCATATATGTAACACAAGGCCCTCTCTGTAGCGATTTTAGAGTATTAATTACAGCCTCCTACCTCTGCCTTAAAAATTGTTCCCAAATCGGCTTTGAATCCAGGGGTCAATTCAATGCTTTTTGCTTGGTAAGTAACTCTGCTGGATCCACTTATTTTATTTGATCCAAAAATTTTACCATTGCTGGCAAGAGCTTGTTTTAGTTTATTTTCAGAGCTATAATCATCATTTGGACTCGTAAGATTTACTTGTGCTGAACAAGGGTCTGAAGAACTTACCAAAACAGTTATTGAAGATAAAGCACTTACACAATTGTTTGTAGTACAAGTAGCCGTATAAGTGGTGTTTGAACTTGGGTTTACGACTAACGAAGTCCCTGTAGTATTATTAAATGACCAAGTGATTGTACCTGCACAGTTCGTAGCTGATAATGTTGAGGATTGTCCAAATATAATCGATGCAGGATTTGCCTCCAAGGTAGGACTAAGAGGAATAGAGTTAACTACGACTGTGGCGACATCACTCGAATCCGAAGTACAATCTACTAAGGTACAAGCCACTTTATAACTTTTTGATTGTGATGGACTAACTGTAATACTGTTTCCAGTCAAACCACCGGTCCAGTTTAAAATACCTCCAGGACAACTTGCAGACAGGGTGGTTGAACTACCAACGCAAATAGCTAAATTTTCTGATGAAATAATTGGTTTTGAAGGGCATGGTTGAGATCTAAACCTTACCAAAGTTGGAAAATGGTCAGATGTAGTGGTGGCATAGTTGGCTACCAAAGAGTAAGGCTGAATATTGGTAGCGGAACCATTCACATAATTGAATTTTGAAGAACCAGTTTTGAGTTCATTTGAAACTATGAAATGATCGATATAGTCTGGAAATGAAGCAGTACTTGCACATTTTGCGTCACTTAATATCTTTGTAACTGCATCAAAATCAGGATTAGGCCTTACCCCATTTATATTCGTCTCATTGGGATTGGCATAAAGAAATGGACTGTAGGTACTCACATTATTTGGAAATATTGAAACATCCAAATCGTCGTTCAAGTCTCCCCCTATCAATACTTTCTGAGTTGGATAATACGTTTGTAATGAATCATACATTGCTTTTACATCATAAGCTCTTCTGGCATATGAGATAGCATCTGACCCTGATTTTGCGTGAAGCCCAACAAAATTTATAGTGTCTTTTTGCCCATTAAGGTTAATTTCTCCTTTAAAAATAAAGGGTTTGCGACCTGAGGCCCAAAACTGGCTTGGAGTACCAGTGGGCGGATAGGTCGACGGGGTAAAATTATTAAACATTACCCCACTTGATATTTTACTAACAACGCTGTTTTTGTAAATGATGCAAACTCTCTGAGGGTTTGCATCTACGACTGAGGTGGAAACAGCCGGCGAGCATTCACCAGAATAGGCATTAGCTCCGTAAGTATTATTTAAGCCTTGAATTAGTTTGCCAAAGGCTGTGGTATTATCTGAGGGATTTGAACCGTTGTATTGACAAATTTCTTCAAGGATAAAAACATCAGCACCGATGCTATTAAGGACGGTTTGAGCGTTTAATATTTGCGTTGCATCTGCTGAACCGCTTGCCGAAGGTCCATTTTGTGGATGACCTAACCATTCGACATTCCAAGTAACGACATCCAAAGTTTGTGGGTTATCGGTGGCCGAGGCAACCCCACACCCTCCAACTCCGCTCGACAATAAGCAACTTACTGTGCTTGCTGCGAGGTCCGAGGTGTTTCTTGGGAAAAGCTGTAACTTATCCGTACCTCCATTGGCAGTGATGAAATGCCCAACTACGCCTGTGATATCTTGTGTAACATTTGGAATTGTCACATTATTACTACTTGCAAATGAAGTAGCTGCGGCATCAATTCTGATTTCGCTTCCACCGGCATTGTTGCAGGCTATAATTGAGTAATTTCTTGAGGTTGCGAAAGTGCCCGTAGAATTGATATTCACACTTATTATTTTCACAAAGTCACCTTCGTAATCAGCTAAAAATTGATTTAAGCTCTTTCCATTTGGAGGGGTGTTGGAGTCAAAAATTTTAGGTGTTGGAAGTGATCCAGTGGTTAGTTTAGCCACTGACGTTATGGTCAATAGCTCTGCTTCACCGTTAAACCTTGCAGTAGTACCTTTGATATTCACTGAATCTCCAAAAGCTAGATTATTTGTACTTACTATGTTGGATTGGAAAATTGCAATTCCGCCGGTGGAGTCCGACATGTAGAATTTGTTATTTCCAAAAATTCCTGTAATTACTCCCTTAATTCTTACTGGGCTACCTGTGAAAGAATTTTGGGCTGGAATTGTAGCTCTGACATCTCTAATTTTAACTGTTGGCTCTATAACTGTTCCAGTGACTGAGATGTTTTTTGTGGTAGCGTCAGTACTGGATGCAGAAATATTTCCATTAAAATTACCGAAAGTTACTCCAGTTAAACGAATATCTATTGTGGTTGAACTTACTACACCACCAACGTGTGTTAACACTACAGTATTTGAATATGCATCAGAACCTTTTCTTATTTCATAGCCAGTTGGAGATGTTATTGATATGTTGCCGATTAGGTTTTGCCCACTTACACTTATCTGTTGGTTTATGGATGGAAAACCTTGTGTGGTTGAAAAATTCAGTGGGGTCCCAGTTATTGTAATTTCAGGAATGGCATTGACCGTTCCGGATAACTGCAATGTTTTTGTTTCCGCATTGCTACTTGTGTGAATAACTGAACCAATTACAGGGCCGACCTCTGTACCTTTTAACCTTACATAAATATTGGTTTCAGCTAAATTACCACTGATTGGATTCAATGTTACAGATGGGCCAAAGTTATTACTTGGGTTTGTACTAATTTCATAAGCACTGGATACATTCAGTGTTACATCTGATAATAAATCCGTTCCAGTGATTGTATAGCCTAGGTTTGAGGACGATGAACCAACATATGTTGTGAACCCTGTTAATGTCGTTGAACTTAAGGTTAGGTTTGGTTGTGGTATGACACTTCCTACCACCGATAAAGCCTGAGTGGCCGCCCCTGAACTGGCATTGGTTACATTGA
Organism: Lacihabitans soyangensis; assembly: GCF_024343775.1. GTDB lineage: Bacteria > Bacteroidota > Bacteroidia > Cytophagales > Spirosomataceae > Leadbetterella > Leadbetterella soyangensis. The sequence goes on along the minus strand of NZ_RJUF01000043.1, from coordinate 2,928 downwards.
CCGAGATTGGACCCACAACTGTACCTTTCAGCCTTACAAAAATAGTTGTAGGTAATATTGTGCCAGAAGTTGGCGAAATGTTTAGGATATCTGTAAATCCGCTACTTGAGCTCAGGCTTATCTCCAATTCGGATGGTGCCGTAATAACTAAATCAGATGATAAATTTACTGCTGAAACAGAATATGATTGTGAACTTGAGGAATTTGACACGATAGTTGTAAAGCCTGACAATGAAGTTGGAGTTATGGATATTGTTGGAGTATTATTGGCATTGACAGTTCCACTCAGAGATATTTCCTTTGTTACCGCACCAGTACTGAGATGTCCAAGAATTCCTGTCGGGGTTCCTTGCGAACTACCAGTAAGTCTAACATAAACAACTGTGTTACTTACTGTTCCTCCTGTTTGGTTAAGATTTAATGAAGACGCGAATCCGGAGTTTTCGCTTATACTAATTTCAAAACCTGATGGTGCATTGATGGAAATATTGTCTGTAAGATTTTGACCAGATACCGTATAGTTTTGAGTGTTTGAAGCAGAGCCTTCTATGGTCGTAAATCCCGTTAATGAGTTGGTGCTAATATTTATTATGGGCAAGGCTATTACATTACCACTAATATTGAGATTTTTTGTGAGGGCTCCTGTGCTAGTATGACTAATGACTCCCGAAACTGTTCCCGGGGTGGTACCCTTAAGCCTTGCATAAATAGTAGTGGCAGCCACATTACCTCCAGACGGTGTTAGATTAATGGTATTGGTATATCCCGAACTAGCGTTTAAACTTATCTCAACATCAGTTGGTGCAGCAATGGATATATCGGTTATCAAGTTTGAGCCATCAACAATATAACTTTGTTCTGTTGAAGCCGAACCTTCATTAGTTGTAAAACCTGAAAGTGCAACTTGAGATATATTTATAAGTGGTTGATTCAATACATTTCCTGTTACAGCCATATTTTGGGAAGTGCTTCCACTTATATGAGTGATGTTTCCAGACGGCGTACCCACTGTTGTACCCGTTAGTCTTGCGTAAATAGTTGTTGATGAGATAGTTCCGCCTGATTGGGTCAAGGTTTGAGTTTCTGCAAATCCAGTCGAAGCGTCTGTTTTGCTAACTTCAAAACCGCTTGGGGCTGTAATAGTAATGTTATCAGTGAGGTTAGAGCCACTAACTGTGTAACTCTGAGCCGTAGATGGGGTGTTTTGAGTTGTTGTAAATGCGGTTAATGTTGTGGGGTTAAGTGTAATGGAGGGGATAGGAATTGAAATTGAAAAATCATCAATTGACAGTCCATCATCCGCACCTGTGGCATCCAAATCATTCCACCTCAAAAAAATAGTAGAACCATTTGAGATAGAGAGTCCAGTAATTGACCCAGTGATAGTAGCATTATTGATTGAACTGTTTCCATTCAAAGCCCCTGTAGTTCCTGAAGAAATTGGTGCTATGAAATCTAATGTATTCACATCAGTCCAAGTACCAGAAGTAAGGCTAGTGGCGTCGGTACTATATTGAAAATCAAGCCTGTCATTTCGCCCGGTAGAACCTAGTCGCCATTGTTCGCCTATATAGGATAAATTTAGTGTAGTGATGGTACCGCCAGTATTATTTGTAAAATAGACACCAATTGTTGTAACTAGACTACCTGACCGAACCCCTCCTAAAGATCTTTCAGAGTTCGATGAAGCACCAAAGCTGTAAGTATCGCCCGAATTAGAGGATCCCGTCCCAGAAGAGTACAATTGGTTTGCACCTGTTCCAGTTTCGTTAATCGACCATCCTGACAATGTAAATGTTTGACCAGTTCCAGAAGCGATTAAAGTGTTAAAATCTTGTGTATAGGTTCCCGTAAAGTTAATTTGGCCGAAACAGATTAAGGGATAATTTAGTAAGACAAATAGTAATAGTTTTCTCATAGTATATTTTTAGATTGTTTATGTTAATGAAATGTTTTAACCTACAATTAAATCTACAGGTTTTGTTTTGTACTAAATTAGGGACTTTTTCACTCAGAATGATAGAATCAAATTTATTTTATTGTAAAAATTATTTTATTCCTATCTAAGTGTATATTTTTCTTGAAAAGTGCAAATTGAAATCTTTCAGCTCAATATCCATATTGGCGAAATTCTATCGACTGATTCGGGCTTTTTGAATATATCCATGTTGGTGAAACAAGTAGTTATTAACTTAGTTTTTTGGATAGTTTAGAATATAAGGCGTTATCTTCAGACGATTTAAAATATTCTTGTCTAGAATGTTCCTTGGAGTTTTCTGATTTTTTATTCGCAATTTATTAATCAATTGTTCAACACCTTTCCACTTTGGCTTAAAAAAATAAGGCTGTCCAAAAGACAGCCCTATTCCATTCAATCATCTTATTCTATCCAAATTCGAGGGGTTAGTATCCAGGGTTTTGGTCCTTTTGCTCAATTTTAGGGTTGTTGTCTATCTCTGTTTGAGGGAGAGGTAACAACTCGTGTTTGTTTGCAGTAAAGTAAGAGATTGGCTCGGCAGTTTGTTTCTTGTTCTTTCTCCATCTAATAAGGTCAAGATTACGAACTTGTTCTGCGGCCAACTCTACATAACGTTCGTGTTGCAAGGCTTCAAAAACCTTGGCTTTTGAGTCACATGGATAGTTAGCAGTAGGATAAGCTGGCATTGCCACGGATGCTCTTGCTCGCACTTGGTTCATAAGCGAAATCGCTTTTGCCGAATTACCAAGTTCGTTTTCACACTCGGCAAGCATCAACAAAACGTCAGCGTAACGCATCACTCTCATGTTTATACCGCTAGTGGCAAATCCTGCATTCGATTTGTAAAGAAGAGAGTATTTTCTCCAGCTGATTTTCATTGTTTTACCATCTACGGTAGATGAGTTTCCTTGAACAGCGTTGTCATCCATTACGTCCTTGCCGTTATTGAA
>NZ_RJUF01000042.1 GCF_024343775.1 Lacihabitans soyangensis | reverse complement strand
GGGAAGTCTAAAACCTTTTGCTGCTAAACCACCGCTTTCATCTTTGTCAACAATCTCCGAATCCTTACATGAGAATAATGTCATCATAACCGTTGACAACAAGAAATAAACCATAAAACTTTTCATAATATTTATTTTTAAAAGATTAATAAAAATTGTGCTTCCATAAAGGAGGAAAAGCGATAGCCTATCAGTAAAGACTGATGCCAGTGTGTATTTGAAAATATTTTCATGAAATAGGAAAAAGATCCATTTCTAGCATGAATATAGGGGGGGGGAATTTATATTTCCTAATATTTTTTTGGATACTTTAAAGTAATCTAACCGTTGTTTGTTTTTGGGTAATTATTTATGAAAAACAATTTAAATACCTCATTTTAAATGTTTTAAAATAACAACGATGCCCTTTAATCATTTTTTTACTGCAAAACATGGAGCGAAAAATTAGAATTTAATATCAAAAAAGGAACTAATAATTACCTAGAGCCAATTGTCTTTATAAATATCTGACTTTCAACTATTCTAATGAAGAATTACATATCAAAAGTGTAGGAATTTTAATTTTGGACAAAGTACTAAAACTAAAGCATCCATCGTTTTTTGGTGAAACTATTTCTAAACTTTTATAGCCCTATAAATATGAAAACTCAAATTTCATTTTACGCACTTACTATTTTACTGTTTATTAGCTTTCTGCCTTCGACTTCCTACTGTAACACTCGAAAAATTAATATTTCTGGAATCGTTATAGACGCAGAATCCTTAAAACCATTGGAAAACGCTAATTTGTTTGATGCCAATGAAAACCTTATTGGTGTTTCTGACTCAAAAGGGTATTACAATGGAATTATTGAAACAAACGAAACCGGCGAAATAACTTTCAAAATTATAGTTAAAAAAGCAGGCTATAATTCATTTGTTCAAAACGAACATTGGGGAAACCTTTCAGGTGAACTAAATGCTATCTATTATTTTGGATTAAAAAGCAATTCATTGAACAGTACTTTTCCTTTTTCTGAATTATCTACAAACATTTCCAACAATAATTATGAATCTGTAAAATCAGGTTTAGAAGTTGTATTAGAAAAGTTGAATTTTGATAAGAAAATTGAAAATTTGAAAAAGGGTAACAACCACATATTTTTTAAGTTGGACGGAAAATTCTACATTATAAGTAACACCGGCTGGATTGATCTAAAGTCCGATAATGAGCTTGTTACTATCAATAAAGGCACGAGTATACGGGCTAACGAATTAAACAGCCGAATAAAAAGAAATCAAATAAAACACATGACTACCACCAATAAAGAAAATGTCTCGGTGGAAATATTTACAAAATAGGTTTTGAAAAGTTCCTAAAACTTCATGCATGTAATACGGAGCAATATTTCAAGAAACTCGTTGTTTAAGAATTTTTGTTTAGATTTCAGAAGCCAAACTGTTTTTGAAAAATGATTGACTACAACAACAAAAAATTCAGACCTTTTGCCAACACCGAAAACGGGGATACTGATGCTGAAACGATTTTTGAATACAAGCAAACTGGAAACGTTCTGACCTCAGATTATTCCGGTGGAAAAATTGTCTCTGGCCATTTGATTGGTGTTGTGGATGACCATGGAAAAATCGACATGCGATATCACCACATCAATATCGAAGGTGAAATAATGACGGGCATTTGCAATTCTACTCCCGAAATACTTCCAAATGGCAAAATAAGACTGCACGAAAAATGGCGTTGGACTTCGGGTGATTGCTCAGATGGCGAGTCCGTTTTGGACCAGATATAGAAAACAAATAAAGTATTAATAACTAAATCTAAATGGCTTTTTTTATAGCATCAAAAAGGTCTTTTGGATTAAATGGCTTTGTAAGATAATCGTTCATTCCCGAGCTGTAAACTTCTGCTTGCGTATCGTTTGATACCGATGCTGTTAAGGCAATGATGTGCGTATTGATTCCATTCTCTCGAATTTTTCTTGTTGCTGTTATTCCATCCATAACGGGCATTTGAAGATCCATCAGAATAACATCGTATTTGTTTTCTTTTGCCTTATCAAATGCCACCTGACCATTTTCAGCGTAATCAATTAGTACTTTCCAATTCTCCATCATTTTTTTAGCAACAATCACATTGAACTTTACATCTTCTACCAGGAGAACCTTTATGCCTTCAAGTGAATCTTTTTCGGTAAACTCGCCATCATTTTGTATGATTTGCACTTTCTTATCTTGTTCGAAAGGCAGGGTGAAATAAAAACTAGAACCTTTACCAAAAACACTTTCTACATGAATATCACTATCCATTAATATCAGTAGTTTTTTGACAATCGCTAGGCCAAGGCCTGAGCCACCATGGACTCTTGTTATATTAGAATTGGCCTGTGTAAAACGCTCAAATATTTTTTGGATGTTTTCCTTTTCTATGCCTATACCTGTATCCTCAATAGCAAATTTCACATAACTTTTGCCTTCGATTTCTTTGGCTAAAGAAATGTTGATATCTATGCTACCATTATTTGTAAATTTGATGGCATTCGAAACAAGATTATTCAGTATTTGTCCTAAACGAAGTGAGTCGCCGAAAACAAAATCTGGTATTCCCTCACCTATATTGAAATTAATCTTATTTTGGTGTTCGTCTGCCTTAAATTTATTCGTAGCCCTAACATCTGACACCAATTTTTTTAAGGAGAAGGATTTGTTTTCAAATTTGATTTTGCCATCCTCAATTTTACTAAAATCCAAAATATCATTGATGAGGTTAATTAGGTTCAGGGCCGAAATGTGAAGTGTGTTTATGAATTCTTCCTGGTGAGGCAGATGCTCTTCCTGTTTTAAAATATGAATATTACCAATTATAGCATTTAATGGTGTCCTGATTTCATGACTCATTACCGAGAGAAAATCTGATTTTGCCTTGGCCGCTTTTTCGGCATTTTCCTTGGCCAAAACTAATGTTTGTTCAAGCTCGTTCTTTACATTTATCTGGGCATTCAAAATATCTATAATCTCAACCAAATCATCTGAGTCCTTGAGACCCGATGCGTTTTTTTTATCTAAAACTGTAAGTGCTTGCTTTACTTTTTCAATAGACTCTTTCTTTAAATCATTCTCCTTTTTAAGATCGTTTAAAACATCCTGATATTCCTTTTCGCTGATTTCAAAAGCATGTTCGGTTATTTTTTTATCTCGTTCGTAAGAGTCATAAGATGCACTTACCATTTTAATAATGGTGGCAAATTCTGGATTACTCAATGCTTCAATCCCTAAATGCTTTGTGATCTGTTTTTCTAAAAGAGGATGTATTTGCATATTTTTAAATTTCTTTAAAGGAGGTGATAGTCATAGTTTGATTCTGTAGTTCACATTTCTGAGATTTTACTAAAGGGGAAATTTCTCCGTAAGAATAAAACCCCGACACTGCAGAGTCGTTTCCAAAAATTTCTTTAACTATTTCAATCTCCTCTTCAACTCTGTCGTTAAGAATTAGTTTTCTGCCGACGCAACTAATTAGTATTGCAAGGTCTGGTTTTTCGAAATCAAAAGATACGGACTGACTTGCGGCGTTACCGGAAGCCTTAATGATTTTATCAAAATTTGCTTTCATCAGTCTTACTCTGCTACCCTCTGGCAGGTTACCAGCAAAAGTCATGGACTGGTTTTTCTCGTCTATCGATAGAATTGTTCGCACGTTTCTGATATTCTGCTCCTCAGTTGAAATAGATAATGGGAAAAGCAATGCTGACCCAGGAAGTTCGTCGGCATAAGAGCCTAGGTATTGCTTATATAATTCTAGTGCGTTTTTGTTGTCGAGTTCGAACAATACATTTTTCTCTGAGCGTGTAATTATCCTCTCAGGACCGAACTCATCCCAACCTCCTAGTGAACCATGTCCAATGTGAATATGATCGCCATAAAAACCAATCAACACGACATTGCCAGCTTGAAGATTTGCATTTAAACCAACCAATGTAGATTCGAACCTAGAGCCATCGCCAGCTAATCCTCCTGTGACGAGTATAGCGTTATTGTTTTGGGCATTTATACCATCTAATAGTTCAGTGCCATTAATTAAGCCCCCGTCAGAAATTATGAAACCATATTTTAGATTTTCTTTAGGCAACTGACCAAAAAGGTCCAAACCTAGTTCAAAACTATTTTGATAATCTTTGATGTTGGCAACCTTGCTTACATGAGGGGTGTTTTCTAGTTGAATGGCCGTATATGAAAGTTCTTCGTCATAAAAAGCATAATTTGCTATCTCGCCAGACGTAGAAGCCGAGATTAGCTCTGCAGAAGGATATTCCTGCCGTATATTTTCTATTAGGCCTAAGGTAATATTTTGTTTACCTCCAAAAATTAAAACTATTTGACATTTGTCTTTATCAAAACCTTCGTGACTAAATACTACTTGTGCAGCATTATTGGCCAATATTTTTTGTTCTATCTTCATCTAAAAATTATTGAATTCTTCTTTAACCAATGTATACATTTGAGGGAAATTTGTCAAAAAGACATCTATTTGATTCTCAATTTCTTGGGTAATCCCACTCGTTTTAATACCAGTTTCTATACTTTTTAAAAGTAGCTCGGTATTTTGTAGTCCAACCATTGAGAAAGAAGGCTTCATTTTGTGTGCTAAACCACCAATCTCAGACCATTTTTTTTCTTCTAAAAGTACTTTAAATTCTTCAATTTGAGGCTCAATTTCTTCAATAAAAGTTTCAAAAACTACTTTTTTGAAATCAACGTCATTGCCAAAATAATCATTTAGACTTGATTGATTAATTTGATTGTCAATTAGTTCTTCCTTCATTTTGTTATTATTGGCATTTTCTTTATTTTTCTCTATTTCTTTATTCAGGTATTTATTTAAAGTTCGCTTTAGTTGATCTGGGGTAAAGGGCTTGGTTAAAACTCCATTCATACCTGCCTCGGAAGCCTTATCTTTTTCGATAACCATTGCTGAGGCTGTTAGTGCAACTATTGGTGTTTTTTGATTGGGCCCAAATTCGGACCTTATAGAAACTGTAGCCTCATATCCGTTAAGGTTTGGCATTTGAATATCCATCAAGATGAGATCAAACCTCCGTAATTTGCTTATCCTTACGGCCTCTTTGCCATCAAATGCATAATCATAGTTGATATTCCATTTGCGAAGTAGGGTGCTCAAATACTTTAAGTTCAATGCATTGTCTTCTGCAATCAAAACATGTATATTACTAAATTGCAAAACCGTTTCGTCAAATTCCTTTTCGGCGTTTTTATTTATTTTCTTTGATGTAAGCTCTAAAGGCAGCTCAAAGAAAAATGTAGTTCCCTTGTTTGGCACTGAGTTAAGTCCAATAGTACCGCCTTGAAGTTCTATCAATTCTTTAACAATTGCCAAGCCTAAACCCGTGCCTTTTGTTTTTGAAGAATTTTTGTCATGTACCTGTTTAAATTTCTGGAAAACCATTTCAGCCCTTTGTTGATCCATGCCCTGGCCTGTGTCCTCTACAGAAACTTGTATCATATAGATATTTTCTTCAACCTTGTTTTTTAATTGAGCTGAAAGTTTTATGTAACCTGTGTCAGTAAACTTTTCGGCGTTGCTAAGTAAATTATTAAGAATTTGATTGAAAATAAGCTCATCACCTATGACCAAGACATCGATTTGAGGATCTAGGTCTAAAATCACCTTTACGCCTTTACCTTGAGACTTCAGCTCATAAGTGCGATGTATAGATTTTAAAACACCTACAATATCAAATTCGGCATTCTTAATTTCAACTTTCCTTGCTTCGATTTTTGCCATATCGAGCACGTCAGAGATGAGAGCATGCAGAAAATTGGCCGAGTTTTTAATTATGTCTAGGTATTCTATTTGCTCAACTGAAGGATTCGTGTCGTAAAGCAAATGAGCCATTCCTATGACGGCGTTGAGCGGTGTCCTTATTTCATGACTCATATTAGCCAAGAACTCTTGCTCCGCCATTTGGGAAGCTTCGGCTACCTCTTTGGCCTCTGCCAGTTCGGTTTGTACGCGTTTCAAATTAGAAATATCATAATGAATTCCAACAGAGCCTGTTACTTCACCTTTTTGATTAAAAATTGGCCCTCCGCTTATTAATACCCATAGTCGTTGTCCATCTTTTTTAATTATTTGTACCTCATATGCCGATATTTCACCTTGTTCTCTTTTCAAAGATTGATTGTGCATAACTGACTTGAACTCATCGGGTAAAAATATTTCCTCTGCTGATTTACCAATCAACTCGTTTTCGGTGTAGCCTGTCATATTACATAATGCCTGATAAACTCTAGTTATTATACCATCATTAGTCACTTCCATAAACCCAAGGTTCATGTTCTCCATTATAAGACGGTACTTTTCTTCATTGAGTTTTAGCTCTAATTGTGCAGAATGAATATCTGAAATATCTCGTGCCATGGCTTTTAGTCCATTGAACGTCAAGGCACCATCGGATTCCTTGAATTCTAATTGGAAATTTTGGCCAAGCCATATAATGTCACCGTTTTTCTTTTTTGCAGGAAACTCTAGATAACCTTGTGATATTTTTTCTTTTAAACATTTGATGATATAATTCTTTACAGTTTCTTTGTACGAATCGTCCACTAATTCTAAAAAAGTTTTCTCTGACAATTCTTGAAGAGAATATAACATTAAATGACAAGCAGCTGGATTAACATAAACCAATTTAAAGTTAACATCAACCTCATAAACTATCTCGTTGGCCGATTCAACCAATTCTTTGTACCGGGCCTTACTTTTTTCTAAATCAGCAGTTCTCTTTTTAATCTGATTCTCGAGATTTTCGTTCAACTTTTGCAAGTCAACGTTGGCCCTGTAGAGCTCTAATGCCTTCGCTTCCAGGATTCTTTCTGCCTCCTTTCGTGATTGGCGTTCTCGCTCAATTCTTCTTTTGAGTAAAAGAATGTCCTCCGATTGCATTATTTTGTTTTGGTGATTATGAACTCCACATTTTTGCCATCTTCTGACAACTGGTTTTTCGAAATAGTGGCTTGCTCTTTATAATGAGCTAAACACCCTTTAATTAGCCCTACTGCCAAGTCTCCCATTTTTCGCTCCGATGAATATATCATTTTAAGATTATTCTCATCAATTAAGCTAACCTCAAAATGCGGCAATTCGGCATCTGGGTAAAGTTTTTTTACTTGGACATGAATGTTTTCTTCAATTGCCAAAAACATATCAAATGCATTGGTGATTCCATTAAACATCTGACCATAGGCCTTATTAAGTGACCCAAATAAATACTCTCCAAAAACCTCATAGAGTACATTAAGGGGTATGCCAGAGTTGATATGAAGGTTATGTACCAACTGAATCATTTCATGACTTGAATAAGTACCTACAGCTGTATAGCTACCATTTGAAGGTAATTCAGATTTACTGATAATATCATCTACAACAGCATAGCCAAACTTGTCTTCCACCATCTCTAAAAACTCTGTAAAAACTATTCCTTTCATATAATTTAAAGATTAAAAAGTATGTTTATTAATTATATATCTAGCATTGATACCCCATTCATTGTAAGTGAATCCTTGTACACTGGAGGCTGCCGAGTTTGACCTTAAAAAGTATAACATAGCCATACCTCTGGGCGTTACTTTTGTGCCTACTTTTAAATCAAATCGATAAATACTCTGAAATTTTTCAATTGATATTTTTTGATACCCAGCAGCCAATGTTCCTTGATATAAAATTTTAGCTTTGGGATTATTGAAATTTTCAGAAGCTAAAAATAGCTCATAATTTCGAAATTTGTCAGGGCTAAAATAAATTGTTGGCACTTGGTTTTTAAATCCAAACCCTCCGTAGTTTATTCCTGCCTTTAAAATAGGAGCATCAGACACCAAATAATATAGCGAAGAGAAAATCAAACTTCGCGTATTTTGGTCTGACATTTTGGTGAGGATTACTTGACTATAGAGGCCTATTTTACTTGGAAGAAACAAATTGTAGTTCAAGTTCAGGTTTTGTTGCTTCAGATTTTTGCTAATTAGTTCGGCGTTAAAGGTTTGAATTTCTTCTCTGTAATTCAATTCAGCTGTTTGATATTTTCCTAGTTTCCATTCTGTGTTTACCTCCGCGGTAAATCTTTTAAGATTGTCTGATTGAATTACACCCACAGATCCTCCATATTTTAAAATTTCATTCTGACGGTGCGAAGCTCCCACCATAAAGGTGTTAACAGCTATATTTTCGCTTTTCTTGTTAATGTTATAAACGTCTCTCTGATAAAAACTTAGGAAGGTTTTTGTAAGTGGGCCAGGGTCAAGATTGAGTCTCAATAAATAATTTTTTGAAGCGTTTTTCCCGTTATCTTGGCTAAAGAAAACATTAGATATAATTGTAGGATCATGACCACTATAAAGTTTATCCAAAAACCGTACAGCGTCTGCTTGTCCAGGGTAGATCTGGAGTGTTTTGTTTACGTATTCAAAAGAGTGGTTATTCAAACCCATGGCATAGTTGGCATCGGCATAGCCTAGGTTTCCTTCAAAAGATTTTGGATTGATTTCTAAAAGTTTCAAGTAATAATTTGCACCGTTTTTAAAACCTTTGCTCCAAATGCTGAGTCTACCTTTTGTGGCAATAATATCTTCTTTATATTTTGGGTAATTGCTTTCTAAGCTGTCAATTTCAATAAATGCCTGTTTGAATTTTTTGTTCCAACCTAATGCGTTGATTCTGGCAACTTTTGCTTTGACAATTTCTGAAGAATCAGCAAATTCAACTGCCTTTTGAGCCCAAGACAGTGCCTCTTTTAGCTTTTTTTGTTTAAATTTGACTTGAGCTATACCTATTGCTGCATCTACTTTTTTTGAGGGAATATCTAATAAAGATTGATACCTTTCAATGGCTTTTTGATTTTCTTCCATCAATCCGTATAGATTTCCTATATTGATGACTGCATCCAAGTCTTTTGGGTTCTCCTCTAAGATTTTGATTAAATACCCTTCGGCCTCACCTAGTTTGCCTATTCCTATCAGCTTCGATGATTTACCCAGTCGCATATACTTCCTACTGACCAATGCATTGCCATTTGTAGGTTGAATTTGCAATGCCTTCTCAACATACACTAAGGCTGAGTCATAATTTTGGAGTTCTGAATAAGCATTGGCCAAGCCCAAATTGGCCGAAAAATTAGCCGTGTCCTTTTTAGCTAGGATTATATACTTTGACTTGGCTGTTTGAAAATCTTTACCCCACATGTAAGCCTCCGCAATATTCAAGTCCACTTCAAAACTTTCTGGGGAATCCTTTTTTAATTTATTAAAAATTTCTAAAGCTTTATCTGGCTTCCCTGAAAGGCCTAAACCCCTTCCATAACAAAGTAAGGCCGTTGGATTATTTGGGTCCGATTTTAGATGATTTTCAAAAAAAATAACAGCCTCGGAAAACTTACCTGTTTCTAACATTTGAAAACCCGGATTCAAGGGATTTTGCCCAAAACATATTTGCAATGAGAATAATAATAAAAAAAAGACATTAAAAATGGACCTCATTGGGTTTTGGATAAAATATAGAAAGCAAAATTAAACCATATAAAAAAGCACCGATTGATACCACAACAACTTGCCCCAAAGGTTTTTCAGCTGGCACTCCGACTAAATATCGACAGAAAATAATGGCTAAAGTCACTAAAAATAGACAAAACCAAAATTTCCATTTATTTCCAAAGCCTTTAAACAAAGTCAAGATATTGGTTCTTAACAAAATAAACCACAAAAACCATGCTAAACCTATTATTGAACTGATAATTTGTAAAATGGAGTAAACTGGCAAAGTAAACGCAAACAATTGCAGCTCTTTTTGCAAAAATTGAAAATAAAACGGTGACACATAGTTAGGCTCATGTGTGATATTGTCCCAAGCAAAATGCGTAAAAATGCCTAAAAAAACAGAATAAAAAACCTTGAGAAAATTATTTCTAAAGTATTTGAGCCAATTGAGTTTATAAAATTTGGCATATTTTGACGAAATGGCATCGGGCAAAAAAACAATCAATGCATCTCGCACCCATAGATGAAATACCAAAATAAGAATAATGGAAATGGGGAAGTCAAAAAAGAATATGCCATTAAAGGTATGTCCCCAAACACCAAAAAGAGTTATTCTCAAAAAAAATTCAAAATCAGGAACCATACTTCCCATAATTAATCCCGATATTGAGAAATATTTTCTCAAGTACCTATGAAAAGGCACAATTGCAAGGACATGAGAAAGAGTAAATGGCATACGTGGTACAGTTTTTGATTACAAATAAACTAAATCAAATCCAGAAATATGAAAATTTTGGCGGCAGATGACCAACCTATTATTTTAAAGTCATTAAAACTAAAGCTGGAACAAGGCGGTTTTGAGGTTTTTGGTGCTTCTGATGGTAATGAAGCCCTAAAGGTTTTTGATGAAGAAATGCCCAATTTGGCAATACTAGATTTGAATATGCCTGAAAAGTCAGGTTTTGATGTAATTAAGTACATCAGAGAAGTTGCAAAATCAAGCATTCCAATCATTATAATGTCGGGTAACGACGATGAGAAAACGATTTTGGAGGCTTTTAATTTAGGGGCTGATGACTACATTGAAAAACCGGTAGGGCTAAATGAAGTTGCTGTAAGGGTAAGACGGCTTTTGAAAATGCCTATTATGGCCTCCTCGAATCTTGAAGGTCAAAATTCCAACTCTGGCATAATTCAAAAAAATGGAATAGGTGTAGTAATTCCGTGCTATAACGAAGAAAGCCGGCTGAAAACAGCTGAGTTTTCTAATTTCGTAAAAAATAACCATGGCTATTTATTGTGCTTTGTAAACGACGGAAGTAAAGACAATACGCTAAACGTTTTGAAAGATTTTGAAAAACAAAACAATGGTAGTGTCGTTGTTTACGATTGTGAGAAAAATGGAGGTAAGGCTGAGGCAGTTCGTCTTGGTATTTTACATCTTTTAAAAGACAAATCGCTAGATTATATCGGTTTTTTAGATGCCGACCTTTCAACCAATTTTGATGATTTTGAAGATCTGGCTAAAACAATATCAGGTTCGAATTATAAGTTGGTGGCGGGATCAAGAATTAGCCGAATGGGGGCCAATATTATTAAACAGTCTTCAAGGGGTATTATCAGTAAAACAATCAACTTTATTATTCGGAAAATACTCGGGATGGAGTTTCAGGATACCCAATGTGGGGCAAAAATAATGACCCGAGATGTAGCTGAAAATCTATTTAACCAACCTTTTTATACCCGTTGGATCTTTGATGTTGAAATTTTCCTTCGGATGAAAAAACATTTTGGGGCAGACAAAGTACAGTCTTTGATATCCGAGCAACCCCTAAAACGTTGGGTTCATGAGGACGGATCTAAACTATCGATGAAAGATTCATTTAAGATTATTGGTCAGCTGTATACCATCTACTCAAAATACTAAATAGCCTTTCGAGGTATTTCCTTTTAAAATAATGAATAACGTAATCTCAATAACTGGTGACTTCACGACAGAGAAAGCTCTGGAATGGAAAGAAAAATTAAATGCACTGGCTGTAAATTCTGACTCTTTAAAGATAGATTTAACTGAAGTATCAGATGCGGACATAGTGGGAGTGAATGCTCTTGTAAGCTCCCATAAGGTTCTTTCTGATAAAAATGGCCAACTTCAGATAGTGCTTAAAAAAGGAAGTAGGATGGCCGAAATGCTACATTTAACAAAATTCACCGCAATTTTTAAGACCACAGAAATTTAGATCCAACAAACCTATGGCAGAATCAAAAAAAAGCCTTGTTGCCGATGGTACTTTCTTGTTTTTTAGTACATTAGTTGTCAATGCTGGCAATTATTTGATTAATCTTCTGCTTGGTCGTTGGCTTGGGCCAGCGGATTTTTCAGAGGTAAGCCTGTTGGTTACGTTCCTATTGATGATTTCTTTTTTTGCTTTGGCGTTTCAGCTCACTGCTGCCAAGTTTACAGCAACTTATGAAGCACTAAACCCTCCAAAGTCATCCTTTCAGCTGATGATATTCCTAAATCAGAAAGCCATAAAAGCAGGTATAGCCATAGCTGTGGTTTTTATTTTGCTCCTTTACATTTCAAAGCACTATTTTCATTTAGAATCCGTAATACCTTACATTATTTTTGGTGTTTCTATGCCTTTTTATCTACTCATGAGTGTAAATAGGGGCATTTTACAAGGAAAACTATCCTATAAAAATCTGGCAATGACCTACCAGTCAGAAATGTGGGTTCGCCTGATATTTACTTTTTTACTGGTTTATATAGGACTACGAGTAAATGGAGTCGCTATTGCCTTATTGTTATCGCTGGTGGCCACATGGTATGTTTCAAAGATTTTCACTTCCTCAAAGGAAGATTCCGAGCCTGTAGATACGAAAACCATAATGTCTTTCTTTAAGGTTGTTCTGGTTTATGAATGTAGTCAAATATTGATAAACAACAGTGACGTAGTATTGGTGAAACACTTTTTTGAACCAACAGAGGCCGGTCTTTATGCCGCCTTGGCATTGGTTGGAAGAATTGTGTATTTTGGTACTTGGACTATAGTTACTTTATTGTTTCCAATGGTTATAAAACTTGAAAAAGAGGGCAAAAACACCTTGCCCCTATTCTTTGGTGGCTTAGGAACGGTAATGACCATAGCTGCTATAATCACTGGAGTTTGTTTTCTATTTCCTGAACTAGTTATTAATATCCTTTTTGGGGCTGAATATCTTTCTGTAGCTCCATTACTATGGAAATACGCTATAGCTACATCCTTATTTGCTGGTTCAAATGTCTTCGTGTATTATCACATGTCACTTGATAGACATTTACCAATCTATCTTTCTATTGGTTTTGGTGTTTTACAGATAGTGTTTTTATACATCTTCCATGCCAATTTCGAACAAGTGATTATGGTGCAAATTGCACTTATGGCCGCACTAATAATTTTAATGATTCTTTATCAATTGATGTATAAAAGGCTGAAAATATGACACTTCTTCTTTTAATTCTAGATTTACAATTTGTAACTTTTCTAGTAAACTAGAAAGGCGGTTGAGTCATTCCTAATTACTAAAATCCAAGAATTCCAATTATTTTTGCTTTAAGCCTGATTTTAGCAATCTATACTTATAAATTCCAAATTTATTGGTTTTCCATTATGATGTTGGTCTAATTTTTGGATAAAGAATTGAAAAAAAAATAATATCAAAATGAAAATTTTAGCTGCTGACGATCAACCTATAGTACTAAAATCATTAACCCACATGCTAAAGGAGGCTGGATTTGAAGTTCATGGTAGTAATAATGGTCAAGGTGCAATAGAAATTTTTGATTCGGAAAATCCTAGCCTAGTGATTATAGATCTTTTCATGCCTATAAAATCGGGGTTTGAGGTAATCGATCACATCAGAAATCTAAAAAAGTCTAAAATTCCGATAATAATCATGTCAGGTATTACCGATGATGCAACCATTCTAAAAGCGTTTAACTTTGGGGCTGACGATTACATAGAAAAACCTTTGGGGCTAAATCAGGTAATATTAAGAATTAAAAAACTACTGAAGCTAACTTAAATATTGGCAAAACGAAAAAAATATTCTTTCGAAAATAATCTACCCTGGCTTGATTGTAAATTAAGAACACAGTACATAAGCGTGACCTCTAAAAAAGTCAACTTTCAGAAACTCTGCCGGTTAAAATCATAGAATTTTGTTCAAACCTAAGACCTTAACATTAAATAGTTTAGCAAATTAAAAAAAGCTATTTCAGCAACTTTTGGAAGTGTAAAGTATACCAATCGGCAAGGTCATTCATCGGCAATGATGCTGCAGCGAAGTAGTTTTGACGGCTAAGTTTTACCCTATACACTTCGTCTTCCAAGACTTTCTGAATAGCATCCGCCAGGCTATCAATAGACTCAGGGTCGAAGAATTCTCCACCATAGCCTTCTTCCTTTACAAGCATGGCTAAATCACCAAGATTTGGCATAATAGCGGCTTTACCATAGCTTCCTGCTTGATGAAGCACCCCGGAGCTACCTGTAGTAGAAGTGTAAGGAAACACCACAACGGCACTCTCTGAGAAAATGCGAGGCACGTCTTCCTCTGCGACATAACCCGTAAACCGCATTTGAGCAACATGGCCATATTGTTTTTCTACACCATCAAGATATCCGGGAGTATTTGGGCTATCAGTACCAGCTACGACTATCTCTATATCTAATGAGGTTCTTTTTCTTATAATTTCCACTGCCTCTATCATGGCTTCTACCTTCTTATAGGTGCCAAATTTGCCAAAAGCCATCACTTGCAAAGGGCCCTTTGGTAAATCAAAACTAGGCATGGGTGGTATTTCAAAGCTACCATGAGGAATCAATGCCACGTTTTTAGCTTTATACTTTTCTTCTAATATTTCTACATACTTGGGAATAGTAACAGCCAACAAATCAGCCGATAATATAAATTTAGTCAGTATTGTACCTATTAAATTATAAACCTTTGCCAGTAATTTGTTTTGGGTTATTCCAGCAGCATTGAGGTCAACCTGTTCAAGAATATTGTGCAACAAAACCACGGATGGGTATCCCGAGAGCTTGGTTAATAATGGAGATAGTAAACCTAAAGCAGCTGGTATTTTTTTGTCGCCAAAAGACAAAAACTGTATATTGTAAAGGACTATGTCAGCCTTAGATTTTTTAACTGCTTTTAATATTTTGAGTGGATTAGACCAAAGATTAAAGTCCCATACTTGGTAAGAATCGGTTTCTACTTGGCCATCTGGGAAATTAAAGGAATTGCCTTCTGGAAGTATGTCAGAAATGATACTGACTTTGGCGTAGTCGTTTGGCTTATTTCTAAAATGGTTGATGAGATAAAAACCATACTCATTCAGTGTTCTTTTGCTCGGTGGATAGCTTGAAACTACAGCTATGTTCAACTTTTTTTTCATTTTTGATAATTTATTTTTACCGAAAACTTTGCTAAGAAAGCGATTATTTAATGTCTTTAGTGTCTTGTATAAAAAATGTATAATTTCATTTTTTCTTAACCAACTCAGTACAATAATCACTCCAAATAATATGTAAGAATATACGAATTTAGGTATAAAACCAAAAAAACTATCTGGCCGAAATTCAGAATTATTAATGATTATGTCAGAAGTTTCCTTTGTTTTGCCATTTGAATCAATCAACCCAAAGTGTTTTTGTGGCTCTTTCTGCCAAGGCCACCTTCCTGCAACATCTGACGAAACCTCCTTGAAGTCATAAAGGGTCCAATAAAACCCTGGAATATTTTCTTTAATAATTGTTTTGGAAACATCGCTTATTTGGCCAAAAGTAGAATTTTTAGGATTCCATATTGGAAAAATCAAACTCTGAAAGTCAGATTTGCCATATTCACTAACTACCAACTGTTTACTACCTATTTTCGATCTTAAGATATCAATGTCTGACTTTAGAAACTTGGCATTTTTATAAAAATGGAAGGAAACAAAATCAAGTTCTGACGACAAAAAATCAGCCTTATCAGCGGTTGCCCAGCCAATCGTAACAGGAGTGTTTGGATCATATAACTTAGCTTTTTTTACAATAAAGCTTAGCCATTGATTAACCAAAACAGAGTCTTGATAATTGTAGTCAATGTCTGGTTCGTTTTTTAAATCATAAGCCAAAAGAGCTTTATTATTTTTTAGTTTAGTTAAGATGGTTTCGAGTTGCCGGTCTGTTGATGTAAAATTAAACAAGTTGAAATCGGAATTGAAGTCGAAAAGAGTTAGAACGACACCTATTTCATTGTTCTCTGCCACTTTCATGAGATGGCTAAGCCTTTCCAACATTTCAGGAATAACATTTCCTTTGCCAAATTGCTCGTAGTTAATGAAAATCCTAACTGCGTTGAAGTTTAGGTTTTTTATAAGTTTGATGTCTTTTTCTACTTGTAAGGAATCATAATTGATCCAAAAGTTTTTAAAAGGACTGGCCTGTGGATAGTAGTTTATTCCTTTGGCAAGTTTTAGTTTGTTTAATCGACTATTTTTAAGTTTCTCGTTTAATATTTTAGTAGTATTTGCTAAAGAGATTTTTGTCTCAACTCTTTTCATATTATGAATTCTCCAATATCCATCCTCCAAAATCATAATCACTTGATAAGAGGCTGAGTCTTGGTCAAAGAGCATATTTTTTCTATCTCTATCCCAAACTCGCTCGGCATGTTCGCTTTCAAAGTCTGTGAATGCTACAATTTGGCCATCTGCAGAATAATAACTGAGTTTTATGTTATGGCTGAGTTCGACCTGTTCAACTAAATGATTTTTAGATTCATCTATTTTGCTTTTAATTTTTGACTTGGCCAATACCGTAAAATAGTCTTGAATCTGAGCAGTGTCCTTGGTTAAAATGGCAATATTTCTTTGATACAGGGCTCTTACATAATCTCGACCAATCAATTTCCTGGCATAATCTTCCATTGGTCTTTCTAAAGGTTCATCAGGAAGCCAATTTACTCTCGGTGTATAAACATCAGGTAAGTCCTTGACTTCGTTAAATATTTCTGTTTTCTCTCGGCTTACACTTAAAAAAGCCCATATCTGAGCAATTCCGTAAGTAGTAGCTATCAGAAAAGCCAATACTCCAACAAAAAACAATACTTGATATGTCTTTTTCTCGTTTTTGTTCATGCCCTAGAAATTTATCCGTTTTTGTAAGCCTCCCATTGTAACAACTATCTTTCCCCGCTTAAAAATTGTTTTTGGGATTTCAACTTCTGCATATCCATCTCTAATTATTCCTTTTTTAATTATTTTTGACTCCTCAAAAAAAACTGTTGCTTCTTTCCCATCAGAAACCAACTGTCTTAAGGGCCCTATCACTGGTCCAATAGTTAGATATTCGGAATTGGGCCCGAGGTTCACCTTAAAATCGGTTACATAAGGTTTAAAGTTGAGAATGAGCGATTGGCTTTGAATCAAATTGTCAATGTATGCCACCACCGTTAGTTTTCCCGGATAATCAGGATTTTGAATATTCACCGATGCTAAACCGTCCATCGCATAAGTTCTATAAAAACTACTATTTCCTTTCGAATCAATCACCTTAAAACTTATTAAAGTACCATCTGAGACACGATTTCCGTAAAGATCAAAAAGTTCCTTTGTAATTATTTTTAAAAATTGCCTAGAATCAGCATAAAGTATATCTGATTCAGCCTTGATTGAAATTTTACGTGGGAAATTAGGCAGTTCAAGGAGTTCCTTTTCTTTACCGTATGCATTGCCCGAGGTGGTGGAAATTAATGTTTTCCCCTTCCGTGTCTTGCTCGAAATTTTAAGATATCCGATGCCGTCTTTGGTATTTACATTTTTTGAAAATCGTTGTCCATTTGGTCTTAAAATATTGATGTATATAGACGAATTATCCACAACCATGTTATTGTATTGGTCTACTGGCAATACCGTAAACATTGACCAGTGTAAACCGTTATCAGCGGGGATAGATTTTGAACCTACATACGACTCTATCTTTCCATGAGGTTTTAAAGAACTAATAGTTAAAGTTTTAGATTCCACTTTTCTATAATTGCACCAAACTGTAAGAAAATGTTGGCCAGCGTCGCTAAAAAAATCTTTAGATAACGCCATTCCATTTGACAAATCATAAGTCTTAATGCCCCAAGCAGAATTGACCTTAAGTAAACATTGTGGTGTGGCTGCAATTTCAAACTGAAAATTATCACTAGCCATAATATTTGAAGGTAAATTACCCAATAAATTCAACTTTTTTGAATCAGAGGATACAGCTACGGGTTTAGGTTTTAAAACGAAAAAAAAGATTATTCCTCCTAGAAGTAGGAGGGAAAAAAGTACGATAAGCAATTGTTTTAACCTCATTTTTTTCATCAATATAAGGTTGGATTTGCTATGTAACCATCTGGTAGTATACTAACTTCAAATCCATTTGCTTTTACTTTTACTGATACATCTTTAGACTTCTTTTTTAGGACTAATGCATTTGCTAGACCATTGACAAAGAAATCGGCATTGGTTCCAACTTTTATAATCTTTAGTTTATTACTGTATCGCAGAGGAGCATTAAACTCTCTCTTTCTCTGCTGCCTGATTCCATCACGCATAAAGTAGGTGTCTAACCACGCCAAGTCATTATTTTGGTCGGTATAAGTAATCAATAGCTTAGGTACGCTTATTTCCTCTGTACCGTAATTAAGCAAACTTCCAGAAAGTAATTCTCCCTTAACTTTTAAGTCTTGAATACCATAAGACCTGTATAAATCATTTTTGTCAACTACCGACCTTGCGAAGATTTTAAAATCAACTGGTGGAGAACTAAACTTAAAAGGGCTGAATTCATTAGGATTAAATTTATCCGCATTCTTTTTTGTTTCGCGTACATACTTCCACGCCGTAGATTCAAACTCAATTTTAAACGGTATTTTTTCCATTGGCAAAATTCTATGAATAGTGGCATATTTTGCGTTGTAACTAACCAACTTACGCCCATTTTTATCGTATAAATCAGAGCTTATGGTGATATGGGCTGGATAAACGTCGATGTTTTGAAGTTCGCCAATGACGAAATAGCTACTATCCTGCATTACAAGCCTTCCGTTTAATATTTGCAATTCGGGCCTGTCTAATACGTCATCGTGCTGGGTGGGTTTAGTACCAGCTTGACGTTTACCATGACCATGAAGACCTATTTTCTTTTCCTCAATAAACGTATCGGCCGGAATGTTAGAATCAAAACTTGGAGCCTTTATATACCATTTGCCCTTGTGTTTGACAACCAAATGGCTTGCTTTTGTATAATATTCTTCCACGGGGGTAATCCATTCCGCATTGATATAGGCCTCGTATTTTTCGCTGTTGATTTTTTTAAGTTTCACCTTTAAATTGTTCAGCTTGGCATAAGAAGCCAATATGCCATCTTCAACTGATAATTTCACGAAATAATCGTCAAAGGTTGGACTGTCCGTAGGGTCAAAAAAACCATGGGCCGTCTTAAAATATTTAAAATCAATGGCATCATAATAGGCCTCCACCACACTTTGAGGGCTTTGGTGGGGTGAGTACGTTGCAGTTTTAAATGAAACTACCGTGACAATACTCATGATGGTAATTATCCAAAAAATCAAAAATAATCTTGTACGACGCTTCAAATCAGGAATAATAATGTCGTCACTGGAGATGTATTCATCTTTATAAAAATCTTTATTAAGGATTCTCGAATACCATAAGAGTATAAAGTTTACCCCAAAAGCCACAATCAATATTCCCACTGGCATTACACCCCACCACACTTTAATAATTTTTGGCAGGTCTTTTTTGGGCAGAACAGTAGGCAAAGGCGGTACATCTTGTTTTTGCCATACCATTATTCCGTTTTCGAGTCTTTGTACACGCTCCCAGCCAGCAAAATAGAGAATAGGATCATAGAATTTATCATTTGAAAATACGAATTTCAGGAAATATTTTTCTGGCACAGTTAAAAATTGTTGTAAAGAACCAATACCTTCCAAACCCTTAAATTTTGAATTTTCAAGACGTTCTAAGGGCCGGGTGGTCATTTCGGGTAACCGCCTGGCAGAGTGATAGTTGCCATCAACAGACTGTGCCTTAGTTTGGGCAGATAACCACGCCATTTGGTCTCCGAATCCTAGCGTCATATATCGCCAATTTTCATGTTGGTCACGCTCTAAAAACTGCACGATTGGTTTCATGTCAATCGACTTTGGTTGAAGCGGTCTGAAATTACCCAAACTGACAATGAAAATGGTTAGAATAGCGACCACACCACCAATAAATCCGGCAAAAAGTCTATAAAATGTGGTTCCAAACCGATCTCTAAGATATACCCTAAAGTCGCCCTCAATTACGCGATAAAAAAACTCTCCGATAAATGGAAGCCCAATTATAGAAGCCCAAAAAGTGAACCTATCTAAGGTTAGAATGTTGAACGCATTGGCTCCTAACATTATTTTAGGTAAAGGTGTGGTGCCTCCTGTACCAAAAAGTAGCAACAACGAAAATGACAATCCAATGAAAAAGTTTCGGCTGGTCCATACTCTCGAAAAAATATAGGGCAAAAGCAAAAGTTGAATTCCAAGCGGTATTAAAAAAAACATCAAGCCTGACGATGGAACTTCAATAAAAGAGTCTCTTGAGCCATGCGGAATAGACACTTGGGTGATAGGATCTGTGGAAGACCAGTAAAAATAAGGGAATATTAGTAGCATCACAAATGGCACGCAGGCACCGAATATTACTATTTCCTTCCATTTGTTTTTTGCCTCTATTACGATGTCTATTAAACCAAACCGAACAGATGAAGAAAGTTCAGATTTACCAAGATTTGGATTTTCATTTGGCAGTTTTTTATTCTTTTGTTTTTCTATCAAGGAATCCAACACTGCAAGTCCCATTACGGGAGCTACAAAAAATACCATTCCGAAAATAGTAGTTACATGATGTGAGGTAACTCCTACACCCATGATAGTTATGCCAGTGAGAAGTCTATACCATTTGCCGTATTTAATCCACCTATATATTTCGGGAAGTGCGTTTAACAAACAGCTTATGCCCATTAGGGTAGGCACTTGGCCAAACAAATGAAGGGCCTCTAGAATTGATGAACCAAAGCACGCCAAAAGTGCCGCATAACCGGCAGCTCGTTTATTGGTCCAGAGCAAGGAAAAACGATAGACTCCAACTACGAGGAGCTGCATTACTAAAACAGCATTTAGAATAAACCCGCTTCGTAAACCAATGACCTTGGAAAACAAAGCCACAAGCATGTGCACCAGCGGTGGATAGCTAGTTACATTAAAGCCCGTGTACCACCTATTGTCCCATGGTTCAAACCAATTTTTTGCATAGTGATCAGCAAAAAACATGTGTACGTAGGCGTCATAAGTAGAATCTACGGTAAAGAAATAAATAGTGCCATGAAAAACCAAGCTCAATACCATTGCCACAAACAAAAGATTGAATGGTTTTTTTGTCATAATTATATCAAAATTATTTAAATTACTTATTACTAATACCTTGCCTCAGACCATCTGCAAATCAAAATACAGAAAATTATTTTGTTAAAAGCTAAATGCTTGTAAACTATTTAACATTACCATAGTAACAAAGAGTAGGCCAAAGAATTTCTAATTTGGATGCAAATATAAATTTAGTGCAAATACTGAACGAATAAAAATGTCAAAACAAGTGTCTATATGCTGAACCTAACATCGCACCTTGAATGTCAGGCGGTGATGCGGCGTGTAACCGTATTCCAAAATCGCTTTTCTATGAAAAATGGTAGGATAACCTGCGTTTTCGTGCCATTTGTATCTTGGATATTGATTGTGCAAGTCCTCCATTATTTCGTCGCGATAGGTTTTTGCCAAAATAGATGCCGCGGCTATAGAAAGATATTTACCATCACCTTTGATAATGCAAGTGTGCGGAATCATGGGGTAGGGCGTAAATCTGTTTCCATCAACTAGCAAATGCTCCGGTTTGATTTTTTCTGAAATTTGGTCCACCGCTCTGTGCATGGCCAGAAAGCTTGCTTTCAAAATGTTTATTTGGTCAATTTCCTCATTTGAGGCCTCCGCTACTGCCCAAACCAAAGCACTTTTTTCAATTTCCAACCTCAGTTCGATTCTTTGGTCCTTATTGAGTTGCTTGGAGTCATTCAACCATGGATGTTCGTAATCTTTTGGGAGAATGACTGCTGCCGCCACCACTGGTCCAGCCAAACAGCCCCTACCGGCCTCATCAAGACCAGCCTCAATATAGTTTTTGTTGAAATATGGGAGGAGCATTAAAAGACGGTTTTCACATTATTGGTTAGAAAAGTGTGAAAATTTACACAAAAAACCAACCAATAGTTTGATTTGTGGATAATATTTCAAATTATGGGTTATCCAGTAAATATTAGGACACTTTTTTATAATTGACTAAGTTTGATTTCCCCCCTCTAGCAGACTTCATAAACGGGGTTGATTTTAAGTCAACTCCTTTTTGAAGTAAATATTCATAAGGACTGATAAAACCAATACCTCCATGAATTCTTTCAAAGTTATAGAATTCTCTGAATTCGTCTATTGTTCTTTTTGCTATTTTTATATTTTCAAACTCAAACCTCTGACAGACAGTTCTTTCCATAATTGAATGATAAGATTCAATATGAGCATTTTGTTGCGGTGTACCTGGTTTTGTAAATTCCTGTGTAATGCCATTGTTTTTTAGAAAATCTTGCACCACACTTGCTATAAATTGACTACCGTTATCGTTTCTTACTATAAAATTTTTAGGCAATCCAAACTCAGCAATGACCTTTTCAAATAGCTTTATTACATCTTCTTTTTTTATATTGTAAGCCATGTAATGGCCAATATTAAATCTACTGAATATATCTAAGATCGTTAATACTTGCATACTTTTACGTTGGCCACTTACCCAGACATATTTAATGTCAAATTCAAAAAAACTAAACTCTGTCTCCACTTTGGGAATCAAATCTTTTACTCGGTTTCGATTTGATTTTTTACTCGAAATCGGATTGCTTCCTCTAAGTAAATTGTTGATTTTCATTAATTTATAAACATAGTGTTTGCTTATTCTATATTTTTCTTTGTCCACTAAATGACGAAACGTTTTATAAGCTCCATAGTCAACAAAAGGCTTGGCGAACAATAACTTAATACGTCCAACAATTGCTGATTCTGTCACTTCTCTACCTTTAGAATCATATATAGTCGCATAAGGTTTTCTTCCAGCTTTGCCATCTGAGGGTTTATAATAAAATGAACTCTTCGATAATCCACAATGGCTCAAGACGTTTCTAATTGGAAATCCCTGGCTAATAAATTCAATAGCGACTTCCATTTTTAACTCTTTTTCAATTGACTTTTTTTTAAAAGCTCATCTTTTATTCTCAGCTCCAAAGCATTGTCGGCAACTATATTGCGAAGCTCTCGAATCTCACGCTCTAATCGCTTGATTGCTAAATCCTTGTCTGACTTCTTAATTGATTCTAAACCTGACTCTCCTGTCTGATCTAAAATCTTTTCCCAGTTGTAAATAGTTGTAGAGGATACTCCAAATTCAGCAGACGCTGCTCCAATACCTTTTTCTTTGTAAAAGGAAATTATCTGTAATTTCTGTTGCTGACTCCAGCTTTGACGATGCTTACTCATAATGACACAAAATTAAAAGTTAAAACTCTATTTTTGTGTCCTAATATTTATCGGGATGAAATC
>NZ_RJUF01000041.1 GCF_024343775.1 Lacihabitans soyangensis | reverse complement strand
GGGGCTTCGACCCCTCGACAAGCTCGGGGTAAACGGAGCTCAGCCTGACAGGAGGATTGATTTTTTTAACCTTAATAGAGATTTTATGAAGAAGATTATTCATTTCTTTTTGACTGCAGAGCCTTTTGCGTTTTGTGTGGGGTTGTTTTTTGCGGTGGTGTTTTTGTCGATTTTGATTGGGATTATTAGGTCGGCTTTTGAGGATTGATGGGGGCTTCAACTACGCTCTAATTGACAGTAGTGAAGTGGCTTCGACAGGCTCAGCCTGACATGGGATTATAAAAAAATTGATTACGAGTTTTTCTGGAAAATAAATATATGGGTCTTAGCAGAGAGGAGATTTTGGAACAGACGGACATGGGTCTGGATGTGATACTGGCGAAGGTGAGTGAGGCTAGTAATGGCGTGCGGAATTATGCCTATAAGTTTAAGTGCGACCACCTGAAGGTCGAGAATAACCCTAGCCTGGGCCTGCAGAAGAATGAGGCGGGCACGGAGTGGGTGATTCGTGACTGGGGCTCCTCGGATAAGACTTGGAGTGCGTTTGATGTGGTGATGGAGTTTGAGAATCTGGATTACTCTAACGCCTGCAAGTGGATATGCCAGCACTTTAACCTGGTAGAGAATGGCAAGGCTAGCCGCAGCTATGAGTATGAGAAGATAACGGAAGGTCTGGAAGACGTGGAAGTGAAGAAGCGTGAGTGGGGGTATCTGGATGATTTTGAGATGGCAGCACTGAAGGGGATTTTTGCTAAGCATGTGTGGGAGTGGATGGGGAGAAGCCCCCTAACCCCCGGTGGGGGGAATGGGAAGGGTGAAGCGGCCCTTCGACAGGCTCAGGGTGACAAGGGCACGGGGAAGGATGCTGTGGCGTTTGAGCGGGCTAAGGAGGTTTGTTTGAAGTATGGGTTTAGGCCGTTGGCTTGGCATAGTTTGGTGAGTATTGATAAGAAGACGGGGCAGAAGGTGAAGCATGTGTTTAAGGCTACGGAGACGTATCCGATGTTTGTGTGGCATATAGGGGGCGGCAATAGCTCACGCAAACCACCCCGCCCTTCGGGCACCCCTCCTTTGGAAGGAGGGGATTTTGAGAAGCCTACGGCTTATAAGTTTTATGAGCCGTATGGGAAGCAGCGGTTTTTTTATGAGGGGGTGGTGCCGAAGAATTATTTGTTTGGGCTGGAGCAGGTGAAGGCGGCGTATGATGATCTGCCGAATGATGCGGAGATTATGGATAGGTTGGGGATTAATCCGGAAGAGCATGATGGGTTTGTGGCGAAGATGCTGCAGGAGGCCTACGATGCGGGACATGAGCCGAATAAGCTGCCTGAGGTGTTGGTGGCGACGGGTGGGAGTGATGCGTTGAATATGGCGGCGTTGGGGTATTTCCCTGTCTGGGCGAATGGGGAGCATATAACGCCGGAGTATTTTCCTTATAAGAAGTTGGCCGAAATGGCGTGGCGGGTGATTAATGTGCCTGATATAGATGCCCCTGGTAAGATGGCAGCTGCGAAGTTGGCGGAGCATCATATAGAGATTTGTACGGCATGGCTGCCTGAGGAGTTGGCCCAAAAGCGAAGTGGTAAGAAGGAAGAGGATGGCAGTCCGAAGTTTTGCAAGGATGTGAAGGATTATTTTGGCTGGTGGAAGCCGTTTGATTTTAAGCGTGTGCTGGCCCATGCGAAGCCTTACAAATTTTGGACGAAGAAGGTGAAGATGGAGGGTAAGATACCGATGAAGGAGGAGGGCAAGCTGCTGTATAAGTATAGCCCGAGGCCGAGTTATATTCTGAATTTTCTTTACAGAAATGGTTTTGCGGTGTTGGCGAGGAGCAGGTTTAGCGGTAAGAGCCGTGAGTATGTGCGGATAAAGGGTAACCAGGTGCAGCAGATATTGGACACGGCGGACATGAAGAATTTTGTGGATGAGTTTGTGGCGAAGCATAGTTTTGATAGCGACCTGAGCGACTCGATGCTGAGGAGCAGGGATGTGGCGGATGCGATTTTTGCGAGGCTGCCTGAGGTGGAACTGGATTTTAAGGATTATGATAAGGACTACCAGTGGTTTTTCCTGAGTAATGAGACGTGGAAGATTTCGGCGGATAAGATTGAGACTTTTAGACCTGAGAAGGTGAATAAGTATGTGTGGGAACACGAGGTGCTGAATAAGAGCTGGTGGGATGCGAAGGCTCAGAGCAGGGTGCCTGTGAAGTTTGAGAAAATGGAGCCGAGCTTCTGTATAACTGTAACTGATGAGGGGTTGTATGATATCAAGATACTGCGGAAGGATTGTATTTTCTTGAATTATCTGATACAGACGAGTAGGATTCATTGGAGAGTGGAGCTGGAGGATGAGTTGGATAAGGCCCCTGCAGCCAGCCCCCTGACCCCCAATGGGGGAACAAATGCCGAAGCTGGCAAGGTGAATTGCCGTGGGGAGATATTGACAAGAGATGAATATAGGGAGAAATATAAGTTTGCGATTGATGGGCCTTTGTTGACTGAGAGCCAGCGGCAGCAGCAGAAGATGCACTTGATAACGAAGCTGCTGAGTATAGGGAAGATGATGCACCGGTATAAGAGTATGAGTACGGCGATGGCGGTGTGGAGTATGGATTATGTGATGCGGGATTTGAGCAAGAGCCAGGGTGGTACGGGTAAGTCGCTGACGCCGTATTGTTTGGCTCAGGTGCTACCTACGGAGACGATAGCTGGGCGTGATAGGGCGGCATTGGCGAATAAGCACGTGTTTGAGAATATAAGTGAAGACACGGATATGCTGTGGCTGGATGATGCTGATAAGCACACGGATTTTAGTTTCTTCTACTCGGCGATAACGGGGTTTATGAAGAAGAACCCGAAGGGTACGAAGAGTGAGACGATAGGGTTTGAGGACTCGCCACAGATATGGATTACGAGTAATTTTCCGCCGATAGATGTGGACCAGGATAGTACGATACGAAGGCTGTGGATGACGGAGTATAGCGATTACTACCACTATAACCAAAGCGGGGAGTATAGGGAGGTGAGGAAGCCTTTTGATGATTTTGGGAAGGAGTTGATACGGGATTTTGACCAACACGACTGGAATAGCTTCATTAATACGCTGGCGGTGGCCTGCCAGAGCTTTATCAAGTATGGATATGTGAGTAGTGGTGACGATAATATGCGGATTAATGCATACCGCAATAAGATAGGTGTGCAGATGATAGAGTGGTTTGATATGTTTTTTAACAAGGGCGACGGCACGGTGGATAATTTCTTGGTGAGAAAGCAGGTGTTTGAGCAGTATAAGATTGATACGGGCAGCGATATAACGAGCAATGGATTTGGAACGAAACTGCGGGATTATGCAGCGATGAAGGGCTATGCTTATAACCCTGTGGCGATAGAGAAACACCGCACCAGCGATGGCCGTGTGATATGCAAGCAGACGCACGAGTGGATCTACAGCGTGAGAGAGGGCAAGTGGGTGGCTACACAACTGGTGACACCGAAGGCTACGGAGTTTTTCTACTACCAAACAAGCCCAGATATGCCGATAAATTATGCAAATATAGAGGAGTATAGCCCGGGGAATGCGAGGAATGCTGCCTTCGGCTCCGCTCAGGCACCGGGCTTCGGCTCCGCTCAGGCACCGAAGCTCAGCCAGGGGGATGTTGATTTGGCGAAGGAGATAGAGGAGAGGAATAAGGGTCCGCAGTTGTTTTGAGCCCCCCAGCCCCCAAAGGGGGAGTAAAAAGGAATTGATTTTTTGGAAATTTAAAAATAGAGAGGGATGAAAGGTAAGGATATACATGAGATGTTTCAAACGCCAACGGCTGTGTGTGAGTATATGGTTGGGCTGGTACCAGATGGTTCTAGAAGAATATTAGAACCAACTCGAGGGCTTGGAAATATAGTGAATGCATTGGTTAGAAAAGGAAAATATATGGTTTATCAACCTGAAGATTTCTTTTTACTTGACAAGACTAAACGGTTTGATTGTGTAGTAATGAATCCGCCGTTTTCGCTACCAAGTGCAAAGGTAGAAAATGCTCCAGCTGATGTGGATTTGAACGGAATGAGAGTAGGATATTACATTTTGGAAGAGTGCATGAAACTGAGTGATAATGTAATAGCACTAATGCCATGGTTTACAATTGCTAGTAGTGATGTAAGATTAAGGAAATTGAAGGCGTACGGGATGAAATCTTTAACGAATCTTCCAAGGAAAACCTTTGACTATGCCAGAATTCAAACGACGATTATTGAGCTAGAAAAAGGATATCAGGGAGAGACGATTTTTAGGGCATTTGATTTTTAACGATTTAAAATATTTGAGAGATGGGAAAGAAAAAGTATGCGATACAGCATGAGCCTACTTGGGCTCGGATAGTGGTTGAGGTGGATATGGATTATGAGTATGAGGTGAGTGCCAGTGGTGAGATGTACAAAACTGAACAGGCGATAAAGGATATGGTGGATTTTTGGGCGGGGTCGGAGATAAAACTGGCGGATAATGATGAGGATTATTTGAGGACGTTTTTGAAGCAGCTTTGCGAACACGTGATGCGAATGCTGGCGACCAGTAATTGGAATGAGAAAGGCGTAATAGATGCCATGATGGATGAAGAGGGCTGGTGCCCGATGGATGGCAGCTGTGGGATAAAGATAGTTAGCGTGGGCGAGATGGAGTTTAACCAGGATGATTTTGAGATTTTGGAAATGAGGTATTGACTTAGATGGCGGGTCTTCGACACTTCGACAAGCTCAGTGTGGACGAAGCTCAGCCTGACAACGATTAAATAATTGATGCTATGAGTGATTTTCCGGTGTATATGTATTGTGGGATGGGCGAGCAGTATGTGAATATACTGAGCGAGGAGAAGGCGGTGGCGATTGATCTATACTATAACCCTGTAACGGGTGAGGTGAAGTATGGCTATAAGACGCTGGATAAACGGATAGTGAAGGAGTTGATGGTGAGGCCTGGTATTTATAAGCCTGCAACGGCTGGTGATTGGAATTATGCGAAGGGGAGGTTTTTGAACTGGGTGATGGAGGCGTTGGCCCCACCCCCGACCCCTCCCCAGTAGCCCCCTAGCCCCCAGTGGGGGAACGTAATATAGCGGATTTAGATTGTGGGGCTTCGACAGGCTCAGCCTGACATGAAAGGATGAATTTTTTAATTTTTAAAATAGATAGGTAGTATGAAGAAGGTTGAGCAAAGTGGTAGGGTGTTGATGATTGGGCCGGTGCAGGAGTTTGGGGTGAATAAGACACGTAAGCGTGTAGTGCGGATTGATGCCTCGGGTGGTGGTACGAGTAGCGTGGTGGAGTTTGTGCTGATGCATGATAATGTGGAGAAGGGCGACTTGATAAAGGTTGGCGAGGATGTGGAAGTGACGGGCTATCTGATGGGTAGGCTGCACAAGGGTACTGACGAGGTGGAGCGGTGTTTTATGGAGCTGCAGGTGTTTAAGATTGCGAAGGTAGGGAAGGTGGTGTTGTAGGCCCCCTGCCCCCAGCCCCTCCTTGGAAAGGAGGGGAGTAGTAAGGAATTTTTAATTTTTAAAATAGATCAAAGTATGAGAATTAGTAAGGAGATAGCTAAGCAAGTGGCAGATGTGATGCTCAGTAATAAAAAAGCTGCAGTGGATAAGTTGTTTGAGGATTTGAGGAAGTCTGTGACGGAAAATGTAGTTCTTCAAACTCCTTGTGCTGTTTTGGATTTGTATGCTAAAGCACCGGAGTATTTCACGACTCAAAGTTCAATATACACACATCAGCTTGGAGGTTATGTGAAGTTTTTGTCGAAGGATAAGGATGTGAAGCATTATTATTTACCAAGGAAAGATAATATGTATTTGCCAAGTGATTCGGAGGTGAAGTTGTTTCAAGAGTGGACCAGGAAAACGGATAAGCTGCGTGTTTTGAAGGCTGAGTTAGAGGCCACTTTACATGGGCTAAGGACTTATAAGAATGTGAGTTTACATTTTCCAGAGGCAGTGCCTTTTCTGCCAAAGTTTGAGAAAACGGAGATAGCGATTGGTTTTGGAAGACTTAGGCAAAGGTTGTCGAGTAAGACTTTTTGAATTAATATTTTTTTGATGATTATGGCTAGTAATGAGAAGATTGTGAGGCTGGAGAGGAGTAAGGCCGTGGAGCATTGGGTGGAGAGTGATGAGGAAGTGAGCGGAAAGCTGGTGCCTCATAATGCTAGAGGCCACCACATTTTTAAGGTGAGGGATTCGGCGGTGCGGTTTATAGAGGCCCTTCGCTCTTCGGCAAGCTCAGAGCAAGCTCGGTTACCGGGTGGTGGTAAGGTGGTGAGGTATAGGCTTTGTACGGGGAGGGATACGGTTAGTAAGGGTGGGTGGGGGTGATGGGTTTTTAACCACCCCGCCCTTCGGGCACCCCTCCTTGCCTTCGGCTACGCTCAGGCACCAGGAGGGGAATGATGGAGGGGAGCTAATAAAATAAATATGGGTGTCGTCTTTTTTATCTTGCTGATAATGAAGAATTTACAGTTGTTTAAAGTAGTGAAAAAATGAGTTATAATCCTTGGAATAAGATAGCGTGGAATGATGAGATGCTGGAGGTTTTGCGGAAAAACTGGGATAGTAAGACTAATGCTGAACTGGCTGCTATGCTTGGGCTGAGGCTGACGTCTGTAAGGACTAAGTTGTATGAGCTTGGACTGAAAAGGATGGAGATGGAGTACTGGACTGAGGAGCAAGTGAAGTATCTGAAAGATAATTACCTGAAGATGGGGGATACTGAGCTGGCGGAGTATTTTAATAATACTTGGAAAAAAGAGAAGGGCTGGACGAAGAAGCACATAGAAAAGAAGAGGCGATACCTGAAGCTAAAGCGGTCTGCAGATGCTAAGGCGGTGGTGCACCATAGGAATAAGGCGAGTGGGCGGCTGGCTGTGGCTAACAGGAAAAGATGGGAAAAGACTGGGGTGATGCCTGATGGAACGATTAGGTACTGGAGGCTTCGCACGGGCCATGAGTTTCCTTTTGTGAAGGTTGATGGTGTTTGGAAGCATTGGAATAGGGTGACATGGGAGGCGGAGTATGGGCCTATACCTGCAGGATACAATGTGGTATTCAGGAATGGTGATGCGAGGGATTTGAGGCTGGAGAACTTGGAGGTTTTGACAGATGAGGAGTTGTCGAAACGAAATGCTGAGGGAGGAAGTGTAGTGCTGAGTGATAATTATGTACTGGGTATTATGCGACTACCGGACGAGTTGAAGGAGGCGATAAAGGGAATGCCTGAGCTGATAGAATTGAAGAGGAATTTATTAAAAACTAAACGG
Organism: Lacihabitans soyangensis; assembly: GCF_024343775.1. Taxonomy (GTDB): domain Bacteria; phylum Bacteroidota; class Bacteroidia; order Cytophagales; family Spirosomataceae; genus Leadbetterella; species Leadbetterella soyangensis. The sequence continues at coordinate 15,439 of NZ_RJUF01000041.1, read as the reverse complement.
ATAATTAGAGATGAAAGGGAACGAGATCATGACGAACGGCACTAAGGCTGCCGATGTGGTACTGGCGGATGCGGGTACGATTGATAGTGTGAATGAGATGCTGATGGAGATGATGAAGGAGGTGAAGGGGAATCCTGGAAAGATACCTGAGGCTGAGGCGATGACGCAGATAGCGGGGCGGATTTTTGACGGAATGAAGGTGAAGGTGGCCGCTGCGGGGTTGATGGTGAGGGCTATGAATGGGTAGCGGTTCAGCCAGAACCACCCCTGGCCCCTCCTTGGGAAGGAGGGGATTTAATAGGATTTTTGAATTTTTAAATTGATGTGTTATGAAGGTTTATGGGTTGATTAAGGAACTGCAGGCGGAGTTGATTACTGGGAAGGATTTGCCGCATTTGGTGAGTGTGAGACTGTTGGCGAGGTTGGATGAGGCGGAGAGGCATTTGGGCTTCGGATGGGATGCCGCCCACTCCGCTCAGCCACCAGTGGAAGCCCCCCAGCCGGAACGTCGGACCGCCCCGGTGGGGGAGAAAGCCCCCCAGCCGGAACGCCGGACCGCCCCAGTGGGGGAGTTGGCTGTAGAAGCTGATAAGGAAGTGGATGGCGGGTCTGTGACTCCTCGACATGCTCGGGGCAGGCGAAGCTCAGACTGACAGGGGATGTTTTTAAAATGATTTTTTAACGATTAAAGTATTGGATTATGGGAAAGTATTTGATGGTGTGCGGACACGAACTTGTGGATAAAAACAAGCTCGATGCAGCACTGAAGGAGTGGTTTAAGAAAGAAGACAGGAGGGTTTTTGAGTCGGAGGATGAGATTAAAAGGTTTGTGGCGGAGACGAAGGCTGTCTGTCAGCTTGAGAATCCAAGATGCAAGGAAATACCTATTTATGCTGAATGGGATTACGAACACAAAAAGGATCTAATTGTGCGTGGTGGAATGGGGCTGTCGGTTGATTTTTTTGCTTTTGAGGATAAGACGGCATCTACTCACAAAAAAAATCAGGAGACGGCTCTTAAAGTGATAACTGAGAATTTTATGATTCATCGGGTTGAGGAATTGGAGATTATGGATAATGAAGTTGGTGTTCCAGAATTAGAGCAGATTGAAGTGAAGTATAGGTTTTTTGGGAAGATTGGCGAGGCTCAGTATGTGGCAACTAAACTAGATGAGGGCTTGAGTGAAGCGTTTATTAGCTTGACTATGGATAATGAACTAATGGAAAGTTTGGAGGATCAAATTGAAGAGCATGAGGAGGGTATTTTGCAGTTTTTGAAGGCATGGGTAGAGGCTTATAACGAAGGATTGGCGGAAGATGAAGCGAGTTGAGTTGTTGGAGGCATTGTACTTACAAGGTAGGTTGATGCGTGAGTTGCAGGTGTATTATTTTTCGCTGAGGAAGGGTACTGGGAGGTTTCCTTCTCCGGAAGCAAGGAAGGTACTGGCTGATAGCAAGGCTGCTGAGATGGAGTTTGATAGGATGGTGAGGGAGTTGGACGAGTGGTGGGACACTTCGGCTCCGCTCAGTGACCCACGGGAGGGTCTGGAGTTAGAGGATAATTTGAGTTTTTATGGGGATTTGGCAAACGGATGTACTGGTAATTGTGGGATGAATTATTGTGATGAGAATGGGTGTGTGGAGCGTAAGAAGCACTATGTGGAGCCTATTGAGCCGATGAAAGATGAGGTGGGTGGCCTTCGACACTTCGACAAGCTCAGTGCGAGCGAGGCTCAGGCTGACAATAGAAATACATTAAACGACGGAGACGATGATATTAGGATTTAAGGAGAGTTTTGAGAATGGTGAGCCGACTTATTTTGTAGACAAGATATGGACTGGGTTGATTGATACCGTGAAGAATAGAGATGCAGTGACCCACTACCAAGAGTACAAGGCTGATTATGAGAGGAAGTTTAGCCGAAACTGGCAACTTGATGAATATTATGTGCCTAAGCTGCATACGATTAGGACAGATACCAGCGGAAGATGGAAAGTGAATATGGATATCCATTTCTCTATCAATGTGAGAAAGCCCGGTTATTGGAGGTTTGCTCCGGTAGTGCCTGTTATTGGTATTCAGCAGATAGAGATTAAGGAAATGGTGATGACTGCTGGGCCGTGTATTAAGCTGAAGGATGAGCGGGTGTTTGTGGTAAAGGTAGATGGAAGAAGGCTAGAGAAAGGGGAGATTGAACGACTGGCGAAGAATGATGGCTTTGATGGAGCTGAGGATTTCTTTGGGTGGTTTAAGGAAGATTTTGTGGGCAAGATTATTCATTGGACTGAATTGAGATATTGAGATGGCGAGGATATATGAGTATGAGTTGAGGTGGTCTAAGAACCTGAAGACGGGTAGAGATAGGCTGAGTGTTTACCGGATGAAGAATGGGAAGTGTGTGAAGAGTATTTATGCCAGGGAACTGGAGGTGTTGGTGAATGCGGGGGTTATTGATGACCCGAAGGTGAAGGAATGGTTGGCAGCCGAGAAGGAGTTTAAGGCACTTCGACAAGCTCAGTGTGCTGAAGATGTGGCGAAGCCTAAGGTTTTGAAGGATGATGGAGGGGGTTTTGCCCCTCGCTCGAAGGAACTTTATGATTATTTGGCAGGGCTGTATAAGATTAAAACCTGGGGGAGTGTATAGCCCCCTAACCCCCAGTGGGGGAATAGCCCCCAGTTAGCCCCCTAACCCCCAGTGGGGGAATTAAATAGAGTTTAAACTGTAACGATTTAACGAGGATGGAAGAAAAACCTTTTATTACTGGCCTGTGGGGATGTACTTGCCATCCGTTTGAGTCGTGGGCTGAGCATGATTTTTATAACAAGCAAAAGATAATTTTGGGTAGAAAGTATAAAAATAGGCATACGGGTGAAATAGGCATTGCTGAGAGAATTGATCCTGAAAAGAAATACTATATCGATTTGTTTATGGAGCCTTATGATTGTGCTAGATGCCACCAGTTTGCTCATAAGATGAACCTGATATTAGTGGAAGATGATACAGTAGATTATACTGCGATTGTAGAGGCGAATCGTATTGCTCAGGGATAGCCCCCCAGCCCCCAATGGGGGAATAATTTAGAATTTAAACTGTAACAATGTAACGGAGATGAAGGAGAAGGAGATTGGATTTGTTTGTGAGCCGCTGGAGCTTGGCCTTCGACAAGCTCAGGCTGACAGTAATGGTGAGACGGACCTTCGACCCCTCGACAAGCTCGGGGCAGGCGGAGCTGAAGGTGATATGGCGTCTGTAGCGGGGTTGAATAATGAGGAGATGAGTTTTAAGGATGTGCCGTTTGGTAAGCGGATGTCGTTTTTGGCTAAGCATAATGTGGTGTTGATGGGGCAGGTGGATAAACTGGAGGCTGCCCTTCGACAGGCTCAGGGTGCACTTCGACAGGCTCAGGGTGCACTTCGACAGGCTCAGGGTGCACTTCGACAGGCTCAGTGTGACAGTGTAGCGGTGGATGTGGCTTGGGGTAAGAAGTATAATGCGATGGTGGAGCAGCTGACGACGAGCAACAACAGGAAGTATAGACTGTTGAAGGAGTTTGTGATTGAGAGTAAGAAGTGGACGGTGTTTTTGAAGTGGTTGGAGGGGCAGCCAAAGCCAGCCCCCTAGCCCCCAGTGGGGGAATAGCCCCCTAACCGTAACGACGGACCGCCCCAAAGGGGGAATTAAATAGAGTTTAAACTGTAACGATGTAACGAGGATGAAATTAGAGATTGTTGAGAAGGCAAACAAACCTCATTGCTGGGGAAAGATGAAGTGGATATTGAAATATCCGTCTGGCATGGAACCGAGTACGAGCGTTTGTAGGTGTGAACATGGGTCATTAAAATGCAAACTATTGACACGCAAATCGGATAGGGTGGGAGAAATTAAGAAGTTTAAACTGTAACAATATAGCGAGGATGAAATTGGAGATTGTAGAGAAGGCTTATAGGATTGATTTGGAGCGGGTTGAGGATTCGTATGTGTGGAGCGAGAAGGTGGTGCATGCGGAGACGGTGAATGCGGCTAAGAGGAAGCTGCTGGAGCTGGTTAGGTATGAGGATATGAAGACGAGGGATGGGGTTGAGGTTTGTTATCTGAATATTCCGGTGGTGAGGGATAATGGTGCTGATTTGGTGATTTTTGAGGGTGAAAAGGTGGCTCGATGGCTGGCTTTGGACAGGATTAGTCGGAAGGAAAGGGCGATGGAGATTTCGGAGTTATGTCTGACGCATCGGTTTTTCTATATTTTGAAGCGAGGGTGTTTTTTTCGGCCGAATAATTGTGGTTATACTGACCACAAAGAGTTTGCTGGGGTTTATACGGCAGATGAGGCTAGGAGGCATGCGTTGAGCTGTGAGGAGATTACGTTGGTGCCGATTGTTATTGAGGAGCACAATGAGCTTTTGAATAAGATGATTGAGGGGTTGAAGGGTAGGGTTATTGAATTAGATAACAATGAATAATATTAGTGCTGGCAGTAGTGTGTATGATGTGGTGCACTGGTTTAGCATCAAAGTCATTGATGAAAAGCGAAAGGTGGTGGAGTTTGTTTGCTGGGATGGATTGAAGTGGCAACTGCGTCTGAAGTATGATTGGTATTTTAAATACAGAGCGGCATTGCTACAAGTGAAGTACCCAAGACTGGAAGTTAATTGTTACTGGGGCAATGAACCTGCAACTGGGAAGACTCTTGAGGAAATAAGGCTGGATAAAATCAGAGCCAAGAAGTCAAAAATTACACAGTATAGAAATAAGCTTGAAAAGGCTAAGGCCAACTGGACGAGTTTGTTTGCTATTGAAGACGATGTTGACTATCAAAGAGCGGTGGAGAAGATAAAAAGACTTGAGTTTGAGTTGAGGGCTTTGTGATATCTGATAACGAATACAGCCTTATTTAGTGTGGGCTTAAAAGCACTAAGCAACAATTAAATTCTAAAGTTTATGGATAATTCAAAAGTTGATTTAACTACTCAGCCCACATTGAATAAGGGTGGTGTTAGTGGCAGTTTTACTGTTTCTAAATACCGTAAAATCCCGATTGTAATAATGAAATGGAACGATGGTTTTAAAGGTTGGAGGGCGGAAATAGCTGATAGTTACGAAAACTATAAACCCTTAAAATATGATGATATAAATTTTGAAGATTTAGGTTTTCATTTTAGGCACGACATTGAAACACATCCAAATGATGATTTAGTTTTCTCAACTCGTAAAGATGCTGTACAGTGTGCAAAGTATTGTAATGAAAAATATTTAGGTGGTAAGGCTAAGATTTGGTTCATTTCTTAAATTGCCACTAACGAAAATATTAAAGACAATTAAATAAATTGTATCACCTTGGTGTGATATGAATTCTTTAATTTTTGGGTTTACTGGAAAGGCTGGGGGCGGTGCTCCTGGTCTTTTTTTTGTGCGGTTTTAACCACCCCGCCCTTCGGGCACCCCTCCTTGCCTTCGGCTCCGCTCAGGCACCAGGAGGGGAATGCCCTTCGACAGGCTCAGGGTGGCATATTGCGTCTGTACTTTGGTATGGTTTTTAGCATTTTTTGGTGGGTTGGGGGATAGGGTGAATATTTGTGGCATGAAATGGAATCAGATTATGCGAAGGAATGCTCAGGGGGAGGTTGAGCTGACTACGACCATGAGTAGGGATGGGGAGACTGCCCTTCGACAGGCTCAGGGTGACAAGGTGACGGTGAATGTTTTGCCGGAGTCGGAGGCCAAGCTGAGGATTAGGCATGAGGATTGGCAACAGATGACTGATGATGATGGGTGTGTGTATATGCAGCTGAGTTGGGAGGTGCCTGAGGAGAGGCGGGAGTGGAGTTAGCCCCCCAGCCCATAGTGGGGGAGTAGTGGCTGGTGTATTGGTTATTGGTGGATTGGAATCGTTTGTGAGCCCTTCGACCTCTCGACAAGCTCGAGGCAGGCGGAGCTCAGCCCTTCGACCTCTCGACAAGCTCGAGGCAGGCGGAGTTCAGGGTGACAGGAGTGGGTGACAGTGTTACGAGCCGCCAGCCCTTCGACCTCTCGACAAGCTCGAGGCAGGCGGAGCTCAGGGTGACACATGGCGGCTATACTGGAATGGTACAATTTTTTATGCGGCTGGTGAGTTTTTCGCTAGCCGTTTTTTTTGGCGGTTTTTTCCTTTGTAATCCTTTGTAGTAGTAATTCAATTATAATTGTAACTCTGTATCTGAAATTATACAGGGCAAAAAATTGTGTGTAAAGTTTTGTGTGTCAGGACTTTGTATTTGTATTTTATTGTTACAGTTTTTTTTTGAAGTTTGTAACAGTTACAGTTTAGTAGTAACTAAAATAGAGAGAATAGGGCCAAAAATGGCGGTTACAAGTTGAGTTTGGTGTGGTTACAGTTTGGTTACAGTGTTACAGTGTTGATTGTCAAAGTGTTAGGATTGGTTACGATGTTACAGCCAAAATGGTAGTTGGAAGCGGTGGAGTTTGGAAAAAATCCTTCACTTCGACTCCGCTCAGTGACCGGTTGGGTGTGGGGATGTTGGGATAGTGCAATTTTGGCCTTCGGCTCCGCTCAGGCACCGGCCCCAGTCGTTAGCCCCACCCCTAACCCCTCCCCGGTAGGGAGGGGAAAGTAAATGTCATTTTACGAATTTTTTGTATAATGACGTTTTTTTGTTTAAATTTGGCATCATTCAAAACCGCGAAGTATGCCTGTTAAACTTGATATCCCTGTGCCGAGGGCCGTGAAGCTGTATTATGAGCATGGTTGTAATTGGGGTACTAATATGGTGGTTAACCAGAGGAGTGCTGCGGGGGGTATTATAACGGCGGCGTTGAGTTTTTATCCGTTGGATAGCCAGACGTTGCCGGTGGTATGGCGGGATGCTAAGGATGACTTGGATATACTGGAGGTGACGGTGGAGATGAAGCTGGATGTGAGTATGATGCTGCCTCACCATTACCGAGTGCTTGGTGAGCTGCTGGAGAAGATGTACGAACGGGAGTTTTTGGCTTTTTGTGTGGGGCGGTTTGTGATGATTCCGAACTACGAGGCGGCGGTGAATGCTTGGGGCGAACGCTACGGGCTGGCTGAGGATGACTGGAATAAGGATCAATGGCGGAAGCATATTCATAGGAAGTATTCGAAGCAGATTGCGGAGCTGCTGGACCAGGAGCAGGCTAAACGGATGAGGAAGTTTAATGAGGTGCTGGTGGAGAGGGTTGGAAGGTGATTGGCACTTCGACTACGCTCAGTGACCGGGTTATTGGCACTTCGACTACGCTCAGTGACCGGGTTATTGGCACTTCGACTACGCTCAGTGACTGGGTTATTGGCACTTCGACTACGCTCAGTGACCGGGTTATTGGCACTTCGACTACGCTCAGTGACCGGGTTATTGGTTGTTGGATTTTTTTTATAGTTATAATAGGTTAAGGTTTATGGAAAGGCCGGGGGCGATGCTCTTGGTCTTTTTTTTGTGGCCAGCCCCACCCCCGACCCCTCCCCGGTAGGGAGGGGAGTTGGTGAGTGTTGAGACGGCAAGCATGCCGTCTGTACGATATTGTTTTGCAAGGATTTTTTGAAAAAGTTTTGCCCGATTTTGAGGTTTTTTTGCCCGCTAATGTTTTGATAGTCAAAGTTTTGCCCTTTTGTTTTTTGGGTGGGGGTTTTAGTTTTGGTGGTCAAATGAAATGGTGTTGAATGTTTACTGAAGATTGGGTACAAAGGGATAATCTGGGCCAAGTGATGGCGGTGTCTATTGTGGATGACGGCATGGTGGGTGCGGATGATTTGCCGGTGGACCTGAATGATGTGCTGAATGTCTGTTTCCCGCCTGGATCGGCGTTTTTTGACTTTAAGACTGGGGGTGGTGCTCACGGTGGCGTGTGGCAGAATGATGTGCGGGTGTTGGTGCCACGCGTGAGCACTACTTTACTGGAATGGATGGCTGTGAATGCGGAACGGCGATGGGTGGTGTTTGTGAAGGATGCTAATGATGTGAAGTATAGGATTGGTGGCCAGACTGATGGTGCTGTGCTGAGCATGGACGGAAGCATGGGCACGACGAATGGGTATGTGATGAATTTTGGCCATGGTGGCGGTAAGCCTGTGGTGGGTGTATATGATGGTGTGACGCTGCTGCCTGAGGTGGATGACCCTGTGTATTATGTGAATGGTGTGTGGGGGCCGCTGAGACAACAGAATGTGGCGGTGACGGGTCTGACGGATGGTGGACTGGTGACGCACAGCCTGAATACGATGAAGCTGGAGGTGCTGTGGTATGATGCGGATAAGCGACCAGTGCGGAATATTGAGTGGCAACCTGTGAGCCTGACGCAGATACAGGCCTGGCTGCCGATGCCAGATGGCGGTAGTGCGGAGTTTACGGGTGAGGCGTTTTTTATGCAGAGGGGGTAGCCCTTCGACAAGCCCAGGGTGACACTTCGGATTCGCTCAGCTACCGGGCGTGTTAACCACCCCGCCCTTCGGGCACCCCTCCTTGCCTTCGGCTACGCTCAGGCACCAGGAGGGGAATGATGTAGGGGAATGATTGGATACTGGATTGGAGGCCATGCATGGCCTCTTTACTAAATACTTATTGGTATGATGGATTTTAGTGGTTTTACGGCGGATGGAGTGCAGCAGGATAATATTGCTGGGATCTTGAGATTTTGGAAGGTGATAACGAAGGCTTTTACGGGGGAGTTTCCGGCGAAGGCTCATGTGGTGAATGGTGAGGTGACAGCGGATCCGTTGGCGTTTTTGCCTCAGTATTTTGTGCCAGCTGAGTATGTGGTGCCGAATGACACGAAGAGTTTTGATTATGAACTGCTGGGCTCAGATGGCTCGGAGAACTGGAAGCATATGGTGGGCTACGAGATGGCGGGCTTTAGTGCGGCGATGGTGGCTGAGATGATGAAGGACCAGAATGCGAGGTCGGTGTTTTTTATGGAGGATACGGACGGGAATATTGTGGTGGTGGGTACTTCGGTGAAGGGACTGAAAGTGACTACCAAGGGTGGCACTGGCAAGCAAGGCGGCGAGAAGCGTGGTGCTGTGATGACTGGTGAAGAGGTGGGCTACAGATGGGCACCTGTGCCGCTGAGTGTGGCTAAAAAAAAGGATTTTTTAAGGCGAATGACTGGTTATGGTCCTTATTTTCAAGCAAATAGTAATACGGTTACTATATCGGAGGCTTATGACACTTGGGAGTTTGAATGGGAGGATGCGAATGGTGTGGCTTTGCCATTGACGGATATGTTTCTGGGTGGGGTGTATGTTCAACGCCCAAATATGCCTTATAATACTGGTGATGAGGTGATTATTACGAAGGCTTTTACGGGACAGCCAGCTATGTCGGCGTCGATGAGCCAGGGCTGGGCTAGGGCTACTATAACGGGTTTTAGTTTTGAAGGGATTTTGATGCAAATAACTGACTTGAGCGAAGGTGGGCTGAATACAGCCTTTTATGCTTTTCACAAGGCTAGTACATGGTATACGGGGCTCACGATTGGTTCAGCTCCGAGCAATGGTTTTTTTGGAAACTTGGTGTTTGGCTATACTGGTGGGCTACTCCCTTATAAACTTAATGATAAGGTGTATATTAAATGGAGCAATGGGTTTGGTCAGATTAGAAGAATAGCGGGGCGTTTTGTGGGACAGGTGGGAACGGCTGTGACGATATACGCTGAAAGTGTGGTGGTGCTTATGACTCTTCCTGAACCGGCAGCTACTACTGGCTATGAAATAATACGTGATACAATTTGAGACTTATAGGTTTTTAGTGATTATGAATAAAAGGATATTTAGCCCCCTAACCCCCAGTGGGGGAATTGGGAAAGTGATGTTGGTTGTGATGATGGTATTTGTGGGCCTCTTGGCTACGATTGATGTGACGGCACAGCGTGTGCGGACTACGGCGGTGTTTGATGGTGATACTGCTACGAGGCCTAAGGCGGGGTTTTATGGTGTGGGTGTGCGGAGTGGAAGGGTGTTTTTGGTAAAGCCTACGGGTAATACTGAAAGGATATTGGCTGCGAGTACGCATGTGGGCGTGAACGGGCAGTTTTTGTTTTCGAACGGAACGGTGAATAGCTGGGCTAATATAGCGATATCGAACGTAACGAGTTTGCAGAGTAGCTTGGATGGGAAGTTTAATACGCCGAGTGGGCTCACTACGAATTACTTGAGCAAATGGACTGGATCGACGTTTGGCAATAGTCTGATTTTTGATAATGGGACAAGCCTAGGAATAGGTACAACCTCTTCTACCAGAAGATTTGAAATAGCTGCCCCAGGTGGTAGTGCATTTTTTAGATTAAATGCAATCAGTTCTGGCACTGGAAATGTATTTCAAGAATTCACTAACTCTGGAGGAACTGCCTACATAGGTATAGATAACTCTACGGGTACTGGATTTGCCGGAGGAAATTATGCTTCGATATTTGGCTCGGGAGCTGCTAATCCGACTGTTCTGATAACCGCTGGAACTCCGAAGTTGACGATACTTTCAGGTGGAAATGTGGGCATAGGCACCACCTCGCCCCAACAAAAAACACATATAAATACCTCCCTTGGTGGTGTGCCAGTAGGCTTGTATCTGACGAATGACGCCACAAATGCAACCTTAGGCCGTGGGGTGGGTGTGCTGTTTGGAGGTACTGGAAATACCAACTTGGCACAGATAGAGGCTCAGACACTGACGGCTAGTAATAATACTGGAGGCTTGATTTTTAGGACTGCGAATGGTGGTACGCTGACGGAACAAATGCGTATCGACCAGAATGGAAATGTAGGTATAGCCAGAACACCATCAGGTAGCTATAAATTGGCTATTTCTGGCCGTATATTGGCAAACGACCTATTCATGACCAACCCATCAACATTATTGAACGTTGGTTATATAGGCAATATATCTACATGGACTAGTGGCTCTGCAAATGACAATTTTGCGATAGGAACACCCCAGAGCTATATGGCATTTTATGTGAATAACTCAACAGCAGAAAGCATGAGAATAAATAGTGGTGGGCTTGCTATAGGTACTACTTCTCCAGATGCTTCAGCTCAATTACATGTATCAAGCACTACAAAAGGCGTATTAATCACCAGAGGAACTACAACTCAAATAAATGCTATTACTAGCCCTGCAAATGGGCTGATGGTGTATAATACTACGCTGAATAAGCTGTGTGTGTACGAGAATGGTGCTTGGCGGCAGGTGACGACTACGGCGATGTAGCCCCACCCCAGCCCTCCCCAGTGGGGAGGGAGTTTAGCCCCGGCCGGAACGCCGGAACGCCCCATTGGGGGCGTTTTTATGGCGTCTGTACTTTTGCCCTGTGTGGGGGATTTGGTGTGATGTAGGTTTGTCTAGGTACAGAACCACCCCGGGCTTTGCCCACCCCTCCTTGGGAAGGAGGGGAACGATTGGTTATACAATTTAAAGATTTTGGCGATGATAGATATTGGGAGTAGGATGTGGGCTGTGGAGCCGGTGTTTGCGAGGGCGATTAATGGTTTGCTGGCTTCTGGAAAGGAGGACAGGATTGTTAATGAAATAAGGCTTGGGCAGTTGGCCAGGAAGGAGATGGGGTTTATTGGAATGAATGCAGCCCCCCCTGCCCCCGATGGGGGAGCTAATGCTGATGCTTCAGATCTATCTTCTCAGCCATTGGCTGGTGAGTCCCTTCGACAAGCTCAGGGTGACAATGGTGGTACTGCGGAGCAGTATGTGGCGGTGATACCGATAATGGGTGGTATGACGCGATATGGTGATGCGTGTAGCTATGGAACTGAAACGCTGGGACGCTGGATGAAGCAGTGTGAACGTGACGAAAGGATAGTGGGTGTACTGCTGGAGATAGACTCGCCTGGTGGTGAGGTGAATGGCACTCAGCAGCTGGGTGAGATTGTGCGTGACCTGAAGAAGCCAGTGGTGAGTTTTGTGAAGGGTATGGGTGCGAGTGCAGCCTACTGGGTAGCAAGCCAAAGCAAGAAGATTTTTATGGAGGCTGGGCCTGTGAGCTCGGTGGGTAGTATAGGTGTGCTGATGGTACACTACGAGTTTAAGAGTTTTGAGGAGCAGAATGGAGTGAAGTTTACGCTGTTGAGGTCTGATGGGAGCTCGAATAAGGCGAAGCTGAACCCTTACGAGGTATTGACTGATGAGGTGGCTGCCGAGGTGAGGGCTGAGATGAATGCGATGAGGGCGGATTTTGTGAAGGTGGTGAAGGCTGGAAGGAAAGGCAAGCTGAATATGGAGAATGCGGAGCAGATTTTTAGCGGTAAGATGTTTAGGGGCAAGGAGGCCATAAATGAAGGGCTGGCGGATGCTTTTGGCACGATGGAAGATGCTGCCAAGGAGGTGTTTAGGTTGGCGAAGTAGCTTCGACTCCGCTCAGCTACCGTGAGACGCATTGCAATGCGTCTGTACGATTGAGAGTGTATTAATTAAATTTTGAGCGATATGGGTAATGTGTTTAAGAGTGTAGCGAATTTTTTGGATAAGGCCATTTCGGGGAAGGAAGTGGATATTATTGTGATGGAGGCCCCCCAGCCGGAACGCCGGACCGCCCCAGTGGGGGAGTTAGGAGCGGCTACTGCGGATGCTGCTGGTGAGTTGGTTACTGGTGCCGCTGCCGATGCTACTGCTGCTACTGCTGATGGTGGTGAAGGTGCTACTGGTGGTGAAGGCGATGCTTCGACTACGCTCAGCAACCAAGCAGATGGTGATGAGAATGCTGGTGAAGGTGCTGATGCTGGTGAAGCCCCCCCCGCCCCCGATGGGGGAGCTGAAGAAGCTGGTGGTGAGAGTGCTAATGGTAATGCTGTTGATGGTGGTGAGATGCCAAGCATGGCGTCTGGGCTTCGACAAGCTCAGCCTGACATTCTGGGAGAAGGTGAGGTGGCTATTGGTGCGGCGGAGCTGGAGCAGCTTAGAGCTGATGCTGGGAAGTGGGTGGCCAATAAGGCTGAACTGACTCAACTGAGAGCGTGGAAGGCGAACGGTAGTAAGCCTAATGTGATGAATGGTGCGGTGGATGCTGCGGATGCTGTGACGACTAAAACCAGAAAGGTGAGCCCACAGACGCAGGCGGCTATAGATCTTCAGGAGAAGATGGAGGCCCAGGGGAATAAGTAGTAGCCCGTAACCACCCCGCCCTTCGGGCACCCCTCCTTGGTAAGGAGGGGAGTGGTTGTGGTGTTAAAGTGAGCCGCATTTTAATGCGGCTGTACGGAAGATGAAAGTTGAAAATGTGTGTGGATGAAAGTGGCATGGGTGGAGCATTTGATTGCCTATCAAGCCGAAGTGAAGTTGGATTTTTTAACTTAATTTTTGATAGAGATGGCTGAGGCGTTGAGTTTGAGCGGCGTAGCAAATAATTTGCAAGATTACGCTTATGACCACAAGGAGCACCTTGTGAGTAGAATTGCCGAGATTGGTCTGGAGGGACGTCCTGGGACGCCTATAAAGGCTCTGGCAGATTATGTGAATGTGATGGAATGCGATGGCATTCAGACGATTGTGTTGACGGATTTGGATACTGTGGATCCATTGCAACCAGGTAACACGGATGAGTTTAATCCGAAGGCGTATGGTACTTTGAAGAATAGAAGTATGACTTCTAGGCCTATCAAGGTGGATATGAAGTACAGCCAGAGCCAGATTCATAAGCTGTATAGCACGTATATGATGAAGGTGAGAATGAAGCGTTTTGACGCTAAGAAGGTGCCTTTTGAGGAGTGGGTGATGGTGAGATTGGCTGAGGATATTCAGAAGAATCTGAGGATGGCGTTTTATAACTCAATCTATGATGCTGAGGGTACTGACTCTGGTGATATCATGGATGGTGTGGTGGATCAGATTACTGATATCATTGCTGGAGCTCCTTCGACGACTAATGCTGTGGCTTTGGGTACGGCTTTAACCAAGGCGACTGTAAGAGCGAAGTTTGATATATTGAAGGCGGCTTTGCGTGCTAATGTGCGATATGGTGCTGACACGGTGTTGATTTTGAATACGGCGGCGTATGATTTATACTGCCAGGCATATCAGGAGGATGTGGGTGCGGCTCCTTATAATACGCAGTTTAACAAGACTTTCCTTGAGGGTACTCAGGTGGAGATGATTGTGGAACCAGGTGTAGAGGCGTTTGCAAGACCGATTATAGCTACGAAGGATAATTTGGCGATGATGTTGGATTTCAACAGATTGGCGGAGTTTGAATTCTACTATAACAAGGAAACCAGAGCGATATCGGTGATGCTGGATTTCTACGGAAATGCGGGTATAGCGAATCCGAAGGATCTTTGGATTGGTGGGTTCTCGTAAGCCCCACTAGAACCACCCCTGCCCCTCCAGCCTTCGGCTCCGCTCAGGCACCGGAGGGGTTGTTGTGGTAATTAGACGCCATGCCCTTCGACAAGCTCAGGGTGACACATGGCGTCTTTACTTGATAGACGCCAAGCATGGCGTCTTTACTTAGTTAGTTTTTTAATTTAATTTTTTACGATTATGCCTTTATTAGATTTTTCGAACCTTGCGGCTGATGCTGTACAGGAAGATAATATTGCCGGTAACCTTGCGTGGTTTGGGGTGATATCGGCGAAGGCTTTCAGTGGGGAGTATCCTGCTGTGGCTGATGTGACGGCTGGTGAGATTACGGGTAGCCCTGTGGCTAGACTGGGTGCTCACGAGTTTGCGAAGGTGGAAGTGCCTCAGAATTCGGTGGTCTTTGATAGTGATGATAATGGCCCAAGTGCGGGACATAATAATATCGATCACATGCTGAAGGCGAAGTTGGCGGGCATGAGCAAGGAGGTGCAGGCTGAACTGAAGAAGTACAAGAATAACCCTTGTGTGTTTATTGTGCCTGGGTCGGACGGACGCCATTATTTGGTAGGTAGCTCTAACCATGGAATTATTTTGCGTGGAAAAGGCAAAAGTGGTGGCGTTGGTACTGACGAGAGAGGTTTTGACCTTGAGGGTAAGTCTAGTGGTCATAGAGATCATCCGCTACCGATTTCGGCGGCTACGTTGGCTTTGATTCCTTGGGTGTAAAATTCAGACGCCAGGCATGGCGTCTGTACTTTTAGTAATATCAATGAGGAAGTTGAAGAATTTGGAATTGGTGGGTAAGACTCGGCTGATTCCTGGTGTAGGGCATGTGACGTTTGAAGAGGATGTGCCTGAGCATGTGGCTGTGGCTTGTGAGGCTGCGGGGTTGGATTGGTGTGAGACACTAACCGAAAGTCCCAATGCCGTAAGCCCCCTAGCCCCCAGTGGGGGAATAGATGGTGGTGATGCTGGTGATGCTTCGGCTACGCTCAGCA
The DNA here is from genome assembly GCF_024343775.1 of Lacihabitans soyangensis. Lineage (GTDB taxonomy): Bacteria > Bacteroidota > Bacteroidia > Cytophagales > Spirosomataceae > Leadbetterella > Leadbetterella soyangensis. The sequence continues at coordinate 125 of NZ_RJUF01000041.1, read as the reverse complement.
ACCAAACTGGTGATGCTGGTGATGCTTCGGCTACGCTCAGCAACCAAACTGGTGATGCTGGTGGTCCACAAGTGCCACAGGGTGACAATGGCGGTGAGGATGGTAATGTTAGGGAGGACACTAAC
>NZ_RJUF01000040.1 GCF_024343775.1 Lacihabitans soyangensis | reverse complement strand
AAAAAGCTTATGTCTCTTACTCCTCTGAATTGGCTCCTTAATGCTTTTACTTTTGCGTTAAAAGACTCTGCTGAGGCATTTGTACTTCTATTGTCGAAATAATTTAGGATATATTCATAATTGTTCTGAATAGTCCTAGCGATGGTATTGAAGGTTTTCACCTCAAACTTTTCTACTGAATTATACCATAGGGCTAACTTTTTAAACGCAACTAATCTATTATTTGATTGATGGAAAATATTAGAAAGTTCCATGCTAAGGTTATATGCTTGCTTTAAGTCAGGATATAGTCTAAACAAAACCTCAGACCTATGTACTTGTGAAGGTGACCACTTGCTTTCTCTTTGATGTAAAAGGAATCGACTTCGGATCAGTAGTTGTTTTAAGGTATCGCCGTTTTCTAAAACTTCTGGAACGTATCTTTTCTTCAGTTCTTTAGCATATTCTATTTCTTTGCTTTCTTGATCTATTGCCGCCCAGCGATGCTTGATTCTTATTTCTTGCACTGCATCACTGGCTAGTTTTTGGACATGAAACCTATCAGAAACTAACTTAGCCTTAGGAAAGCTACGTTTAGCGATTCGCTCCATGGTTGGAGCAAGGTCTAAAGTTATTTCCTTCACCTTTTTCCTCTTTGACTCTGGAATTTTGTGTAGAACCTCAATGACCGTATCGCTTACAGTACCTTTGACCATTGCAACCAAAGCTCCTTTTTTACCCTTTGCAGCCTTATTTGTCAAAATGGTATACAAATCACCATTTGAGAGGCAAGTCTCATCTAGTGATAGATTTTCGCCAATATTTTCGGGGTAAAGTATCCATTGTTGGGAATGTTCAATCTGATTCCAAGTTGTATAACCGCTCAGGTGAGCTGCATATTGTTCTTGCAATCGTTTACCGTCCAATTGAAACAATTCACCTATAATTTTGCAGCTAATTGGTGTATTATCTAAAAGCTCCTTTTAAAAAAGTCGCGAATTCCGATGTCATTCGCGTGCCAGAGGCTACTAAATTCCAGTTTCGATAAACAATTTTTCCGGTGTCATGATTGAGCCATTTGCGTCGTTTTATTTTCAGGAAACATGCCTTGCCACGAAGTGGGAAATCCCTAACAGTTTCTTCTTCAAAGTAACCTTTGGATTCAAGTTTTTGGCCATCGAACTCTTTTGGAATAAGGTTGAGTTCGGTAATATAGATATTGTAAGAATTTTCTACTTTTTCTACTTTAACCACTTCAAAATATTCAAATAAGCCTTCTGGTAGAAGTAATTGGATAAGGTCTTGGTTCAATCTCTGTTATTTTAAAACCAAAATAAATAAATTTTTTATTCCCCCCAACTTTTTGGATTGATCCCTGCCCTTCAGAAATGAGTCGGCTTTTTTTATTGTACTTTCGCCCTAAGTCTTACCTAAACTATCGAGGAAGCAAAAACATAATAGCTTCATTAAAAAAGATTTTCTAACAAAATCCAGCCGAAACCCAAAAACCATCACCTCTCAAGTTATAAGTCTATACCCCACTGCCTTGAGAGTTATTATCTCGATATTGGGGTCGGATTTGAAATAAGCACGAAGTTTCGTTATGTACACATCAAGATTTCGGGAATTGAAGAAGTGGTCGTCGCCCCAAACTGTATCCAGAATAAGTTTTCGGGACACTATTTCACCTTTGGACTGCGTCAGAAGGTCTAAAAGTTGACACTCTCTGAAAGAAATTTTACGGATTTCATTTTCAAATCTAAGCTCCTGTTTGGCAGTAGAGAAAACATACTTACCGATTTTTATTCCTTCAGAATTGTTCGAATTGCCCGACTTATTTTGAGTCAAAGCATGGAGGTTATTTATTCTTACTATTAACTCCTCAAGGCTGAACGGTTTCTTGATATAATCGTTTCCTCCAGCATCAAAACCCATCAGCAAATCTGTGGTTTGATTCTTGGCTGTTAAAAAAATAATTGGAGTGGTAGCATTTTTGGCTCTAATTTCTTTGGCCACTTCAAAACCGTCTTTGTCAGGAAGCATCACATCAAAAACACATACGTCGGGCTGAAATTCATTAAAAACATTCACAGCATTTCGGCCGCTTTCAAGGTGAAGTACCTCAAAAGTCCTACTGGCCAAGGATTCTTTAACTATTTTGGCCAAGGATGCCTCGTCTTCCAAATACAATATTTTAAGCATTTGTTTGGATATTTTTTAAAACAAAACTATTGCCCATATCTAAAGCCTTGTATTCAATCATACCGCCAATGCTTTTTGCCAAACTTTCAACAATATACAGGCCTAATCCATGGCCCTTTATGTTGTGCGTTTGTCCGCTTTGTGGTACCCTATAAAACTTCTCAAATATTTTATCTCTAAAATCAAGCGGAATGGGTTTACCATTGTCCAAAATCTCCACCTCCACATATTTTCCGTTTGGTTTTGAGCTTATTTCTATTCGAGCATCTTCAGTTTCGTTGTATTTTATGGCGTTGTCTATCAGGTTATATATAATGATCCGAAGGTTTTCTAAATCCGAAAACACTTCGCATTTTTCTACTGAATTTTCAAACAAAACTTGGATTTTCCTATCAACAATCCTCGGTTCTAATTCGCTCAAGATTTCTCTTATCAAAGCATTCAAATCAAAGTATTCTTGTTTGGTTTTTATCTCCAACTGAGTCATTTTAGAAACTTGCATCACTTTATCCACCAAGTCAGACAGCTTGTTGGCTTCCTTACGAGCAATGCCGATATACTCCATTTTCTTATCCACACTCTGCAAGTCAAACCGTTCTATGGCCTCCAAAGCCACGCTCATAGTGGCTATGGGCGTTTTGAGTTCGTGGGTCATGTTGCTTATAAAATCTGTTTTTAACTGAAACATCTCTTGGCGTTTCTTATCCGATTGGAGAATTAAGTAAAACGAAAGTGCCACAAAACCGAAAAGCAACAAAGTAGTCAGTATCTCCGGCAGTATATTCTTGAAAATAATCCAAAAATTCTGCGACGCGAGCACCCAAAGTTTCTGATTAGACGGCAGGTCATTATACACGGCAATTATCTTCTGGCTTGGCTTCAGTGAATCCAGAACCATCGTGTAATTGGCATCTAGTTTCCCTTTTGCCAAATTGGCAGCAAACTGTGTTTTAATTTTGGGCAAAATGCTCTCCAAACTCCAGAAACGTTCAAGTTTAATAATACTATCCTTGTTACTTCTGCGATCCACTTTCAGCATCACAGACAGCATACCGTTTACTTCTTTCGCATCACTTTTGGTTTCAATACTCCGCCTCTCTATACGATTGCTGAAATGAATTTCCTTTCCTCCAGATTTCCCAAGCTCTGTTTTTGAGCTAAATACAGCCACTTTTTTCTCAGGCAAACTATTTATGTTTATCGAAACATTGTTGTCACCTTTTTTGGTAATCTTTATCAAACTACCCATCAATTTACTTTCAATTTCCTGAATCGAATTCGTGAAGACATAGCCCATCTCACGTTCTATCCGTTCTTTTTCGGTAGTATAAGTACTGAATAGATAAAATCCCAAGAAAGTACCGAGCATGAGCAAACTAATGGCCATCATCCAATTGCTCAACTTTGTTTTTTTCTGTTTCAACATAGCTTTGATATCCTCATACAAATGTAAGGCCTTGAAGTTCAACTATTAAGTACTTTAACCTTAATTAACCTTATTTAAACCTTCATTAACCTTGCTTTCATCCAGGTCATTGTAGTTTTGTAAAATAATCTCTTATAAAAATATAATACGAAATGAAAAACATCCTTGTACTTCTATTATTGTCTTTTTCTGCTTATTCGCAATTTCAAAAAAGCGGCAAGATCTATTTCAAAGAATCTATAAAACTAAACATTCAGATTTCGGAAGAAAACAAAGAAATGGCTAAAATGATGCCTACCTCTCAGGATACATACAAAGTCCTTTTTTATAATTCTAACGAAAGCCTTTTTAAGATAGAAGAGAAGAAAAACGAAGACCTTGACATCAAACACGAAGAAGGTGGTAATCAAATGAGGATGGTTTTCAAGGTGCCACAAACTACCATTTATCAAAATTTATCAGAAAATAATTTTGTACAAAGTCAGGAGTTTCTAGACAAAGAGTTTTTGATTGTGGACCAAGTAAATGACAAAAAATGGAAAGTAACTGGTGAACAAAAGAAAGTCTTAGATTTTGTATGCATAAAAGCCACACTGGTAGATACTTCGCAAAAAGTTGTGGCATGGTTTACGCCTCAAATACCTGTTGGAATGGGGCCAAATGGTTACAGTGGACTTCCAGGGATGATTTTAGCATTAGATACAGACAATGGACAACGCCTGATTGCGGCCACAAAAATAGAAGCATTGCCCGCAGGATTTGTTTTTACTCAGCCAGAAAAAGGTAAAAAAGTAAGCAAGGCAGAGTTCAAAAAGATACGAGATGACAAGATGAAGGAAATGGGCAGCGACGGCAAAGGCGGCGTGAGAATGATAATTAGAAATGAAAACTAATATGCTTCGACATAGTCTACTAATTTCCTTAATCCTTTTCTTAAACTTTAATGTTTTTGGCCAAAAAATACTCGGAACAGTGGTGGATAAAAACCAAAATCCACTAGAAATGGCCTCGGTTATGCTACTTAATGCCAAAGACTCTTCATTGGTGAGTTTTGTTTCTTCTGCTTCTACAGGAGCTTTTGAAATATATGATGCCCCAAAAGGCGATTTCTTGATTCAAATCACCTATCTCGGGTATGAGAACTTTTGGAAAAAGCTGACTTTGGGTGCCGATGCAGTGAATCTTGGTACCATAATATTGAAAGAAAACACAAAAGAACTCCAAAGTCTTGTAGTATCCGATTACGGTAGTCCAATGGAATTTGGCAAAGACACCGTGAGTTACAACGCCGCCGCTTTCAAAATCAAACCCGGTGATGTGGTGGAAGATTTGCTTAAAAAACTACCGGGTGTAGAAGTTGAACGCGACGGCTCAGTAAAGGCTTTTGGGGAAAATGTGCAGAATGTGTTGGTAGATGGCAAGGAGTTTTTCGGGAAAGACACCAAAATAGCCACTAAAAATCTGGATGCTGATGCGGTGGAGAAGGTGCAGGTTTTCGACAAAAAATCGGACATGGCCGAGTTTACGGGCATCGAAGATGGTCAAGACGAACGCACCATCAACTTAAAACTCAAACCAGGAAAAAAAGCAGGCTACTTTGGCACCGCAGAGCTGGCAGGTGGAACTGGTGAGCGATTCAAAGAGCGAGCGAGTATCAATAGGTTTTCGCCTAAAAGCAGGATTTCATTCATAGGCTTGGCCAATAACATAAATGAGCAAAATTTCTCGATGCAAGACTACATTTCGTTTATGGGCGGCATAGGTTCTATGATGTCGGGTGGCGGTATGAACATCAATTTGGGCGAAAATGGAGGGCTACCAATGGGCTTAATCAACAACCAAGGTGTTCAAAAATCCTTTGCAGGTGGCTTAAATTATTCTAAGGATTTAAACAAAAAAACATCACTGGTCAGCAGCGTGTTTTTTAATGATTTCTTTAATGATTTGAATAATAACGCAACCAGAGAAAACTTCTTGAAAGATGCCAGTTATTTATCAAAAATACTTGGCAATCAAAGCTCCAATAACCTTTCTACCTCCTTTAATCTAAAACTCAGTTCGAAAATATCAGCCTTTCAAAATGTGATTTTCAGACTCGATGGCGGTTTGGGAAGTAACCGTATGAATTCGGTTTCGTCGGATGTTTCTTTGAGAAATGATAACAGCAAAATCAACGAAAACAATTCGATTTATGATATTTCAGGAAAAAACTATCGCCTGACGCCTGATTTGACTTACCAACAAAAATTCTCAAAACTGGGTCGCTCGATGGTGATGAAAGCCAAAACAAATATTAGTCATACCGCCAACGATGCCGATTTAGACGCTAATTATACGTTCTATTCTGACCAACTCACCACTAGACAAATCTTACAAAACCAACAATCGGCCAATGAGGGCATGAGCTATGATCTGAATGCCGCCTATATTGAGCCCTTAGGCAAGAAAAGATATGTGGAATTTAGTGCAGGCTTAAACGACCAAAACAACAAGCTGAACACCGACTTTTTTGATATCATCAACGATGCACTTGTTTACAATCTAAACTTTTCAACTTGGTACAACAGGGATTACATAAACCGCAAAACGGGCTTAAAATACAGCAGCACACAAACCAAATACAATTGGGCAGCGGGCTTTAAATATGAAAACTCCTTACTGAAAGGCACCGTAAACAATGAAAATACAAATATCAAAAATCAATTTAGTGCCGTTTTGCCCGAGTTGTATTACAATTATGAGTTCGGAAATGGTCACAATTTCAACCTGGACTACACCACAGACATGGCGGAGCCTTCGCTCCTTCAGTTGCAGCCGATTGTGAACAACTCTGACCCGCTGAACATTTACAAAGGCAACCCATCGCTTTCCAACGAGTATAAGCATAATCTCTCAATGCGATATATGAAATACAATGCCTTTGAGTTCAGAATGTTTTATGCGAGCCTGAGAGCTGGATTCACCCACAACAAAATCAATAACAGCATAAATATCGACGAGTTTTTTGTGCGAACAATGAGCCCGATGAACAGCAAAAACGAGCAGTCGGGCAGTGGGAGGATTGAGTACAGCACACCGATAAAGCCTTTGAAAGTGAAAACGAAAGTAACTTTAAGAAGCAATGTCTCCAACGGATATAGCCTCATAAACAACGTCTGGAACCAAACCACCATCTTTGGCAAAGGAATTAATTTTTCTGTAGAAAATAGAAAAAAGGCCAAGTTGGATGTTTTGGCAGGAATTAGATATTATAGAAGCGACAGTCGTTATTCTGAAAATGCCAATTTGGGCCAGTTTTATACCGAAACCACGCTTTTTGTTGAAGGAAGCCTGAACATTGGCGAAAACATGATATTGAAAACCAACTTTGACAACGTGAGTTACCAACAATCGTTTTCGAAAGACGCTGTAAATGTGCCACTCTTGAAAGTTAATTTGACAACATTTGTTGACAAAAACAAAAAACTAAGGCTGACAGCCGAAATATTTGATATCCTTAACCAAAACAAAGGAATAAGCCGAAACAGCAACCTAAGCTACAACGAAATAAGCCAAACCAATGTCTTGGGCAGGTATTTCTTATTTGGCCTATCGTATAACATCAAAGGTTTCAAGAAAGCACACGGCATTGAAATAAAAATGGGTGATAGGGATTAAAAAAGTAGAATTATGAATCTGGGAGAATCGGAACAGTTAACTTTAGCTGTTCCGACTATTTATTTCTCTCACCTATTATGATTCTATCTTCTTTTGGGGTGAAGCATGACTTATTTTCAGTTTAAAAATATACTTATTCCAGTTTCGACGATTTCCCTAACCCACTTCCATTACATTTCGGCTCTCAGATCAATTCAATTATCCTCTCCAATTGTAAGTTTCGCACTATGATTCTCGTCTAGGCTCAAACAGGCGGGTGTAATCACAAAAATCAAAATTCAAAATTTGGTTGTCTAGATTTTAATGGCATTTGCTCACTAAAGTAAATCTCCGCACGCTGTTGAATTCCTCATTCTTTCCTTCATCTCATTTTGATATAAAAAATACGCCGAAATATTGCACCTTAATTTTTGGTTCCTAAAAAATATTTGTAATAATTTCATGAAAAATATAATAATTTAAACAATAAGTGTAAATTTGACGTTTATTTATTTGTTTTAGGATTTCAAACCCATTTTCACTTATTCAAACATCAAAATGAGACATTCAAAACTTAAATATTTACTGATTGTTCTTGGTTCTTTGGCTATGTTTTCTGCAGCCACTGCCCAACATAAATTTGGTTCACTCAAGGAGGCTTTTAAGGAGGATTTCCTTATCGGAACGGCCCTAGGTGCCGAACATATTCTTGAAAAAGACTCCAAAGCCAATGAGCTCATTAAGAAACAATTTAATGCCATCACACCCGAAAATCACATGAAGTCGATGAACATTCACCCGGAATGGAACAGATACGATTTCTTTTTGGGAGATAAATTTGTGGAATATGGTCAGAAAAACAACATGTATGTGGTTGGACATACTCTGGTTTGGCATTCGCAATTGCCGCGTTTTGTGGGCAAAATAAAGTCAGCAGACTCTCTGAAACTTTTCATGACAGACCATATCAATACGGTTGCTGGAAGATATGCTGGAAAAATCAATAGTTGGGACGTCGTAAATGAGGCCATTGAGGACGATGGCACTTTTCGCAAGTCTATTTTTTATAAATTGTTGGGAGAAGATTTCATAAAAATGTCGTTCGATTTGGCGGCAAAAGCCGACCCAAAGGCAGAATTGTATTATAACGATTACAACAATGAACAACCGGTAAAACGCAAGGCGACCATTGAAATGATCAAAAAACTGAAAGCATCAGGCACTAAAATTGACGGTGTGGGAATTCAAGGACACTGGAGCATCAATAGTCTGAAAATACAAGACATTGAAGATGCCATTGTAGAATATTCAGCCCTTGGTTTGAAAGTGGCTTTCACAGAGTTGGATCTCACCGTTTTGCCAAACCCATGGGATTTGAAAGGAGCTGACGTCAATCAAAACTTTGAGAATAGCCCAAAAATGAATCCTTACCCAAAGGAATTGCCTGATTCGGTACAAACTACTTTGGCCCAAAAATATGAGGAGCTTTTTAAAGTTTTTTTGAAACACAAAGACAAAATAGACCGAATTACCTTCTGGGGAGTTGAAGACGGACACTCATGGTTGAACGGCTGGCCAGTAAGGGGCAGAACAAACTACCCACTGCTTTTTGATAGAAATTTTGAACCAAAAAAAGCCTATCAAGCGGTTATGAACCTAAAAAATACAAAACCTAACCTATAATATTATGACGCAAGAATCTCAAAAACTCTCTGTACTAGAGAAAGTGGGCTACAGCTTGGGCGACCTAGCCGCCAATTTGGTTTTCCAAACCTTGGTAACCTATTTGGCCTATTTTTATACCGACATCTATGGACTAAAAACCGAAGACGCTACCTTGGTGACGCTTTTTGTGGGGCTTTTTGCCGCATTTGTGTTTAATCCTGTAATGGGAGCCATTGCCGACAGAACCAGCACCCGATGGGGTAAATTCCGTCCGTGGATTTTATGGACAGCAGTTCCTTTGGGCGTAACCGCCTTATTGGCTTTCAGCACGCCTGATTTTGAATACAGCGGTAAAGTGATTTACGCAGTTATTACTTATAGTTTATTGCTTTTGCTCTATGCTGCCAACAATTTGCCCTATTCGGCACTCAGCGGCGTAATTACGGGAGACATGGCCGAAAGGAACAGTATGTCGGCTTACAGATTCGTTGCGGTTATGTTCTCGCAGTTTTTTGTTCAGGTTTTTATGTACAACCTCATCCTAAAAGCTGGTGATGGAGACAAAGCAGTCGGTATTGAGAAAGTAATGACCATTCTGGCCATTGTAGGAACCTTGATGCTTCTAGTAACTTTTTTCACTACCAAAGAACGTATTGTACCAAAACCTGAGCAAAAATCATCTCTGAAAGAAGACCTTGGCGATTTATTCAAAAACATTCCTTGGATCATCATGTTGGTAGTTACCACTTTGGTGTTTGTGACCTTAGCCATGAAAGGCGGTTCGTATGTATATTATTTCGAAAACTATGTGGATAAAGTGGAACTAACGGCCTTTCTTGAACCCATGAAAAGCTTCCTTCCAGCCTTCGAAAACGATATTTCGATGGGTCTTGGTGTTTTCAACGGCGGTGGAATATTAATCGGCCTGATAGGAATTATGCTTTCGAAAAAATTTGCGGACAAATACGGAAAAAGAAACGTATTTGCGGCTTCTTTGTTCGTTTCTACCTTGTTCATCATTTTCTTTTATTTCTTTTCGCCACAATCAGTAGGGCTTATATTTGGCTCGCAAATCTTGCACATGTTCTTTTATGGTATCAGTACTCCCATACTTTGGACCATGATAGCCGACGTAGCGGATTATTCAGAATGGAAAAATAACAGAAGAGCAACTGCCATTATTTTCTCGGCCATGATGGTAGGCCTGAAAGGCGGTCTAAGTATAGGAAGTTCATTATTGACGATGATTTTGGGCCTGTTTAATTACCAAGCCAATTCAGTAGTTGGCCAATCTGCAGAAACCATAACCGGAATTAAATTACTTGTGAGTATTTTTCCTGCCATTCCGTTTTTGATAGCCTGTGGATTATTGTTTTTCTATGAAATAAATAAGAAAATGGAGTTGAAAATCGAAAGAGAATTGAAAGAGAGGCGGTGATGGTTATTATTTATTAGTTTATTGGTTATTAGGGATTGTATATTGGAAACTTACTTTCTTTTTTTGTTTCTTTTATCAATAATCAATATTACACCTGTTATCCATTCAGATTCTAATTTTCAAACAACATGTTTTCCAGTAACCAATAAAACAGAAATCAATTACTAGTACACCGGTAACAAGTAAACCAGTAACCAATACAGAACTAACGAATACACCAGTAACCAGTTACCAATACACCAGTAACAAATACACCAGTAACAAGTAACCAATACACCAATAACGAAAATGCCAGAAGATAGTATAGAACATATTGATTTTAAAGATTTAAATGAGCGAGCTATTTCGCAGCCACTTGTAAAACACATTTATACCGCCGATCCATCTGCACATGTTTTTGATGGGAAAATCTACATTTATCCATCTCACGATGTGGACGCCGGCGAAGCCTTTGACGATTTGGGTAGCCATTTTGCCATGGAAGACTATCATGTTATCTCTATGGACACGATTGATAGCGAGGCTGTTGACCACGGGGTTGCCTTGCATGTGAATGACGTGCCCTGGGCAGATAAACAAATGTGGGCCCCTGATGCCAATGAAAAAGATGGAAAATATTACCTCTTCTTCCCAGCAAAGGGCTATGATGGTATTTTCAAAATAGGAGTAGCTGTGGGAGATTCTCCAGTTGGACCGTTTACTGCTCAACCCGAACCCATTAAAGGGAGTTTTTCGATTGACCCTGCGGTTTTCAAAGACGACGATGGAGTATATTATATGTACTTCGGCGGAATTTGGGGTGGACAGCTACAACGATGGAGAGAGGGTAAATTTAATGCAGAATTTCCCGAAAGTCCAATGGCTCATTTGCCGGCAGATAACGAACCGGCACTTTGTCCTAAAGTTGCGAAAATGACCGATGATTTATTGGAATTTGCTCACGAAGCAAAAGACCTTCTGATATTGGATGAGAAAGGAGAGCCGCTTCTGAATGGCGACAATGAAAGAAGATTCTTTGAGGCCGCTTGGATGCACAAATACCAGGGTAAGTATTATTTCTCTTATTCTACCGGAGATACGCACTTCATTTGTTATGCCATTGGGGATAGTCCTTACGGCCCATTTACTTATGCGGGAAGAATTCTTGAGCCTGTGGTTGGTTGGACATCTCATCATTCCATTTGTGAAGTTTCAGGCAAATGGTATCTATTTTATCACGATTCGAGCCTTTCGGAAGGTGTTACACACTTGAGAAGTGTAAAAGTGGCAGAAATAACTTACGACGCCGAGGGAAAAATCAATACCCTTCTACCCTATTCGTGAGTCGTACCTTTTTAAATTACATAGTTTGCTGAAACTTTATTTTTCAAAAACGGCTTTTGTTAATGTTTTTAATAAATTTTCTTGGCAAACTATGTGGTTTTGGTAAAAAGCTCCTTATCTTTTTTATAAAGAAATTAAAACTCCAAATAGGGTTCTATTTTCGAAATCGTGGCTTCATCCAGAATTTTGATTTGCTTTAAATCTTCTGTATTTCTAAAATTACCATGTTGTTTTCTGTAGGCCACAATGACTTTGACTTGGTTATATCTCAAGTAAGGATGTCTAAAATTCTCCAAATCATTGATTCGTATTTTCTTCACCTTTGTATTTAGCACGGCATATTTCTTAAGTTCGGGCAAAACCGTTGGATCCAGTCCATAAGTTTCACCCACCTGATCGATGGAATGAAAACCACCGAGTATATCTCTATATTTTATTATTCTACTGGCAAAAACCTTCCCTATGCCTTTGATTTGCATCAGTTGGGTAGTATCAGCAGTGTTTATATCGAACTTTGAAATCGTAAACGTTTTCTTTGGGGCAAAAGCAGGCTTTTCCTCAGCAATTACCCTATGTTCGTCAAAGTCGGGCGTTTTTTTGTCCAATTTTGAAGGCAAACTGACCAGATTTTCAATGTCGGCATACAGTTCGGGTTTCATGGAGTAGATTTTGAGCAAATCTTCTTTATACTTAAATTTACCTCCTTTACTTCTATAATTGATGATAGTTTTGGCCAAGTATTTTGGAAAGCCTAAGCGTTCAAATTGCTCATTGGTAGCTACATTTGGGTCAAAACTAAACCTTTCGACTTTCTTTGCAGACTTTTTGTAAGAAGAACCATAATCTACCCAATTACTTTTGCGTTCTTCGGATTCAGGAATCTCCGTTTTTCCATAGTCCTCTATCAATATTTCACTTTGCTCATTTACTGTGTAAGCAGAATAAGAATAATACAGCAGCAAATTCACGAGGATAATTACAAAAAACAGCAAAGCACTTTTGGCTTCATTGTGTGTAAGTTCAAATTGGTCGCGGATGGCGTTGAGCAGTCGTTTCATATTTGTGTTTTTCACCGCATAGCCAACAAAGGCATTCAGACTGATTTATTTCTTCTTGTGTCTAAATCTTAGTATCGGGTGCTTTATGTGAATAAAAAAAACCTTTACCGAAATTAGCAAAGGTTTCTTAAAATTCAAAATCTGTTCATTTACTTTTTAAATTCTATCTTAGAAATTCCAAAAAGAGGTTTGCCCTCAGCCTTGCCATTTTTAAAGACAAAAACCAAGTCTTCAGGTTTTCTATTCATGGCATTCAAACTTATTTCTTGCGGCGTCATATTCACCTCTGGGATAATTATTTCTCCTAAAAGACTACCCGTGGCACTGCCCTGTCTAATCTCTATCGTTCCACCAACTGCCTGACCTTTTTGAGCAAAAGCCAACACCGAAATTTTACTAATACCCGATAAATCTATTTTTTCATAAGTAGCCGACGAATTATTATTGGCAATCAACAGATCACCCAATGGCTCAACCGTGTATTTATCGGTATTTTCAGATTTGTCAAAATTCAAAGCCCTTATAACCGGTGACTTTAAGGCCAAAGTTTTCGAACTGGTGATAGAACCAATGGTTTTACCCCCTTTGTCGGTGTAAGAGGCTTGTATGATATAAGCTCCTTCCTTTTTAGACTTATGATCGGTGGCGTTGTAGCTTCCAGTCACAGGCTTCGACATTGCCTTTGGGTCCTTTATGGAAAGGATGTACTCAACTATTTCTTTGGCCTCTGTTTGGTTTAACTGCGGATGAGCCGCCATAGCTTGCTCACCCCAAACGCCACCACCTCCGGCAATGATTTTGTTGGCCAGCAGGGTTACGTTAGCGGTTGTTTTTTTATACTTGTCGGCAATGTCATAATATGAAGGCCCAATAGATTTCTTCTCTTTTGAGTGGCAAGCCGCACAATCGCTTTTTTCTATGTGACGCTTACCTACCATAAACGACTCGTTGGATTTGTGACCTTGTTCTAATACCGTTTTGTCATATCCTTCCAGATAATTGATACTTACCATTACATCTTCAGGGCTTATACCTTTCACCAAGCTTCCATCTTCTTTGTCAACCACACTAACTTCGTAGTCGATGGTATTGTCAAGCACAAACGATTTATTCGATTTAATTTTGATGTCTACCACAGGCACTGCATTACCCACTTTGACTTTAATGGTTTCGAAACTCTGGTTTCCAACTGCATCTTTTACAGTTAACTTAACGTCATAAATACCAGGTTTAGCAAAACTCACCACAGGATTAGCCAGTTTTGAATTGGCAATACCTTTTCCAAAAGCCCAATCGTATGTGATTTTGTCGTTATCATAATCGCTTGTACCATCAGAACTAAACTTCACCAACAAGGGTGCAGCACCTTCGGTAACACTAGCCGATACTTTCACCACTGGTTTTCTGTTTCCTGCATTGTATTCGATTTTAGACAACTGAGCCTCCTCATTCTGAGCAAACCAATTCATACCATACTCAAGTGTGTAAAGCACACCGTTTTGCCCAAAAGCCATGTCCATAGGATGATAAAACTTTGTACTCGGCATAAACCTCTCCATACCTGCATAATTGCCGTCTTTGTCCAAAGTAACCGCAATAATCCAATCTCTCATCCATTCGTAGGCAAAGAATTTGTTATCATAGTAATCAGGAAATTTGCCATCTGAATTTTTGTACTCTTCAGAATGATAAACTGGGCCACCCATTGGGTTGGCTCCACCTTTTTCGAGCAGCGGAAATTCTTTTGAATCACCATAGCCGTACCAAATCATCGGTTTCTGTGTTGGTGGTAAATTCACCAAGCCAGTATTGTTTGGCGACAAATTCAGGGGTTTTAAAGGGTCAAATAACCCTCCTGATTTTTTGGTTTCGAAATCATAAGCCCTGTAAGGCGTATTATTTCCTGCAAAAATTGGCCATCCGAAAAAGCCAGGCTTGCGGGCCTGATTAAACTCTACGTAACCCTCGGGGCCACGCTCTGGATTTCCTTTTCCAGCATCTGGGCCAATCTCTCCCCAGTACAAAAAGCCCGTTTTTTTATCTACCGCTATTCTATATGGATTCCGGTTGCCCATCACGTAAATCTCAGGTCTGGTTTTATCCATACCTTTCGGAAAAAGGTTACCCTCAGGAATAGTATAAGAACCATCATTTTCTGGGTGAATTCTTAAAATTTTACCTCTCAAGTCATTGGTATTGCCCGAGGTGCTAAGTGCATCCCAGCCTTGACGACCAGGTCTGAAATCAATGGGAGCAAAACCATCGGAGGCAAATGGGTTGGTATCATCACCAGTGGACAAGAACAAATTGCCTTTGGCGTCCCAGTCGATAGATCCACCTGTGTGACAACATTCGTCACGCTTGGCGTGTACCCTCAATACTACCTTTTCAGTATCAAACAATACTGTATCTCTGTTCTGGTCATAAGTAAACCTCGACAAGAAATTATCTTTGTGTTGGTCGGTTTCAGGAGAATAATAAAAATATAACCAATTGTTGGTCTCAAAGTTTGGATCTAGACCCACACCCATCAAACCGTATTCAAACTTCTTATAGACATTCAGCTGCCCAACCAATTTGGTGGCATTTGTATTTGGATTCCAAAGTTTAATGGCTCCTTTGCGTTCAACAAATATCACTTTTCCGTTTGGCATAACTGCCAGTTCAGTAGGTTCGTCCAAGTTTTTCACCAAGGTAGTTTTGATGAAACGGTTCTCCTCTGGAGCCCTTTTGGTAGTGGCCTTGGCGTAGTCGAGCTTTCTAGCCCAAGCCCATTTTAGCCCCTCGCTGATGTGCTTTGTCATCAAAGGTTCACTGAAAGTCTCTGGTGTATGACCAAAATTGGTATAAAAAGATTTTCCACCATCAAACTCATGGTACCACGACATCGGGTGAAAATCACCCATTTTACCTTCTTTGTAAGAAGACTCATCCACTTTTACCAGAAACTTCAAAATGTCTTTTTTCAAAGATTTGAAATCATAAAACTCATCGGCACGTTCGAAAGTCTCAGGCAAATGGGCCGTAGATGGATGCGTTTTATCCAAAACCGTCATTTTACCTTTCTGTACATTCGAAACATTTCTACCCGGGTGACTTGCAAAATAACCTCCCATCAGATCGTTGTACCACGGCCAGTTATATTCGGTATCAGAAGCAGCATGAATGCCCAAATATCCTCCGCCAGCTTGGATGTACCGCTCAAAATCAGCCTGTTGAGCAGGACTAAGAACATCACCGGTGGTATTGAGAAATACCACAGCATTGAACTTCTTGAGATTGTCCTCATTAAAGTCATTAGAGTTTTCGGTGGACACCACCTTGAAGCCTGAGGCTTTTCCGAGACTGTCAAAATATGCTTTTCCTTCCTTAATGGAGGTATGTCTGTAACCTGCAGTTTTTGAAAATACAAGAATACTATTTTGCTGAGCTAAAACTTGAAACGAAGTGAATAAAAAGAGCAGTATAAGGTTGTTTTTCTTGGTCATAGATAAATGATGATTCTGTAACAAATATATTCTAAAAATGAGAAATACCACGGTTTTTGGGGCAAAAAAAAACCACCGAGATAGCTCAGTGGTTTTCCATATCCTTAAAGAAAAAATCAGATAGACTCTTCTGTTTCTCTGTATTTTACTACCAATTGGTCGCTTAAGAATTCTTCCAAAGCCACGCTAGTTGGTTTTGGTTGTCTTTCATAGAATTTAGAGATTTCAATTTGCTCCCTGTTTTCAAAAATTTCCTCCAAATTGTCTACACTCGAGGCAAACTCGCTCAATTTTTGAGTCAATTCTTCTTTTGTTTTTATAGCAATTTGCTGAGCTCTTTTCGAAACCACAAATACTGATTCATAAACGTTACCCGTTTTTGATGCTAAAACGTCAGTGTCACGAGTTACTATTGATGCGTTTACTGCCATGGTATATATTTTTTAAATTTAATTTTCGAGGTGCAAAAGTAATTTAAATAATTGAATAATAAGCACAAAAGCTTAAGATTTCTCTTTTTCAGCTTGTTTTTTCGCTTCTTCTATTTCTTTTTCAGTCTTGACCACTTTCTCCAACCCCTTGAGAGATTTATCATAAATTTTCTCCAGTTCTTTCAGATATTTCGAGTTTGGATATTTATCAATGAATTTCTCGTACAGTGAAATCGCTTCATTGTAACGTTCTTTCTGTTTGATAAAATAACTCACGTCCGACAATTCCTGTTGTGCCAAAATCTGCAAATAGCTCAATTCCTCGTTGAATTTCGAATCTGGAAAATCCTTTCTAAAGTTTTCGACACTCACAACGGTAGCCTTGTAATTACTCCTTCCTAAAAACGAAGGCTCACGGGTTTTGAAATACAACTTGGCCTTTTCGTAGGCTTTCTTCTCTAATCTAAACCTGAGGTCGTTCAAATCCTGAGCACATTTCTTGGCATACTTACTGTCTGGGTAAGTATTAATAAAAGTCTGCAATGCATCTATGGCTGTTAGCGTATTCGTTTGGTCGAGATTATGAGGTGGTGCATCTTTAAACATCGAAAACGCATACATATAATAAGCCTCCTCGGCAAACTCGCTGTTGTTATAAGTAGCGTAGAAAGTCTTGAACAAATAACTACTCATTTGGTAGTTGCTCTGGTAATAATTGCAGTAGGCATTATAAAACTGAGCCCTCTCTGAGGTGCTGTCACCTTTCAACAGTGGAGTTATCTCCTCCAACAAAACCCCAGCTTTGTAATAGTCGGCGTTTTGGTAATATTCAATAGCCGCCTTGTATTTTTCGTCAACAGTACCTTTTTTCTGTAATTTGTTAAATTTTTTAGAACAAGAAAGTTGGAATAAACTAAGAGCTAGGAGGAATACAAAAAATCTCACGTGTAATAATTTCATTTTACAAAATTACGAATTCTATCTACAATAAAACGATAAAGAAAGGGAAAAATTGGAGATGCGATAAAAAACGCCTTAATTATGTCTCACCAAAAGTTTTTTGGTGGCTATTTTTTTGCCATCGATTATCAACTGATACATGTAGATGCCCGATTCCCAAGATGAAGTGTTGATTCTCAGTTTGTCACTATTTTTGTTTAGTGGATACTCCGCCAATTGTTTTCCAAGAAGATTAAAAAACGATACATTGGCTGATGTAAAATTACCATTCACAGTGTAGTCTATGTAAGCAAAATCATTGGCTGGATTAGGATAAATGTTCGAAACCTTGATTTTCTCAAAATTATTTTCTTGAACTTGACTCGCAACAACTTTGGCTTCAGTGCTTTTAGAGCTGTTGCTGATCAACAAATCTCTGTAAAACTGTGTATAGTTATTCTTCGAATTGAAAGAAATTCCTTTTGAAAGTGAAGTATTTTTGGCCAACAGACTATTTGACACAACCGACTTCTTAGGAGATTGACCAATATTTAAACGCGACTCATCTTTCTGAGCAAACGCAACATTTGCGGCCAAAAAGGCTACAAAGAGTACGGTTGATATTTTAGATAAGATGTTCAACGCCGTAAAATTTAATCTATAAAATTATTTTTTTAACAAAAGTATAATAAAAAAAACTATTCTTTAACCTATTAGACGTTATTTTTTGTTAAAAGGTTGCCCACAGATTGAAAAAATATTCAATTTATTGTGCTGTTAACAAAAAAATAACAAAAATCAGTCCAAATTGTTTATAATGAGTGGCTTTTAACAAGATATTTTTCCAACTCTCGTAGCATGTCTGCCACCTTCAAACTCAGTTTTTATAAAAGTCTTAGCAAAATCAAGAGCTTCGTCCGCTGAAATAAACCTAGCTGGCAAGCACATTACGTTGGCATCATTGTGCATCCTTATGAGTTCTACCACTTCTTTGTTCCATGCAAGTCCCGCTCTGATACCCTGATGTTTGTTTGCAGTCATACATACGCCATTTCCGCTTCCACAGATCAATATTCCCATGTCATATTTTCCGTCTTCGATAGACTGAGCCAATGGATGGGCCGTGTCGGGATAATCCACCGATGCAGGAGTGTAAGGACCGAAGTCAGCAGTTTCAAAATTTTCAGACTGTAACCATCTCAAAATTAATTGTTTATACTCAAATCCTGCGTGATCTCCTCCGATTGCAATTCTCAATGACATTTTTTTGTTTTTTTTTGCAAAGATAATATTTCGAGGAAGGTTTTTATAACATAATCCGTAAAAAATAGGCCGCTTGGTTGTAAAAAATAGGCCGCTTGGCTATAATCATCTAGCGTCTAAGAATCTGATTCCACACTAAAGAAATGATATTTCTAAAAAAATTGTATGGAAAAAAGAAGAATCATTTACCAATAAAACCAAAAAAAAGTGGACCATCGCTGATCCACTTTCTTCTATAAAAACCAATGCTAATTCTTATTTAGCCACTTCGATATTCGCTTCACGAGCATTGATGGTTTTACCTTTCATGCCGTCTATCACGCGACTTACGTCTTTGTGAGCCACTTCGATAAAACTAAATTTGTCATACATATCTATTTGACCAATAGCCTTTCCAGGTATTTTTGCTTCAGAAGCAATTGCACCTACAATGTGATTTGGTGATACGTTGTCTTTTCTTCCTAAGTTAAGGAATAACCTGGTCATACCAGCTTCGGCTACGCCCGTTGGAGCTCCAGAACCAAACTCACGTCTAGGTCTTGGGCTTTCTGAACCTTCAAATCTGCTACGGCTTCTTGTTGCATCTCCTCTACGCTCAAAACTTCCGTTTCTTTGTGAGTCTCCGCCTCTTTCATATCCTCTACCACCTGTTGGTCTTTCGTTTCTTCCACCAAATCTGCTTTCAGTTCTTCTGTCGCTTCCTCTGCCGCCGTCATCAGACAATTCGTGATCTTTGAAGCTTGACTTTCTAACAGTACCAGCTTGCATACGCATCAATGCAGATACAATTTGGTGAGTCAAGAAACCTTCTTCTTTCAATTGGTCTACTATTCCTTCAAAAGCCTCGTTGCCTTCTTCTTGAATATTCGCCTTGATTTTTTCTACAAACTTATTCTGACGAGCCTTGTTCATATCAGCTTGCGTAGGTATTTGTCCTTGAGGAATGGCCGACTTGGTGTAGTTTTCCAAATCTCTCATTCTGTTGCGGTCTCTCTTGCTGATGAACAAGAATGCTCTACCCAATTTACCTGCTCTACCTGTACGGCCGATACGGTGTACATAATACTCAAGATCCATCGGAAGGTCGAAGTTGAAAACAGCGTCAACACCGCTTACGTCGATACCTCTAGCGGCTACGTCTGTGGCTACCAATATTTTTGTGTTTCCGTTACGGAACTTGTTCATTACCTGATTTCTAGCCGCTTGTCGTAAGTCACCGTGTAAGCCTTCAGCTGCATAGCCTTGTGCTTGGAGGTCTTCTACCAGTTCATCCACTTTAGATTTGGTATTACAGAACACCAACATCAATTGTAAATCATGCACGTCGATCAAACGAACCATCAATTCAAACTTGGCTTCTCTTTTTACCAAATAAAAAGACTGGTCGATATTTACGTTAGTGATCTCATTTTTAGTCACTTTGATAATCTCAGGATTTTTCTGAAATTTCTTAGTGATGTTCAATATGTCTTTCGACATGGTAGCCGAGAAAAGAACGGTTTGTCTTTCTTCCGGAGCGTGAGACAATATCTGCTCGATATCTTCCCTGAAGCCCATGTTCAACATTTCGTCTGCCTCATCCAAAATCACCATTGAAATATTGTCTAATTTCAAAGTTTTCTTTTCGATGTGGTCCATGATTCTACCTGGCGTACCTACTACTATTTGTGTACCTCTTTTAAGGTTAGCAAATTGTCTTTCGTAAGACTCGCCACCGTAGATGGCCGTTACCAATAATCCTTTTTTAAATTTCGCTAGAGCAGTGATTTGCTCCTTTACTTGCAGGGCCAACTCTCTGGTTGGACACATAATCAATACCTGTGTAGAGCGATTCTCCACATCTACGTGCTCGATGGCCGGAATACCAAACGCTGCGGTTTTACCTGTACCTGTTTGAGCTTGTCCAATAACATCTCTACCTGTTAAAACCACTGGAATAGCGGCTGCTTGAATAGGTGTGGTGTTTTCGAATCCCATTGCTTCCACTGCTTGGAGTATATACTCAGACACAGGGAAATCTGTAAACTTAACTGTTTGCATAAAATCTGTTTGTCGGGCGTTTCGCTAACGACCGAATTTTTGAAAATAATAAAATAAAATGAGGCGATTGCGATACGCCCTTACGTGAACATCACGGATTGTATCCGTTGCCTGCTCTGAAGGGAAAAATAAAAGGAGTCGAATTCCTTTAGCCATTTGCAGAGTCTCGAACGGATAGTTCGATTAAAAACGATTCAAAGGTAATGAGAATATTTTTCTCGGCAATATCAATTATAGATTATTCTTGGAATAAGACAATTCTAGGATGGGATTGTGATGTTTTGGAGGTTAAATGCTTATCACCGTAATATGCTGTTGCACAAAGTTGCACAAAGAAGACACAAAGTTACACAAAGAGTTTAAGATTCGAATTAATATTCCTGTGGTCAACATATCGGTTATGAAATGCAATTACCTCAGAAAATTTAAAGCTAAACTATATTTAATTGTTAAGACAATCATTCAGTTTCCTATATTATAAAGGATATACCTTTACATTTTGCGACATATTGTGCGATTTTTAAGAATACTATAGTTTCTTTTAATTTATTATACGTTTTATGCCAGATTTTAGAGAGCTCACATAGAAATTAAGTAAAAGACCTAATTTATAATTTCCTAACTTGAGGTAGGTTAAAACTTGGGCTGTATGAACTTCAGTAAATGCCTCCACCGTTTTGATTTCAATTACAACCTTATTATTTACCAATAAATCTAGACGATATCCATGGTCTAACTTTACATCTTTATAGACTATGGGCATTGGTTTTTCTTTTACTACATGCAAACCCTGATTCTTAAGTTCAAAATACAAGCATTCCTGATAAGCAGATTCTAAAAGTCCTGGGCCGAGTTGCCTATGAACTTCTATGGCACAGCCTATTATGATGTTGGATAGTTCGTTTTCTGTTTTTTCCACGATTGTGTTTTTTAGTTTTAACTGCTCTAAATTAGCGAAAAAATCTTATTCCTAAAAAAGCTATTCCACAAAGTTCAACAAAGGTTTCACAAAGTTCCACAAAGTGGTTAACAATATGAACAAAGATTCTTCTTTACGAAATATCAACTTACATACACAATATCTTTTGTGAAACTTTGTGCATTTCTTTGTGAGCCTTTGTGGAACAACTTAACACAATCAATTAATTATTAACATATTAACTATCAAAAAACCTCACAATATCTCCTTAGGCACAACCCTCCTACTCATTACTTTAATGCGTTTGGAGAGGTTTACTTCTTTGTCGGGGTTAAATTTTTCGGTGGTACGCCATGAGTTTTCGGGGAGAAAGTCGGTTTCCATGTTTTCTAAAACACCTGCAGCTAAGGTTTTAGAGTTTATTACCACAAAACATTCGGTATTCAAATTCGCACTTCTGGGGTCAAGATTGAATGTTCCCACCACCGCCAGCTGACCATCTACCACCATGGACTTGGCGTGAAGACCAAAAATCGGCGTGAAATTCATTTTCTTTTGCAAGGCACCCGTCATCATTTTGAAACGCTCTTGTGCATCCGGCTTAAATTCATAGATTTCTACCCCTGTTTTCAAAAGTTTCGCTCTATCCCTTTGGTAGCCACTAAAAGCCTCCGCATTATCTGTGGAAGCTATGCTATTGGTTAATATCCTTACTTTCACACCTCGCTTCACCGCATCAGCAAAGACCATTTTACCAACTTCGGTCGTGATCAAATACGGCGTTTGAATATCCACCGACTTTTTAGCATTGTTGATAAGCTTTATCAATTCCCTTGTCGTTTCTCCACCCCCCAAAAGTCCCTTTTGGTTTTTATTTTTCCCGGGTAAATCTGACACGAATCTGGCATCGGCAGTCCAAACAAAGTTTTTTGAGGCAATTAATTTCTGAAACGTATCAGAAAAATTATCCAACTCTTCTCGCACTTGCGGCCAGAAATTTTCTGGGTTGCAGGCATATTCGTGGAGTTTTGCGTAGGCATTTTTGTTGTAAACCACATTTTTCTCACTGATTTTGGAAACCGGAAGGCTCAATTCACTTTCCCAAAATAGCTTAAAGGAATGCTGCATGGTATTCACTTCTTTTCCCATCAACAAAATGTCTCTGTCTCTGAAATTATACTCGTGGTCGTAGTCAAAATACTCATCGGCAATATTTCTACCGCCCGTAATGGCCACTTGCTCATCCACGATGAAGGTTTTGTTGTGCATTCTCAGGTTCGCCGACCTGAAATCTGTGGCAAACTTACTCAGTTTGTTGATGATGTTTTTGCCCAAATTCACACCCGGATTATACACTTTTATGTCGATATTCGGATGAGCGTCAAGCGTTAGAATATCCTCCAATTCGGCATCTACCATCATGTCATCTACCAAAAGTCTGACTTTTACACCTCGGTCGGCCGCTCTTACCAAGTAATCACAGGCTATAAGCCCCACATTGTCGGTAGAAAAAATAAAATACTGAATATCAATGCTCTTTTCGGCTTTTTCTGTAAACCAAGCTCTCGTTATTAGTGAACCTCCACCATCTTCCAGCACATAAGATGCCGTTTTGGTACTTAAACTGTCTTTGAATGGACTTAGAATCTGAGTAAGTCCACCCGATTCTTTCAGTTTTACTTTCGAACAAAAATCAGTTTCTTGCTCCTCTTTTTTGGAGGAACAAGAAAGGAATGTTGCTAAAATAAATATAGTGAGTTTATTCATTTTTAGTAATATTAACTACTTTGAAATGGCAAGCTGATGCAACGGATATTGGAAATAACGCTGAATTTCACGGATTTTTAATCATTACGAACTAGACTTTCAAAAATACTGAATTGACCATTAGAAGTTCGCTCGCTGATCAAGCCCCCAAAAACAAAGAAAAGGTAATCACTAAAAATAAAAAAATCCGTGTCAACCCGTGCTGAAATCCGTGTCATCCGTGTTCCAATACGCCCGAAAACCTACCTCACCAAAAAAGCGGCATTGGCCATCATGAGTTTTCCTCCGAACCAAAAACCTCTGAAGATTGGACTTTCCAAAAGGTGAATAACTTTTCCTTTTCCGTGGTCTTGTACTGCGAAAACAGGTACATCTTTCATCGATTTTTTGACGTTTTGACCCACAAATCCACTCATGTGATCACCCAATTTGCCCACGTTCCAGCCGTTTTTGAGGTATTCGTTGTCCAATGTATTTTTTATCATCACAAAGGAACTCTTGTCATATCCATAAGCCAACGGGTGTGTACCATCCAAGTTCACTTTGTAAATAGCACCCGGAATCTGGTCTGAAATGGCATCACGGTCTCTCGAACCGTAGGTTTTGTTTATGTCGTTTTTAGCATCAGGCTTCGATTTGCTTTTTAACTCTATACCGTCTTTTCCTGCCAGAAAATCATTGGCACTTTCCAACAATATCACTCGGCCACCGTCACTCACCCAACGGAGCAACTCTTTGTGGTCACGCATGATGTTGCCGTACTGACCATTCGGCATAATCAACACATCCAGCGTCCAAAGGTCTATCCGGCCAAAATATGAACCATCTATGAGCGTAATGGGGTAGTCCAACTGCTGATCAAAGAAATGCCAAACATCTCCTGCCGCGGTAGGCGTGATGCCCGCTCCTACTACCAAGCCTATTCTTGGCGGATTAACCACATCTACCGAACTCGCCCCCATATCTGGGCCACTTTCTACCAATCCCGAATAAAGTGGGAGTAAATTGATGTCAAATGCTTTGGCGATGGCGGTTACTTTGGCCTCAAAGTTTTCACCCAAATTCTCATTCCCTTTGCGGGTAATGAGCAATGTACCCGCTCCAAAATCTTTTCCGCCGGCTTTAAATGGAGCTTCTTGCAACCTTACTTTTATGTTTTCCTTAAAGAGATGAGCCAAAAACTTCGATTCTTCAAACGAATTGACCTCTGAGGCAAATGCAAAAACACGCTTTCCTTTTGCTACCTCTATTTTACTATCAAACTTTGGTTTGGTGGTGCTTCCACTTAATTTTTGACTCGAAGCAAAAGCTTGAATATCAAAAGCATAAGGTAAGGCCCATGCCGTAATGTCGTAAGTATTTGAGTCTTCCAAGTACGATTTCGGTTCGAAAAGTATTTTGGTCAAAACTCCTTTGGGTTGGTAAGAATTGACAATCATGTCGTTCTCATCTACATTAAAGGACTCTTCTTTTTGGTTTTGGTAGTTAAATCCTGCTCCAGTTGATTTTTTGTTGGCGAAAGAATATTCGATTTGCATTTTGTCCAATTGCTCGGCCAAGGCCTTTACTTTGGCTTCATTGCCTTTAAACTTCATCACATAGGATTTGTATTTGCCATAACCCTTGCTTTGGGTCTCACTGAAAAACTTATTGAACTCTTCGATGGTCTTCTCCGATTTGTCCGAAATAGCCTCTAAAGTACCCATACTGGTAGAAAACGAATGTAAAATCCTGTCTTTCAGCGTCAAAGTATCGCCATCGTTTCTTTTATAGGCCAATCCTGCCGGACCGCCGCCCCCTTGCTCGAAAGTCATGGCGATGGCTCCGTTATATGACGGATACGTGTCGCCGTAGCTTGGGTAAAACAAGTCATAGTTTTCTTTGGTGAAATATAACCAGCCTTTTTCGTCAAATGCTTTTTTGTTGTACTGGCCCAAAAGTTCTTGAAATTCTCTTTGGAAGCCCGTCAAATCCTCATGGAAAGGTTTGGCAGAAGGTGGAAAATAGTACGTGGAGTTGGGTCCCATTTCGTGGAAATCGGCGTGAAGGTGGGGCATCCATGAGTTATAGAACTTTATACGTTGCTGCGTTTCTTTTTGTGTTTGCCAAGCAATATCACGGTTCATGTCGAACAAGTAGTGGTTAAACCTGCCTCCCGGCCAAGGCTCGTGGTGTTCCACAGAAGCGGCGTGCAAATCAGGCTTTTTACCCAAATAACGGTTGTACCACTGGCTGTAACGGTCAAATCCGTCGGGATTTACACAAGGATCTATCAATATCAAGGTATTTTTCAAGACTTTTTTGGCCAAATCAGACGTTCCGTTGGCCATTTCGTAAATCACCTTTACTGAGGTTTCGGCATTTACGGATTCGTTACCGTGTACGTTGTACGACAAATAGGCGATTGTTGGGATATTTTTATTGCCTGCTCCAGCCATGAGGCCGATGTTTTGGAGGTTGGACTTACGAATCTGCTCGATGTTTTGGATATTTTCTTTGGACCCTATGGCCACAATCATCTGTGGACGACCTTCAGTGGTGAAACCCAGTGGAAAAATCTTTACATTTTCGGGTTTGTTGGCAGCCACATATTCGGCATAGCCAATCAATTGGTGGTGAAAATGAAATTTTGAACCGGTGGCATTTCCAAAATATTCTTCGGGTGATTTTAGGGTTTGGGCTATTAAAGCATGCGAAACAAAAAACAGGAAAAGTGCTAGTTTGTTGATATTGAGCATTCGAGATAAATGGTTAGGACTCAAAAATAATCATAAAGGATGGTTAACCAAAAAAAAGCTTCTCAAATCGTCAAATAGGGACGATTGGGCATAAAATGACAAAAGGCATGTTTTTATTTACCTTTTCTGATAATTCATTGAATTATTAAAAGAATTTCGACAAAAACAGAAATATTTAAAATCAGGACTTGTGTAATTAAAATAAAGCTTATACTTTTGCACCACGATAACGGAAACGGTATCGGTCATTTAGAAAAAATGATGTTTTTTAAACGCCAATTTCGATAAATGGGACCAGTCGGCCCTATCGTCTAGCGGTTAGGACACGTCCCTTTCACGGATGAAACCGGGGTTCGATTCCCCGTAGGGTCACGGAGTAAGCCGTATTTAGTTGTTTATCAGCTAGATACGGCTTTCGTGTTTTAGTAACATTTAGTAACATGAAACATAACATTTATGTGGCAGGCACGCCACAAAGAACTGATTCCAAAGGATTTGAGGGGGTTAGATTAGTGGTATCATTTGGAGGCAAACAGATGAAAATAGCCACAGGCGTACATTGGAAGCCTATTTTTATCAATAAGGACGGAATAATTCAAGGGGATGCACCTCTAAAAGAATATTTACAGGCCAGCAAAAAAATAAATGATCTTAAGCTAAAAATTTCGGAGCATTTAGAAACAAACACCGAAACAACGCCGGCCAGAGTAAAATTAATTTTACAGAATAGACCCACAACAGATTTTGTTTCATACGCATACGCCAAACTACTTGATAGGCATCAGAAATTAGAAATTGGGTATAATACATACAAAGCACAAAAAGAATCAATTGCACGGCTTGAAAACTTCAAAGGTAAAATTGCTTTTCAGGACATCAATTTATTAATGCTCGAATCTTACAAACTATGGCTTAAGAATCAGAAGTATAAACGCAATACCATTTGGACATCGCTCAAAGATTTCAGAACCTACCTAAACACCGCTATTGAAGACGGCATACAAGTTGATTACCCATTTGGCAAAAAGTTCAAAATGCCAAAAGGCCAAAGGCGTATAAAATTCCTACACGAAGACGAATTTCAAAAAGTTAAGGCTTATTACGAAACCACTACGAACGTTTACCACCGTGAAGTTTTGAGGGCTTTTTTGTTTAGTTGCTACACAGGATTAAGGATTTCGGACGTGCAAGCCATAACAGGCAAAAACATCATAAATAAAACTTTGGTATTTGAGCCACGCAAAACAAAGGATTCAGAAACTAAAGAATTTACAGACATTGAAATTCCGCTACACCCTTTTGTAATAGCGAACTTACCGGGTAAACTACAAAAAGAAATTCCAATCTTTCAAAAC
>NZ_RJUF01000039.1 GCF_024343775.1 Lacihabitans soyangensis | reverse complement strand
AGTTCTTAGTCCCATGCCTGGATGAAGTTCTCTAATCTGAAGTATTTGACCTACTATTAAGTATTCTAGTTCAGACCATTTTTGCTCATTCAATAAATTTTTATGATGTCCTTGACGAGTTATCCCACAATAGTTAAATAAAGATTCCATGGAGTGATTAAGGTTTTTCTTATTCATTCTAAAATATTCTAAAGTGGTACTTTGGTGTTTTTTTTTAAGTCAACACCAGCGTCTTTACTAGCTATTTCAATTAGCTTTTCAAGATAATCTATTTGCATTTGCTTTTGTCCCAATCGTTGCTCCAATGATGCTACTTTTTCCAAAAGTTCCGCAGTCTTTTGAGCTTCGCTATCTTTTTGAATTACCATTGTAGTTCCTTTTTTATGTTCGGATGAGTAACGATAGAGCCAACGATAAACGGTTACGCTACTAACTCCCCATAAATTGCAAAAAGATTTTATAGAACACAAACCCGAACTGATTTCTTGAACTTTTTCTCGTTTGAACTCCTCACTAAATATTCTACGTTGTCGAATGTTTAGTTTTGTACTTTTTTTAGAAATTAATTTTGCTTCGATCATAACATAAGTTGATTTTTTTGTCAACCTATTTTAGGCAAGCACATCCAATAACCAGTTACCAATAACCGATTACTAATTTCTCACCAACTCCGCCGCCCCGAAAACCCCAGCACTGTCGCCAAGTAGTGGTTTTAGGAATACCGTTTCTACTTTTCGGTTATTGAAAATATAGTTTTCTATCTGTTTTACACCTTCGGTATAAAGTAGGTCAATGTTACTAACACCACCACCAAGAACTATGACATCTGGGTCCAGCACATTGATTATCGAACTGATGGCTCTTGCAAAAGAGGTCATCAAATGGTCTATGGTTGCTGTGGCGTGAGGGTCGGTGTGATCCAAGTGCCTTTGGTAAATTTCCTTCAGTCTAAGTTTTTGGCCTGAAAGTCCTTCATAATATCTCTCGAGAGCAGGACCTGCAAAGACTTTTTCGTTGCAACCACTTTTGCCGCAATAACAAGCCTCGCCATCAACATCCAATACTATATGTCCCCATTCACCGCCAATTCCGTGTTTTCCTCCAATCACTTTGCCATTGACTACTACACCACCTCCAACACCGGTACCCATTATTACTCCAAAAACCACTTCTGCGTCGAGGTCCTTGGCTGCTCCCATGGTGGCTTCGGCTAAAGCAAAACAGTTGGCATCGTTGGCCATTTCTATTCTGATTTTGAGCAATTCCTCCAAGTCCTTTTTCATCGGCTGGCCGTTCATGCAAACTGTGTTGCAGTTTTTCATGGTTTGTAAGCCTGGATCCAACGTTCCCGGTGTACTAAATCCTATG
The DNA here is from genome assembly GCF_024343775.1 of Lacihabitans soyangensis. Classification (GTDB taxonomy): domain Bacteria; phylum Bacteroidota; class Bacteroidia; order Cytophagales; family Spirosomataceae; genus Leadbetterella; species Leadbetterella soyangensis. The sequence goes on along the minus strand of NZ_RJUF01000039.1, from coordinate 24,762 downwards.
GCTGTCGGAGTCACGCCAGTTTCTTCTTTTACGATATTAATCAACAGCCCAATTTGAGAAATAATATGTTTGTAGCCTTTATCAGCTTCAGTATCAATTCGTTTCCTGATTAAGATTTCTCCAGATTCTGCTTCTATTACGATACACTCTATTTTGGTTCCGCCCAAGTCAACACCCCAAAGGTATTTCATATTTTTTATTCTTTTTTACTGCAAAGACACTAAGTTGCAAAGGTATAAATTTCCTTCTTGTGTTTATAACTTAGTGGTTTTGGCAAGTAATTTTTTGTTGTAAAATTTTAGCTAAATAAGCAGATTTTGGGGAAATTTCCACCTGTTATTATCAAATCATCCTAGAAAATCAATTTAAAAGGTTCCCAATCTCCTTCCCCGTTTCAAAAAGCAATTCTGCCGCATTTGCTTTCGCATAATCCAAGGTCATTTCGGGTGTTTTGATTTGGTAGGCCTTTATAATGTTTAGTTGCTTACTTAAGTCTGTTTCCACACTACCACCAACCAAAATAACGCTTTTCTGTTTGGCATTTTCTAGGAGTTTTGATATCAGTTTACCATTCCAAGTTTGAGAATCTATTCGGCCTTCACCAGATACAATGATGTCCGATTGCTCAATTTTGGTCTCTAAATCGCATATTTTGAAGATTTCTTCTGCAGCTGAAACTACTTTTGCTCCAAGAAATGCGTAGGCTCCACCTGCCAATCCACCGGCAGCCCCGCTTCCTGCAACGGTTTGCAAGTCAATGTTTTTGTTTTTTTTTAGAACTCTATTCAGGTTTTGGAGTCCTTTGTCCAAAAAGTCTATTTGTTCAGGATTTGCACCTTTTTGTTTGGCATAAATATGTGCAGCACCGTTTTCTCCATAAAAAGGATTGGTCACATCGGTGGCTACGATAAATTCTGTTTTTGAGAGGTCAAAGGTGGGTTGGTAATCGAAATCGTGAATGAAATTCAGATTTTCTCCTGTAGGATTTAATGTATTTCCTTTTTTGTCAAGAAAAATATAGCCCAATGCCGCCGCCATGCCTATCCCACCATCATTGGTAGCTGAGCCGCCGACAAAAAGTATAACTTTTTTCGCCTTTCTTTTCAGTGCATTGGCTATTAATTCGCCAGTTCCTAAAGTGGTAGTTTTTAAAGGATTTCGCTCGTTTTCGGTCACAAGTTCGAGCCCAGAAATTTGTGCCATTTCCACAAAGGCTGTCTTGGTTTTTTCGTCCCAAAGATATTTGCTTTCTATTTTTCTGAAAAGTGGATCAGAAGCCATGCATTTGACGTACTCCAAATCTCCTTTGATGGCCTCCAGCGTACCTTCACCACCATCTGCCAAAGGCAAAAGCGTGATTTCGGCTTCTGGAAATGTACTTTTGATTCCTCTGGCCAAACTTTCAGCCACTTTGGCAGCTGAAAGTGAATCTTTGAAAGAATCTGGGGCTATCAGAATTCGCATTATAAGCTCATTAAATCTTTGAATTTTATGGCTTGACGACGGGAGATTTCAATCTTTTCTAATGGTGTGCTTTTCTCACCACCTTTTAGTGTTACCAACAATCCACCTGAAAACCATGGCTCTATTTTCTCCACCCACTGCAGATTGATGATGTGTTTGCGGTTAGCTCTAAAGAAACTCTTCGGGTCTAATCTTTCCTCCAGACTATTCAAAGATTTCAAAATCATTGGTTTTTGGTCCTCAAAGTGCAGCCTCACGTAATTGCCCATCGACTCAAAGAGTCTCACTTTTCCTAGTTTTACAAACCAACATTTTTCACCATCTTTTACAAATACTTGATCATTTTCTGTCAAATATTGAACGTTAGGGTCTGATGAGAGTCTTTCAGTACGCTTGATTTCTGCTTCTACTTTGGTGATAGCCTCAGCCAAACGGCTACTGTCAATTGGCTTCATGAGGTAGTCGAGAGCATTGTATTCAAAGGCCTTCAGGGCATACTCGTCGTAGGCCGTGGTGAAAATAACTTCTGGCACCCTGTCTTCAATGATTTCCAAGAGTTCGAAACCATTTTTTCCGGGCATCTGAATATCAAGAAAAAGCAAGTCAGGTTGATGTTCATCAATGAGTTCGATGGCTTCATCTGCATTGGCGGCTTCGGCCACTACATTGATTTTTGGAAAATCTTCTAAAAGCCTTTTAAGCTCGTTTCGGGCAAGTCTTTCGTCGTCGATAATGATGGTTTTCATATACTTAGAGGTATTTTTATGACAGCCGTAACTGTCTGGTGATCTTCTTGATATATCTCAAAAGAGGCATTTTTGCCGTATAATAACTGCAATCTTTTTTCTGTATTTTTTAGTCCAAAACCTCCATCCTCGTTCAGGTTTTCGGTGTTTTTGAGTACACCTGTATTTCGTATTTTAATCACTAAATTATTAAAAATTTTACTGGTGTTTATTTCTACATAACCCCACCTTGCCGCTTTTTGTACACCGTGTTTAATGGCGTTTTCGACCAAAGTTTGGAGCATCATAGGAGGTACTTGTATGTTCAGCGTATTTACGTCCACATCCCACATGATTTGCAGTCGCTCCTCATAGCGTACTTTTTCAAGCTCTAGGTAGTCCTCAATGGTTTTCAGCTCTTCTTTGAGCGATATGGTCGTTTTTCGGTCGGCCACTAGTGCACTTCGTAGAATATTCGATAATTGCGTAATACCTTTCTGCGATTTGCTGGGGTCTTCCAACACCAAAGCTCTGATGCTATTCAAGGCATTAAACATAAAGTGCGGGTTGATTTGAGCCCGTAATATTTTAGCTTCGGTGGCCTCTATCGAAGTTTGGAGTTTTATACGTTCAATGGCATCAATTCGTCGTTCATTGGTGTAAGCATAGAAAATATAAACCAAAACCCATATCAAAATCGGTTTACTTAGATTGACCACATAGACGATATCTCTCAGCAGCCAATTGCTTTTGGAGGTGTCTATGATGTCTTCATCGAGGCTGATATTGATGGCATAAAACAAAAAAGTGATAAGTATTATGCCAATGAAACTCCTGATAATGAGTTGTGGTATAGATAGTTTTATCCAATCATATTTTTTAAAAACCACCCTGAATAGATGTGTAAGAGATATACCCACCAAAATGTTTATGATAGAATTAAAAACGAGGTTTTCGAGCTCCTCATAGTTGAAATTCCAAAATAGAAAATAGTTGATGAAGTCCGAGAGGGTGTAAAGCGTCCATCCCGAAATCTGAAAAAGCCAATACGATTGCTTAAAATTCATTCATCCAATATTTTCTCAAAACTACATATTATGAAAAATTAAAAATTAATCTTCTTGATTGTCGGGGATAATTGTTGGCGAAAGGTTGAATAATGGTTTATGCCAGTTTTTATCCTATTTCAAGCTCTTCCAAATGACTCACATCGTTTCGAGAAAGTATCTCAAATTTATCTTCGTTGTAACAATACTCCAACTTGTACAAACAGGTGTTTTGATGGGGGAATGTGTCCATTTCTTGCAAGTGAAGGTCTGATATTTCGGCCAACAGTATTCTCATTGCTCTACCATGCATGGCCACCAATACCAGTTTCTCATGAGAGTTTTCAATGATTTTTTTGAGGCCGATTTTCAATCTGTCGGCTACCTCTACAGGACTTTCGCCACCTGTTGGTTTCAGCGTTATGTTGCCTTGGCTCCAGCTTTTGGTCAGATTGGCGTAGTAGGCGTTGTCTTCTGTGGTTGGTTCTTTACCTTCCTTTTCGCCCCAACTGATTTCATTCAACTCTGCTAGAATTTCATGAGGGATTCCTTTTTTAATGAATTTCTCAACAGTTTGATGCGTTCGCACTAGGGCCGAGGTGTACACTTTTTCGAAAGGAACATCACCATATTTTCTATGAAAAGCCTCTGCTTGATTTCTCCCTGTTTCGTTGAGGTCTGCGTCTATTCCGCTACCTTGTACTATGCCTTTTTTGTTGTATTCTGTTTCTCCGTGTCTGATTAAATAGATTTCTTTTTTCGACATAAGTATATTTCCCCTCTTTTTAGATATTTTTGACAAATTTACGTAGAATACCATGTTTAATAAAAATTTTGATTTACAAACACTAAACGCTTTTGGTGAAAACACACTTCCAGGCCATATTGGGATTGAATTTACTGAAATTGGAAACGATTTTTTAATAGCCCGAATGCCTGTAGATAGCCACACCCATCAGCCATTTGGCCTTTTGCATGGTGGAGCTTCGGTTGTTTTGGCTGAAACACTGGGTAGCGTGGCCTCAATGCTGTGTTTGGAAAACCCCGAGAAACAAAAGGCAGTGGGGCTCGAAATTAATGCAAATCATTTGAGAGGGGTGAAGTCTGGTTGGGTGTACGGCAAGGTGACACCGATTCACATAGGTTCCAAAACTCACGTTTGGGATATTAAGGTTTCTAACGAAGAAGGCAAAACGGTTTGTATTTCCAGACTAACCACCATGATAATCTCTTAAAACGTACCCTTTGGCTCAATTTTTGATTAATTATTGAGGAAATTTTACACGATATGTATAGATTTATTTTTGTCTTTTTATTGTTTCAGAGTGCCTTTGGTTATGCACAAGTGATTAAAGCGGATACGGCCAATATGCCCATTGACACCAGCTTGAGGTTGAAACCCATTGTATTTGACACCATGAGTTACTCAGAGGAGTACAAAAGAGATACTTGGCGGTTTTCGTGGGGAGTTAGGGGAGGAGTAAGTAGAGGCAAATACATCATAAACGAAAACACGGTCGATCAAATTGGGCAAAGTGGGTTGCCGGTTTTGGATCAAAACGGTAAAATTGTGAAGAATCAGTTTGTGAATAACGATCTCTTTGGTACGGGATTTAATGCTGGAGTGTTCGCAAGATTTGTAAGAGGTTCGTTTTTTATTCAACCAGAGCTTATCCACTCGACCAAATCTGGCAAGTTTGACCTTCTCAAAACTGATGGTAGCCTTTATAAACGTGTAAATGGTTCATTTTCAGCTGTTGATGTGCCTATTCTGATAGGTATCAGATCTAATAAATCAAGGGTATTTTTCGGACCGACAGTCAATTTTGCCTATAAACTCAATGACGAAATGAAAAACGCACTTTTGGAGTTCGTTCCAAAAGAAAAACTCGACGGTAAGTTTTTTAATAGACCTATCATGAATTTTACCGTAGGAATTGGCTATGAATTCGGGTCGTTTTTCTTTGATGTTCGTTACGAAAAAGGCATTAAATCATATTCTTTGCAAGATATTGGACCGAGCAATTCTCCCAAATTGTTTAATCTTATAGCTGACGCTTTTCACATTAGTGTTGGATTAATTCGAAAATAAATTCTACTTTCTATCAATTCTAGGTTATTTTTGGTGAAAATAAACTTTTTCGATGAAAGCATTGGTTTTGGGAGGTGGTTCTCTGAAAGGAGCTTGGCAGGTTGGAGCCATTCAGGCTGTTTTAGAAACCGGATTTAAACCTGACATGATCTATGGGATTTCGGCTGGAGCACTCAATGCTGCCTTTATGGTGAACGAAGCAGGCCATCAGCACAAAGCTACTGGGACTATCAACTGGGATTTGGTCAATAAGAAATTACTCCAGTTTTGGTTAGAAAACATCACAAAGCCCTCGGATATTGGTATTTTAAAGTCGAAATGGACCCTGGGGATAGATACACTCATGAGTAGATTTGATGGGCTTTTGGATACCAATCCGCTTCATGAAAAACTCAAGAAGTATATTGATTTAACTACCCTCAGACGTAGCCCCGTGGCCATAAAAGTAGGGGCCGTAAACGTTCATACGGGAGAAATGCACTATGCTGATCCTCTAGAACAGCATTTTATAGATTTTCTTCGTGCCAGTAGTTCTCTGCCCATCATTATGCCAGGTATACAGATTGGCAACGATAATAAGGAAGTGTACTTAGATGGTGGAATCAGAGAGGTGGTGCCTTTGAAAAAGGCCATAGCCGACGGTGCCACAGAAATTTATGCCATAGCCACTCACCCGAAAAAACGTGAAATGGAACCCATCAACTACCGTAGTTTACTTACACTTATTGAACGAATTAAGGACATTTCTGTGAATCAGCTCGAAAACAATGACTTGGAATGGGCGGAACATTACAACCAAAATTTGGTTTCGGTGGCGGGTTTTAGTTTCAATAAAAAAATAAAACTTACCGTCATAAGGCCTGACGTTTCTGTAAATATCAAACTCACGGATTTTGATATTGAGGTCATAAAAGCCATTATAAAAGAGGGATACGAAAAGGCCTATACGGTGGTGAATGCTAAAAAAGCTTAACTCTCTTGCTCTGAATCACCCAAACCAATCCCAATGAAGCAATAAAAGCAAAAGCAATAGACAGAGTAGTGGCTTTGGAAATGAACCCAATTAAAACTGGGCCGAACAAAAAACCTCCCATCGCAAAGGTATTCATGATGGCTAATCCAGATCCTTTGGCCATGTTCGGAACCCTCGCCGCACTGGCATAAAGTATAGGGGCTCCGCACGAAACACCTGCTCCAACCAATGCAAAACCCACAATAGCCGAAAAAGTATAAGGCAGACTGATGACAACAATGATACCCAAGATGGTCAAGAGACCACCGTAGAAAAGTATTTTATTGGCACCATATCTTGGAATTATTTTGTCACCAATGAGCCTTCCCAAAGCCATAAAAAGTGAGTAGCCAGCCATTCCCCAACCTTCAAAATAGGTGGAGGTTTGTACAACGTCTCTCATGAAAACTGCAGACCAGTCAGCCATGGTTCCTTCGGTTATATTGATACACAAACCGATGATGATCATCAAAAGGAAACTTCCCTTTGGAAAGGAAAATTTTGATTTTTCTTCGGTGGTTTCGTGTAAATCATCCTGAATTAGAAAAATATTCTTTTGAGCAAATAACAAAACCAAAAACAATAGACCGCCAACAATGCTCATATAAAGTCCTGGTAGCAAGCCCATACCACCGAAAAAACTAGAGCAAATAGATCCAAACATAAGGCCTAAGCTGAACATGCCATGGCACGTACTCATGATTTTTATACCATAATGATGCTCAATGGCTCCCACGCAAGTATTCATACCCACATTGGTAATAGAAATACCACATCCACATAGAAATAGAAAAAAGGACTGGAAATAAACCGATGGAGCATTTAGTAATAGGCTGAATGCCAATAACATAAATCCAATGCCATAAACAGATGTTTTTTGCATTCCAATTTTGCGAACCAAAGTGGCCGCAACGGGATTCATGGTTAAAGCCCCAAATGGAAGGCTGAGCAAAAGTAGTCCGAGTTGGGCATCGTCGAGGTCAAACTTTGTTTTTACTGAGGGTATGAAAGTAGCCCAGTTGCCAAACAATAGCCCGACCGAAATGAATATTAGACCAATGGAAAAACTCTGTTTGTTGCCAAAAAAATCTTTGGTGATATGAGAAAACATAAAAACTTTGAGGGTTCAGCCCGCAAGTTAGTAAGATTTATAAGGCTTTTTGGGCTGTGATTAGCTAAACAAACTTTGAATGGCATATTTTATAAAAAAAGCCCAATTTTTTCTTAAAAATCACAAACTCATTTCTTTTCGTATTTCTTGGGGGCGTACAGAAACCCAAAAGCCTCAGCTCCTTCTTTGGTGTGTGTCTTGTGGTGAATGTAGTGTGCGTGCATGATACGTTTCATGTATTTACTTTTGGTCGTAAATTTGAATTTGACTCTTCTGTGCACTATTAAATCGTGAAAAATGAAATAGAAAAGCCCGTAAAGGGTAATGCCTAAGCCGATGTGAAACAAATACCAATATTCCGCATTTAAATCACCATAAACGATACAAAAAATGGCTATTGGAGTGAATACCAATGCATAGTAATCGTTTTTTTCGAAAAAACCCTTATGCATGTTGTGGTGGTCCTCGTGCCAAGTCCAGCCAAAACCGTGCATTATGTATTTGTGAGCAAACCAAGCTACACCTTCCATCAAAAGAAAAACGCCAAGAACTATTCCTACTTTAATTGCTATCTCCATCTTCTATTTTTATCTATAATAAAACACACTTAATCTTAAATTGTTTTTAGGTCTAAATTAAAAACCTATTTTTGTCGAAAATTAATACAAATGAAATTGAAATTATTAAGTTTTTTGCTTTTGTTTTCGGCGATGGCCTTTTCACAAAAGCCCAAGTCGGAAAAGCCGAAATTGGTAGTAGGTATAGTGGTAGACCAAATGCGTTATGACTATCTCTATCGTTTTTACTCAAAATACTCAACCGGTGGCTTCAAGAGAATGATGAACGAAGGCTATAACTGCCGCAACAATCACTATCATTATGCTTCAACCGTGACTGGCCCTGGTCATGCACATATATTTAACGGTTCTTCGCCAGCCATCAGTGGCATAGTAGGCAATGAGTGGTACGAGAAAAATATCTCCAAAAGCATGTATGTAGTTTCTGATTCAACAGTTAACGTAGTTGGAACGGGCAGTGCTTCGGCTGGTAAGATGTCGCCCAAAAATATGAAAGTAACATCTATTACTGACCAACTCAGAATTGCTACTCAGTTTAAATCAAAAGTAATTGGAATTGCTTTTAAAGATAGAGGTGCCATATTGCCTGCTGGACATACTGGTTTGGCTTATTGGTATGACGCTGGTAGCGGAAATTGGATTACAAGTGACTACTATCAAAAAACTTTGCCTGATTGGGTAAAGACTTTCAACGATAAAAAATTACCCCAACAGTATATCACCAAAACATGGGAGCCGTTGCAACCGTTGGCGAATTACACAGAAACCGAAGACGACGATCAGCCTTATGAGGCAAGTATTTCGGGCGAAACGAAGTCGGTGTTTCCACACAAAGTAACCATGGGAAGTTTAGCTCAAACTTATTTTGGAAACGAACTCACTAAAAACTTTGCTTTGGCTGCCATCGATTCTGAAAATATGGGCATGGGCAAGGAAACAGATTTTTTAACGGTTAGTTTTTCGACTCCTGATTACACCGGGCACGCTTTTGGGGCTCAATCGAAGGAGATTGAGGATGTGTACTTAAGGTTGGATAAAAACATGGAGGAGTTATTACTTCATTTGGATAAAAAACTAGGCTTAGGCAATTATACTGTTTTCCTCTCTGCAGATCATGGTGTGGCTGAAATACCGGCTTTTTTGAAAAAACATAATGTACCTGCAGGTTTGTTTTTGGGAGGAGAACTTGAGAAAAAAGCGGAAGCTGCCTTGATAGCAAAGTTTGGAGAAGGCAAGTATGTTATCAACTCAGACAACTATCAGTTTTACTTAAATAAAGTTTTATTGGCTCAAAAAAATATTACTGTAGACCAAGTAACTGCTGTTGTGAAGAATGAATTTGCTACGATTGAGGGTGTATATAATGTCATAAACCTTTCGGAGGGGAATGTAAACGAAGTACCGTCTTACTACAGAGATAAACTGACCAATATTTATAACCCAAAACGAAGTGGAGAAGTCATGATTCTGGTAGAACCAGCTTGGTTTCAGGGTTACACTAAAGGAACAACCCACGGTACCATGTATGCCTATGACACACATGTGCCATTGGTTTTCTATGGTTGGGGAATAAACAAAGGAGAGAATTTAAACAGAACGCATATTTCTGATATAGCTCCAACCATTGCCATGTTGCTCAAAATTTTAGAACCAAACGGTTCTCTTGGACAGCCTGTTACGAGTGCTTTGAAGTAAAATAGATTCTTGATATATAAAAAAGGCTGCCCATTAAACTGAGCAGCCTTTTTCGATTTAAAAAAGATTTTTCCTCTTATTTATCCTCTGGCAAAAGAACTATTCTAATGAAATCATCTCCACTCAAATATTTCTTTGCAGTCGCTTTCGTGCTTTCTACTGTCAATAAGTCGAGTAATTTATCTTCCGTAGGAATAGTGGTTACTTTGTCACCATTTTGATATTTGTTAGCCAAAGAACTCAACCAATAGTCGTTATTTTTTAGATTAGTTTGGAAATCAAGCTTTTGCTTCGAAACAAACTTTTCAATATCTCCCGCTTCTGCACCATTGGCTTTGATTTTTTCAATTTCCTTTAATGTGATATCTATCAGTTTCTCTACATTGGCTGGTGAGCAACCGTAGCCGATTCTGAACATATATCGTGGCATGGGTACTCTGTTGGTACTACCACCAACATATGGCGAGTAAACTCCACTTTCTTCTTCACGTAATTTTTCTGTAAGTTTTATGTTTAAAATATCTCCCAAGGCTCTTATCTGTAGTTCTTCAGCATCGTTAGGAGCATATTTGCCCGAATAAGTTAACAAAACCCTGGCTTTGTCTTCAGTTCCTTTTTTTACAACCTTACTCACCTTACCCGACGGTGGTACTATTTTCAAGTCACGGAAAGTCTCTTTTTTCTGGGTTCCAGGTAATCCACCAAGATAAGTTGCCAGTAAAGGCTTGATTTTTTCAACCTCAAAGTTTCCTACAAATGTGAACTCGAAATCTGAGGCGTTGTTGAATCTCTCACTGAAGATTTTCATTGCTTTTTCGGGATTCACTTGGTTCATTCTGTCCGAAGTCATCGGTTGAGCACGGTAGGCACCATTACCCATCACTACTTGTACCGAGTCATTGAATACTTTCTCTGGAGTTGGCGTTTTTTCCATATTTGCCAAAAAGTCTTTTTGGTTAGCCAACGCACCTTTTACTGCTTCCGGGTCTAACTTGTTGTTGGTAAATCTGTTATATATCATTTGCAAAGCAGTTTCAAAATCTTTTACAGAAGATGAACCCGAAATGGCCTCAGTAGTGCCGCCTACCATGGCGTTAACTTGAGCCACCTTGCCTGACATAAACTTGGTCAATTGCGAGGATTTCAAGTTGCCAATTCCACTTGTTGAGGCCACCATAGAACTCATGGCCGCATTCATAAAGTCGGCATCTTCATAGAGCGAGCTTCCTCCCCAGCTGGTACCTCTAAACTTGATTTCGTCGTTCTTAAAGTCAGTTGGTTTTAAATTTACTTTTAAGCCATTTTCAAAAACTATCTCAGTAACACCTACCTCGTCCACTTTCTTTTCAGAAACAATTTTACCCGGATTTGGCCTTTTCTCCACCAATGTTGTTGCCACGGCTTCGTCCACATATGCTGTAATGGTAGATCCCGTATTGTCTAACCATCCCTTGAGCTGAGCCTCTGTTGGAAGGCTTTCTTTGTCTTTTTCAGAGCCAATCAAGGCCAAAACCCTGTTTTCTTTGGTAATAAGTTTTTTTACCAAGGCGTTAACTTCAGCTAACTTGATGCCATCTAGGTTTTGTGCTACAAACTTATTGTCATATTCAATGTCTGTCATCACCACGTCATTTAAGAAACAACCTACCAGCTCTTCCACAAAGTTTTCTGAATCTGTTTTGTCTTTTTCTTTATATTGTTTCTCTACGCCTGTTTTGTATTGCAATTTAGCTCTCTGTAATTCACTCTCTGTGAAACCAAACTTTGAAACACGTTCGTTTTCATCCAAAACCGTCTTCAATGCTTTTTCTACGTCAGCACCTTTAGCTACCGCAAAAACGGTGAGGGCATCTAGATTTCCCAAAAATGATGAGTAATTACTCGAACCAAACTGATAAGGAGGGTCAGCTTTTTGCATCAATTCTTGCAAACGTTGGCTTATCATACTGTTAAATAATGAAGCCATTATGTTCTCTCTTCTATTCTCAGCCGTTATTTGTTTTTTCTCTGGTTGTAAGTAATACAACTGCACCATGTTGTAAGGTTGCTCCTTATCGGTGATAACAATGGCTTCCGTGCCGCCTTTCAGAGGTACTTCGTATTTTATTCTCTCTTTTGGTTTTGCAGGATTTTGAATACCGCCAAAATACTTAGTTATCATGGCTTCAATCTGAGCAGGGTCAAAGTCGCCAACAGCCACAACAGCTTGTAGGTTAGGTCGATACCAATCTTTGTGGAATCTCTTTACAGCATCATAAGGTGCGTTTTGAATGATTTCGTCCAAGCCAATCGGCAACCTTTGAGCGTATCTTGAGCCTCTAAAAATCACTGGTAAAAGTTTCTCCTGAATTCTCGACTGAGCACCTTTTCTAAGTCTTGATTCTTCCAAAACTACACCACGTTCTTTGTCGATTTCGGCGTGGTCAAGTGTAGCATAAGCTGCCCATTCTGACAATATCATCATGAATTTTTCTAACTTGGCTAGTGTATCAGTCGGGACCGGAAGCATGTACACTGTTTCGTCGAAACTCGTATATGCATTTAGGTCAGCACCAAACTGGATACCATTTTTCTCCAAAAAATTCACCATTTCGTTTTTCGGAAAATTCTTTGTGCCGTTAAAGTCCATGTGTTCCATAAAGTGAGCCAGACCTCTCTGATCATCATCTTCAAGGATTGAGCCGGCCTTTATGACGAGTCGGAGTTGTGCCCGATTTTTCGGTTCCACGTTTTTGCGGATATAATAAGTAAGCCCGTTTTTGAGTTTACCTACTTTCACCGCAGGATCCATCGGAAGTTTTTCTTTAAGGTTGATTTGTTGGGCAAATGCCACATGACATACCAAAAGCAGAAGCCCAAGGTTGTAGATTAGTCTTTTCATAAAGGATTTGAGATTAATTAATTGTATTTGTTTTAAAATGGAAAATACGGTTGCAATTAAATAGAAATTCTTAAAACCCAAAACAAAAACATTTGTTTGCGACTTAAAAAAACTATTTTCAAACTAAAACGTTAGTAATTATGGAAAATTTAATGCCGAATCAGAAATTTATTAGATTTAACATTTTTTGATTAAATTTGTAATTGAAAAGCCTATTCTACAGTTTGAAGTTTTAGATTCCTCCTGTTTAAGTTTTAAAAAAAAGAAAATTCCAAATCCTCTAGCAGGATATTTATATGAAAGAATACGGAAGTAATGTTCAGAAATTGGTCGAACAGATCGTTTCTATTCCAGAGAAAGAAAAAAGAACCAAGCATGCCCACATTCTGGTAGAACTGATGCGGCAGATTCATCCTCAGATGCGTGATGGAGCCGATTACAGCAAAAAGCTTTGGGATGATTTGTACATCATGGCCAATTTTGACCTTGACGTTGACAGTCCGTATCCACCACCTCCAAAAGAGATATTGGGTAAAAAACCAATGCAAATCCCTTACAGTCAGTCTAAACTGAAGCACAAGTTTTATGGAAGAAATCTTGAGCTACTTATCATGAAAGCTATTGTAGCCGAAACTTTTGACGAACGAAAGGCATTTGTTTCGTACTTGGTGCGTTTGATGAAATCGTTTTTCTTGAACTGGAACAAAGATACTGTAGAGACTAGTGTCTGTTTGAATCAAATCATGGAGCTTTCGGGTGGTAAACTAAAGCCTGAAATTGACTTTTTGGTTCAGAACGGAATGATAGATGACGCCAACCCAAAAGATGGAAGCGGCAATAGGCCAAGACCTGCGTATCAGAATTTCTCCAACCGTCCTGAAAGAGGCAATGAGCGTAGAGATCCGAGAGCCAGTGTTGATGGTAACAAAATGGGTGGATTTAATAGAAATCCAAACCAAAGGCCTAACAATCCGAACGGCGGAAATGGCAATGGAAACAATAAAAATCGTTTTAATAGCAACAATAACCGAAGAAGACCACAGTAATCTTTATGGCGTCATTTAAAATAACTGGAGGAAGAAAATTAAAAGGGGAGTTGATTCCCCAAGGGGCAAAAAACGAAGCATTGCAGATATTGTGTGCAGTTTTGCTGACCAAAGAACCTGTGATTATTCACAACATACCCAATATCAGAGACGTAAACAAGCTGATGGAACTCCTAGAAGACATGGGCGTTAAGCGAAGTAAGATGGGTGATGGTGTGTATAAATTTGAGGCTGATGATGTAAGTTTTGATTATTTCGAAACGCAAGAATATAAGGACAAAGCTGCCGAACTTCGTGGTTCAGTTATGCTTTTAGGGCCAATGTTGGGCCGTTTTGGTAGAGGTAAAGCCCCAAAGCCAGGTGGCGATAAAATTGGTAGAAGGCCGTTAGATACCCACTTTATTGGTTTTCAGAAGTTGGGAGCTGAGTTTTCGTATGATGCCGGCGATTCGTTCTATTCTATTGACGGTTCCAAAATGAAAGGCTCGTATATCTGGATGGAAGAGATATCAGTCACCGGAACTGCCAATGTTTTGATGGCCGCGGTTTTGACAGAAGGGACTACCACCATTTATAACGCAGCTTGTGAGCCTTATTTGCAGCAATTGTGCAAAATGCTGAACAGCATGGGAGCCAAGATTTCGGGTGTAGGTTCGAATCTCCTGACCATTGAAGGGGTAACAGAACTGTTTGGCTGTGAGCATACTATGCTACCTGACATGATCGAAATTGGTAGTTTTATTGGCCTTGCGGCGATGACCGGCTCTGAAATCACGATTAAGAATTGCAGAATTCCTGAATTAGGCATAATTCCAGATACTTTTAGGAAGCTGGGTATAGAAATGGAATTCAGGGGGGATGATATTCATATTCCTGCTCAGTCTAATTACAAAATAAGTACGCTCATAGATGGCTCAATATTAACGGTTTATGATGCTCCATGGCCAGGATTTACGCCTGACTTGATATCCATAATTTTGGTAACGGCTATTCAAGCAAAAGGTACGGTTTTAATTCACCAAAAAATGTTTGAATCTCGATTGTTCTTTACAGATAAGTTAATCGATATGGGAGCGCAAATCATTCTCTGTGACCCACACAGAGCCACGGTTATAGGTCTCAACCGAGAATATAATTTAAGAGGAATCAGAATGACCTCTCCTGATATTCGTGCAGGTGTGGCCTTGTTAATAGCCGCACTCTCTGCGGACGGGACGAGCATTATTGATAACATTGAACAAATTGATAGAGGATATCAAAACATCGATACCCGCCTAAATGCTATTGGTGCTGAGATAGTTAGGGTATAGTATTGTCTTTGATTAAAATATTTTAAGAGCCATCTTCGGATGGCTTTTTTTGTAAACCCTAGCTATAGATGAGTGAACAATTCACAAATAACCACAATCTGGATAATAAACCGTACCTTTGCGTTTTAATCGAAGTACCGAAACTGGTATTTCAAAATACCAATTTATGTCATTCGAAAATTTAGGACTCTCCAGTCCGATACTGCAAGCAGTAAAAGAAAAAGGTTATATCACTCCTTCACCGATTCAAGAAAAAGCCATCCCACTTGTTTTAGATAGAAAAGATATTTTGGCTTCGGCCCAAACAGGTACTGGTAAAACTGCGGGTTTTACTTTGCCTATTTTGCAGATTTTATCTGCTACGCCTAATCAAGGAAGAAGAAAAATCAGGTCCTTGATTCTTACGCCAACACGCGAGCTCGCCGCTCAGATTTATGACAATATCAAAGAATACAGCGTTTATTTAGATATAAAAGCTACAGTGGTTTTTGGTGGTGTAAACATTAATCCACAGATTTCTACTCTTAAAAATGGTGTAGATATTTTGGTTGCGACTCCCGGCCGTTTGTTGGATTTGCATAGCCAAAGGGCACTTTCATTAGCCAATGTGGAGATATTAGTTTTGGACGAAGCCGACAGAATGCTTGACATGGGTTTTGCTAAAGACATCAAACGAGTGTTAGCTTTGATTCCTGAGCGTCGTCAGAATCTTTTGTTTTCTGCCACATTTTCATTGGAAATCAAGCAGTTAGCAGCCGGTATTTTACATGACCCTGAAATGGTGGAGGCTTCGCCAGAAAATACTACGGTAGAGAAAATTGATCAAAGAGTAATCTTAGCTGACAAAGGAAGAAAGCCTTCCATGTTGGTAAAAATGATAAAAGAGGGTAATTGGGAACAGGTTTTGGTTTTTACTAGAACAAAGCATGGAGCCAATAAACTCACAGAAAAACTTCAAAAATCGGATATTACTTCGGCTGCTATACACGGTAACAAGTCACAGGGGGCCAGAACAAAGGCTTTGGATGATTTCAAAAAGGGAGAAATTCAGGTTTTGGTGGCAACAGACATTGCTGCTAGAGGACTGGATATTCCACTTTTGCCACATGTGGTAAACTACGAACTGCCAAACGTACCAGAGGACTATGTACACCGCATAGGCCGTACGGGTAGGGCTGGGGCTACTGGTGAAGCCGTTTCTTTGGTTTGTAATGAAGAATATGATTTCTTAAGAGGAATTGAGAAATTGTTGGGTCAAAAGTTTGTAAGAGAAACGATGACGGGCTACGAACCTATCGAAGAGGACGAACCAGGACCTACGAAATCAGAACACAGAAGACCTCAGAACAATAATTTTAGAAAGCCGAATATACAAGGTGGCGGAGGTCGTTCGCCTCACAGTGGTGGTGGAAGTTCGACATCTGAAAATAAAAAGCCCAAGAAGTTTTTTGGAAGGAGGTAGTAGAAATCGTTTCTGGAATTATCCTCGTTAGCTACTTTTGAATTTTATTTCAGAAAAAATGTTAAGTTTGTGTATCATAAAAGATTTCAATTATGTATCAAGCTGTTAAGGGTATTTATGAAAACGGTGTGCTAACACTACTAGAACCCGCTCCGATTCAAGAAAAGTCGGAGGTCATTGTGACGTTTATTTCTACTGAAAAGGCGAAAGTTTTAAAGCAACGGGTGCCAGGTGGGTTGTTACGACTAAGGAATTTGAAACAAGGAGAAGTTAGTATTCCGGATGATTTTAATGAGCCTCTGGATGATTTGAAAGAATATATGGGATGAATTATTTAATCGATACTCAAATTCTCATTTGGTTTCAATTGAATGATAGTTTAATGAAACCTAGTATTCTGAGTATTTTAAATAATATTGAGAATAATATTTTTGTTTCGGATATAAGCTTATTTGAGGTTTCTATAAAAAGTAAATTAGGGAAATTACCTCTTAATCTTGGTTCTCTTGATGAAATAATTCAAGTTTGTCATTTGGATGGATTTAAGTTTTTATCAATAAGTCAAAAACACATTATTACTTATCAAAGTCTACAATTGTTTGATTCTCACCGAGACCCATTTGATAGATTATTAATTTCGACTGCTATTTCGGAGGGGTTAACAGTTATCTCTACAGATGAAAAATTTAAATTATACAAATCAGAAATTGACTTAATAGAGGCATAATAAAATCAGCGACCCCAAAGGAATCGCTGATTTTTGTTTTACGTCTTTATCTTACCCTATCCAAGCCTCTACTTCTTCCTTGCTTGGCATTTTTTCGTCTATTTTAAGTTTTTTACGCATTCCACCTAGGTCGTTGAAGACCTTGTTTGGATTGGCTTCTTTTAATGCTGGGATGGTGTAAAAGCCCATTTTTTGTAAGGCAGGCACCCAAACAGCAGGAACGCCAGCCGCAACGTAATCTTCTGTGGTTGCTATTTCTACCTTTTTCTCAGGTCGCATTTGAGGGAAGAAAAGCACCTCTTGTATACTTGCATTGTTGGTGAGCATCATTGTTAAGCGATCAATACCAATACCAATACCCGCCGTTGGAGGCATTCCATACTCTAAGGATCTGATAAAGTCTTCGTCTAAAGCCATGGCCTCTTCGTCACCTCTCTCGGCCAATTTCAGTTGTTCCTCAAAACGCTCTCTTTGGTCTATTGGGTCGTTTAATTCAGAGTAGGCATTAGCTACTTCTTTACCATTTATAAATAATTCAAAACGCTCCACCAAACCCGGCTTGCTTCTGTGTTTTTTGGTCAGAGGAGACATTTCAACTGGGTAATCGATAATGAAAGTTGGCTGAATCAAGTGTTCTTCCACTTTTTCTCCAAAAATCTCATCGATTAACTTAGCCTTGCCCATGGTGTCGTCTATTTCCATGCCCCATTCTTTACATTTTTGGCGTAGGTCTTCTTCTGACGAAGCATCAACATTCACACCCGTATGTTTTTCTATGGCTTCAATGATCGATAGCCTCTGGAATGGTCCTTGGAAATCAATAATATTTTCTCCAAAAGTGAATTTGGTATCTTCGTGCACTGCCAAAGCCACTTTTTCGAAAAGTTGCTCGGTGAATTCCATCATCCAGTTATAATCTTTATAAGCCACATATAATTCTAGGGCAGTAAACTCAGGGTTGTGGGTACGGTCCATTCCCTCGTTTCTAAACATCTTACCAAATTCATATACGCCATCAAAACCACCTACTATTAATCTTTTCAGATACAATTCGTTGGCGATACGCATAAACAAAGGCATGTCTAGTGTATTGTGGTGCGTTTTAAAAGGCCTAGCAGCTGCTCCTCCGTGAATGGGTTGTAAAATTGGTGTTTCTACTTCTAACCAACCTCTATCGTCAAAAACTTGACGCATGGTGCTGATAATCTTAGCTCTTTTAACAAAAATATCGCGGTTTTCTGGATTTACGATCAGGTCAACATAACGCTGACGGAATCGCTGCTCTGGATCTGTAAAACCATCGTGTACTTTACCTTCTTCGTCACGTTTTACAACTGGAAGCGGCTTGAGAGACTTTGAAAGAACTTTGAAAGATTTTACATGAATAGAAATCTCTCCTGTTTGGGTTTCAAAACAAAAACCATTAACACCGATGATGTCTCCAATGTCAAGAAGTTTCTTGAATACGGTGTTGTACATGGTTTTGTCTTCACCAGGGCATATTTCGTCTCTGTTGAAATACAACTGTATTCTGGCTGTCTCGTCCTGAATTTCAGCAAACGAGGCAGAGCCCATGATACGAAAACTCATCAAACGACCAGCCACACTCACGTCTTTGAAGTCGAACTTGTTGTGTTTCCAGTGTTTGAGTATGTCTCTTAAACTGGTATTGGTTACGAAGCCTTCCGCAGGGTATGGCTCTATTCCCAACTTCATCAATTCTTCTCTTTTTTGCCTTCTGAGTATTTCTTGTTCGCTTAAAAGCATGGTTTTCTTTAATGTTTTTCTTGAAAAATCGTGCAAAATTAACAATTTCTGACCGATAAATTACTCAGATTATCAATTATTATGCTTTTGTGGCCTCTGAAAATATTTTTTGGTATTATTTGAGTTTATTTTCAAGAAATGGCTTTTTTTGTCGTTTTAAATTCAAAAATTACAACCCGCAAAATTCCTCGCATGAAGAAGTATTTATTTACGGCATTCCTTTTCTATTTCTTTCAACACGCCGCCTTTTCTCAAAACATCACCATTAAAGGTAAAGTTGTTGACGCCCAGTCCAAGGAAGGATTGCCATCTTGCAATGTTTTCATCAACGGCTCTACCATTGGTACAAACTCGGATCTAGACGGGAATTATCAATTTAATAATCTCACTGTCAATGAGTTTGACTTGGTTTTTTCTTATGTGGGCTACAAGTCTGTATCTAAAAAAATCATTGCAAAAGCTGGTGAAACCATAACAATGGACGTCGAATTGGTTCCATCGGATAATCTGCTGACGGAGGTTCAGGTTAAGTCAAAGAGAGACAAGAAATGGGAAAAACAGCTGAAAAAGTTCAGGACTTATTTTCTTGGAGAAAGCAATTTTGCCGATAAATGTGAGATAGAAAATGCTTGGGTGATTGATTTTGAGGAAAAAGAAGATGGTTTTTATGCGAAGGCAATTGAACCAATAAAAATCAAAAATTTGGCTTTGGGCTACAACATCACCTTTGATTTGACGGATTTTTATGTGGGCAAAGACATGCATAAACTTGGGGGCAATGTTTATTTTACCGAAATGACCCCATCTAACAAGGCCAAGTTGGAGGAATGGTTTGCTTATAGGGCTTTTTCTTACAAAAAATCTCCGGTATTTATGTTTAAGTCTTTGGTTGATAATAAATTAGCCGAGGCTGGATTCTCACTATTTGTGCCAAAACCTGGCTCCAATGCCGTCAGAACGGACAATTTTGACTCCGAATTAGGTAAATCTGTAATAGAGTACGAAAGCAGCAAAATGGTAGGTTTGGGTAAAAGTCCAGAATTGAAGAAGATTTATGTTGTTAATAATTTAGAGATTCACAATCAGTCAGTTAAGTCGGAACTTCGTACTTATCAAGGTATAGATTACGGTATTAGTTGGATGCAGGTGAGGGGCAATAACGTACATGTCAACAAAGAGGGAGTGCCCTTAAATCCTCAGGATATTGTGGTGTCAGGCGATATGGATTATTTGAAAGTATCGGGCATGTTGCCATCTGATTATGACCCCAAAAGTTCAGCCAATGAGGCCTATTTTTTGAAGTTCGAGAAACCACCATTTGCTGAAGCGGTACATTTGCATACCGACAGAGATGCTTATTATCAAGGTGATAAGCTGTGGTTTAAGGCATATTTGAATTATACCTCTTTTGCGGCTAAAGATACTGCAAGCAAGGTGCTTTATGTCCAGTTAATTAATCAGAAAAAAGAGATTGTTGAAACCCAAAAACTGGAGGTTTCCAATGGTTTTGCTTACGGAAATATGATCTTTTCGAAAGAATTACCTACTGGAGTTTACACTTTGAGAAGTTTCACCAATTACATGCGGAATTTCTCAAAGCCACTTTTTTCTAAGTCTTTTCCTCTTTTGGCAAGAAATGAGAAATTTGAGATTTCTAAAACTGAAACCGAACCTGAGGGTGAAAAAGAGCGAGTTGTGGCCAAACTGGAATCTTATGATAAATCTTCAGGCCTGCTCAAATTTGCTTTTCAAGATCTCGTAGGAAATGCTTTGGGGGCCAATTTTTCCTTATCTGTTGGCAATCCTGAGTTTATGCCAGAGTTTGATTTGAATTCGAAAATTACTGAAAACCTGAGTCTCAGTGACATTGATAAACCTATGAATAAGCCGTTTTTAATGGAAAAAGGACTTAGCTTATCTGGCGTTTTCCTGGATAAAAAACGCATGCCACTGAAAGAAGAAATCAACATTTTTGTAAATAATCTTCAGAATTTTAGCCAAACCAACTCCGATGCCAACGGCAATTTTGTATTTAATAATCTGACTTATTATGGTGAAACCGATGTTTACCTACAGCCCGTTTCCAAAAAACTTAAAGAACCAATTTTTATAATTAAGAATGACTTAAACTACCCTGTAGTTAATTCTATTTTTCCCGAATATAGTTCTAAGAAAATAGTGACAGAAAGTTCTTATTTTGAGGATGTTTTGCCGGAGAATGTAGCTGCTGCGGAAACCAAAGATGATGTGCCACAAAAGCAAAAAATGCTCTATGGTCGCCCAGATTATGTCGTTGAAGAAAATGAAATAAACAGGAACAATGGTATTTTTGGAATTCAAAATAGTATTCTCAAAAAAGTGCCAAGTCTTCAAATGCAAGGCGGAAATTTTGTACTTAGAGGTGGAGCGAGTTCGGTGTTTAATTCAAACGCCGCCCTGATACTCATAGATGGCGTACCCATGGGGTCTATTAATTCAGTCGACCCAAACAACATTGCTCGTATAGAAGTAGTGGCAAGAATGGCCAATATGTATGGTGATTTGGGCAAAAATGGTATAATATCGGTATTTCTCAAAGACAAAAAAAGTGCAGAGGCCGACTTTGAGGGTAGAAATTTCACCAAAGTATCAGTGGTAGGATATAACTCGCCAGATGTTTTCATGCCAGCAAGTATCAAAATGACCAATGCCCAGAATATCCCAACTGTCTATTGGAATCCTGAGATTTTGACCAATGAAAAAGGTTTGGCAGAAATCGCCATTGGCCAGAATCTAACCTTACCTATGAAGATTTGTATTGAAGGAGTTACACAAAAAAACATTCCGTTCAGAAAAGTATTTTTTTTGAAATAGAAACGCACTAATTTTGAGGGTCAAAGTGATTAAAATGAAATCAAGATTATTGCTCTTAATTGTAATTGTTATTTTAGGGCAATGTACACCAAAGTCTACACCCAAAAGGCCAAAATCTTCCTCCTCCAACGAAGTTTTGTATCCTAAACGTGAGTTTCGGGCGGCTTGGGTGGCTACCATCGAAAATATCGATTGGCCTTCCAGGAAAACGCTCAGTTCGGAGCAACAGCAGCAAGAGTTTACTCAAATACTGGACAGTCATAAAAAAACTGGTCTAAATGCGGTATTTGTGCAGGTTAGAGCTGCCTCCGATGCTTTTTATGCCCGCAGTACCGAACCATGGTCGGAGTGGTTGACTGGAGCCCAAGGCAAAGCACCCGAACCTTTTTATGATCCCATGCGGTTTATGATAGAAGAAGCCCACAATCGTAACTTTGAGTTTCATGCTTGGCTCAATCTCAATCGAGGAACCCAAAAAAATGCCAAAAGTGTATCAAAAGACCATATCACCAAGCAAAAGCCAGAGTGGTTTGTGTCTTATGGCGGATATCAACTTTACAACTTCGGGATTCCAGCGGTTAGAGAATATATTCAGGAATTGGTAGTCAATATCGTCAGAACTTACGACGTTGATGGTATTCATTTTGATGATTATTTTTATCCTTACCTCGTCGCTGGTGAAACTTTTAACGATGCGGCTACTTACAAAAAGTTCGGTCGGGGATTTAATAACATTGGCGATTGGCGAAGACAGAATATCAATTTGTTAATCAAGGATATTTCCAAGGCCATTTCTGAAGAAAAAAAATGGGTAAAATTTGGAATTAGCCCGTTTGGCGTTTGGCGAAATGCATCCACAGATAAACTGGGTTCGCCAACCGAAGGTGGACAACCTTCGTATGATAATTTGTATGCCGACACCCGCAAATGGGCCAAGTTTGGCTGGATAGATTACATTGCTCCGCAAGTTTATTTTTCTTTCGATCATCCCAAGGTTCCTTATTTACCTTTGGTGAATTGGTGGGAAGAAAACCATGGAAATCGACACCTGTATATAGGTCATAGTGTTTACAAAGTGGACAAAGATTCTCCAGAGAAAAGTTGGAGATCAGCAGGCCAAATAGGCAAACAAGTAAGAAGCAACTACACGTCTGATGAGATATCGGGAAGTATTTTTTATAGCACCAAGCATCTGATAAATAATAACTTGGGTATCTCAGACACTTTAAGCAACATCTACAAATATCAAGCTTTGCTACCCACCATGCCTTGGAAAGATGCCATCCCGCCCAATAGCCCAGTGGAATTAGAAGTCAAAAGAGCTGATAATTCGGGTGCGTTTGTATCATGGAAATTGCCCATCAGAATATCTCGGGATAAAGATGAGATTCGGAGTTTTGTACTTTATAGATTTGAGGAAGGCGAAGAAATCAACCTTGAAAATCCTAGAAATATAGTTTCAATTATCAGAAATGTAGGACTGCTGAATTTTGTGGATAGAAACATTTCGAAGAAAAAAAGTTACTTTTATGTCATAACGGCCTTGGATAGACTTCATAATGAAAGCAGTCCAAGCAATCAATTTTTTCTAAAATGAATACAACAGAAATTTATCTGAAAATTGAAGAAGTGTTTGCAGACTATTCAAAAAGTCT
Source organism: Lacihabitans soyangensis (assembly GCF_024343775.1). Lineage (GTDB taxonomy): Bacteria > Bacteroidota > Bacteroidia > Cytophagales > Spirosomataceae > Leadbetterella > Leadbetterella soyangensis. The sequence continues at coordinate 1,338 of NZ_RJUF01000039.1, read as the reverse complement.
CGAAAAATATTCCCCAAGTCAATTTGATTTCAAGGCAGATGAGGAAACATGGTCTTTGGTACAAATGTATGAGCATGTGTGTGTAACGAGCAAAAAGTTTTTCTTGGCCAAGACCAAAAGATGTCTGGAAAGACGGAATGGACAAGAGGGCGGAGAAAAAAATAGTGCGGGTGAAAATGTTTTTAAATATGGAGGCTTCCCGCCTAAAATGAAGTTTAAAATGCCGGCTGCTGTAGCCGAAATACCTATTTTTGGGCAATCTGTTGACCATTATAAAAAAGAGATTGATGAGATATTAAGTTCTGCAAAATTATTTATAGAAGCTGTAGAGTCTGACCTTGGAACCTATAAAACGCAACACCCTGCATTGGGAATGTTAAATGCCAAAGAATGGTTTCACAGTTTAGAAATGCATTCGAGGCACCATCTGAACCAAAAAGTAGAACTCGAGGCCTTATCTGCTCATGTCTGATATAAAGTACAGGCTTTACCCCACCTTACTCAACGAGTTTGGAAAATACATTAGTTCTCCAACATTGGAAATGAGAACCTCTTTGCTCAATAGAATCAACAGAGTCAGAGACTTCGATGATGCCACGCTCAAAAGAATGAAAAAAGGCTCAAATTTTGAAGATGCCGTTCTCAAAAATAGACCACATGTATTTGAAAATCAAATTGTTGAAAAAGTGAGAAATATGTTGCCTGCCTCTAGGGTAGAGCAGATGCCCATAAAATTCACGCACCAAAATATTCAGTTTTATGGATTTGCCGATGTGGTAGGAGAGGGCAAAGTAATAGACATAAAAACTACTTCAAGCTACAAACCCCATAAATTCCAGTACAATTTCCAGAATCTCTACATGTATGCACTCAAAGACAAGGGCTGCAGCAGTATGGAGTACATCATCTACGATTTCAAAGAAATACACATAGAGACTTACCCGCTAGCCACTTACGATTTCTCCGCCATGCTCCACCACATGGAACTCTTCACCGAATTCCTCGAAGAAAACCGCCAGTTTATCACCGACAAAAAGATATTTGTGGAAGAAGTGAGTGGAGGATTGTTTGGGTGAGGTGGGAAATAAGTGTAAATTAAAATACTGATATACAGTTAGTTATAATTTTTTAGAATATATATTTTTATCTACGCAAATTGACTGCGTACTGTCTTCTCAATTTTGCATCATCAAAAATAATAAAACAATTGAGCAGGTCAATCAGAAGGTTCGAGTCCTTTATGTTTTGCGATAAAAGGTGGTTTCTTGAACCTGATGTGGGTATCCGCATACCCCATAGTATTTGAGAAGTATCTTTAAATATGCTGTCGGAAATTTT
>NZ_RJUF01000038.1 GCF_024343775.1 Lacihabitans soyangensis | reverse complement strand
CAAGCTTGGGCAATATCTTGACGGATGACCAAAAAGGGGACGGCGTTACGCCCACCCCAGCAGAAGTTACGGTTGACCTAGACCCCATCACCGCTGGTGATCAGTCCAGTCTAATTGTAGCAGGCGAAGGAACATGGACGTACAATCCAACAACAGGCATAGCAGGCTTTACGCCAGAGACGACGTTCAAATCAGACCCAACACCGATTGTGTATAACATGACAGAAACGGCTACAGGCAAATCAGATACAGCGATATTGTGGGTAGATTATCTGCCTAAAACGGTAAACAATTCTGATGTTTACATACCTGGCTTGCCAAAGACAGTCGATATATTGGCTAACGATAGCAATGGTGACACCATTGTTCCTTCAACAGTAACCATTGTTGGTGCTGACCCACTCAGCAATGGTAAAACTAAGACTGTTCTTGGTGAAGGTGTTTGGACTGTAAATCCTATTACGGGAACAATTACATTTACTCCTGCCAGTGGATTTGTCGGAAATCCGACTCCTATATTCTACACTGGAAATGACAACGATGGTAACACATCAAACCAATCTCAAGTTTCGCTAATTGCGAATGCTCCGAGCCTAGTTGATGTGGAGTTGACAAAAACCTCAAATTCTCAATGTCAAGTTAATGTTGACGATATTATCACTTTTACCGTAAAGGTTTTCAGAAAAGATACTTTAGCTGATTTGGTTGCAATAAGTGTCAGAGATAGTCTAACTTCTAATATGATTTATGTTTCACATACTGTTTCTGAGGGTAATTTCAATGCCATCACAGGTATTTGGTCAGGTATTAACATCGCTGCAGGTGATACTGCTACGATGACAGTAAGTGCTAGAGTTATGACATCAGTAGGTGGTCTAGCATGTAATATGGCTTGGGTACACACACAAGATAGAGCAGATGTTGATTCTCAGCCGGGTAATAGTATTCCCACTGAAGACGATATAGCGAAATCATGTGTGAGTCTTCCGATATTGCTTTGCTCGGCTAGAGGTGAAACAATAGAGCTTTCAGCACCAACAGGATATGCCAGTTATATCTGGCAACGGAATGGTTCGGTTATCCAAGGAGCCAATAGCAATGTATATGTGGCAACGGAAAGCGGAAGCTATACAGTAGAAATTCCAGGCTTAAATATTTGTCCGGTGGCTGGTTGTTGCCCAATAATCATCACAGATTATTGTGAATGCTTAAATCAAATTTGTATACCGTTTATCATTAGAAAAACTAAATAAGAATATAGCTTAAAATTCTTTTCAAATACTCCAACTCTAGGGTTGGAGTATTTTGCGTTTATAAAAAGCCACCTCTGTCAGCAAGTTATTTATTAACAAAATGCCCCCCAAAGTTTGGTAACTTCAAAGAAGTTATTTTTAAAATGAGGTTGTCGAAGTATTGGTGTGAATATTAGATAATTATTCAAATTTAAAAAAATCTACGAAATCTAATATACACAAAAAGATGAATTGGAGTATTGTTCTGAAGGTGATGATTGCCTTAGGGGAGTCTCTCCCATAGAAGGGTATAAGATGGGAAAAAATAAATCCACGCCTTATTCAATCAGGCACCAATCAAGCTGTAGATTGGCAGGAAGGCTTAAATGCAACCATAATTGTATCTCTAGGTTACTTTCTGGCATATAAAATTTAGTTATAGTCATATTGTCTAATTATATTAGAAAGGGAATATTGGTTCCAATTTTTAAATATTTCATATCACTTTTTTAACTTTATCAAGCCAAAACAGATGTTTTGACATAAAAGATAAACATTACCCCAAATCCCCTTCAAGAATATTAGGAGGTTGCAAAAGGATATTCATAGCCTATTTAATTAATCTATTATTCAGACCTTTCTGAAACATGACAAAAAGTAAAAAATTAAGTAACTGAATTTCTTGTTCTTTGGAATGGTTTTTGCTAAAATTATACTAAGTTTTCGACCTGTAAGAATCAGAAAATCTGTGAATTACAGATTAACCTTTCAAACGGTCTTTGAAACGCTATTTTTAAATTATTTAAACTTAAAACTCTTCAAATGAAAAAAACCTTACTAGCAGCTGCTTTGGTGGCCATCACGATTTCGTGTAACCAATCAGACCTCATCAACAACCAAGCCAATGTAATGACGGTAGAAAATGCTACAACTGGCACCAAGTTTATTCCGGGTAAATACATTGTGGTACTAAAAGGTACACCCGAAACAAAAGGTATGCCAGCGGCTGTTAGAGCCAAAGTGGTGGCTTTGCTAACTGCAAATGGTGCCAATGCTTCGGCTATTGAGCATGTTTACAGTACTGCCTTAACTGGATTCTCGGCGTTTTTGTCGCCAGCACAAGCCCAAAAGCTCCTAGCTTCGGATGCGGTAGATTATATCGAACAAGACGCTGAAGTGACCATTTCTCAAAAAGGTAAACCAGGTGGTGGTACTACACAGCCGGCTCAGGAAATTCCATGGGGTATCACTGCTGTGGGTGGTGCAGGCAGTGGTGCAGGTAAAACGGCTTGGATTATAGATACGGGCATTGACCTATCTCATCCTGACCTTAATGTGGATGCTACTCGTGGATTTTCGGCATTTTCAACAGGAAAAGACGCCGGTTTTGATGATGGCAATGGGCACGGAACGCACGTGGCTGGTACAGTGGCCGCATTAAATAATACCATTGGGGTTGTAGGAGTAGCGGCAGGTGCTAAGGTAGTACCTGTAAAAGTTTTGGGAGCTAGAGGAAGTGGCTCAAATGCGGGCGTGATAGCTGGTGTCGACTGGGTTGCGGCCAATGGTCAGCCAGGAGATGCTGCCAATATGAGTTTAGGTGGTGGAGTATCCACGGCCTTAGATCAAGCGGTGCTAAATGCATCTAATTCATCAGGTGTGAAGTTTGCATTGGCTGCTGGTAACGAAACTGACAACGCTAATAATCATTCTCCTGCTCGTGTCAATGGTCCAAATATCGTGACAGTTTCTGCTCACAATATCAGCAATGTTTTTGCGTCGTTTTCTAACTACGGAAATCCGCCAGTAGATATTTGTGCTCCCGGCGTGAGCATTAAATCAACTTGGATTGGAGACGGATACAATACCATTAGCGGTACTTCTATGGCCACCCCTCACGTCTGTGGAATTTTGCTTTTGGGCAACTTAAATACAAGAGGTACAGTATCTGGAGACCCCGACGGTAATCCCGATGGATTGGCTTCTAGGTAATTTCTTGAATCCAATATTTAGGATAAATTATTCAGCAGCAAAATTAATTTGCTGCTGTTTTTTTTTACTTTAATTTTAAATATCGAATACAATAATTTGTTTTAGTCAAAGCATAAGCAAATTGTTGGAACAGGACATAATTTTACAGTAACCCAAAGCGGTTCTTACTGCTTTACTGCAGATCAAGGAAGTACATGTAAAACTGTGGCATGTTGCCCAGTTAGGGTAATTAGCGAAAACTGTTGCCAGCCAATTTGTGTTCCTATAACAACAAAGAAAATCAAATAAGAAGCTGAAAATGCTCGTTTAGTTTGATATATTAAACCGAATATTTAGCCTAATAATAATTTTAGAGGCTAAATGTTCGGTTTTTTTTACTGATTAAAAGCATAAAAATAAATCACTTAGCCTACCTGAAGTCATTTTTTATTTGGATGAAAAATTTGAATTTCGTATCAAAAAAAGATTCAAATTTATCCTAAATAAAAAAATCATGAAAAAGATTTTGGTTCCTACCGATTTGAGCGAAATAGCCAATAGAGCCTTAGACGTGGCAGTTGAAATTGCCAAAAAAATAAATGCAAAAGTTGAGCTTTTAAATGTTAAAGTTTACCCAACTGCCGACGTAGGTGCCTATTATTCACTTTACGGAGCGTCTGGAGTATCAATTGACGATGCCTGGGAAGACATTTTGAAGGCGGCCAAGAAAGAAATGAAGGAGTTGATTTCCAAGTACTCAGGCGTGCAAATCAAACCTTTGATAGAAGAAACGAGCGAGCATTTTGTGGAATCGGTATTAGAACACAAGGCCGATTTGATAGTGATGGGTTCAAATGGAGCAGAAGGTTTCAAGGAGTTTTTCAGCGGTTCTAATAGCGAAGAGGTTGTTCGAATGGCCTCGTGTCCTGTTTTGGTGGTAAAGGATTCTCAAGATACTTTTCAACCCAAAAAAGTAGTTTTGGGGGTAGATTTGGTTCATGAAGAATTTATCAAAAAGGCTATTGAGAGTCTGCCTTTGGAGAATGCTGAGTTTCACTTTCTACATGTTGATGATGGCAACAGAAAAGTCGATTACCGAGAAACCGAAGCTAAAATGCATAAATTGGCTGAAAAATTAGGCCTACAAAACTGTAAATATGAGATTTTTAATGCCAACACAATAGAATACGGTATTTTGGAATATGCCGAAACAGAACATGCTGATTTGATTGTGATGTATACCCATGGTCGCACCGGCATAGCACATTTTTTCAAGGGTAGCATAGCTGAGTCGGTGGTTAATCATTCCAAAACGTCTGTTTTTACCTATGTAGAAAATTAGTTTTTTTGAAAATTGCTATACGGTTTAAATGTGAATCTTCTTTGAGGGTTCACATTTTTTGTTTTTCAGAAAAGAAATTTTATTCAAAAAAATAGAATTGTCTAATTGTATGATGGAATAATGTAATTTTGTGCGATTGTTGAATCTTATACCTTCAAACTTACAACATTTTGAAAACCGTAATAGCAGCCACAGGCACCCAAATGCCTGAAAGAAGAATTCCGAATTCGTTTTTTTTAGATAGAAATTTTCTGAATGAAGATGGTACACCGATGCCTAAGTCTACCGAGGAAATGGTGGCCAAACTCGAACAAATCACTGGTATAAAAGAAAGAGGATACATTTCTGAAAAAGGAGATTCCGTTCCTTTGATGGCTTCTGCTTGCGAAAATGCTCTGGCGGAATGGGGCAAAGACCGAAATCTCATAGATGGTATCATTGTGGCTCACAACGCCGGCAACATGCTCGAAGGTCGCGACGGTTTTCATACGGTACCCAACATGGCGGCTTTGCTTAAAAACAAATTGGCCATAGAAAACCACGAATGTTTTGCCTATGACATTCTTTTTGGTTGTCCCGGTTGGCTACAAGGCATTATCCAAGCCCATCAGGCGATTCAAATGGGCGATGCAAAAAACGTGCTTGTGGTAGGTTTAGAAGTAGCCTCCAGATTGATGGATCCTCACGATTTGGACTCCATGATATTGGCGGATGGTTGCGGTGCTACTATTGTAACTTCGTGTGGAGGGGACGATTCCAAAGGTATAATTTCTTATGCCACGTATTCACATGCTCAGGAGGATATTTCATGTATCTATTTGGCAAAATCTTATAATAAAGAACTTAAAGCTCCTACTTTATTCAAAATGAACGGTAAGGATGTTTACAAATATGCTACGGTTTGGGTGCCCAAAGTTATAAAAGCGGCCTTAGATAAGGCTGGCCTAACCGCATCCGATGTCGATATGTTTCTTTTTCATCAGGCCAACGGCAAAATGTTGCATGCTTTTGCCAACAATCTTGCACAAATGTATGGTTTGGAAGGACTTTCTTTTGAGGGTAAAATACCAACAACGATAGAATTTACTGGTAATACCTCCGTAGCAACGATTCCAACTATGTTGGATTTGATCCGTAAGCACGATTTGGGGAATTACGAAATCACTCCGGGAATGAAGGTGGTTTTTGCCTCAGTAGGAGCGGGGATGCATTGCAATGCCATGGTTTATCAGTTTTAATTTATGACATTCAAACCTCCTTTTTTACAAGTAAACGGCCACCTACAGACTATTTATCCCAGTTTATTTAGAAAAATTGTGGTGCCATACGAGCGTCAAAGAATTACGCTACCTGATGGAGATTTCCTCGACTTAGACTGGGTAAAAACAGGAAGTAAAAAGCTTTTGATAGCCACTCATGGATTGGAAGGCGATTCTACTCGGCATTACGTGACAGGAATGGTTGAAAAATTTCGTCGGAATGGTTTTGATGGCTTAGGGTGGAATTCACGAAGCTGTAGTGGAGAAATCAATAAACTCCCGAGGTTTTATCACCATGGCGATGCTGGAGATTTAAAATATGTGGTAGAATATGCCATAAAGTTAGGATACGAAGAGGTCTTTTTGGCTGGCTTTAGTATGGGTGGAAGTTTGACATTACGGCTTTTAGGAGAATATAAAACCTCTATTCCTTCTCAACTAAAAGGTGCTGTTGTGGCCTCAGTTCCGCTCGATTTACCTACCTCTGTGGCAGAATTGGCCAAGCCTGGCAAGAGATTTTACATGAACAGATTCTTGAAAAAACTAGGAAAAAAGCTAGAACAAAAGGCCAGAATGTTTCCCAACCACCCACATCTTAAGTTTGATAACTATTGGAAAGAGGTGAAAAATTTTGAGATTTTTGATAACCGATATACTGCACCCTTGCATGGATACGAAAACGCACAGGATTTTTACAAAAAAGCCTCTTCCAAGCCTCTTTTAAAGGATATTTGTGCCCCGGTTCTTATTATTCAGTCTGTAAATGATCCCTTCTTAAGTTCAGAATGTTTGGATATAAAAGGTGCAGAGAACAACAAAAACATCAACCTAAAACTCACACAAAATGGCGGTCATGTAGGCTTTATGATTAAAGGCCAAAAACACAGTTTGGTAGAAGAACTTGGCTGGGAGTTTTGTTCAAATTTGTCTAATTAAACCTAAAAGAGGCACTTTCAACATGTGAAAGAGCCTCTTGATTTCCTTAGAATTTAACAGGACGATAAAACTCCCCACTGGGGCGGGGGGCTACACAGGAGTTGAGGATTAACCTTGTCCTCCACCAACTCTGCTTTTCAAATCTTCAGCAGCAGTGCTTCTCCTTCTTGCACTTTTCACATTTTGATTACCGAAGTTATAAGTAAAGCTAAGTGTAGCTCTACGGCTTGACCAACGGTTGGTGACAGCCAAATCAATGTTTTGATAATCTATTTTTCCATTGAAAAACGAAGTCAAGAACATATCATTTACGTTGAGTTTCAATCTAGCTTTTTTGTTTAATACTTTCTGAACACCTGCATTTACTGCGTATTGAGGCTTGGTGGCTCTGATAATACCGAAAATATTTGGTGAGTTATACCACATATTGGCCTCAGCAGACCAGCCTTTTTTCAGAGAGAAGGTATTGCCAGTATAAAAATTATATGCAAAGTTACCTATGTCTAATACGCCTCCAGACACATTACTGTCTCTGTAACGATTGTAATATCCACTGATGTTGTTGTTCATAGTCCACCATTTGGTTACGGTCACCGGAAACGAAACATTTACCGAGAAGTTCTCTACTTTTTCGAGGTTGGTGGTAGTCTGAAACGTCTTTCTGGTTTCATCTTCCTGCTCTATGACGTCAAACATATTGTCTTTGGTAAATGAATACCCAAATGAAATAGAAGACGCTCCTTTGTAAGAGTAGGTAAACTCTGCGTTGTCAGTAAACTGTGGATTCAAGAACTCATTTCCTTTTTGGAAAGTATATGGGTCCAAGAAAAACAAGAACGGGTTAAGCTGCTGATAATTAGGTCTTCCGATTCTGCGACTATACGAATATCTGGTGGCGTGTTTTTCGCTGATATTGTGATTTACGAATAAAGTTGGGAAAAGACTTAGGTATTCCTTCGGAACCACTTTGTTGAGAGTCAGAGAGTTACCCTCAGAAATGGTGTATTCTGCTCTTAAACCCGACTGAAGCCCTACTTTTTTCCATTGTCTGCCATAGTTTACATAAGCTGCGTTTACAAACTCTTTATACACAAATCGATTGGTTTTGCCATCGTCATTGATCCAATTATTGTCTAGCATTTGCTCAAAAACAAAGTCATTGTCCGTTTTAACATAGCTTGATTTCGCACCGAAGTCAAGTTTAGCTTTGTTTTTGGTTGGTATAGAAAAATCAAATTTTGCGGCCAAAATATCGATGATGGTAGAAGTTGGGTTTCTTTGAACCAGATTATCAGTTAATTTATTGTTGGCATCATAAAACTTGTTTTCAAAGTTGGTATTTGCGGTGTTGTTGAAACCACTGTAATCTAAATCCACCGTCAGTTCTTTCCCTTTGTCATTAAAATTATGCTTTAGGTTCATGTTGGCTGTTACATTGAAGTTATCATTGTCATTGGTTGAGCCGGGAATTAAACTGCTAGCAGTTCTAGTTTGATTCTTGATTTCTACAATATTTGTTAATCCGCTACTGATTCCGCTGCCGCTCCAGTTGTTCACATCTATCATAGCTCCTAGGGTAGTTTTATTGGATAAGAAGTAATCGGCACCTATTTTACCGTTGGTAAAAACGCCGCTTCCGTTTCTTTGAGATTTTTGGTTAAATTCGCTCCTCAATCCTTCATAATTGGTAGATCTTACGAGGGTATTGTCATTATACCAAGTGTTTTTGCCCGGATTTATATTCCCATAAATATTCCACTTTTTGTTTCTGTGGTTTAGGCTCAAATTGGTCGAAAGTCTGTAAAGATCGTTTGGAGCATCTGGCAAAAATGTATTACCTGCTGATACAGTCAAGGTTCCGTTTGTACCAAAAGAAAGATTTTTCTTAAGTTTTATGTTGATAATTCCCGAGTTTCCTTGGGCATCATATTTAGAAGACGGATTCGTAATGATCTCTATAGAAGCCACTTGTTCACTGTTAAGGTTCGATAGGAATTGTATCAGGGCTTCGTTGGATAGGAAATTTCTACGTCCATCAATCATCACCATTACGCCATCTTTGTTTTTTAGTTTTAGGGCATTGTTTTGTCTATCCACCACTACGCCAGGCGATTTCTCAAGAATCTCGAGTAGTGTATTTCCTGAGGCCACAATGGAGTTTTCTACGTTTACGACTGTTTTGTCAATCTGTTGCTCGATAAAAGGTTTTTTGGCAGTAACGCTCACCTCTTTAAGCATTTGTGTTTGAAGGGATAATTTGATAGGTTCAAACTTGAAATTGGGATTGGCTTCATTCAAGATAAATTTTGGGGTGTAAATTTCACCATAACCCACCATCGAGATTTTTAATAGATATTGGTTAAACGGGGCGTTTTCAATCAAATATTTACCTTCAATATCCGAGGTAACTGCTTTGGCAAGAGTGCTGTCTTTGGCTTTGAGGAGTAGAACATTAGTGAAAGGCAAGATTTCGTTTTTCTCATCCAACACTACACCCGTTACCGATCCGGAATTTTGGGCAAAAGAATTCATGGTTGCCAATAAGGCAAAAGTTAATTGTAATAGCTTTTTCATTTTTTTAGTACTTGTCTTTTGTAATAGCTTCTTTTTTCAATGCAAACTTAATAGTAATGTGTAATACAAAGTAGTGGTTAATACACAAATGGTTTTTTTTCTAGGATGAGTGGTTTTTGTTGTATGGATGCATGAAAAAGCGGGGAAGTTGCATGAAGTTGAAAAAAAACATCGTTTTTTTTTCAAGGCTTTAATCAGCTTATTTTGAAGAAATAATTGGTTTTTTCGGTTTTAAGGGTAATTCAACACAGGAAAGATTTATTATCTAAATAAATTCACGGTTCCTTCAAATTGCTCAATGGAGCCGTCAAGCAACTGAGCTTTGGCCAGGTAAGTATAAATTCCTGGTGGTAAATCTTGACCATTTTTTCTGCCATCCCAGCCATATTTTTCATCAGAAACGGGTATGTTTTCAGTTAAGAATATCTGTTCGCCCCAGCGGTCAAATATGCTGAAATTGAGAACTTTAGCGATGCATTTGCTCCCAAATCCAAAGAATGTGGCATTTAAGGGATCAGAATTTGGCGAAAAGGAGTCTGGAAAGTGAACTGTGCAGGGTACAACTTTTATGGCTGTGGTGTCTGTACGCTTGCAGAGGCCAGATTGGCTCACTGTTTCGTAATAAAAATTTTGGTCTTTGATAGGTTCTAATCTGATTTCATGGCAAGCATTACAGAGTTCGCTTGATTCGCTGAGCCATTTCGTATTGCCCTCCGTTCCAGCCACTGTTTCGCCTTTAAGTTCAATGGGGTCTCCAATAGTTATGGCTTGATTATCAGTAGCTTTTATTTCAAGTTTTTCGAAGTTTATGTCGGCATTTACTACCGAGTCGCACAAGCCCGCTCTTTTGAAACGTATACGATAGTTACCACTGGTTGTTATAACCGTATCTCTGATGCTTACACTTTCTCCCTCGCATTTGTTTACGACCGAATTGAATTTCGGCACCTGATTTACCAATAACTGTAGATTTACGGTACTATCGCAAATACCGCCTCGTGAGATTATTTTGGTATAACTGCCCGTGGTTTTATATGCCTCGTCTGCTATTTTGAAACTTTCTCCGTCACAAATGGTGGCTTGAAGGCTTTGGCTGGCCGTTTTGAAGGGTACATTATAAAAAAGTGAAAAATTGCAAGCTGCATCTAAGCTCGAGAAAGGCGTGATGGTAACCTTAAACGGTTCACCCAGAACAGGTTTGGCGGTAAGGGCTCGGCCAATGCTACCGTTGCTCCACTGGTATTTTTCAAAACCTAAGGGAGCCAAAAACGTCATATTGCCATTGATATCGGGGCAAACTGAAGCCTGTGTTATCTCAGATTTTAAGAGTTCAGCATCGAAATAGGCGTAGCCAAAGTGCCCTTGGCCCGTGCAACCGTGGGCTGTTACTTCGACTTTTAAAGTTTTACCCACGTGCTGCCTTAAGTCTATGGCACCTGTGGTCCAATTTCTAAATTCTATGTCGCCCTGAGCCTTAAATCCAGAGAGCAGATTTCCTTCTAACTGCACGTCGAAATCTCCACAAGTGATTTGAGTGCCGGCTAAATCCGTAATTTTTAATGAAAAACCGGGTTTTTGTGGTTTGGTATGCCGTGTTCCGTCGTCTTCTTGGAGTAATACCGCAAAATGATATTGAAACAAGGAGTGATTGGCGGTAACCTTGAAAGTCGTAGAGGCCCTTTCCCAAGTATTGCCATTTTGAGTCTTGCCTATTCTCAAAGCGTAGTTGCCTTCCTTTCCAACCATCGGAATGGCCTCAATATTTATCTTGGGGTCGTTTCCCTGGGCTTTGGATACTATCAGATGCCGATTTTGGGTTGTGCCATTTTGGGTGTTTTGGTACTCTATTTTGTTGTTTACCAATCTCACATTTCCGTAGCTCAGTGTCCAGCCATCAAAATTACCTTTTTCAAAGCCAAGATTACTTGTATTATCCACCTGTGCGAACACGAGCGGGCTCCACAAACTGAGACACAAAATACCGCACATTTTTGTAAATGTGTTCATGGTTTAGGTTAGGTAATTGAGTAGTATATAAGCAATTACGAATATATGTATTATTTCGTTGCCTTGGAAATTTGTGAGGAGAATTTTACAAAACGGCAAAATCACCTAAACGGAGAAATTTATCCTAGGTGATTTTAAAAAGAGCTTAAATGTTTACTTCAAATCCTCACCAAATTTGTCATCAAACGAGAAACTGTGAATTTGCCAGACATTATTGGGCTTGTAAAATTCAAAATCGAAACGGATGGGTTGGCGGTCATAACGGCCTAAATAGGTCAAAAAAATGTAGTTTTCGCCTATTTTTTGTTCTTTGATAAGCTCGTAACCGTAAAATTTCCCAACAAAATCCAAGGTGAGACCTTCCAGTTGCGTTTTGAGTCCAGAAACCGCCTCGGCCGAAAGTTCCATCCATTTGTTGGAAGCGTAGAGGTTGTCGATTGATTTGGTTACGCCCAAAGTTTGGTATTCCCTAAAGAATTTTTCGGCAGTTCCTTTTGGGGTAATCTGAGCGAAAGTTTTTGAGCAAAATAAAAGTAAACTGAGAGCTAATGTTTTGATAATTAAAGTTTTCATAGTTTAAATGCTTTTTTGAAAATTAGACCAAAGAATAAAAATAAAGTTCCTAATCCAACCAAAACTAAAATCGCCAGCCACGAATATCCCATACTGGCTTCGTCGGGCCTGTCGTTTTTAAAATAGATATCCACGGTTTCTCCAATTTCATATTGGGGTGGTCGGCTAAATACCATGTGATAATATAGATGCGGTTTCTGGTTTTGGTCGAGATATTCGACAACTGGTGCATAACCTTGGCGATAAGCACCTCCATCAAGCCGGATGACGACACCTGCTGTCTTGATAGTGTTTTTTATGAAATACAGGTCATTGGCACCTATTCCGAGACCAATCACTAAAAGTGAAATGCCCAGCCAAGTGAATACTTTTGGGAAATTCTTTTCCCAAAAACCAGGTTTTTTGTAGAAACCTTTTTGTAAATGTGCTTTTAGTTCTTCCTTATCCATAATTTATCGCCACGAGGGCCTTTGGGTGTAAGTTACATAAGAATCTCCATCAATTATTATCATAGGGTCACCGTTTTTTGGGTGGTTTCTTTTTTCGAAAGAATAAATTTTAAAACCTTCTGCCCTCGACTGTACGTGTATTTTGTTGCCCACTATCTTCCAAGTGCCGCTGTCGGAACTTTGGCTGCTCGAACCTCCATAATATCCTCCACCATAACCACTTACAGAGCCTTCTGAGGAATAGGTATAGGTGCCGTTGCTATTGATATTCAGGCATTTACTGTATGAACTACTGGCCGAGTAGTTGCCCGATGAACTTATCCAACACCATTTACCCACAATGCTTTGGTCTATTCCACCACCAGAATTATAGTTGCCGCTAGTTGCAGTTTCCGCTTTGTATCCTTTGTGGCCTTTTGTCAGAACCACGTTTATGCCAGCACCACTCATTGATAGTGATTCTCCCAAAAACATAAAGAAAAATGTATTGGTACCCGTGTTAACCGTGCTGGTCAGGGTGTTGCCTTTCACAGTGTAAGTGAATGGATTTCCGTTGTAAATTCCCTTTCCGTTCGGTTTAAACTCGATGTCAGCTCCTTCGGTGGTCCATTTTCCAATCAATTTTTCGGCTTTCGAGTTTTTTTCTTCCACTGATTTTGGGCTCGAACTGGTCATTTCGTTTTTGGTATTGACAGAAGCACCATTTTTCGAAAAACTAACGGGCGAGTCCAAATCCCCTCCCGAAAGGGTTAAAACATTTCCAGCGAGTTTGTAATTGTAAGCAATCGTTTCTTCTTCAAACTTCATATTTATTTTATTGCCAACTATGGCATATGTGATGGCTTCGTCTTCAAAGAAGCCCTTGCCGTTTTCGTTGAGCTGAAGTTTCATGTCGTAGCCAAAATCTTTGTTTATCCAAGTACCCGACAAGCCAGTTTTTTGTGCTGGTATTTTTGAGCCAATTTGGGCGTAGGAATTTAGGGCTAAAATGAGTAAAAGTGATATTGTTTTCATTGTTTCAAATGGTTGCTTATTTCGTTGATTTTTGATTCGAGAACGCCTAATTTTCTTTCTTGTGCGTCATTTTTTTCTCTTTCTTTATCCAGAAGTTTTTGTACATGGGTAAGTTGCTGAGAAAGTTCTTGAATGGCCGAGATACCAAGGGTAAAAATCCGATCGTAATCTACTGTTCTGAAGTCATCTACCTTTTTTCCGAAAACAAATACTTGTTTAGTTTCATCTGTCCATTTTTCAATCTCAAAAGTGTAATCATCAATTATTTTGCTGACTTTCGAGTGATTTTCTTGTTTGGCCAGTAGTTTGAGTTCATCACCTAATTTCAGTTCATGGGGCTTTGCTAACCTTATTCTTAAAGTATTTTCTTTCAATAAAATTAATTCTTTGGCCATCATAAAAATATTTGGGATATACTCAGATTTTACCTTTGAAACCGCTTCCGGAATGATTTTCTCCACCTCTTGTGCCATAAAACCCAGGTTGATTTCTCTACCCAAAGCAACGCTGTCTATATATTTGAAATTTGTGGGCCGCAGATGGTTTATGGATTCTAGTGCCTTTTTTGAATCTTCATAGCGAATAAATGTTTTATGTCTTTGATCTGAAAAAGCATTGAATTTTCGAGCGAGTATAGCCTCGTTGGCTTTCATCGAATAGTTCGTAATGAATGAACCATTCACTGGGTTATTTGAGATTTGATTATAATCGTACTCTGAGGCAATCGCTGAGGTGGCCAGAGTGCCATTTATCTCGAAAGGAAATGTCGGATTAGTTGTTCCGATGCCTACATTTCCGCCATTTTTGAAAACCATACGTCTTCCAGAACCAAATTCATCGATGTATAAATAATTGTCTGTTTGGTCATAGGCCAATTCCCACCGTTTGTTGTCGGCGGTATTGATGATGCTAAAATTTCCATTCTGGAGGCTAAGTTTAGTGGGTGGCGTTTCGGTACCTATTCCAACAAAACCACTTGTGTTGGCTATGGTCATGTTAAATTCACTGTTGACATTGAAATGCATGTTTTTGTTGGCACTGTTCCAAAAAATGGTATTGCCAAGATCGTCTAGGCCGATTCTGAGACCTGAAATAGAGTTGGTAAAACCCGTGGCAGGGTTGGTCAATTGTATGAAATTCTGACCTGCTAATGGTTGATGAATATGTAGTGTATTTTGTGGATTTAATGAATTGAAACCAATGTTTCCTCCATTTTTTATTAAAAATCTACGCCCCGAACCAAACTCATCGAGATAAAAATAATTATTGATATCGTCATAGTTAAACTCCCATTTCTTGCTGTCACCAGTATTCGACAAACTCAAGCCACCATTTAAGATTTCTAGTTTGGTACTGGGCGAGGTAGTTCCGATTCCAATATTACCATTGTTGGCTATGGCTAACCTATTGATAGCGTTTGTGTAAAAATCTAGGCCATTTTGATTGATTCCAGACGTCCTTTTACTACCAATGGCCTCGCCGCTGAAGGTAGTGCCAAACTTTATCGTTTTTTGCACAGTCCCGTTGTTTGTTCCTTTGTCGTCCACTACTATTCCTGCTGAGGTAATAAATTGCTCATTAGAATTGGGCAAAATAAGTGTCTGTGCCAGAACATGCAAGGGTAAAATAATCCCTATCAAGGCACTGGTTTTGAATAAGTTATTCTTCATAAGTGATAATTATTTTAATAGGTTTTGATAAAATGCTACCACTGGAGCCTAGTTTATTTTTGATATAAATTTTATCACCTGAAAGATACCAATCATACCAAAAACCACCATTCCCATCGTAGGAAGGAGGCACGTAAGAGTTGGGGATATACTCCAACATAATTTGCACGGCTATGATTTTATTTGGACTTAGTAAATGGTCAAGATTGATTGTGGCACCTTCGATGGCAGGTGAAGTGGTTGTCAGTTTTTTTATTTTTATTGAAGGTGCGTCAGTTCCCAACTTTGTAAAGCCGTTTACCTCTAGTTTGGCTGAAGCGTTGTTTACGCCCAATCCCATGTTGCCGTTGGTTTGTAAAACCAATTCTGGGGTAGCCGAAGTATTGGTTTGGAATACCACTTTCTGAGATTCTTTGTAGTTCATTTCTAGCTCTCCGCCGTTTTTCATACTTATAGAAAAACCATCAGTTGGAAAATACCCTGTACTCGTATTGGTAAGCTGCAACTCTGTACTCACAAAATCATTTTTGTGGATGTGTAGATCAGAGGATGCCGGCAAACCATTGAGGCCTACGCCAAATTTACCGTCTGGGTGAAATGTTGCTATATTTGTGTTATTTGTCCCCATGAATAAAATTTGATTTTCTCTATTCATGAAAGAACTACTCGTTTGTCCTGAACCAATAAATAGGCCATCTAGTGAGCCTGTTCCGCTGTAACTTGTATTGAGAATTAAACTACTAACACCAGCATTTTGATAAATATGAAGATTCCCTTGTGGATTATTTGTGCCAATTCCAACTTTTCCATTTTCATGAATGGTCAATCTGGTTGTATTGTTTGTTCCGAACACCAACGGTTTGTCTTCATAATGCCATATTATGCCACTCATAAACTCTGTAAGACCAATTCTAAATCCATCCTCTATATTTTGGCCCGAAAAACCATTTGTGAATCTGAGGTAAGACTTAGGAATTGATTGACTCTTATCGTGGATATTCAATAAGTCACTGGGCGTTTTTGTACCAATCCCTACGCTTCCGTGAAATCCCAATTTTTGTGTAAAAAAATCTCCCCATATGAGGGGCTCGTCAGTGTTGGTATTGGCTATATATAATTTATTGGCCTTGGCACCCAATGTAGAACCCGCCTGATAGCCAATAAATACGTTTGCAGAGTCTGTGTCATTGTAAATTGAGCCGAGGTTTTCGCCAGCATATGCACCAATAGCAGTATTTCTATTTCCAAAATATCCGCTATGAAGTGCATATATGCCTATGGCAACGTTTTCTCTGCTTCCCAGGTGATGACCTGCACTATAACCAATGGCCGTATTGAATTTGGGGTGCTGGGCAGCCGAAAGTGCGTAAGTTCCCACGGCTGTGTTCCAGTTGCCTCCGCGGTTATTACTCATGCTAGAGTGGCCAACAGCTGTATTGAAAATACCGTATGGTAATGTGCCGTTTGGTGTTAAAGTGTTGTCTCTCAAGGTTTCAGTTCCTATACCAATGTTGCCAAATCCTATTTGACTATTGAGTTGGTTTGATTTCAAAGCATCGAAACCGATTGAAACATTTGGATCAAATCCCGAATTTACGCCTTTTTTTACCGTTACTCCGTTTGGGGTAAGGGTGATGCTCTGTGTATTGTTCTCCACGGTTCTTACCTGTGCATGAGACAGAAAAGAAACCAACAACGATAGAATAATCAGTCTGTATTTCATTTTACTATTCAGGTTACTTTAGCACTTTCTAAAAATATTTTTCTAAATTCTATATCCTAAAAAATTTCCCACAGCTGCCCAGAATTTTAGCTTCCAATGCGGTGGTTTTTTGATTTTATCCAGATGATTGGAAAAAAATTGCGAGGTTATGATTTTGGCTTTGAAGCTACTTGGTTCGCTAATATTTTTAAGTCTTAAATACCAGCCATATTCTTCCAAAAAAACCATGTTTTCAGAATCACTGCCCAAAAATTCTAAGCCTTGCCGTATTATAAATTCTTCTATGAATTGCATGAGCGTTTGGTTTGATTTTGAAAAATTTAGATTAAGATTGTACGACAAAAGAACCTTCAATGGGCTCTTTTGTCAATACCTCAAATGTGGTATATTCGCCCAAAAAGCCTCAAAATGACCTTTAGATGAAGTTTAAAAGCTACATTTCTATAGTTTTTCTATTTTTTGTGTCTACCAGCATTGATGCACAGAAGGTCTATGAATTTCGAGATTTTAGAGGGGATTTGAAATTTACGGGAGAGGTGGCTAGCATTATCGATACTACTTTTCGTCTGGATCAATATCAGGTTGACCAATCTGCTGACTTCGTAATTTCAGAGAAAGTAATTCCGGATTTGGGTTGGGGGAAATTTAAAGGTTGGGTAAAATTGAAGCTTAAATCGGATAAGCCGCGAGAGCTTTTTTTGCAAATACATAATCCAGTTTTTGATGAAATTAATGTTTATCTTTTTCAAAACGGAAAACAGATATCGGCCGTCGAAAAGATAAGAAAAGGTACGTCATTAAAGCCCAATTCCTTTCGACTCTTGACTGTTCCGTTACACTTCAAAAATGACAGCGTTTATCAAGTTTATATTTCGGGTATTTCAAAATTCAATCCTGTTAAATTTCCCATTAGGTTTTTAGACCAAGAAGGATTAAATAGGTTCAGGGACTCTGAAAACCTTTATAATGGCCTCATGATAGGCTTTATGGCTATTTTGATCATTCTCAATTTGCTTATTTACTTCTTTTTTAAGGTCAGGGTATTTCTGGTTTTTAGCTTTTCCAATATCTCCTTTATGCTCCTTTATTTGTATCTGGAAGGCTACCTTTTTGGGCATAATTACGCTGCATTTTTCTTCGAAAACTCTTATTTTAATTTTCAGTACCTTATTTATTATAGTTTTCAGATCTTTAATTTCTATTTTTTGTGGTCCGTATACAGGCTCAACTTTCTGAACAAATCTAAATGGATTTTGACCTATAATATCCTCATTTCCATTTGTTTATTCTTGGGTTTTATGATGTTTCTGTCTCCTGTGTGGGACTCGTTGGTGTCGCATAATGGTATCGTAATCATCGGATTGATTACCCGTTTGGGTGCATTGCTGCTCAATGTTTTTATGTTGATCATCATCTTTAAAACCTGGAACACCAAGCCTTTTTCAAGATGGATGCTTTTGGCCATTTTGCCAGGTTGGTTAAGCTATGCAGTTCCTCGCTTTGCGGCGGTTTTTATGCATGACACTTGGGTGACGTTACCCTTTCTCTATTCGCTTAGTTCGATCTGGAACGTGCTTTTTATTACTATTGGTCTGTTTTTTGAACTTTCTCGAAACTATAAACCTAAACTCGACAAAGAGCTTGAAACCACGCTTTTGGTGGAAGAAATCCCGCAGCCAAATGAGCTTATTATTCCCAAACTTTCTAAACGTGAAACCGAAATTTTACAAGCTTTTGCCAACGGATTTTCATATCAAGAAATCTCCGACGCCATGTTTATCAGCCCACATACTGTCCGAACACACATCAAGAATATTTATACCAAATTAGAAATCAATTCAAAAGCCGAAGCTGTAAGATGGGTTATTGAACATCAATCGACTTAGAAAACTTAATTGCCGACTTATTTGTTGGTTTGAAATAATTAGTCTGGATATTGAAATTTTAGGAGGCTTTTTTTGTCATTAAAAGGCAATTCTAAATTTAGCTTCTTAGCCGTAAAATAACATGAAGAAAATCGACTTAGTAGAAAAAGAAAAACAGAGAGAAGATACCGGTTTTGGTACCACAGCAACATCCACCTCAGCCCGTTTGGTGAACAATGAGGGTAATTTTAACGTTAAAAAAATTGGTCAATCCTTCGAAGCAAGAGTCAATCTATACCATAAACTCATCACCATGTCATGGGCCAAGTTTGCGGTCATTTCCTTAGGGTTTTATCTAGTCGTAAATCTTACTTTTGGTATACTCTACTACCTCATAGGTATCGAGAATCTCATGGGAGTTAACAAAGATCACGGGTTATCTGATTTTTGGGAGGCTTTCTTTTTTTCTAGCCAAACACTCACCACGGTTGGTTATGGCAGAGTAAGTCCAGTGGGCTACGTTACCAATATTATCGCCTCGGTGGAGGCGTTTTTGGGTTTACTGTCCTTTTCAATCCTTACGGGTTTGCTTTATGGTAGGTTTTCAAAACCCATTCCACGTATTAGATATTCTGAAAAAGCCATTATTGCACCTTATTTAGACATCAACGGTTTGATGATCAGACTTGCAAATGAAAAGAGCAATCAGTTAATTAATGTTGAAGCCAGCGTGATTTTTTCGAGAAATGAGACCATTGATGGTGTTGTGAAAAGAAAATATTATGGCTTAGATTTGGAAAGGAGCAAAGTGAAGTTTTTTGCAATGTCTTGGACTTTGGTGCATCCCATTACCGAAAAAAGTGTTTTGTTTGGTGAAACTATGGAAAGTTTACAAGCCTCAGATGCTGAGATGCTGGTGACTGTTGAAGGCACTAACGATACCTTTGCTGACCCGATTTATAGTCGTAGGTCGTTTTTGTACAACGAAATAGAATTTGGTAAGAAGTTTTTGCCGATGACGGTTCCGCAAGAAGATTATTATTTGTTAGATCTCAATAAATTATCCGATACCGAAAATGCGAAACTAAATTAGGAAAACCAACTTGAAGGCCAGACGGCTACTAAAAAGCTAACCTTTCAATTACCTGATTTTCGAGAATTTAAGTCTATGTCCTTTAATACTTTCATCAAAAACACCGGCATCATAAACCAAATTTCCGTTTACAAAGGTTTTTAAAATTTTACTTTTGAAGGTTTGGTTTTCAAAAGGTGACCATCCACATTTATAGAGGATATTTTCTGAACTGACCTTCCAAATGTTGTTTAAGTCTACCAACACTAAGTCTGCGAAATAACCTTCTCGTATATAGCCACGGTCAATCATTCTATATATTTCGGATACATTGTGACTCGATTTTTCGACAATTTTTTCTAAGCTGATTTTTTCTTGTTGATATAGCTCTAACAATGCAGGTAAAGCATGCTGCACCAAAGGTCCGCCAGACATGGCCTTGAAGTAATTTCCGCTTTTTTCTTCCTTGGTATGTGGGGCGTGGTCAGTTGCTATAATGTCTATGTGATTGTCAATCAAGGCCTTCATGAGTCCTTCTTTATCGCCTTGGCTCTTGATAGATGGGTTCCATTTTATATTAGCTCCGAGCAATTCGTAGTCTTTTTCGGTAAACCACAAATGATGTACACAAGCTTCAGCCGTAATGCGTTTTTCTCTTACAGGCGTTTTATTGTCAAACAAGTTGGCTTCTGAAGCCGTGGAAATATGGAATAAATGTAGGCGATTGTTATGCTTTTTTGCTAAATCTAAAACACGTTTGGTAGCAGTAAGACAGGCTTCCTCGCTTCTTATTCTATGATGTAAATCCATTGGGATATTATCACCATAAATTTCACGATATTTAAGGGTATTGTTTCTAATTATGCTGTCATCTTCACTATGGAGGGCTACTAAGGTATCTGTTCTGGAAAAAAGCAAATCCAAATAGTCTGGGTAGTTGGCTAAAATACCTTTGTCGTTACTAAAGTACAAGCCATCGTCAGTGATTCCACAAACATTTTCATTATCAGTTTTTAGTGCCTCCTCTAAATTGTCTTGATTTATTCCCATAAAAAAGGAATAATTGGCAAGCGAGTTTTTTGATGCTATGGCATATTTTTCTTCTAACAATTGTTGGGTTAAGGTGTTCGGATTGGTGTTGGGCATATCCATAAAAGATGTGATACCGCCCGCCACCGCTGCCCGAGACTCGGAATAAACAGTAGCCTTATGTGTTAGCCCAGGATCTCGAAAATGTACTTGGTCGTCAATGAGGCCGGGAAGCAAAAAATGACCTTCTGCATCTATAATTTCAGCTTGATTATCAGTAATTTGGCTAGCTATTTTTTCTATTCTTTCACCAACTATTAATAGGTCGCAAGTTGTGATTTTTCCTTCGTTAACTACCTGTGCGTTCTTTATTATTGTCCTTTTCATAATTTTTTAAGGGTTACAGTAATCACAAAATTTTGGGTCTTCACTTGTTTTTTGGTTTGGATATAATTCCTCTTGGCTATGCTCACATTTTTGACAAGTATAAACATAACTCAAAGTAGAGTTGGTAGGCAAACCACACAGTTGACAGGGTAGTCCTTTTTTGGCCTCGGTTATGCCAAAACCTGGCGAATGACATTCAGGACATAAGGTCTTTATTCTGTCTACAAGTTTTAAAGTTGCTTTTTCAATCACTTTCATCCTTTTGGGATTGTACATGGCCCTCATATCGGTCTCTACCCAAACCGACTTTGATTTTGAAATAAATTGATTGAATGTTTCTAGCAGAGAATGGATGTCAACGATACCTTTTTTTATTTCGCTTAAATCATTATCAGCTTTTTTGAGAATCAAGCCATGAGAAGGAAATCCAACACTATTAGCAAATTCTATGAGTTCATTTTCGGTACTGACTTCCCTGCCTCCAAAATTGGTTTCGGTGCTAATTTCCCTAATTTTTATCTCCAATTCGTTTTTCTTATCTATTAGAATCAGTATTTCATCATCGGCAGGTATAAAAAAAGCCGATGGATGTGAACCAAAAGAGCCTTCACTCGCCAATGCAAGGTCACATTTGTAGGTGTTCATTGCACTATGGCATTTATTTCTTGCTGTGGTCAGTGGGTCCTCATCTCTCTCAATTTCGCCGCTGAAAGTTCCAAATACATCGGTATCAAACGATGGATTCACCACACACTTTACACCTAATTCCTTCTCTAATATGGGTGCAATTACCTTTTCTTTATGGTGCTTGGTGGCTATAAATAAAGTTCTATCTTTAAACATTTTAGGATTAAAAAATAACTGGATCAAATAATCGATTTTGATTGTCCCAGTTAGTTAAATTGTTAATAATTTAGGTAAGGTTATCAATTTACTTTTTTCGAATTCCCTTTAGATGAAATGACTAATACACCAAATACAATCGCCATCGACGAAAACAAGTGGCTATAAATTTGGTCCTGGGTCATAAAAGTTAGAATTATAAAGCAAGCCATTAAAACTGAGGCAATGACCGTTTTTACTACACGTATCTCCATTTTTTGTATTTAATTATTGTCCTTGAGCTAGTGAAAATCCAATCTTTCCATCAAAAGCATACAGGTTTTCTGTCTTGATGGTATCAATTTTTGCTAAATCGGCCCTTGTTAATATTTGAATGATATCATTCTTATTTATTGGGGTATTTTCTGTTGGCATAAATCTGCACCTCCAGTGGTCGGTACAAAAGGTTTCTTTAAAGCCATCTGGCCATACTTTTATGCCTCTGTTGGTTATTATCTGTAGTTTTGTTTGTGTACTTTCAATGCTTTTTAGCTTTTCGGCTAGTTCATTAGGGTCAGTGCCGTTCCAATGAACAAATATATCTACTCCAACTAATTCTTTATTAAGAGGAGCTTTTCGTTGGTATTTGGCTAAGTTTATTGCATGGTCATTGGTGTAAGTGACTGCATTTAAAATTGAAGGCTTTTTACCGAGGTTTTCTATGACAGATTTCGCAAATTCTCTTGTTCCTACTTTTAACTTGCTTGTACCTTCTTTGTAAATATCCGCCGTATGAATACCTTGTTCTAGTGTATAAAGCCAAGCGTTTTGAATTTTCTCAGCTACGCTGCTTTGCCCAATATGGTTGAGCATCATAATGGCACCTTGCAACAATCCCGAAGGGTTGGCGATATCTTTTCCGGCTATATCTGGGGCAGTACCATGAATGGCCTCAAACATGGCACACTCTTCACCTATATTTGAAGACCCAGCGAGTCCTACTGAGCCGGTAATTTCGGCGGCAATGTCAGAAATAATGTCGCCATACAAGTTGGGCATCACTATTACATCGAATATTTCGGGAGATTCGGCCACTTTGGCGGCTCCTATGTCTACAATCCAGTGTTCATTTTGGATTTCAGGATATTCTTTGGCTATTTCATCAAACACTTTATGAAACAAGCCGTCGGTTTGTTTCATGATGTTGTCTTTTGTAAAACAGCTTACTTTTTTGCGGTTTTGCTGTTTGGCATATTCAAATGCATATCTAACGATTTTTTCGCATCCCGGCCTACTGATGAGTTTCAAACACTGTACTACTTCATCGGTCTGTTGATGTTCAATGCCTGCATATAGGTCTTCCTCATTTTCTCTGATTATCACAAGGTCCATCACCGGGTGCTTGGTGTCTACAAAGGGGTCGAGGCTTTTGCATGGCCTTACGTTTGCATATAAACCAAGAAATTTTCTTGTGCTTACATTTAAACTTTTATAGCCACCTCCTTGTGGAGTGGTGATAGGAGCTTTTAGAAATATTTTGTTGGTAATGATAGATTTCCAGGATTCGGGAGCAATACCGGCAGGGTTACCAGCCAAGTACACTTTTTCACCAACTTCTATTTCTTCTATCTCGATTTTAGCTCCAGCCGAAAGTAGAATTTCTATGGTGGCGTCCATTATTTCGGGCCCTATGCCGTTTCCTTTGGCAATTGTTATTTTTTTCATTTTATAGCGTTTTTATGTTTGTCAATTCAATGGTATTTATTAAAAATCTAAATTCAGTCTCTTGATTAAGTATTTTGTCTTTGAAGAATTGTTTCATGATGCAAAGTTGTATCTAAAAAACAATAAGTTTTTATTTATATTTGCAATAACAAACATTAAGTATTTTTATGAATTATACTTTAAACCAATTGCAGATATTTCTGAAAATTGTTCAAACGCAAAGTGTGACCAAAGCAGCGGAAGAGCTTCACCTTACTCAACCGGCCGTTTCTATTCAACTAAAAAACTTCCAGGATCAGTTTGATATACCTCTTACTGAGGTACTTGGGAGAAAAATCTATATTACGGATTTTGGACGAGAGATAGCAGTTGCTGCCGAGAATATTATTAATCAAGTCTATGCCATCAATTACAAAACCCAAGCCTTCAAAGGTCAGTTAACCGGTAGATTGAAAATCTCGATAGTTTCAACAGGTAAGTACATTATGCCTTATTTTTTAACCTCTTTCATGCAAAAACATGCCGGTATAGAACTCATGATGGATGTGGCCAATAAAAATATGGTGATAGAAAGTTTAGAAAACAATGAAATTGATTTTGCCTTGGTTTCAATTCTGCCTTCGAATCTCAATATTGAATATCTTGAACTTCTACAAAACAAATTATACTTGGTCGGAAACACAGCCATAAAGACCAAAAAGAATGCTAAACCAGAGGAAATATTTAGCGATTTGCCTTTGATTTTTAGAGAAAAAGGATCGGGGACTCGCCAAACTATGGTTAAATTTATAGAAGGCAATAATCTGTCTGTGCTGAAAAAAATGGAGCTGACCTCAAACGAAGCAGTTAAGCAAGCCTTAATTGCTGGCCTTGGATATTCTATTATGCCATTGATTGGTATTCGCAACGAGTTGCAAAATAATGAACTCCAAATTATCCCTGTTAAAGGTTTACCAATAACCACGAATTGGAGCCTGATTTGGTTAAAAGGTAAGAAACATTCTCCCGTTTCTCTCTCGTTTTTGGAATATTTAAAGCTTGAAAAGTCTGAAATTGTGAAGAAAACATTTAGTTGGTACGAGAATTACTAAAGTAATGGCTAAAAGATGAAGTTTTTTATTTTTTTTTGAAAACGTCATATTTGATATCAATATTCAGAAATTTTTGTGTTGAACTTGTTTGTCTTTTTCGAGTCTGGTGCGTTCTTGTAGGGTAAGAATAGTAATTTGTCTAATCCACACGAAACCAGCCCGTTATGCTCATTCGTTGTGCATGGCTTAGGAGGACTTCATGCTCTAGCTCGCTGCTTTTGAAGAACACACTTTTGCCATTTGTTGGTGAAATGTTTTGAGAGGAATCTTTGAAATATACGCACAATTCACCGCCATCCGCGAGTTTCCAGTCGGTGTTGAGATAAAAAATCATGGTGTATTGTCGGCTGGCGTTGGATTTGAATTGGTCGAAATGCTTTTTGTAAAAACTGCCTTTTTCGTATAAGGCATAATGGAACTCGTAACTCGTGATACCCGTGTAGCAGGTTTGATTCAGAAACAACACAAACGCATCCATGATATCGAAGAAGTCGTTCTCATGTTGATTTTCGTGAATTCGGTCTAACCAAAAAATTTTGTCAGAGCGTATGGCAGTGTTGAGATTCGTTTCATTTCCGATTCCAGTTTTGGCAGTAATTAGTTTTTTTTCTTCAAAAAGTTTCACAAGATTCTCTTTCAGGTTTTTGGATAAAGCCAAGCTCAGGAAGTTTTCCGATATACCCACTTTGTCTAACAAGTAACCATCAATAAGGGCGTCAAAAACTTTCTGCATATACTAAAACCATAAATGAGCAATATCGGCAGTATTGCCGCAGGTAAAGGTAGGTGGTTTATGGGCTTTTGAATGTTTTTAGTGAATAAATATGAGCTTTTGGCCAAATGGTTTTTGTGAATTTAAATGTTTGAAGGTTCCAAATAAATGGGGGTTGAAATTTTCGATTCGGATGGTTTTTTCGTGCGGTTATAAACTTTGAGAATTGTTTCACAAAGGCTCTCAAAGTGATGCACGAAGTTTCACAAAGTGTTTAAATTTAGTATTTTAAAGTTCATCTAGAGGCTTTCTTGGCGTTCTTTGCGAGCATTTCCTTAGCGTTCTTTGCGGTTAAAAACCTCCCGAATTGTTTCACAAAGGCTCACAAAGTGATGCACGAAGTTTCACAAAGTGTTTAAATTTAGTATTTTAAAGTTCATCTAGAGGCTTTCTTGGCGTTCTTTGCGAGCATTTCCTTAGCGTTCTTTGCGGTTAAAAACCTCCCGAATTGTTTCACAAAGGCTCACAAAGAAATCCACAAAGTATCACAAAGGGTTAATATTTAGTACTTTAAAGTAGGAGTGAGGCTTTCTTGGCGTTCTTTGCGAGCATTTCCTTAGCGTTCTTTGCGGTTAAAAACCTCCCGAATTGTTTCACAAAGGCTCACAAAGAAATCCACAAAGTATCACAAAGGGTTAATATTTAGTACTTTAAAGTAGGAGTAGAGGCTTTCTTGGCGTTCTTTGCGAGCATTTCCTTAGCGTTCTTTGCGGTTAAAAACCTCCCGAATTGTTTCACAAAGGCTCACAAAGAAATCCACAAAGTATCACAAAGG
>NZ_RJUF01000037.1 GCF_024343775.1 Lacihabitans soyangensis | reverse complement strand
TATGCCGAAAACACCTGAGCAAAGAATAATGGAGCTTGAGGCTAAGGTTAAGCTTTTAGAAAAACAAAGAGCTTATTATGAACATTTAGCCAATGTTTCAGATAAAAAAGCAATCATCTTTGATATGATGATAAATTTAGCTGAAAAAGAATATCAAATTGATATCCGAAAAAACTCCTCACCCGAACAATCGATCAATTTAGACAAGAAGAAAACCAAACCTTGAGTTTTGCCTGTCATTTGTTCGGGATTGATAGACAGGTGTATTACAGGAGTATAAAAAGAAAGGAGGTCAAGATTTTTAAAGCCGAAGTAGTTGTGGATATGATATTAGAAGTTAGAAAAACGATGCCAATGATTGGTGGCAAAAAGTTATACTATATCTTAAATAAAGAGCTACAAAGTCTTGATATTGGCAGAGATAAATTCTTTGCGATAATGAAAGCAAATCATCTTTTTATTCAGCCAAGACGCCGTTATCATGTAACTACAAACTCTAAACATCGGTTTAAAAAGCATGATAATCTAATCCTAAATATTGATATAAAAAGACCAAATCAGGTTTGGGTTTCGGATATCACTTACATTGGAAGAAGAGAGAAACCAAGGTATCTAAGCTTAGTGACCGATGCCTATTCGAAAAGAATAATGGGGTTTAATGTTGCTGATAATTTAAATGCTGAAAGTAGCGTAAAAGCTCTAAAAATGGCATTGAGAGAAAGAAAATCGAAGGGATTGCCATTAATACACCATTCCGATAGAGGTCTGCAATATTGTTCAAATATATATCAAGAGATATTATCAAAACACAAAGTTTTATGCAGTATGACACAAAACTCAGACCCATATGAAAATGCAGTAGCGGAAAGAATAAATGGTATTTTAAAACAAGAATTTAAAATTGACCAGTACGATTTAGAGCTAGAAGAAATAGGAAAATTGGTCAAAGAGTCTGTTCATACATATAACCATAAAAGACCTCATATTTCTAATTACTTACTAACACCTCATGAAATGCATCAACAGTCCGAAATAAAAATGAAAACATATAAATCAAAAAAAAACAGTAGTAACATTGATGCTACTACTGTCTAAAGATTGTATTTTTAACTTTTAAAAAACCTGTATCATTATTTCAGGACGTTACATAGTGAAGCAAAAATAACCTGATCCAAATATAGTTTTCAAAAGTTTATCTGGCAACCGATCGGTTCTGTTCACACCCAATATCAGATAGAATTCCTGAAAATCACCCTATGTGTCTAATTAATCATATTTTCTAAAAGTTAGATATTAAGCAAATTCTTTCTCAATACAAATATCAGAATGCTTATAATTTAGACTTTATGCGGGCGAAATGGGCATTTCACATCTAGAACGTGGACTAAGCGAGGAGTTAAAGTAAACTTCTACGTTTTTCAGATAAACGACGACGCAGAAACCGATAAAGTGACCCAAGCACCTTTTATTTGGGGCAAAAACTACGGCCTTTTTGTTGAATTAGAAAAAACGAAGCTTACATTCGATACCATACAAAAAGAAACACAATTTGCAGATTTTGAATGGATTTCAAAGCCGTCTAAAATCAATTTTGTGGCCGAATGGAGCGTTGGGAATTATTTGTTTGTGGTTAATTTTCATGCCGAAAAAAAACTTTCTTTTGCTGAAAAGGATAATTACGAGCTTGTATATACATCGGCTGATTTTGTGATGGAGCATGAGTGCAGAATTTATAGAAAGTTAAAGTATTAAGAATTCTATGATAAAAAACGAGAATTTTGAAAATTATAGATGCCGCCCAGTATCCATCATTTCATGTAAAATTCTGACTATTACAACAGAATTTTCTTCAATATAATAAAAAATTGAATGGTGCTGAACATTGAACTGGTAGTACCCCATTTTTAGATTGTCCAAGGATTTGCCTTGAAAAGGGTTTTCAGCTATTTTTGAAATCCCCCTATCCAAAAGATCTTGGTACAAGTTGGCTTGGTCCAGAGACCATTCATTGAAAGTATAAGACCAAATATCCTCAAGATCTTTTAAAACAAGGGGTGTGATTCGAACCTCAAACATTCTTTTCTACATATTTGGCAAACATCTTTTCTTTGAACTTCTCAGAATTATATGGAATCGCCAAACCACTTTCTTCACCGGCTTTCAATGCTCCTCTCAGAAATTCATTTTTTCTTTGTTCTTCTTCCTCCAGTAGTCTCAATGCCGACCTTACAACTTCACTTGCTGATGAATATCGACCTGATTTTACCTGAGAAAATATGAATTCTTGGTAATGATCACCTAATAAAACCGAAGTGTTATTTCCCATTTTCTTAATTATTTAGAATTTAAATGTGAATATACCAATTCTTGGTATTGAGCAAAAGCAATTTCTCAAAAAATCCAAGTCACAACTTAGAAACATAAAGCAACCCCTCCAAAAGCCTATCCAAATCTCTTAGAGAGGTATAAACATGCGGCGTAACTCTGGCTCCGTTTATTTTTTCCCATTTGGTGGGCGATGTGTGTACTTTGAATTTTTCAAAAAGCTTGGATTCTATCACGCCCGCTTCCATACCTTCCATGCCTACATTGGCGATGGCACAGGAGTATTGTGCATCTAAAGGAGTGTACATTTTCACTCTTGGAATTTTAACGGCTTCCTTGGTCCAATAGTCTTTCAGGTAGCGTATGCGGTCTTCTTTTCGTTTGTTTCCGATGGTGTGTTGGAAATTCAGTGCAGTGCCGATTCCTTGCTCAATCATAAACGAACGAGTACCGAGATTCTCATATTTTCTAACGTTTTCGCTAAAGGGATCACCATTTGGTATGAGCGGAAAGACATTCTTGATTTCTTCCTTCTTGATCCAGAGCATCCCAGAACCTATTGGAGCAGAAAGCCACTTGTGGAGGCTCGTACCGTAAAAATCGCAGTTGAGTTCCGGAATTTTGAAGTCTAACAAGGCAAACGAATGAGCTCCATCGACCAACACTTTTATGCCTTTCTTTTTGGCTTCATTAGCAATTTTCCTGACCGGCAAAATCTGCCCATTCCAGTTTACCACATGGGTAAGATGTACGACTTTGGTTCTTGAAGTGAATTTTTCTATATATTTTTTTATAATTAATTCATTATCAGCCAAAGGCAAGTCAATGTCAACATAAATCAACTCTATGCCGTCTCTTACTTCTCTTTGTCTCCATGCATGCAGCATATTGGGGTAGTCATACTTTGACAGCACCACTTGGTCGCCTTTTTGAAGTGGCAAACCCAAAATAACCGTGTCGATGGCTTCTGTTGCATTGCGATTGATGGCGATTTCTTCTGAAGAAACACCAGCAAATTTTGCCAAGCTTTCTCTCAAAGGCTCTCTTCCCTGGTCCATTATTCGCCACATATAGTAGGAAGGCCCGTCGTTGGCCAGCTTGTTGTAATGCTCAACAGCATCCTGCACCACTTTGGGGGAGGGACTCACGCCACCATTGTTAAGGTTTACGATTTGTTGCGAGGCGGTATAAGCCATCCTAATCTGAGCCCAAAAGTCCTCGTCACCAGCACTTGGATTGGATGAACTGATATAATCGCTTATTTCCTTTATGAAACCTCCATCTGGAATTTTTAAAAATGGCAAAAAAGCAGAGGAAATAAGCTTCGATGAGAACGACCGTCTGTTTAGCATTGGTTTATTGATGGGTTTGGAGTAGTAAGTTTGTGAAAAAGTGGGAGATATTAAAGTGAAAGCCCGAGAAAAGATTCACATTAAATTTTTTATCGGCAAAAAAATTAAAAGAGACGTTGGATTTAGAGTAAAAACTTGCCGATATCGGCAAGTTTTAATTGAGAAATCAATATTTACCTACTTGGAAAACAAAAAAGTGCAAGCCCAATGGACCTACACTTTCAATTCAAAAAAATCTCAAAATATCAATTATACTTCTTCTCAATGTCTTCCAAACTCAGACCCTTGGTTTCAAACACCACAAATTTCGCGAACAACAGACCTAGAAGCACAACAATCATGTAAATGAAGAAGATACCTCCGTTTTTACCTAAAGAAGTAGCTCGCATTAATGGAAACGAAATGGCCACCATCAAATCGAAAAACCAGTGGTTAAAACTTCCCATACTTGAGGCAAATCCTCTAATTTTTAAAGGGTAAACTTCTGAAATTAATAACCAGCCCAATGGCCCCAAACTAATGGCGAAGAAAATAATGTAGGTATAAATTCCACCTACCAACATCATTTGGCGTAAACCAGCCGGCAAGCTACTTTCAAACAAAAATGCCAAGCCAACAGTACCCAAACAAACCGCTGTACCTATCAGACCTGTGTAAAGCAAAGGTTTACGGCCCCATTTGTCGAGAAACTGCATACCCAAAATGGTGGCCAATGAGTTTACAATTCCCACTCCTACCGTCGCCAATGCGGCCTGCGAATCACTAAAAAGTGACTTAAAAATATCTGTGGAATAATAAATGATGGCATTGATGCCCGAAAACTGTTGAATGGCAAATATCCCGATTCCGATGAAAAGTGGAATTCTCAATTTTGGCATAAACAACTCCATCCAGCTTGATTTATTGAGCCTTTCTTCTTCTAACAATTTCAAGGTTTCGTTGTATTCTGCTACTGCTTCATCAGGTTTTCTTAGCTGAGTAAGGACTTTTAGGGCTTCCTCATTTCTCCCTTTGGTGAGTAACCACCTTGGGCTTTCAGGTACTAACAACATGCCCACAAACAATATAATAGCCGGAACGAATCCTGCCCAAAACATCAATCGCCATGCATTTTCAGCATCACCAAAAATGTAGCCCACCACATAAGAGAGCAAAATACCTAATGTTATGGCCAACTGAAAAAACGTCACCATTCTACCACGTTTATCTTTGGGCGAAAGCTCCGCCAAATACAAAGGAACTGTAGCGGCCACAATACCAATGGCCAAGCCCAAAAGCAATCTACCTGCAATGAGCGAATTGGTATCTGGAGCAATAGCCGCCAATATTGAACCCACCACAAAGACCAAAGATGCTATGATATTGATTTTTTTACGACCCAATTTGTCTGTCAAAAATCCTGAAATAAAAGGACCAAACATTGCCCCAAAAAGCACCGCTCCTACCACCATACTTTCTTGTGATGGCGTCAATTGTAATTGTTCACGAAGCGATGGAAGGGCAACGTTGATAACGCCCGTATCGAAACCGAAAAGTAGGCCTCCGGTGGCTGCTACGGCAGCAATCAAATAAATAATCGTGTTTTTGCTCATAGGTTTTGTAATGTATTTTCCACAAAACTATGAAAATAATTGGCATTTATATAAATTTCTGAAGAAGCCTTAACTTTGGTTTATGGCCCTCAAAATTTCCCTTTTGTGCGGTGGCCCTTTGTGCTTCTCTATTTTATAGCCTGCTTGCTTTAGGTTTTTCTGAACTATCACTTTTGAGCAGTAAGTAGTCAAAACACCGTCCTTAATAAGCATCTTTCTGAGTTTTTCGAAAATTTCAGCAGTCCAAAGCTCAGGCTGGGCATCTGGGGCAAATGCGTCAAAATAAATCAAATGGAAAGTTTGATTGCATTCGTAGTTTTCTACATGAATTTCCCTTTTTTCAAAGCTAAAATATTTCGAAAGCCTAAACGGCCTCTCCCACTCACAAGTATGATAGATTTGCAAATCCTCATTAAGGCTTTGAAATAAATCTGGATGAATTGGAAAAGCTTCTAGACCAACATAAGAAGTTGGGATTTGATGCTCATCGGCCATTTTCTGACTTAAAAAAGCATTTAGGCCAGTTCCAAATCCGACTTCCAGAATTCTGATTTCCTCGAATTTCTTGATGGCATCCAAATATCCCAGATCAATGTAAACCCACTCCGATTCTGTTTTCGCACCAAAAACCGAATGATAATATTGTTTAAATTGCTCCGAATAAACAGTTTTGGAGCCGTCTTCCGTTGTTCTGACTATCATTTCTGCTAATTTTCGAACAAATATAGGTTTTGAAACCCAATCGTGGTTTTCTTTGTTTTCATTTTTAAAATCAAACTATTTTGGAAATTACTCACAAGCAGATACCTTTTTCGCAAGCCTCTCATTTTCCTAAACTTTTCATAGATTATATAGATAGAAATCCTCAATTGAGTGGTTTTTATGATTCTTTTCCCAATTTGGCTGGTTTCAAAGAAACAATTTCTAAACGTAAATTTAAGCATAGAAAAGAGCTGGTCGAGGCTTTGAATAATCAATATCAAGGCATAGAGAATCCTCCCAATATTGACATTCTGCTTAAGGAAAATACATTTACCGTAACTACCGGCCACCAACTCAACATTTTTACGGGACCTCTGTATGTGATTTACAAAATAGTGAGTACCATTAATTTGGCCAAAAAGCTGAAGGTGGCATTTCCAGAAAACAACTTTGTGCCCGTTTATTGGATGGCCACAGAGGACCATGATTTTGAAGAAATTTCTTACTTCAATCTCTTTGGTCAAAAACACAAATGGGAAACAGAACAAAAAGGCGGGGTGGGTAGAATGAATCCATCTGAATTATTGCAAATCATTGAAGGCCTGAGAGATAAACCCGAGGTGTTTGCGAGAGCTTATGGAGAAAATAGTACCTTAGCCGGAGCTGTCAGACAATATATGCACGAGCTTTTCGGAGCAGAAGGATTGGTCTGTATAGACGGTGATAACAGATTACTAAAGTCAGTATTTGCTCCAATAATGAAAAAAGACATTGTGGAGAATGCGGCCGAAAAGATTGTGGCCGAAACCTCTGCTCGTCTGGAAAATCAAGGATACAAAACGCAGATTCATGCTCGAAACATCAATTTCTTTTATCTCGAAGAAAACCTAAGAGAAAGAATTGAGAAAAATGGGGAAAAGTACGTGGTTGTAAACACAGATTTAAGCTTTTCAGAATCAGAAATACTAGAGATTCTAGAAAAAACTCCTGAAAAAATTAGTCCAAATGTAGTTCTGAGGCCGATTTATCAAGAAACCATTTTGCCTAATCTTGCTTATCTTGGTGGACCGTCTGAAGTCTGTTATTGGTTGCAGCTAAAAGATATTTTTGAACATCACCAAGTGCAATTTCCTATTCTATTGCCAAGAAACCTTGCGTTAGCGATAAATGAAGGGACGAAAAAAAGAATGGAAAAACTCGGTATAGAAGCTGAGGAGTTGTTTCAAGATGACGTGACTCTGAAAAGAAACTTTGTGGAGAAAAACTCTGAAAATTCTCTTTCATTAGCAGATGAAATTAGCCAAATAGCTTCGGCATTTGACCAAATTATAAAGAAAGCGGCCGAAGTAGATCCAACGCTGAAGCCAGCCATGGAATCTGAAAAGGTAAAAAATGCCACCTCTTTGGAGCATTTAGAAAAAAGAATCAAGAAAGCTGAAGAGAAAAAATTCGAGACTTCGTTGGCTCAACTACAAGGCCTGAAAGAAAAACTATTTCCAGGTGGCGGTCTTCAAGAACGATCAGACAACTTCCTGAATTTCTATTTAAACGACTCTGGGTTCATCTCTAAAATTTCACAAACCTTTGACCCATTGGACTTTAAATTCAATATTGTTTTTGTTTAAAATTTATTGCTATTGGATAATCTATTAAAAAAGTATTGAAAAATTGTTTGAATAACCTTGAATCGCAAAAGGGTTTATTTTACATTTGTGCTTCTTTTATTCAATCATAGGTTATACAAATACACAAAGCGAGGGAAGTTTCTTCTCTCGCTTTTTTATTGCTTATTTAGACCATGTTGCCATTTGAACCAAAAACGCTATAATTTGGTCGAATTCGATAATCACACTTTCCTTTATTTCTTGCAATTTTGTCTTCGAAAATTTATCAAAAGAAAAATATGTCTAAGAAAACTCTTTTTGACAAAGTTTGGGACTCACATGTAGTGAAACACATAGAAGATGGCCCAGATGTCTTGTTTATCGACCGTCATTTTATTCATGAAGTTACAAGTCCCGTAGCATTTCTAGGACTGGAATCACGTGGGATTGGAGTGTTGTTTCCTGAAAGAACTTTTGCAACAGCAGACCACAACACACCCACTATCAACCAACATTTACCAGTTCAAGACCCGCTATCAGCCAATCAGCTTAAAGCTTTGGAGACCAATTCAGGTAAATACGGCATTTCGCACTGGGGTTTAGGAAATCCCAAAAACGGAATCGTACACGTAGTAGGGCCTGAAAATGGTATTACTCAACCAGGAATGACGATTGTTTGTGGCGACTCACATACTTCTACACACGGAGCATTTGGTGCTATTGCTTTTGGTATTGGTACTTCAGAAGTAGAAATGGTGCTCGCTTCACAGTGTATCATGCAGCCGAAACCAAAGAAAATGAGAATTAACGTTAACGGTAAACTTGGAAAAGGAGTTACACCAAAAGACGTCACACTTTATATTATTTCGCAGATTTCTGCCTCTGGTGCAACTGGTTACTTTGCTGAATATGCTGGAGATGTTTTTGAAAACATGAGCATGGAAGGCCGTATGACGGTTTGTAACATGTCTATAGAAATGGGTGCTCGCGGTGGAATGATTGCTCCAGATGAAACCACTTTTGCATTTCTTGAAGGTCGTGAACAAAGTCCTAAAGGCGAAGAGTGGACCAAGCAAGTAGCCTATTGGAAAACATTAAAATCTGACGAAGGTGCAGAGTTTGACCTAGAACTTACTTATGATGCAGCTGACATCGAGCCGCAAATTACTTACGGAACCAATCCCGGTTTAGGTACTGGTATTTCAAGAAATATCCCTGCTGCAAGTGAAGTAAAAGATGGCGAAGCCAGCTACAAAAAATCATTGGCTTATATGGGCTTTGCCGAAGGTGAAAGTATGATAGGCAAAGAAGTTGACTATGTGTTTTTGGGAAGCTGTACAAACGGCCGCATAGAAGACTTCAGAGCTTTTGCTTCTATAGTAAAAGGACGCAAAAAAGCAGAAAATATCACTGCATGGTTGGTTCCTGGCTCTCACATCGTAGAATCACAAATCAAAGAAGAAGGTATATTGGATATCTTGACAGAAGCTGGTTTTGCTCTTCGCCAACCTGGGTGTTCGGCTTGCTTAGCAATGAATGACGATAAAATTCCAGCCGGAAAATTGGCTGTTTCTACTTCTAATAGGAACTTTGAAGGTCGTCAAGGACCAAATTCGAAAACCCTTTTGGCTTCTCCTTTGGTAGCGGCTGCGGCAGCAGTTACTGGTAAAGTGACGGATCCAAGGATTTTGATGGCTTAATGTTTTAACCGCAAAGAGGCAAAGTTTTCGCAAAGTACGCAAACCACCAATACCATGACAGAAAATGAGTTGTCTAATGTTATTTTGGGTTTAGCAATTAAAGTTCACTCAAAATTGGGTCCTGGTTTACTAGAAAAGTCGTATCAAGAATGTCTTTTTTATGAAATTAGAAAGGCTGGGTTATTTTGTGAAAAAGAGAAAGACATGCCTTTGATTTATGATGATGTAAAGCTTGATTGCGGTTATAGACTAGATATTTTGGTCGAAAATAAATTAGTAATTGAATTAAAAAGTGTTGAATCATTGAACGATGTACATTTAGCTCAAACACTAACTTATTTAAAATTAGGAAATTACCGATTGGGTTTATTAATAAATTTTAATGTTTCTTTATTAAAAAATGGAATAAAACGTGTAGTAAATGCTTTGTGATCTTTGCGGATTCTTAGCGTCTTTGCGTTTAAATGAAAAATTATGGCATACGATAGTTTTAAAGTCTTAACATCTAGCTGTGTTCCACTTCCTTTGGAAAATGTGGACACTGACCAGATCATCCCTGCTCGTTTCTTGAAAGCGACAAAAAGAGAAGGTTTCGGGGATAACCTTTTTAGAGATTGGAGATACAACGGAGATGATACTCCGAAGGCCGATTTCGTTTTAAATAATCCAACGTATTCAGGAAAAATCCTTGTGGCTGGTCGCAACTTCGGCTCGGGTTCAAGCCGTGAGCATGCAGCTTGGGCCATTTATGATTATGGCTTCCGTTGTGTGATTTCTAGCTTCTTTGCTGATATTTTCAAAGGAAATTCGCTAAACATAGGCATATTGCCGGTGACTGTTAGTCCTGAGTTTCTTGATAAAATTTTTACGGCGATTGAAAAAGACCCGAAAGCAGAGGTAATTGTTGATTTACCAAGTCAAAAAGTAACACTTGCGGCCACAGGAGAATCAGAATCTTTTGATATCAACGGGTACAAAAAACATAATATGACTAACGGTTTTGATGACATAGATTATCTGCAATCTATGAAAGCTGAAATTGCCGAATTTGAAAAAACTCGTATTTAATCAAACCCAATTTTTTTGAATTTATTCAAAAGAGTACAATAAAATAATCCATGCTGTTGGTTTCAAACCCAACAGCATAATTTTTAGCTGATGAGACATATCGAAATAATGGACACCACACTCCGCGACGGTGAACAAACTAGCGGAGTTTCGTTTTCTGTGTCTGAGAAACTTACGATAGCCCAGCTTTTGCTTCAAGAGGTAAAAGTGGATAGAATAGAGGTGGCCTCGGCCAGGGTCTCGGATGGTGAACTGCAGGCCGTTAAGCTGATTACAAACTGGGCTGCTGAAAATGGTTTTCTTGATAAAGTTGAAGTTTTGACATTTGTTGATGGCCGAGCATCTATTGATTGGATGATAAATGCAGGAGCAAAAGTGATGAATCTTCTTACTAAAGGTTCGATGAATCACCTCACCCATCAACTTCAAAAAACTCCAGAACAGCACTTTAAGGAAATAGAAGAGGTAATAGCCTTGGCCATTGAAAATGATATTACTGTAAATGTATATCTCGAAGATTGGAGCAACGGAATGAGAAATTCGCCTGATTATGTCTTCCAATTCTTGGGTTTTCTGACTAAGCAACCTGTCAAGCGTATTCTTTTCCCAGATACACTAGGGGTTTTAACACCCTCAGAAACCTACACTTACCTGAAGACGATTATCAATGAATATCCAAATACTCATTTCGATTTTCACGCACACAATGATTATGATCTTTCTACAGCCAATGTAATGGAAGCCCTTCGTGCGGGAGTACACGGCTTACATTTAACCGTAAACGGTATGGGAGAAAGAACTGGCAATGCCGCTTTATCGAGTGCTGTGGCCGTGATAAACGATTTCATGCCCGAGTTTAAGACTTCTGTAGTTGAACAATCTTTGTATTCTATAAGTAAAATTGTTGAGTCGTTTTCAGGTTTAAGAATTCCCGCCAATAAACCTATAGTTGGAGAAAATGTATTTACGCAAACCGCAGGGATACATGCTGATGGAGACAAAAAGAACAACCTTTATGTGAGTACTTTGAGTCCTGAACGTTTTGGGAGAAAAACAAGATACGCCCTTGGAAAGACCTCAGGCAAGGCCAATATCGAGAAAAACCTTCAAGAATTAGGCATAAAACTCAACGATGCCGATCTTAAAAAAGTTACTCAAAGAATAATTGAACTTGGAGATAGAAAAGAAAACGTAACGAAGGAGGACTTGCCTTATATAATTTCAGATGTATTGGATACCAGTGCCGTTATGGAAAATGTGAAAATCCTGAATTATGTACTAACTCACTCAAAAAATCTGCAGCCCTCTTCGACTTTACAAGTGCAAATAGGTGACGAAATTTTCCAAGAAAATGCTCAAGGAGATGGTCAATACGATGCTTTTATGAACGCCCTGAAGAAAATCTATATCAAAAAAGGCAAAGAGCTCCCATTGCTTACAGATTATTCCGTGAGAATACCTCCAGGAGGAAAAACCGACGCTCTTTGCGAAACCATTATCACTTGGAGCATCAACGGAAAAGACGTTAAAACCAGAGGCCTAGACTCAGATCAAACGGTGTCGGCCATAGAAGCGACCAGGAAGATGTTGAATATTATATAAGTTCAGGTCACAAAGTTTCACAAAGTATGACACAGCGTTTCACAGAAATAAATGAACTTTCGGGGCAAATTTTGAAACATGCTTTTGAAATTCATACAGCCCTTGGACCTGGGCTTTTAGAAAGTGCATACAAAGAATGTTTGGCATATAGACTTAACAAAGATGGTTTATTTGTTGAAAAGGAAAAACCAATGCCCTTGATTTTTGAAGAAATCAAACTTGATCAAGGTTACAGGTTAGATTTGCTCGTAAACGATAAAATTGTAGTTGAACTTAAAACTGTGGACTGCTTCACAGATGTACATATTGCACAAACTCTAACTTACATGAGATTAGGAGGATTCCATTTGGGATTATTAATAAATTTTAAAGTAAAAAGCCTCAAAGATGGCATAAAAAGGTTAATTCTATAAAAATAAAAACTCAGAGGTACTCTGTGTAAAACTTAGCGTGCCTCCGTGATACAAAAAAAGCAAGATGAAAAAACACATTTTAGTAGTGCCAGGAGATGGCATCGGACAAGAAGTTACCGTAGTTGGTAAAAAAGCTTTAGAAAAAATCGCTGCCAAATTTGGCCATGATTTTACTTATGATGAGGCTCTAATGGGTCATGTGGCCATAGAAGCTACTGGTGATCCATTACCAGCAGAATCATTAGAAAAGATGCGTGCCTCTGATGCCATTTTATTTGGTGCAGTTGGCCATGCCAAATACGACAACGACCCACATGCAAAGGTTCGTCCAGAGCAAGGACTTTTAAAAATGCGTAAAGAGCTAGGTTTATTTGCCAATTTACGACCAATAAAACTATTTGACGAACTTCTAGGTGCCTCAAGCATTAAACCTGAAATCTTGAAAGGAGCAGATATTCTTTTCTTTAGAGAGTTAACGGGTGATGTTTACTTTGGAGAAAGAGGTCGTTTGAACGAAGGAAAAACTGCCTACGACACCATGATTTATAGTAAATATGAAGTTGAAAGAATCGCTCGTAAGGCTTTTGATGCAGCTATGACACGTGGTAAAAAACTAATGTCGGTTGACAAAGCCAATGTATTGGAATCAAGCAGACTTTGGAGAGAAACCGTTCTCGAGGTAGCACAAGATTATCCTGAAGTTGAGTTAGAACACCAATTTATTGATGCTGCAGCTATGCTTTTAATAAAAGACCCAAAACGCTTTGATGTAGTGGTGACAGGAAATATCTTCGGTGATATATTGACCGATGAGGCCTCTCAAATAGCCGGCTCTATGGGAATGCTTGCCTCAGCTTCTGTTGGTGAAAGCACGGGCGTTTATGAGCCTATTCATGGCTCTGGTCATGACATTGCTGGTAAAGGAGTTGCCAATCCAATGGCCTCTGTTCTATCTGCAGCCTTGTTGTTAGGCATTTCCTTTGGCCTAAAAGCCGAATCCGAAGCCCTTATTAATGCCATTGATGGTGTTTTGAAAGCTGGGTGGAGAACCCGTGACATTGCAGACAAAACCACCCCTGCCGATAAAATATTAGGTACGGATGCAATTGGAAAAGAAATATTAGACAGAATTTAATATTCTTTCTGAAACACCAAAAAGCCACTTCAGATTACTTTGAGGTGGCTTTTTGAATATATGATTAAACTAAAGTCAAATAGTGGTTTGATAAAAATCACAATCGGCATTTAAAATACATTCGTCACATTTGGGATTTGTAGGACGACAAATCTCACGCCCAAGAAAGGAAATCGGCATTCCAACCGCCCACATATCCTCTGTGAGTTGAGTCATTATTTGTTTCTCAATTTTGATTCCATCCTTTAATTCAGTTACTAAACCCAATCTCGGTGCAACTCTAATCACATGTAAATCTACAATTACCCCTTCCGATTTGCCGCCAGATTCACGTAATATTACATTCGCAGACTTCCGTCCAATACCCTTAAGAGCAACCAACTCATCCAAAGTCTTGGGGATATTATTATCCTCCTTTATAATTTGTGCTATTTCCAGAAGCCATGAAGCCTTAGTGTTGAACTTTCTTACTTTAGAAATAAATGGAATAAGGGAGTCCATATCTGCTTTTGAAAGACTCGCCATATCAGGAAAAGCCTCAAATAAAGCAGGAGAAATCTTGTTGATATTAGCATCGGAATCCTGAGCGGACAATACCACCATAACCAACAGTTGATAGAGATTCTGGTATTCTAAAGGGTGCCTTTTGTTGCGATATAACGCTAGCAAAGGCTTAAGAATCTTATTCCAATCTTTCATTATAAATAAATTTTCGTTTTTAAAGTTCGAAAATTAAGCTTTTCAAAATTACTTTTCAAAATTTGCTAAGAAACTAATCAATCTATTCCTTAATACTTCCAATAATAACCACTTTGATTATCCTTTCTTAAACCAAAATTGACTTTCATTTTATTGAACTTGTAGCTCGGATATTTCTCCCGAACAAGCTGCTCAAAATCAATAAACTTCTCTAAAGACAGCATATAATTTGTGGGTTCTTTCTCCAAATCGACCAGAAAGACACTTGCCCAATCGATAATTTCGGGATTCTGTATTGCCATTATTTCAGAAGCCAAAGAATCAAAAGCCCTATCAAAATGCTCAAAAGTTGGCTCATTCAATGTTTTTAA
Source organism: Lacihabitans soyangensis (assembly GCF_024343775.1). Taxonomy (GTDB): domain Bacteria; phylum Bacteroidota; class Bacteroidia; order Cytophagales; family Spirosomataceae; genus Leadbetterella; species Leadbetterella soyangensis. Next base: position 13,724 of record NZ_RJUF01000037.1, on the reverse strand, counting down.
TATAGCAACTTCACGCTCCCAATTTTCAAAGATTCTGTTTAATTGCTGAGATGCAAGAGAATTAATGACTTCAAATTTTCCTTTTGCTAAATCAACTTTTACTTCCAAATTTATGCTATCCTTGATATAAACAAAGAAATTGGCCTTTTGATCAAACGATATGCAATGGATTCCTAAAAGCTTAGATTCTAAAACCAAGCTTTTACCTTTTACAACTTCAAATTTAGCTGAATCCAGAACTACCTCATCTTTCTTTAACTTTACAGATATACTAATGGGTGTATCATTTGCAAAAAAAAGCCTGATTTCACTCGCAAAAGTGGAGTTAGCTATTAGTAAAAAGCAGAAAAAACAACTTATAAAGGAAAATTTAGCAATCATCTAATTTATAAATTCTTTCATAAAATAAAGAAAGTAAATATCGTGAATAAAAATTGCGTGTCGAAAATATAATTCTAATAAAGCCATTTTAAACCGAGATGAAGAATTATAATGAGGTGGATTATAAATTATTGCGTTTAAGTCCATCAAAGACAAAAATGCCAATTTGCCATTGCTTTAGCATTTACGCAGCCGAAGTAACAGGAGATAAAACTTAATTGGAATCATTCATTCTTTTAATAGAGCCTAATATTATGGGAAAGGTCAATCAACTCCATTTCCGAAATTATCTGTTGCTTTATCATATATTCTAACTCTGTTCCGTATAGTAAAAATATCATAAATTTAAAATTATTCGGCACAGTACAACCAATTGTAATTCCGTATTAATCCAAATTGCCAAAAGAGAATTAAGGCGAAAAATAAATGAGCCTAAATTTAATCCTGAAATATAAAGAAACAAAAAACCCCGAAAAAAACTTCGGGGTTTTTGTGTTTACCTTTTAACCAATAATCTATTCAATTATCTTATCTGACGCTGGTTTATTAGATTCACTGCCAGCATATCCCAAGTTTTGATTTATTTGGCCCAAGCTATTTGCCAAAATTGCTGCTCTAGGAATCGGCCACAATACATGGTATGGACTTATTGTGTAGCTATCTCCTCTAATGTTTTTTACTTTGTTATAAAAGTTGTTTTTCTCTACAACTCTGTCAAAAAAGAAATTAGCAGTTGAAAAGTTTTGTAAAGAATAAGTTTTGCCATTATAACTTCTACCTGACTTAGCCATTTGATAGGCAATTCTGGTTAATTCGGTTTTACGTGGCTCTTCATAATACAATTCTCTTCCCCTTTCATCGAGTATGGTACCGATGTCTATTATTTTGTTTTCAGGGTAAGGGCTGCAATTTGCTCTAGTTCTAACGGCATTAAGGTCGGCAATAGCCAAGGCATTATTTCCCTTAAACCAATGAGCTTCTGCTCTTAAAAGATAGGTCTCGGCTAAGCGATATACGTACCAGTCTGAATTTCCACCTTGAAACGGTATTCGGATCTGGTCTTCTACATATAATTTATAGTGAGGCCAGTTATACCAATTCCTAATTGTATCACCATTACTTATCAATAATTTGCCAGTAGCGTCTCTTAGCTGTAGAGGTTTTCCATAAAAAGGAGATACACCTTTAATAGCCGTATTATTATATACCAAATCTTCCATCCTCATCCAATTTCCGGATTTTGTGTCATGACGAAAATCTTTGTCATCATCCCAAACTCCATACTGTGAATAATTAGTGGCCCTGCACCTTCCAATTCCACGGCCGTATCTGGTTCCCATATCAAATTCCACCTGACCCGGTACCAACCCGGACCTTCCATCAGGAGTTAGAATTGCACTATTTGAGAAAAATGGTACAGCCTGACGCATAGAGGTAGTTCCTGTAGTAGATGCACTAGTTAAACCAAAACGATCTGTTACTGAAAACAAAACTTCTGTATTGGCTGCTATAAATTTATTTGCAGGTCTATGCAAATCCCATGTAACATTTTTGGTAGAATTACCTGCATCAACTCCAAACCTTCCTGTTACTAGTTTATAAGTACCGCTATTTATTACTTGGTCAGCAATTGCTATGGCTTCGTCATAAAGACCTAAAGCCAAGTTAACCTTTGTAAGTAAATGACCAATTGAAGCCTTATTTACATCGCCTTTGTCACCAGCAAATGGTACATTTTTAAATGCAAAATCAAGGTCTTCTTTAATTTTAGCTAAAATAGCATCCCTCTTTACAGTTTGAAAATCAAGTTTAGGGCTCGTAATTTCTTTAAAAGAAGTGGGTACATCCCCAAATTGATTAACCAATCTATAATAGTGATAAGAACGATAGAAGTAGGCCTTTCCAAGTAATTGATTTTTAACCTCGTCTTTCAAGGAAGCAACCGTCGGAACTTTATCAATTATGGTATTCGCCAATCGAATACCCAACCAATGTCTCTCCCAGTACCAACCAATCCTATTAAAATCTGCACTATTAAGATTGGCATCTGGTGTAATCAACACGTTCAAATCAACCGCAGGGCCAAATTTATCGGTGGTGCCTTCAACAGCCATTTCTGAAAAAAGCAACTCTGTAATGATTGGTGAACCGTCACCATACCATTCATCTTTGAGATTAGCAGAACAGGAAGCCAATGCCGATTTAAAACCAGCTTCATTTATAAAAGTATTTTCTGGTGTAAATAAAGATAGGGGCTGCGGAGTAAGCCAACTGTCTTTACAACTTGTACTTACTGCCAGAATTAATGCAGCAGCTATGGTTATTTTTCTATTTTTAAATATATTTTTCATAAAAAATCAATTTAGAATGTGATGTTTAGACCAAGAGTTGAAGTACGTGGCATTAAATTTTGATAAAATGCATCGTTAGTTTCTGTATTTGCTCTTGATTCAGGATCAAAATAATCCCATGGCGTAAATACGGCTAGGTTGGATACATTCACATAAAACTTCATACTTTCAAATTTGATTTTATTGGCCATAGCCTTAGGGAGGGTGTATGCCAAACTAATATTATTCAATCTAACAAAGGAAGATTTTCTCCAAACCGTATATGCAACAGCTCCCCCTGCCGCTGACATCATTTTAGCATAGTCATTTATTGGATTTTCTGGAGTCCAATAAGGTCTTTTATAAAATTGAGAACGGTCGTAGAACAAATCCACATTTTTAGCCTCATTGTATGCTGTATTTTGCCCAATACGGCCATATAACGAGAATGAAAAATCGAAATTTTTGTATACATTAAACTCATTTCTTAGGTTAAATGAAAACAAAGGATTTTGGTGACCTAAAAATTGTCTATCATCTATAGTGTATTTACCATCTTTATTTAAATCTTCAAGTTTGAAGTCACCTGGCGTAAACCCATATGTTTTAGCTAAATCTCTCTCAGACTCCTGCCAAACACCCAAAACTTTGTAGTCCCATATTTGATTGATAGGTTTACCAATAAACCACCCGTTTGCTCTATCGTCTTGGTCTATCATCGATACATTTCCACTTGCATCTTTTACTGGTACAGCTCCATACAGTTTCAAGATTTTGTTATTATTGGTCCAGAAACTTACATTCGAACGCCATACAAAATTTTTCTTCTTGTAGTTTTCAGTGTTTATCGCTACTTCGAGTCCGTTGTTTCCAACAGAGCCTAGATTTGAAATAACACTAGCAAATCCTGTAACATTAGGGAGTGAACGGAACAACAACAAATCGTTTGTTTCTCTGATGTAGTAGTCAACTGAACCCGATATCTTGCTGTTTAAAATTCCAAAATCTAAACCAAAATTGTATGAGCTATTTTTCTCCCATTTCAGGTTAGGGTTAGGCATATTGGTGGTTCTAACTGTACCCGTGTTAAAAGTAGCTCCACCTGGTGTAGTGTAGCTATAAACTCCAGTAGAAAGAGCAGAAAGAGATGCAAACCTATTAGCAGAGCCATCGCCATTTAAGATTTCGCGGTTACCATTTACCCCATAAGAAATTCGAAGTTTTCCATAATCTAAGTATTTTTGAAGCCCTTTAAAGATTTTCTCGTCAGTAAACTGCCATCCAACAGCTAAAGATGGGAACATAGCCCGTTGATTGGCAGCTCCAAAGCCCGAGTATCCATCTCTACGCAATGTGGCAGTTAGGAAATATCTTGAACTAAAATTATAATTTATTCTACCCATTAAAGCATCTCCCGTAAAATAGGTATCGTTGCTGGTTATAGAAGGAAACAAAGTTGCAGCACCCACATTATGGTAAAGTAAGTTGTCACTTGGTGAATAATTTTCAGCATTGATTACATTTTGCCAAATCTGAGCTTTTTCAGCGTTCACCAAAAATGTAGCATCAAAATTGTGTTTCCCAAATGATTTATTCCACCTTAAAATATTATCAAGCTGCCATTGAAATGAGGTGCTATTTTCTCTTCTAGATATACCACGACGGTTTGTTATTCCCGGCTTATTTGCCGAAATATGATCCAAATAATTCAGGAACTCGAATCTTGGAGTATAGTTAATCTGGTATGAAAAACCATAGCCTAAATCTCCTTTTATGAAAATAGAACTAAATAAGTTGTTAACTCTTCTATCTCTAGAATTAAAAACTTGGTCAAGAAATGGATTGGTGTTATTACCAACGTCGTCATTGGTACTTTGACGCAATGTAACGCCATCATCTTGATATAGTTGACCAAAAGGCGTAGTACGAATAGCATTGCCCAAGTCAATTGGAATACTACTTTCATCACGATTTGCAAATTGTAGGTTTAGGCCTACAGAAAGAAATTTGGTGATTTTATTCTCTAAGTTTACCCTTGCTCTGAAGGTTTTAAATACATCTCCAACCGAAAGTCCCTCGTTAGTTAAATATCCTAAAGACATATAATAATTAGTACTTGGTGTGCTGCCTGAGATACCAACAGTATGGTCTTGTTGTATCGCATTGTCATTTATCAAAATATCCTCCCAGTCAGTTACTCTACCTGCTTTGTAGTTAGCTATTTCGACAGGTAAAAGCTTAATTCTATTTAGCCAAACATCGACTGGATCCCCTTTGTCACTCCCTAACCATTGTGCCATACTTACATCTGAAGGAAGATTGCGAGGGTCATAAAAAGTATGTCTTTTAGCAGGATCGTGCCCATTCATGCTCCAAAGCACATCTCCACGCCATTTCAAAAAATCTTCTCCATTTAAAATATGGTTGAATTTTCCAACCTTATTCATAGCAAAATTGGAATTAAGTGTGATTTGAGGTTTTCCAGATTTCCCTTTTTTGGTGGTTACCAAAATTACACCATTTGCAGATCTTGCACCAAACACCGCAGCTGAGCTTGCATCTTTCAGAACGTCAACTGTTTCGATATCATTTGGGTTTATATCGTTTAATGAACCCGGATATATAACCCCATCAACTACAATCAAAGGAGAAGTAGCGGCAGTTAATGAGGCACGACCCCTAATAAGAAAACTACCCCCACCTCTTGGAGAGGCGTTATTAGATACATCTAATCCTGGAGTATTACCACGTAGCATATCTTGAACTGTCCTTGGGTTTTCGTTTTCCATTTTAGTGGCTTTTATTTGACCAACAGCTCCAGTTAAATCACTTTTTTTCATGGTTCCATACCCTACTACAACTACCTCATTGAGGCTCTGACTGTCTTCAGCTAGGCTAACGTTGATTTGGTTTCTAGTTCCGACTACCTCTTCTTTATTAATATAGCCTATAGAAGAGAATACCAAAACTGCATTTTTTGAGGAAATATTTATGGAATAATTTCCACTCCCATCAGTAACTGTACCTTGTGAGGTACCTTTTACTTTCACACTAACTCCTGGCAAGCCTTCACCCGATGGGTCTGACACTTTACCTGTCAATTGCCCTGTTTGAGCTGTTACTATCTGCATGCACAGAAACAACGCAGATAACAAAAGATAAATTTTCTTCATATTTTAAGAATTGATTAAGTGATTGAGTGCATATTGCTATCCACTCAGAATTGTTTAGAAATTGATAAAAATTATATTAATTGAATAGAATACATTTTAAATACTAAGTTAAAAATTCGACAACTACTTAATTTTAAACTGATTAGTTCCATACGGCACCCTTTGTGGCCGCCCCAACATAGCATTTGCCTTTTCGCTATTGGTAAATCTTTCAGCCTTTGGGTCCCATTTTAATTTACCTGGCAGTTTCATTGCGATATGACTAATCAAACAAATTGAGCAAATACGATGTGCAATTTCCACCGGAGATAATACAGGAGTCTTTTTTTGAATTCCTTCTAGCCAGTTTAAATGATGTTCCTCACTTATCTGAAGTTTAATTTCACTATCTTTTATTACGGAACTCAATATTTTTGGATCACTTGCATCTAAAGCCTTCGAGCTTTTAGCTGCAGCAACTGGGTCAGATGCCGATGCAACATAATTACCTCTAGAAACAAAAATCCATCCTTCTGAGCCTTCAAAACGAATTCCATTTGGATAGCCACCACTTGTATACATCGAGACACCATTTGCATATTCAGCCTTTACCATAAAATCACCATGTACATTCCATAATCCAGATTTTGGAAACTCGGCTATCGCTTCTACAGATATAGGGCCTGTATATTCGGTGTCCATACCCCATGATGCTATATCATAGTGATGCTGTCCCCAACCAGTAATCATACCAGAACCAAACTGCTCAATTCTTAACCATCCCGGTCGACCATATCCTATTTGTGGATGAACTCCTATTTCAGTGTAAGGCACATAAGGTGTGGAGCCTAACCAAGCATCATAATTTAAATTTTTAGGAATAGGCATTTCGGGTGCAGATGGACCAGATGGGTCACCTGGCAATCCTACTTTTACGGTGTGAAGCTTTCCTATTCTTCCGTTTCGGACTAACTCAGCCGCTATCCTAAATTGTGATGTAGAACGTTGTTGAGTTCCTACTTAAAAAACAACTCCTTTTTTCTTAACTATTTGACAAAGCTGCCTGCCTTCCGATATGGTTAAAGAAGTAGGTTTTTGAAGATATATGTGCTTGCCTGCTAATGCGGCTTCCATTGCAGGTTGAGCATGCCAATGGTCAGGAGTGCTTATCATTACTGCGTCAATATCTTTATTTAGGAGCATTTCACGGTAATCGTCATACATCTTGGTATCCATGTAATTGTTATTACCTGTCTTTTGCTCATAATATCCATCAATAAGCCTTTTGGCATCCTCTAACCTATTTTTATCTACATCACAAGCTGCAATGATTCTTGCTGAATCATGCTTTAAGGTTTCAGCCAAGTCATGTTCACGAGCTATTCTGCCACATCCAATTTGACCTATGTTTATTTTATTCGAAGGTGCGTTTTTTCCAAATACGGAAGAGGGAACAATGGTTGGCAAACCAATTGACGCTGCTACTCCTGTGAGTGTTTGTCCAATAAATTTTCTACGTTTCATATTTTATTTTACAATGAATGTTTTACTAGCTCTACCAAATTTATTGAAAGCCCTAACTTTTATCAGGCCATTAACTTTTATAGGGTTTGTATATTCTTTAGAATTTATGCCTGGTTCAGAACCATCCTCAGTGTAGCGGATAGTCAAGCCAGGAAAAGCTATGTTTGCCTTCAAAATACCATCTTCAAGCACTGCTCCGGGTGGGGCAATGCGGTAATTATAGCCACCAAATAAAAAGTCAAGACGAGGGAATTCTCTCTGACCAATTTGATTTGAAATATCTGCCCAGCCCGCCCATATTGCTTTTACACGTTTCGATATATTACTTTCATTTTCCCATACAGGAGCATTAGACCACGATTTTTCTGCAAAAGCAAACAATTTAGGAGCAAGATAATATTCAAGCATTTTCGGACCTTTAATAGTTTCAGACCACAACTGGGCTTGCATACCTACAATATTTTTTTGAGCTTCAACCTTCAAGTGCTGACGTGCCATATTGGCATCCATTTTTTGAGATTTACGTCCGAAAATCTCTTCTTTTTCTGTCAGTCTGCTGTATTTATCAAAATTTATGGATTTAAAAACATCAAAAGGCGTCATTACATATGGGTCTATTGCGTCTTGATAGCCTGCCCAAACCAGGCCAGGTTCAGTAGGGTCAGAATTGTAGGAAAGATCGAAATATAGATTGGTTGCATTGCACAATACTACCTTGTAACCGGCATTGGCAATTCGATAACCAAGATCAATGTTTTTTCCGGTATTGTCCCAAACCAATGGCAATACCTTTTTATCTTTAAATTTTGGATTGACCTGAATATTATTTTGACTGTCTTTATTCAATACGATTTCTTCCCAACCAGCTACTTCCAGATCGTATTTTTCAAAAATTGCCAACGCTTTTTCAAGGAAATATCCTTGCAGTTGACGGGCATCTTTAATTTCAGGTAGCGTTTTCATCAACTCGATACAAAGAGGTGATTTTGCCCAAGCCCCGTTGGGTACTTCGTCTCCACCTGTATTGAAAGTGGTTAACTTCAAACCAGCCTCTTGATACATGGCTACAATATCTTTTACCACTGTTTCGTAGAAATGATACACCGAAGGGAGAGCTACGCAAACAATATTATCCTTATACATCTGTGCTGATAAGTAAACCGATTTGTCGTTGGGGTCAATCAATCGAAATTCTTTTGCTTTCTCGGTTTCGCCTTTGGCCATATAATAATCGTATCGAGCTTCCATGGCTTTGATTGCAGCACGGGCATGACCGGGCATTGAAATTTCAGGAATTACTTGGATATGCCTTTGGTCAGCATATTTAATTATATCTTTAAATTCCTCTCGTGAGTAAAAACCTTTACCGTAATTATTTTCAGAATCGGGGTAAGGGCCAGAGCCGTAAGATGGGGTAAGCCAATTTTTAGAATCAATGGTATGACCACGTTTACTGCCTATCTGTGTCAATTCTGGAAGACCATTTATCTCCAAACGCCAACCTTCGTCTTCAGATAGATGGAGATTTAGTTTGTTAATTTTATACATAGCCAAAAGATCAATAAGTCTTAATACATCATCTTTTTTGGCAAAATTTCGAGATACATCAAGCAAAAAGCTCCGAAAACTAAATCTGGGTGCATCCAAAATTTCCACGCTTTCAACTTTGATTTGAGCACTATTTATTGCTGGCACGAGAGCTGAAAGGCTTTGGATACCATAAAAAACACCCGCCGCATCATTTCCCGTAATTACTACTCCCTTCTCTTCAGCCACACTTAGCGAATAGGCTTCTGCCGAAACATCATTGACCTTTAATGGGGCTGTTTTAATAGTAATAGAATTGGCTTCTGTTCCATTTCCTTCTTTTATCTTCAATTTTGTACCCAAATATTTTTCCATCAATGACACCAAATATTCAGCCTCTTTTTTGAGAACATTACTATAATATATGGTTGTGGATTTATCTAATATAACACCGCCTTTTCCTGATTTTATAGAATAAGGACTCGGTATTATTTTACCAATCTTGTCAGAAGGAAGAACAGGAATATTTTGATTTATCAGGTATTGATTAGCTGCATTAGGTATAGTGGCAACAAATGCAGAGTCGGAGAAAATATTTGAATAATCTGTTATTGGAGCAATATTTAAATCTTTGGTGATGATTTTTGAATCATCATAAACAATATAAGCACCTTGTGGAGCGTATTTTTCATTAAATAGAATACCCGCAGCCTCGTACTCAAAAAAAAGTGAGTCACCTTGACTAAGGGTAAAACTACTATCAGGTACATACCGGTATAAATCACCGTTAAGATGTTCAATTTTCCCCTTAGTCAAATTATCTGGTTGAATAGGTTTTAAGAAACTTTGGTTGAAATACAAAGACCATTTCCCAGTTTTAATGGTTTCAGTTCCACTATTAATAAAAGTGAAGGCAGATTTGTTAGTTCCTGATTCAATCTCAGGATTTTTGATTAATTGCCATTTTATAGTTAGTTTTTCAAGCTCATTTGTATTTTTCAAATTTGAACTAGAACAACCTATATTTAAGACTATCAGACAAAAACTTGATATAAAATAGGCGATATATGTAAAATTATTCCTTTGCATATTATTATTTTAAATGATTTAAATTTGGTCCTGTTTTACTTTGATTTATACAGTTCAAATTGTTCAGCAATTTTTGCCGATGCCACATCTCCAGTATGTACTAATACACGGTATTTTAACTGAATCGTTTGCCCTTTTTTTAAGGTTGTTTCTTTATCGTTTTCAGGCCAATACAGCGGTGTTGGCGAAAAGAATCCATAATCACGAGTGAACCACGGCGAAGGATACCACATATTAGAAGGGTGTTGCATAATTGCCATTCCTTCAATTTTATCGCCCCGTTTACCGTAGAAATCCATCCAAGGTGATTTTTTACCTAAAGTTTCTTTTTCTCCTTTATCGCCATTGGCATTAATCATGGTGCCTCCATTTGTTACAGCAAGGTCTGCATCCATTCGACCGCTAAAAAGTGAATGGTTTGTTTTCTTAATTGTTACGTCCATGAGCATTTCAAGAGTAATATCAAAATCCATTTGAAAAAGCTCTTTTGAAGGGGCAGTTATGGTGATTTTACGCAAATCTTTTATTGGCGAACTCGCATTTGGTCTTCGCCAGATACACTCATTTTCAATAATAACTTTAGTGCTATCAGAGGGGAGAATATCAGCTCGCAATGAAATAATTTGCCCACGTTCTAATGCATCTTGCCAATAATTGCCACCATTTACAAAATCGCAAGCAAAAAATAATGAACTATGGTGCGGATAATTGCCGTTTCTCATAGAAGTAACACTGCCATTTGAAGGTCCGTTTACAGGAAAAAAGAAAGGGTATTTTTCATCTTCAGAGAATACATAACTTGTGAAAAGATTTTGGCCAATATTTACATCAATTTTTGAATTTTGTTTTGTGGCTGAAACCCTAATTTGAGCAGCACCATTTGGGCCAAATATGGTAATCAATAATATTGAAATAATTATTTTTATTTTCTTCATTTTAAAGTTAAATTTTGAATATTAGAATATAATTTAAGTGCAATTATATATTATGAGATGAAATAATCTTATCTTTTTGAATTAGGTTTAAAGTAACATTATGCCTCAACCTAAACCATATTTTTTAAGAATTAAAAGAATTTATTAAATTTTTTTAAGAATAATCAATAAATTTGTATCGAAATTGTTTTCGCAATCACTTTCGATAGATAACATAATTTTAAAAAAAAGACAGAATTGTCCTTATGTCCTAATTATTTGCTTGAAAGCATGCTTTTAAAATAATAATTACTTTAAGTTTCAAATATTAAAATAGTACAAAAATGGAATGTCCCAATTGTAAGCTAAATGAAGATTTAGAATTTACACGAAAAGTAGTAAAAGCTGGAATAGTAAGAGGTGCTCAAAGATATTATTGCAATCACTGCAAAACCCATTTTAGTGAAAAGAGAAAATTAAAAATTGAAAATAAAAACTCACATCAAATAACAATTTTGGATATAGCAAAGCACTTAGGAATAGCTCCATCAACAGTTTCAAAGGCTTTAAATAATAAATCAGATATAAACGTTGAAACTAAAAATCTGATAGTTAAACTAGCCACTGATTTAAATTATAAACCAAATCATTTTGCTAAAAGCCTTAGTCGTGGAAATTCAAATACAATCGGAGTAATAATCCCCAATATAGAGAGACCATTTTTTGCAGCAGTGTTGGCCGGCATACAATCTGTAGCCAGTAAAGCTGGATATAGCGTGATAATTTGCCAAAGCGACGAAAGTCATCAAACTGAAATTCTGAATATACAAACACTTATGGCGAGTCGTGTAGACGGACTTTTGATTAGTCATACAAAAGAAACTTCGTCTTTTGAACATTTAAAAATACATCGAAATAAAGGAGTTCCAATAGTCCATTTTGATAGAATTAGTAACGAAATGGACAGTTCAAAAATAACACACCAAAATAAAGAAGGAAGTTTTCAATTGGTAGAACATTTGATTGAAAATGGATGTAAGCGAATTGCGATCCTGGCTGGCCCTAAAGAATTACTAATAAGTAACGACAGACTTGATGGTTATATAGCTGCATTAAATAAATACGCAATACCAATTGACAATGATTTAATATACAATTCTAACTTTCAAAAAGATGAAACCACTAAAGTTCTAGACTTTTGGTTGTCTTTAGAAAACCCACCTGATGCAATTTTTACGGTATTTTATTTAAACGCTATTGAAATGATGGTCGAAGCAAAAAAAAGAAACATTAAAATACCTGAAGATATTGCTTTTGTGGGATTTGGCGATGATTTAATTGCCGAATTATTTGAGCCATCATTAACTGTTTTTCACCTTTTCCCATTTAAAATGGGTGAAAAAGCTGCTAATGTTTTAATTGAGAATATAATAAACAATGAACATTCTAAATCCAAAACTTTAGAAATTACGGGAAAACTAATAGTCAGAAAATCTTCATTAAAATCTTAATTTAGGGATAATGGATTAGTAGAAAAAGTAAGAAAAGCCTTTACTGAAAAATTTAAAAAAAAAGATATCAATCATATCATTCAAAACATGGTCTATATGGAATCTGGAAAGACCTTATACAAAAAAACCAAATATACTGTTGAGTTATTGTAATAAATAACTGGCATCTAAATTGAATACTTAAAAAAGTGTAACACCAGCTTGGTACTCGCCTAGAGATGTCCGACCCCATTTAAATAATATAGCAAAAGCGGCATAATTGGTATGGGAATCACTTCGCTTAGCAACTCTATTGAAATTCATTTAAACAAATAAATCTCACTATTTACACAATGAGGTTTGAATATAATAAAAAACTGGCGGCCACGACTAGTGATCTATCGAAACGTCGAACCGCTACTCTCCTCGAACTCGGCATCCCTGTTTGATCAAGTACAATATAAAACAAAAAAACCTCACTGTTTGCACAATGAGGTTAATTATAATAAAAAACTGGCATCTACCTACTCTCCCGGGTTTGATCCAAGTACCATCGGCGGTGCGGGGCTTAACTGCTCTGTTCGAAATGGGAAGAGGTGTTCACCCGCCCTATTGACACCATGAATATCTTCTGGTTGTCTTTTGGACATCTAAATTCTTTTGACATTAATGCTTATCTATTCACTCCCACCTTGCGGTATCTGAGCTGCTCCCTGAGCTTAGCCGAAGGGAGTCGATGAAACATTGTGATTGAGAAAGACTGAAAATAAAAATTTAAGAGCTCTCGGTTCATTAGTACTACTCGGCTGCATACATTACTGCACTTCCACCTGTAGCCTATCTACGTCATAATCTCTAACGTTCCTCAAGGGAAGTCTCATCTTGAGGTGGGTTTCACACTTAGATGCTTTCAGCGTTTATCCCGTCCCGACTTAGCTACTCTGCCGTGCCCTTGGCAAGACAACAGATACACCAGCGGTCAGTCCAATTCGGTCCTCTCGTACTAAAATCAGAGCCTCTCAAACTTCCTACGCCCACCACAGATAGGGACCGAACTGTCTCACGACGTTCTGAACCCAGCTCGCGTGCCACTTTAATCGGCGAACAGCCGAACCCTTGGGACCTTCTCCAGCCCCAGGATGTGACGAGCCGACATCGAGGTGCCAAACCTCCCCGTCGATATGAGCTCTTGGGGGAGATCAGCCTGTTATCCCCGGAGTACCTTTTATCCTTTGAGCGATGGCCCTTCCATGCAGAACCACCGGATCACTATATCCTACTTTCGTACCTGTTCGACTTGTTTGTCTCGCAGTCAAG
>NZ_RJUF01000036.1 GCF_024343775.1 Lacihabitans soyangensis | reverse complement strand
GAAATATTAGCGGTATTGTTAAAAAATCTGTTGGCTTTGGTGTTGGTTTTGTACAAGCTACAGGTGCAGATGCCGCCAACCCACACGAAGCGTATGGTATATTTATAGATAGCCTTATCACAGCCTCTGGCGGTAGTACCAACAATGCTTATGCCATCTATAGCAGATCTAAGCTTCCATCATACTTAGAGGGTAGTGTTACAAGCAATGACTTTATTCAAAGTAATGTTGGAATCTATGGTCCAAAACTGGCACTAATACAGTACGGTGGAACAGTTGTACCGGGTGTGCCTGCTTATGGCATCGGTTTAAATGCAACTAATCAAGTAGCTATATCTGGCTATTTTGGGATTGATTTCCATACACAAAATGGATTAAATTTCACTATACCAGCTATGAAAATTGATGGTGCTGGAAATGTTGGTATAGGTACTACTTCGCCGACAGTTAAGTTGGAGGTAGGTGGAGCCATTAAAATAGGCGATGATGGAGGAACCGCAGTACCCACTGCAGGTATGATACGTTTCAATACCGCCACCAGTACCTTTGAAGGTTACAACGGTAGTTCTTGGATTACCCTTTAATTTGTCTCCAAGACAATAGGTATTACTAAATAGGATGTTTACTTAATACTAGTAAACATCCTTTTTTATAACTCCTCACTGTCCGTTGGCGTTTTAATTATTAATGACATATAAGTATTTTGAATTATGGCTTCTTTGACAGAAAAAAATAGTCTTCTAGGTTTTGATAATGCATTGCATTTGTTAAGAAGGGCTACTTATGCTCCCAACAAAACAAACGTCAGTCAATTTTCAAACTATACCCCGACTCAAGCCCTCGATGCACTGTTTAGTACACCTAACTATGCTGTGCCTGAGCCTCTGGCCACCGACACCTCACAAAAATATATTCCTACTTTTTTGTCTCCTAGTGTTGCCCCTACATCAATGGACGATTATGATAGATATTATATGGTATATGCTTGGTGGTTTCACAGAGCTCAAAATTCAAATACCATACATTCAAAAATAATAGAATTTTTACACACCATTTTTGTTACAAATAATCAAAACGAACGATACCAAGACTTCACCTTTGATTACATGAGCCTATTAGAGTTTTATGCATCAGGAAGCATAAAAACCCTCGCAAAAAAAATGTCTCGATTAAATGTAATGCACTTTTATTTAGATAATAGGCTCAATACCGCAGGTGCACCAAACGAAAATTACGCCAGAGAATTTTTGGAGCTATTTACCATCCTTAAAGGACCACAAGATGGCCCTGGAAGCTACACCAATTATACTGAACAGGATGTTCAGCAAGCTGCAAGAGTATTAACAGGCTTTACAAATATTCTAGAGAGTGAAAGGCTATCCTACTTAGACTCAGAGAGCAAAATCCCTTTAGGCAAAAAGGTCTTTGCCAATCATGATACTGGAAATAAAACGTTTTCTGCAAAATTTAATAATCAAACCATAAATGGGGCCACTAGTGCTGCCAGCATGGACACCGAACTTGATGCATTTATAAACATGGTGTTCAACCAACCCGCTACTGCAAAAAGCTATGCCAGACGAATTTACAGATACTTTGTAAGCAGAAACATTACCTCTGAAATAGAAAATGACATAATCACCCCTCTGGCAGATCATTTATATACAAACGATTATAACATTCAATCTACCATAAAATTGCTTTTAAAAAGTAGGCATTTTTACGATGAGGATGACTCATTGGTAGGGGATGAGATAATTGGAGCTAAAATCAAATCACCCCTAGAACTTGTTTTAACACTATACAGTCAATTTAACATAACCGGACCAAATCAACAGACCAACACATTAGGTTTTCTCCAATTTTATTTCTATTTTCTTTGGTATAGAGCGTCTTTGGCTGGTCAAAATATTTTTCAACCCACCAATGTGGCTGGTTACCCACCTATAACCGAGTCTCCAAATTATGATAAACTTTGGATAAACTCATCCAATTTGCGTTATAGGTACTCATTGTTTATTGATGATTTAATTAAAGGTATATCTATTCCTAATACCCCAATAATCGTTTTCGATACGGTGCACTATGTTCGGAACTCTGGTAATTTTAGCAGTCCTGCAAACGCCAATGTACTGTTAAATGAATTTTTCGAACTATGCCTTGTTGAAATACCCACAGGAGTAAGGTACATCTATTTTTCCCAAGCCCTTTTAGGAAACCTATCTGCTATTAACTGGCAAAACGAATGGAACAATTATCTAGCTACCAATGATAGTACTTCTGTGAGAATTGCATTAGATAGATTCATCAGGACGCTTGTTAAATCACCAGAATATCAATTACTGTAAACTTCAATTTTCATGAAACGAAGAAATTTTTTAAAGTTAAGCTCAGGTGCAACAATAGGTTTAGGAATTAATACCGACGGATTGGCCTCAGAATATTTAGATTGGCTAGCCCCAGCACCCAATTGTACACAGGTTTCCGATAGGGTTTTGGTTATTATACGTTTAGCTGGTGCCAACGATGGCCTAAACACCCTAGTCCCAGTAGCTCAATATGATACCTATGCCTCACTAAGGCCAACAATAAAATTAAATCTAGCTGGCACTGGGGCCCTTATAAATTTGGACGGAACGTTAGCCGCCGCCAATCAACTTGGACTACACCCTTCAATGATAGGATTTAAAAGCCTCTATGATAGTGGCAAACTCAACATTGTGCAAAATATAGGGTACCAAGATACCAACCAATCCCATTTTACTTCTGAAATAATAATGTCCTGTGGGAAAGACGGAACTACCGTAAGCCAAGCTAAATATGGCTTTATAGGTAAATATTTAAATAGTATTTACCCAAATCTAAGCGGCAATCCCCAACCATTTATGCAAGACCCCTTGGCCTTACATTTCGGAAGCATTAACCCTGCCATTGGTTTCATACATGATCAAGGTACAAGTGAATACAATATGAGTCCTTTGGAAGGTACACTGTATAATCAATTAAGGATTGCCTCGCCTCAATATTCGGAATACAACGATGCCCTAAATTACATTCGTTTCGTAGAAAGCGGAATGGACAAGTATTTTAACAGAGTCGAGACAGTGTTCAAAAATGGTTCTAATTCCACAACCACCTATCCTAATTCCGATTTAGCACGTCAACTAAAAACGATTGCCAGAATGATTAAAGGTGGCAGTAAAACCAAAATTTTTCAAGTTACACTGGCTGGATTTGACACCCATGGATCACAAGTTGTTGGCGGTGCTACCCACATGGGTACACATGCTAACCTACTTCAAATGCTTTCATCCTCCATGAGTTCTTTTATGACTGATTTAGCAGCATTGGGTCTGGATGAAAGGGTAATGACAGTTACCTTTTCCGAGTTTGGTCGAAAGGCAAGAGAAAATGGTGGCTTAGGTACCGACCATGGTAATATTGCACCACTCTTTGTTATTGGCAAGCATGTAAGTCCTGGTGTTGTTGGTACTCCGCCTAACTTAAATAATGTACATGGAGGCACGGATGGTAGATTTTTTGAAACAGAGATGCAATATGACTACAGAAGAGTTTACACAACGTTATTGCAAGATTGGCTTGGGGCTGCCAATAGTTCTATACAAGCAGCAGAATTGGAAACATTCCAATCTCAAAAATTAAATTTAGTTTCTACCTCGCAAAATGCCTATCCTGATTGTCTTGCAACTTCTGGTATCGATTGTGCAACAAGCCCATCTTCAGTTATTAAAGCCAATCTTGTAGCTGAAATTGCTGGTTGGAGCTATTATTCTTTTCCCAATAGCATAGATCAATATGTGTTTGGTATTGAAAAGTTCCCATCCGGCATAGGAGCCAATACGAATCCCTTTGATGTCAATATCGATATTACAGAAATTCTCTGTACAACCCATCAATACAAACATTATATTAAATCGCAAGGTTCCGAAGCCATGTTAGCAGCGGGAAAATACTTTAACTTTTCAATTATTTCAACCCTTAAACCCAATGGCTTTGTAAATATTCGTTGGTTTATTGAAGATCAATTGCTAAATGACCTAAGTAGTGCAGCTGCTACCTTCCAATCGGCTAATGGCTCAAGTTTTCTTAGTCCAATTTTGTATTTGAAAAAAACTAAGACAAAACTTACACTTCCTGAAAACTTTAGAACAGATGGTCTGGGACTATATTATGCCGTAAATAGTATGCAAATTTCAGAAACGGGTATACTAAATCAAAGAAAATACATTCAGTTTGATTCAGTAACTAAGATTGATGGTACGGGTGGTGGAGCTTTTATTAGAGCAAGCAGTAAGCCTTCAAATGATAGCAATTATAATATACCAGCACCAATAACCTCAAATAAAGGAAGAGTAAGATTTAACACTTTAACAAATACATTCGAGGGCTATAATGGTTTTGAATGGTCGCCACTACATTAGAAATTACATATTTTAAATACTTTTATTAAATTCTCATTATCGAAATTTAGGGCTGACATTAGTAGTTCTTGATTTATAAGAAGTCAAACATTTATAGTTTTTTTAAAACGGTTCAAACTTTTATATATGAAATCCCCATAAGCCTTAAAGGTCAGACAAACGGAAAATGAATACATTCGCTTCCAAAAACAAGGGATAAAATGGAAGCGATAAAATTCGATCGGATCATTAAAGTTGGCTGCTGTATTGATATTGATAATGACATCATAGTAGTCACTATTAGGAAAAGGAATGAAGATTATTAAACTCATAAATTTAATTCCATCATAAGTTCTTTGAAATGTTTAAGAGATTGGTGCAAAAGCGATTAAGAAAGCCATATAGCAATGGAAATTACTGGTGTTTACTGCAAGCCTATGTTTAATAATTGCAGAGAATTTTGAGAAAACCTTAGTAAATGCTCGTCGTGTCAAAAATGTACCAGACCACTAAGTCGGATAAAAAAGAGAGTGTTTGGCTGAGTAAATTGCTTTTGAGTTGTTCACTAAAAGGCAGTTTCATTCCAAAAGTTGAGGCCAGAGATTTTCGACACTTTGCTCGATTTCGAAAAAAGATAATTGAAGAAATCGCCTGTGAAAAGAATGGAATTATTAAAGTATTAGAAGGTGCTAATATAAAGCTTAGTAGTGTATTAAGCAACTTTGACGGAGTTGCTGGAAATCGGATAATAGATACCTTAATTGAAGAAAGAGTGATGTAGAACCTCTTATGTCTTTTTATCATGGAAAGATGAAAGCCAGAAAATAGAGCTTGGTTTAGTTTTAAAAGGGTATTTAACACCCCAGCACAGCCAAATGTTAAAGATCATAAAAAAGAGCATTACCAAAAAAGAAGAATTGTTAGTTGATATAGACTTACATATAGATGAGATGACAAAATTTTATATTGTTCATCTCTAGAACCGCCAAAATATTCCCCAAGTAGGCAAGCAAAGTGCCATAGGAATTATAAGTAATATAGGAGTCGATGTGAACGTCGTTCCCAACGAATATCATCAAGACGGCTGGTCTGGGATGAGTCTTGGAAACAATTATAATCGAGAAAAAAAAGCCGCAAAAGTTAACATAAATCTTCAAAATTTTCTGGTAGAATGCGGATGGGCTTACTAAAACCGAAGTTGAGTATTTAAAAAGAAAATACCAGGGACTAATAGCCTGAAGGGAAAAGAAAAAAGCTCCAGTGAGTGGTGAAAGAACATTGAATAATAATGGCAAATTAACATATTCTAAAGAACAATGAAAATTATAAAGAGCCAGATTTAAATACAAAGTTAGAAAAAGCAAAAAAAAGTATTTGCAATTACTTAAACAAAATACAGGCTCTTCCAATATCAAAAGAAGATTTAATGCAAATGTTTGAGAATCAAAAAACTCAAACTCAAAACAATTGAGCCTGTATTTTTACTGAACATTTAGCTAGATTATGAAATTGGTTGAGTCCATTCCAAAAGAATGAGGCCATTGTTTAAGCACAATCCGATGTAGCAAATCTTGAAATGACCTCAAAAATCAAAATATAGAGAAAGCACGTACATGAAAATTTAATCTCTTAAACATACCAAATAAATTTTTTAAATTATTGATTTACATTATTTTAAATAATATCCAAATGAAATGCGGAGTGTTTTTACCAACAAATTTTTTTATGAAAACATTTTTTATTATTTTAATTACCATGTGTAGCATAAAAGTTGCTGCTCAAACAGGCGAACTAGTATCGTCAATGTATGCAGTACCAGTACCTTCTGGATCCACTAGTAGTATCATATTAACCACAACTACCACAGGTATTTCATTTGCACAAGTTTGGTTAAGTATTAATGGAGGGACACCAACCAGATTATATACGGGAATTAATCGGACATATACCTATAATGCAATAGCCAATGGCTCAAATTATAAATTTATACTCTATAATGCAACCAGTAACAACGCAGCAAATATTACCACAATTTTAGATACTATTGAAGTCAATGGTATTCCTCCTGTCACTATTGGCACTGGGTTTAATTTTTTTATGTGGCAATATTACTTCGACGATTTATTTGGTTGGGATGTAAATAAGACTAATCTGTATAGAAAAATGTTAAAGTTTCAATTAGATGGATTGAAACAAGTAAATTGTAGTTACATAAGGTCTCCAATATTTTGGGGCGATATACCTCATTATTGGATAAATACGAGCACTAGGGCAATGTTTTGGGAATCAGTAGATAGAATGATGGATGATTTGGATGAAAGAAACCTAAAACTTATTCCATCTTTATTGTTTAATCTCGATGCCATTCCCTCATATTATAATGTAAGTGGTTATGATTTTGTTAAAAATGATAATACACCTGCCCGTAATGCCTACTACCAGTTTTTGGCAGAGTTTGTCAATAGATATAAAAACCGATCTACTATTTTATTTTATGAGATTACCAATGAATTGAGTCTGGCAACAGATTTTAATCCAGACTATTTAACCACCAATCAAATGAATGCGTTTTTTAAACGTTCTTGTGAGGTAATTAGAGCTAACGATCCGTACCACATGATATCAAATGGAAACGGAATGCCAAGACCTTATGCATATAATTTAAGGTTTAATAACGCCTGGATATTAGATACCCCAACGGAATATTCTATTATACTTAATGAACAAAATAAATATTGTGATATTGTAAGTATTCACTTTTATCCAGATGACGAAAAACGGTTTGGATACACAGATAGTACTTCTGTACTGAGTATTACTAAGAATTACACCGACTCTATGAAAAAGCTATTATACATTGGTGAATATGGTGAAACAACTGCCACCACAAGTCCGAATTGTATATTTGGTCAAAGTGTTCTAAATGCTATTGAAGCTAATACTATCCCTTTCAGTGCACATTGGATTTGGTCTTACTATACGTTTGACACCTATACATTATCAGGTTATGGTGTGGAATCTTCTTTAAACCCTGAATTTTCTATGAAGTTTATGCAGGTAAACCAAGGCTTTGGTAATGGTGATGCTACTTTGTCTAATCCTGATATACTTAGCCCCAAAGCATTAATTACTTGGCCATTAACTAATATTAATGTAAATGCATCTACACCACAATTGGTTAATGTGCTTGCTATGGATAATAATTTAAATATTAACAAAGTTGAATTATATATAAATGATGTAAAAATCGGAGAAAAAGCAAGTTGGCCTTTTCAATTCAATGTTGAACCATGTCTTTTTTCAAAATTGGGTAGTAATCAAATAAAGGCAATTGCTTTTGACAATTCAGGTAATGTAGGGGAAGATTCTATATTTGTGAATAATACTAATAATTATACTGCATTTACATTGAATACCATACTTACTACTGGAACGACTGAAAACGGGTGGACATACTACCAAAACCCTGCCAATAATCAAATAATATTTGGGATTGAACATATTCCATCTGGCCTTGGAGCTAACACTAATAATTTTACAGTAGAAGTTACAGCAAGTAGTTTAAATTGTTCCAATAGTTATTTTTTTAAAACGCAAAACCAAGAAGGCATATTTGCATCAAAAGATTTTTTTAATACAAAAGTAACTTCTGCTACCAAAACTAATGGTTGGGTAAATATACGCTGGTTTATAGATCCTCTTTCTCTAACAAATCTTAGTAATGCCAGCAATACTTTTGCTACCTCATCTGGAGCAAATTATGTAAGTCCTCTGTTATGGCTAAAGAAAAAAAAGAGTAGATTAACCTTAAATGAAAACTTACGTTCCGATGGCTTAGGTACCTATTATGCAAACGAGAAAATGGAGCAAAATGGAACGGGTACAGTTAATGGTCAACAGTATTATGAATTTAAGCAAGTTTCAAACCTAGATGGAACAGGCGGAGCAGCATTCAAAAGGGTAAGCAGTAAACCAACTTCTGATGCAGCTTATGATGCACCTGTTCCTATTCCTTCTAAAAAAGGAAGTATTCGCTTTAATCCAATTTCAAAAACATTTGAAGGACATAACGGAACGGAATGGTTGCCATTACATTAATTTTCCAAATTAAACATATATAATCATGATTTTTGAAAGAACCCAGACGGCATTTTTTTTATTAATTAGTTTGATGGCTTCAGCCCAAGTAAAACCTAAAAATAACATTGATCTCATTAAAACTCCCTTGGCAATTTATAAACAGGCAAAAGTTTATGAAGATGGCACAACAGCAATTAGTGCCTTACAAGAAATTATTGCCTTGGAAGGCAGGAACAGTACTTATAAAGATACGCTAGCTCTTTATTTTTATAAAATGAATAAACCACTAAGTTGTCATTTAATAGCTAAAGAGCTGCTAGAAAAAAAGCCCACAGATTTAGTGCTATTGGAACTCAACGCTTTGAGTTTACAACAGCTCAATGTCACGAAAGAAGCAATAACAGCATTTGAAAAATTATTTACATTGTCTAAAAATAAATATCATGGCTATCAATTGGCGACATTACAATTTAGTATTAAGCGGTTATCAGAAGGCTTATCAACCATAACTCAGACACAGACTTGTAAAGATTTGAAAGATTTTGAATTACAATTCAATTTAGATAAAAATCAAACCCAAAGGGTCCCACTTAATGCAGCAATTTTTAACATGAAAGGACTTATTGCTTACGAACTTAATGATAAGGAATCTGCAAAGGTAGCATTTGATGAGGCCCTTAAAATAAGTCCAGACTTTGAATTAGCAAAACAAAACTTCAATGCAATAAAGGTAGAATTAGAAAAATCGGAATCTAAATAGATTTGCAAAAGGGAATGTAATTAATCATGGATATTAAACCCATTTATCAACACCAAAAGTAGGCTTATAAAACGCTTCCACACATATTTTCTCCGATTGGGTACAAGATATTTCCTCATGCAAAGAGACAAAATAATGAAAGTAATGCGACAAATATAATTTGACCAAGAATTATATTCGTCAATTTCTGAAAAGTCTAACTATGCAACGGTTGGACTTAATAGTTTGGGTGGTTTATAAGAAGCTTAACATAACAATAATCAAGCATTTTAAAACCATCACAAAAAATATTTTATCATCACAGTCTGGTTCTATATAATTTAAAAAGGCTCCTTTATTACCCATTATTCAATATTTTTTGAGTTATATGGGTGTAGTTTCGCTCAGATGAAAATCAGGAAATCCAAATTAATAATTGATACCTGAGCAATAGATTTAGAAATGAATTTTTTAAAATTAGTCGTTCAAATAGTATATTTAGAATCATTGCCTCTTCAAATCGTTTGTTGACAGATATCAAGATTTTATTGTGCTATTTATGGATAAAAATGTGTTGGTAGTTGCTCCAAAATAATTCTTTACTTTGTATCAAAGCTTTAAGTAAAGCTTCAAAAATAAAAGAATTAACCAAAAATCTATTAAATTATGATTACCAAATTGAAAAATGCCCGCATTGGTGGGATTAGTATT
The DNA here is from genome assembly GCF_024343775.1 of Lacihabitans soyangensis. GTDB lineage: Bacteria > Bacteroidota > Bacteroidia > Cytophagales > Spirosomataceae > Leadbetterella > Leadbetterella soyangensis. The sequence continues at coordinate 16,952 of NZ_RJUF01000036.1, read as the reverse complement.
GTAACATCGATTTGTTTAATGTTATTAAGCTGTAACGAGTCAATTACACCTGGCGAAGATAAAGTAGGTGCAACAGAAGAATCAAATTTTACAAACGCCAGTGGAGTTAACTTACAACCTTCCTTTACCAACAATGGTGATGTAAATGCAGGTTGGAATTACATGAAATCATTTGATGAGATCAATGCCGTAAGAATTGAGATTAATCCTGAAGCAGGTGGGGGAATGGCAACTCAAGTAAATAATGCCGCTCGCTTAATAAAGGAGGCGAGTGGGTATGGATATCAAATTATTGCTACTTATCATCCTAACAAATTAGGAGACAACAGCACCAATAGGGACATTCAGAATGCGGGACGATTTTGGAAAGAAAATTATGCTAAATTATCAAGTAATGGCACTGCACCATTTATAATTAATCTTATTAATGAGTGGGGGTCTCATGACATTTCAGCAAAAAATTTTGCGGACCAAGTAAATTCTGCCTTAGATGACGTATATGATGCTCCAGTACATCCCAGAGATGGTGGAACGGGGAACTACAACAAAAAGGTAATTATTGATGCACCAGGTTATGGTCAAGAAACCTATACTCTTAAGCAAGCAATACCCATGATAAAAGCCAACTATCGAAATAAATTAATACTTTCGGCTCATATTTATCCCGCCTGTGGTGTGCAGAATCGTCCAGATAACAAACCAGGGCCGATGAACACAAATGATTTAGCAATAATGGCACAGACAGGCTTACCTTGTATTTTAGGGGAGTTTGGTAGTTATTCTAAAGGTGGTGGAAGTGCTGATTGGTCCAAAATGGTAGATTATGCCAGAATTAAATCTTGGCCAATTTTTGCGTGGGCTTGGTGTGGAGATGGCACAGGTAAACCCGAAGATGGGCAAGCTTTAAGTGGAAAAGGTATGAATATGGTGAAGGTACAAAACGAGCCAGGGAAAATATGGTCCTACGGTAATTTTAAAATCAATGGTGATAATTCGCCCTATCAAGCTTCAAGCTATATGAAGACTATGATTGATAAATTACCTAAATAAATTCCGTTATTTATAAAACATACTTTTAACGATAGAAACTATACTTGGATTGAATAGAGAAGAGGCTGTTTATTAAAGACAGCCTCTATTTTTTCTTTACGATGGTCTACTTTACCACTTAGCAGAGATGTTTATTTTTCGATTCAGTTTGCAAAGTATGTGGTAAGAATAGAACTTTAGTTTTTCGATGAGGATCTCTATTAAGTTCCGAAATATTATCATCAAGTTAAATTCTAGTAAGAAGACTTCCTTGTTGGTATATTTTAATTCACTTTAATATGGGACTATCTTTTCAGGTAGATCTTAATAGTATTCTTGAGTTGAAACTATGGATGTTACTTCTGTCAGTAACTAAGTTAAAAAAATAGGCATTCATTTATATAGACTAATTCTTGAGTAATTTAAAAATAACAAAAAAACACCAACTAGAGTATAAAATCCTAAGAAGAGAAAAGATAATTTTCGAAGTTAATATCGAAATAAATGTCTATTTTAAGAATATCATTTAAATATCTTCCATTATTTACTTAGCATTATCTAAGGATTAGTTTTTTTGTGACCTCCAAATTCTTTTCACTATTCTTAATTTTTATCAAATAACTACCTGATTGTAAATTTATTAATGCAATCTTATTTTCAAGCCTATTAAATGCCTGGCGAAAAACATTTTTCCCATCTAAAGTAAATATATCCACCAGATATTCACCAAAATATTTAAAATTAATGTTCAAATCCTGATTGGGAGAAATCGGATTAGGGTAAACAACAATATCATCCGAATCATTAAAAATAAATAAGGTATTTATGAAGGTGGTTATTTTTTTCCCATTGGCAAATACGACGATTACCCGGTAAGAGTTTTGGCCTAAACTAAATTTATTATCTTGCGTAAAGTAAGCGATTTGATCTGTGATTATCTCCTGTTCCGAAATAGTCTGAAAGGCACCATTAATACTTTTTTCAAATATAATTTTCACAACATTTACTGTTTGACTAAGCTGTATATTCAATTCTATTGTATTTTTATCAGTGCTGTACACTTCAAAACTATTGTAATAACAATTATCAGATGATTGAGAGGGACTAACGGCGTTGCTTCTGAGACCTGCCCAATTCGAAGTTATCACTGGGGTTACTGACAGCCAATCATCAGTTTTTATATCCTTCACAGTTACCTCTGTTTTTGCTGTATTGCTTATTTCTTTCCATTCTTCAGTAATTTTATCAAGCTTTTGAACAATATATTTAACTGGTTGGTTACTTGATGCAGGATTCCAGTTCAATTTTAACGAATCCTCACAATTTTGTTCTATATTCAAACTCAGTGGATTAACTACACCAAATGAATTACTTAAATAATCCTGATTTTTGGTACTAATTTTCAACATAGTTGAACCATAAACATTAGGAGTTTGCCAAGTAAATTGTCCTTTTTTTGGGATAAGATCGTCAGTGATTAAATCCCAAGAAATCCCATTATCTCTCGAATAGTACAATTTGGCCCTTTCGTCAATCAATGTATTTTTCCAACGAAGCGTATTGTATTCATTGGCTTGAAGATAACAATTGCTTACAGGATATTCCCAAGCCAGAAAATTATCGTACACAAACTGGTAAACTATATGAAATAACTGATTATTGTTGGAAATATTAGAACCTTTTACCTTAACTGTATATGAACCGCTCAATGGATTATCAAAACTTATCATTTCTACATTGTTGATGCTATCAATTTTGCGAACTGCGGCTTTTTTTAAGGAATCGATATTCGGATAGGCTGAAAGAACCCATGGTAACCACATTGAGTAAGTATTTCCTATTTCAAAGTCTAAGTCATTGACCAAAGCTTTCGGATTACCAATTCTGCCGGCAGGATCTGTCCATACCAAAGTAAATTTTACTCTCTTTACATTAGGGGGAATGTCTATTTTAAATTCTTTTATATCTAAATGATTAATACGGCCTTCAAAATATGTTTTATTCTGTAGAGCTGTCATTGCTTCATAAGCATTTAGAGAGCCATATCCTGATTTAAAATCCGGGCCTTCTGTTGAAATATCATCTGAGGTTCCAATTAAAAGTGCTTTAATAAGTGAGCATGCAGGGAGTAAGTTATTATAATTTTTGAATGCTTCCTGAAGGGTAGCTACAACACCTGTAATTGTTGCGGCTGAAAAGGAGGTCCCACCATTACTATATGTTACGATTTCCGGTTTGATTCTTCCGTCAAAAGTAGGGCCATTAGAACTGCTTTGAACCATAGTATCGCTTTCTGAAAATGAGCCAACTGAAATAGTATTTTTAGACATTTTATAGTTACCTGAAATATTTGCAAAAGAAGAAAGTCCCTTGTAAATCCCATTAGGAGATGCTAATAATCCATTATTACCAGAAGAAAAAACATTTACTATATAAGGAATTCTGTTTACTAGACCATCATATTCATAGGCCTCTGGACTATATCGATTGTCAATTTCACTTCCATAGGAATGATTGATAATGGATATTTTATTTTCAATATAAAATTTATCATTTTCAGGAAAAAAACTACTGAAAGCTACTGGAATTATTTTACCCTGGGAGGCAATTCCCTTGTTTTGTGGCATCGAATTACCGGCACCGAGTATAATACTTGCCACTGAGGTGGCATGCAGAGAACTTTGAAAAGAGGCTTTGCCAGAGGGTAAAATTTTGTTGAAAAGATCTACATCTAATGGGTCGGCATTATGTTCTTTTTGACAAATTATAATTCCATTACCTGCGAACTGAGGAAACCTATCTTTTAGAAGAGCAATGCTATTGTAAGAGAAGTTAACTTGATTTATCTCTCCTTCTTCAGTTACTACTAAATTTTGATGATTGTTAATCGAATCTAAATTTGTTAGTGAAATAAAAAAAAAAACAAAATTGAAATACTGCATTTTAAAAATTTTGTTGAAACAATTGTAATATTCCATAATCTTTAGAAGATTATAAAAATCAGTTATGTAAGTTTTGTACCAAACAAATATAATTAATTTTATAGGCTTAATAAGAAGTTTTACACTATTTATATCTGATAAAAGCTTGTAATCATTTAGTTTACGATTGAATTTGTTCCTTTAACGGGTATATGAGCTTTCATGTCACTAAAAATATTGGAAGCAAATTTTATCGCAAAAGACAAATGAGTTACCGATGGTAAATATCCAGTTTATTTAAGGAAGAATACGGCACAAAGCCTAGTATGAAATAGGAGAACATTACCTTAATTAACCAAAGTAAATATTCAGAAGCACAAATTATATGTCTGTACTTTAAAATATTTGTCTCTAATGACTAATGGTCATTGGTGTAAGAAACACAAACTATAAAATTACAACAAAGAGAAAAAACGGAGAAATGACCTATGCACATCAACCTAAATAAGAAAAAATTCTGTAAAAATGGAAGAGTAAAATATTCAAAAATTCCCGTTGCATAAAACTATTGTCAAACTAATATTCTGGATATAGTGCTCGGTTTATACTTATACCTGGTCATTTTAACCAGTGTTATTATGTTCGAGAACAACTAAAAATCAATTTCCTATATCATTTAGAGCTTTCGATTTAGAGAATTGAAATTATCATCCATCACGAAGAAGTTACCATTCCCTTGCAAGTCTCGTATAGAATTTCATCTACTATTATTAGCAGGTCATAACCAAATTCTCAGTCATTTAACCATACTTGGCCATCTTTTAGCTCTATTAACGTTGTACTTTAGAGTAATTAAAATGTGAAGTATGCCTGTAAATTGATTGCCAAATAATAAATTTTTAGAAAATGCTTGTGTTTTTGAAACGCTACATTTTGCTTCTCTTGATTTTTAACGTAACTGTCGCCCAAGCAAAAGCTTTTCGTTCAGCAAACGGAATAAAAATAGACTTGGCGTTGCAGAGTAGCTATTCCAGTCTTTCTAATGGGCGAACATCATTTATCATAAAAATAAAGAACCAAAGAGGCACTTTAGCCAACAACATAATGATCAAAGATATACTGCCTGCCAATTTTCAAGTCCAAAATATAGCAGTGTCTAAAGGTCAACATTCATTGACAGCAAATACTATTTTATGGGAAATAGGCACCATGGCAAGCAATGAATCGGAGCACACACTTACTATAATTGGTGTGCTCTCTGCAAATACCAGTTTTTCCTACAATCAAGCCGAAATTACCCAAGTGTCCGAAGAAGACCTAGACAGCACACCCAATAACCAAAACCCATGCGAAGACGATATGACATTTATAACGATTGGAGGAAATGTAACCAATTGTCCGGCCAATAATTTAACGCTGCAGTTATCTGCAATTTCAGGTTTTATTACTTATTCCTGGTTTAAAAACGGCCAAATTATTAATGGTGCAAACACAAAACAATTATCCGTTCAAAAAGAGGGTAGCTATAACTTCAAGGCAACTTTTACTCAATCAGGGCAATCTTGTACCTATGCTCCGTCAGACACATTAAAAATAAGTACAATAAAACCCATAGAAGTAGAAACCCAAGTCGCTCAGCCCAGCTGTGGTTTGGCCAATGGCTCCATTAAATTTACGAATACCAAAGGGTTTGAACCCATTGTGTTGAGTAAAGACAGCCTGACCTTTAGCTCTGAGAATTTGTTTGGTAACCTTTTATCTGGTAAACACAACATTTATATTAAAGATGCAAAATCTTGCATCCTGAAAAAAACATTTTATTTAGAGTCCGTTTCAAACGATATCACGGTAACCAGTAGTGTTGTCTGCGATTCTTCAACTACAGCTCTAATCAGCTTAAATGCTTCAGGCGGAATTCCACCTTACCAATACAATGATGGATCGGGATTTAAAATAGCCAACCAATTCACCAAGCCCAACGGCACATTTAGTTTTGAAGTAAAAGACAGCAAGGGTTGTACCAAATTGTATACCACTAGTACCATCTGCCCGAACCTCTGTGCCGATTCTACCTTTAAAGTTTGTCCAGATGCGGTCATCTCCCAATTAATTTCAGTACCCAATGGCTTTAAAGACATCCAATGGTACAAAAACGACACCATAATAATCGGCCAACAAGCCCAAACATATACCATAAAAAGTCCAGGCACATACACCTATTGGGCTCGCAAAATAAGCCAAGACAGTACACAACAAAAAACCAAAGGCTGTAACTTCAAAATGTTAGTTATCCCCCCTGCAACTTTTCAAGTTCAAGTAACTAACGAAAGTTGCAAAAACTTAACCAAAGGAAAATTGGAGGTCACTAACATTATGGGGGAAGCACCCTTTACATTTAGAATTAACAATAGCCCTTTTCAGTCAAATGCAATATTCAAAGACCTAAATGCAGGATCGTATAATGTCATTGTAAAAGATAAAAAAGGCTGCCGAGCTATTTTAATAAACCAAAAAATAGCACCTGACTCGGTTCTTCTACCACCCGAAATTACCACAGACAAACAATTGATTTGTTCCTTCGAAAAAGCAAACCTATTAGCCTCTATTTGTCAGGACTCGGCCAGCATAGTTTGGTCAAATAATGTAATTAACTTGAACCTTATAAATGTTGGAGAGGGCACCTATACTGCAAGATGTAAAAACACTTGCGGTATAAGCCCACCCTCCAACCAAATCAAAATCTCAGAGATCGCTGATGCACCTATTCCTTTCATAGACATTTCGAAATCAGTGGATTGTAAAGGCGAATTCATCAAGCTGACAACAAACTTTTGCACAGGCAATATAATTTGGAATACGGGCGAAAAAACCGCTATCATTACAGTTAATAAATCAGGAACCTACACCGCCCTTTGTGAAGCTCCTTGTGGCAACACACAGGCCAGTATCACTATAACAATTCAGACCACACCAACACCCGTGGCCCCCATTATTAAGCCCGATTCATTCTTCGTAAAAGACGGTCAAAAAGTGATATTGACGGCCAGTGATTGTAACACGGGAAACGTGGTATGGTCAACCCAAGAGAAAACCCCCACAATCAAGGTGGGTCCTGGCAAATACTTTGCTTTTTGTGAAACTGCCTGTGGAAAAAGTAGCTCTTCAGACACGGTTGAAATTAAGACCGAAAAACCACCCTTTTCACCCATAATTTCAGCATCCAAACTACAAATTTGCCAAGGCGAACTTGTTACATTACTTGCGAACGGTTGTACAGGTGATACCGTACTGTGGTCAACTGGCATTGTAGGAAAATCTATCATTACAAAACCTTCAAAAACCACTTCCTATTTTGCAAAATGCAAAAAAGCCGACAAACTTGATGTCTCTAACTTGGTAACAATCGCAGTAAGTGATCCTACTATACCTATCCTTTCCGCAACAAAAACAACTACTTGTGCTGGAGAACCCGTTAAAATAACAGCTAAAAACTGCTTGCAGGAGGTAATATGGTCCAATGATCAAAAAGGGCCAGAAATTACGGTTGCCCCTACATCGGCGACAAAATATTTTGCTTATTGTAAAGACAACAACTGCGAAAGTGCCTCATCAGACACACTTCTAATTGGAGTGTTCAGTAAAAATGCACCAAAAATCAGTGCACTTAAAAGTCAAGTTTGCCAGGGAGATACTATCCAGCTACGAGCAGATGGCTGCACCGGCAAAGTGCAATGGTCAAATGGCTCAACAGGTGAAACGTTAAAAGAGAAAACCATCAAAAGTGGTATTCAGAACTACACTGCAAAGTGTGTTTCAGATGCTTTACAATGTGAAAGTCAAGTGGCAGATAGTCTAAAAATTTGGGTGCTTGAAAAAGTTTCCAAACCCACAGTTTCCCAATCTCTAAAAAATACTTGTCCGGTACAATTCGTAAATCTTAATAACGCAGTATCCATCGATTCCCAATCGATCAGTTCAATCTTTCTATTTAAAAATGATTCTTTAAAGACTGCTGAAACGATATCAGACCCAACCAAAATAGCAGTAAGTGGCATTTATTACATTTTTAAAAAATCTACGGACGGCTGCTTGTCCGCCCCATCTGCCATAGCTGTAGGAATATCAGACTGCTCCTCAATAACCAAAACAGATACAGTAGATATACAGGTAAGGAAATCGGCAAATGTTTCGGTTGCAGATATCAACAGCAACGTTTTTTATAGAATAGTAATAAAAAACACAAGAAAGACCATGGCCACTAACGTCCAAGTTGTTGACTTCTTACCACAAAATATAGAACTCATAGCCTTGAGTAGCAACGCCAAGTTTAAAAATGGTCTAATTTTCATAAGCATTCCCTTCTTAAAAATAGAGGACTCCGTTGTAGTATTATACGAGGTGAAAACCATAGGTACTGGCCTAATTAGAAATACTGCTGCACTTATAACGCTTGACCAAACAGATGCCAACTCAGAAAACAATGAAAGCACCGTGGTTATTAATCCTTACGGCAACAATAGTCCACTTGGGCTAAGTAAAGAATTGATTTACCTATATAGGGTAGGAGAGAGGCTTTTCGATTTATCTTTTAACTTTAAAATAACCAATAACAGCCCCAAAAGCTTAAAAAACCTTCAACTATCCGACGATTTATCAAAAATATTCGGATCATCGGTAAGTGTTAAAGACATTTTAATATCAACTGAAAACAATTCTAAAATCGTATTAAATCCAAATTATTCGGGTTTCCCTCCCAATACAAACCTGTTAATTGATTCTTTAAGTTATATAAATCCCAACGATACCCTAACTATTAAACTGGGTTTCAAACTATTCTTAGAAGATTCGTTGAAAAACATTTTTTATAACTCAGCACGTATTGAAATCGCAAATGACCCCAATACATTCGATATCTCTACAGATGGCCAAAATCCAGACCCCGATAATAATGGAAAAACTTCTGACAACAATACCCCCACCTTAATCAATCTTAAAGAACCCAAGCTCAACCCCATTGCTGTTTCTCTGAGTGTGATTGATACTACACTACTGGCATATAATACTTTTAAGGTGCGATATATGGTACTCCTGAAAAACCAAACAAATTCCACTCTAACAAATCTCATTATAACCGATTCTTTGATCGAATTCTTACCCAAAGGCTTGGCTTTTTACATTTCCGAAAAACCATTAGTGTCTGCCCAAAGCTACATAAAAACTAACCCTAATTTTAATGGTTCATCAGACACCTACCTTACGCTACCCACCTCAACAATCAAACCCAGCACTCAGGATACGCTTATTTTTGGCTTAACATTTAACTTCAATTCATTCCTAGGGCCATACCATAACCAAGTTCGTGCATCAGTCAAAGATTCATCAGACAATACCTATTTTGATATATCCAACAACGGCCCAATTACTTTGTCTTGGCTTCAAGATACCACTACCTTTTACATAAACCCTTCAACTTTCCCAGCAGAAACATTGATAAGTGTTCCAGGTGGGTTTTCGCCAAACGATGATGGCGTCAATGACGAGTTTAGGGTTAAAATATTAAAGAATGTGGCTATTGATAAATTCGTTGTTTACAACAGGTACGGTACTAAAATTCATGAAACCAGCAATATCCCGCAAAATACAGAAACGTTTTCTTGGAGCGGTAAAAATAGAGATACGAACAGCTCAGTTCCAGAGGGAACCTATTATTATGCCATATATATTAAAAATTCATATAAGCCAATACTAGGCTTCATTACAATCAAAAAATGAAATTAAAGCTTCCTGTAAATATGTATCGTTTAGTCATTAGCCTACTCTATATTTTGTGCTTTCTTAATTTTTCACTGTCAGCCCAAGGGCTTTGTGATAGAACAGACTTATTAAAAGGAAATTTCGAAACCAATACAAATCAAATATGCCAATCGGCTTCCTTCGGAGTAACAGACAAATCAGGTGCCTCAGATCTGAAATATGTCTTTGACTACCAAGGCCAAAGTCTCGAAGACGCTTTAGGTATTGCCCAAAATCAAACCAGCCATGTTTTTCCGGCTTTAGCCAATCCTAAAAGCTATACCGTTCTTCAACTTGGCAAACGAAATGGCAACACAACCGTAGCCTGTAAAAACATAATTGTCAGACCCAACAATACACCGCTATACAGTTATTCAGTGTGTCAATCAACGATAGAAATTAGTATTCCACTTAACCCCATAAACGACTTTGACTCCTATGTCTTGGAGTTTGGCTCTGGGCAGCCCCCTATTTTTGTTTCTAAAGCTGAACTGCCATTCTCCGTTCAAAAAAACTTCAATCTGCCGCAGAACTATAAAATCACTGGAAGATATACCAATCCCAACAAAAACTGCTCGCTCAATTACGGTTTTCAAAATATTCCACGTACAAATCCCAATGTTGAACTACCATTTACACCACAAATTTCAAAGGTAGAACTAATAACACTAAAGAAAGTAAAAATTGATTACAACGGACCCTTTGTACCTGACCCTCAATTTAACTTGTATAGGTACGAAAAAGACCAATACCAATCTGCTACATCAATAAAAACAGGTATTTTACCAGGTATTTATACATTTGATATCCCTGACTCTACCAAATCTTATTGCTTTTTTGTAAAAAGAAATACCACCTGCGGCGGCCAAAATGTAGAATCTGCAGAAGTGTGCACCATTCCCATAATTTCTACAAAATTTGACCCACAAAACGCAAAGAATGACATCTCATGGATAGCCTATCAAAAAACACTAAAGGGCAGAACAGTACCCCCCTTAGGTACGGCAGCTCAAGCTACCATGTTGCTTAAGCAAAAGCTTATAATCAACAAACCCAATAGTCCTAATCAAATAGGAGAAGTTGAGTTAACAACAAACTCTTACATGCATGGCCCTCTTGATTGTTTCACAAAATACACCTATCAAGTATGGCAAGAAATCACTGGTACCACCAATTTTACCAAGTTTAAAGGATTGAGTATTTCCAATAAAGTAAGTTTTGACCCACAGTTAGTAGTACCGCCAGCTCCTACCACCTACTGGGTAACTACCGACTTCCTAAATCAAATTTATTACAGAGAAAACTTAGCTCTATGGCCAATAGAGCAAAACAAATGGTACTTACTAAAACATCAAGATAATGCATATAAAATACTAGATAGCTCCTCTGTTAAAAACGCTTTTTTTACTGATAAAACTACACCCGTAAAACAAGAAACCTATAAAATCGCCTACAAAGACAAATGCGATAGAGTTTCAAAATACTCCGAACCTGTCAATTCAATTTTTCTAAGTTTCAACAATCTAGTTGAAATAAATTGGACTCAGGATACGCCATTTGGAATTAGTACGCCTTCGGCATAGCAACTCATTTTCCTAGCCGATGGCACAGAAAACACGATCGATACTTTTCCAAAAGAAAAATCTGCCACCATACTCGATTTAGACAAATTCTCTTCTGATGGAAAGCTAAAAATTGTGGCCGAATCAACTAATAACGATTATCCGTCAGTAGCATCAAATAGCGTAGATTTAAACATCCCATTCAAGCTATTTGTACCAACAATATTTACCCCAAACAATGATGGCATAAATGACTTACTAGAAATAAGAACCTTAAAAAGTAAGATACAGTCTTTCGAGATGAAAATTTTTGATCGTTTTGGAAATGAAATAACATGCTTAAATGAAATAGAATCTAAATGGGACGGGAAATCTAACGGAATAAACGTGCCTAAAGGAACTTATCCATATCAAATCGCCATAACCTTAACCAACCACACCACTAAAATTTATAAAGGAAATATTTATATAATTAATAACTAAATCAAATTATCCCTAAATTAATTACACTTTATACACCCAAAATGGCAACATATACACCAAATCCCTTGCTGCATAGATAGTCTTTACCATGAAGGATATTTTTTTGCATCTTAAGTAGAGAACCAGTCAATAACGTAAAATATTTAAAACAAATGATTAAAAAAACAAAAAAAATGAAATACGAAACCCCAAAGTTAAAAAGACTAGGTGACGTCAAAAAAATAACGCTCAAAACAGGTTCGACAACAGACTTCGGTGAACAAGGTTTTGTTTAATTTATATTCAATCCTTTTACATAAAACACATTGTTATGCAATTAAAATATTTACAAAAATTTTACTTGACTTTAATTGGTCTTTCACTCACTGTCGCAATACCGCCCCTTTTATATGCTCAGGGAAACGTTTATGTAGAATCAGGTTCTGAGCTTAGTAATTTCGGTACTATTGATCTAGCAACACCATCTTCTAACAATTGGGTTACTTACAGGGGAGCATCCCCGGGTTATTACTCTGCAGTAGGTACAGCAGGATACACAAACCCCGGCGACGCTGCTAACGTTAACGGATATGTCAAGCACTACGCCAATGCCACGAATCAAACCTTCAACTTTCCTGTAGGTACAGGAAGTGACTATCGAGCATTGAGCATAAGTGGTACAAGAACCGCTACATCACAAATTGCTGTGGCTTGGATTCTAGGCAATCCCAGTTCAACCAATGACCCCACAGCCCCCAATTCAGGTTTACACCCTACTACCAGCGTTGGTGCGGGCTTACAATCAGTAAGCTCTATCGGCCAATGGGATTGGTACGATGCAACAAGCGATGCAACTGGCCTTACGGTTACTGTTAGTATTCCAAACTTAACTGCATTTGGCACCGCTGCTGACTTAAGATTGGTTGGATGGGACGGCACCAACTGGGTCAATCTTTCATCATCAGGTGCTTCAGGAAATACCGAAAATAGCACATTGTCTGGTGTTGTCGTTAGTGGTATTACTGCTCTGGCCATTGGTAAAATTTCTTCTAGTCCAGTAGATTACACCCCAACAATTGATATAGATGCGTTAACTTTTAATGCTGCAGGCTTTGGTAGAGATTTTGTTGTAAATATTTACGAAGCACTTGGAGGAACAAATACTAGTTCATTGCAATTTCGTATGACTAAACCTAGTGCCTTCACTCTAACGTATCCAACCACAAATAGTCTATCACAAGTTTTTGGAGGAACGAATAATAACAATTCGGATTGGACATTTTCGGAAACATCTCTTTTCATTACTGCTACCTTAAAAGCAGGTGTTATTATACCAGCCAACGGACAAAGTGTGATTGGCTTTCGAGCCCAAAGAAAATCATCTATCGCAAAGGGAACATCTCAAAATCTTGCAGTAACCATATTAGACAGTACAGGTGGCGATTCGGATACTTTCAACAACACTAGAAGAACATCAATAACAGCAAATTAATTAACATTATGAATAAGAGTTTCTACTTGGTAAGTTCAATCTCAATAGCATTACTTACGACAATTGATTTAAGTGCACAAGATATGCAACTTAACATAGTAAATGTGACCCCAACCGTGAAAGTTGGGGAAGACAGAGGTGTTATTACACTAGACCTTTGCAATGTCAGTGGTGGCACTACCAATCTCGCAGTCAATAAAGCAAGGCCATTAATTTCTTTTCCTGATGCAATTGTTGGATCAGTGACATTAAAATCCGTTAATCCTGTTGGTGGATTTACAATAGTATCAAACGATGGTTTCAACATTAGACTTAATAATGCTGTAACTGTAGCTCCTGGAACTTGTATTGTCGCAGAATTAGGATTTACAGCTCATACGCTTGGAGAAGCAGGTACAGTAGGTGCAACTATCGCATGGAATGGCATTCCACCTGTTGGTGAGGATCCTTCCAATGATAATTCTGCCACCACCATTAACGTCAGAGATGCAGCAGCTCCTGTAACATTAACTTCATTTACAGTTGATGAATTCTCAAATGGCAATCTATTAGATTGGAAAATCAAAGACGAATCAGGCTTTAGCCATTTTAGCGTTAGGAAAAGTACCAATCTAAGTGAATTTTGGGAAATTGGTACAGTTCCGGGAGGCAAGAAAGATGGGAAATTCAAGTTTCTAGATAAGAATTTTAACGAGGGTCTTAATTATTACCAACTAAAAATGGTAGATTTAGACGGCTCATATAAATTGTCAAAAATAATTTCTATTGAAAACAGAGGTGAATTCGGTTCAACAACTATTTATCCAAATCCTTCGCCAAACAGAATTTTCAACCTGAAAAATACGGAGAAGTTCGAAGAAATTTCACTTCTTTCCAATGAAGGGGTTAAGTATCGCGTTGAAGTAAGAAATTTGGGGGAAAAATATGAAATAAAGGTGCCAGATTCTTATGCCGCTGGTACATATTTCTTACAATTCGTTGGTAACGATAGAGTAATTAGAAGAAAAATTATACTTCAATAATAAAGCGGTAATCTGCTAAAAAAAAGGATTCACGAGTACGTGAATCCTTTTTTTGATTATCCATTATTCAGAAACAATTAAAAGTTTTTCCTTTTGTAAATCTTCTAAAAGCACATGTAGATCGTTTTCGCATTCCTTTACAGTTATATCGAATGTTTCAACTACTTTATGGATAATTTCTTCCAGAGACAAGGATTGTTCCTTTAATTCATCCCAAATAAATGCACCAACCATATTCAAAGAATAATAATTTCCTTTGTCAAAATCCAAAATTATCTTATGTTTTGACTCAGAGGCTGAAATTTGATTTGTACTTAACGAATATTTTTTTGACATAGTAATTTTTTATTAAAAATACTTCTTTTCATTGGATTTAAAAACAAACATCAATATGAAAAAATACCTGTTGCTTCATATTTTCATTTTCAGCACAATTACAGCCTTAGCTCAGATATCTGAAATGGATTGGATTAATTCCCAACAGAAATACTTAAAAATAAGTGTAAATTCTACAGGTGTTTATAAAATTCGTATGGAAGAAGTAGGTAAAGTTTTACCAGAGATTTTCACAGCTAAGGTTAATCAGTTGGAATTATTTCACAATGGGAAATCAATCTCCTTCGATATTACCTCAAAAGGTGCGTTTCCGGTAAAAGATGATTACATATACTTCTATGGAGAAAAAAATGATGGAAAGAATGAGTCTGTTTTTTACCGTCCGGAAACGCAACAGCCAAACGTTTATTCCAGCTTGTATACGGATGTTTCAGCCTATTTTCTCACTATAAATGATAAACAAGTCGTCCGAAAAGAGGTAGCTCTAGAAAAAGCTAACGCCAAACTTCGGATATTAACTGACTTTGAGTTTAATAACATAGAGGTATTCAATTCCAATTACTCGTTCAATTCCGTAACTGGGCCTGTACCATATTTGCAACAATCTTACTTTGAAAATGGGGAAGGATTTACAGGCCCTATCCTCAAAGAAAAAGAAACTTATAATTACCCTTTACCTTTCACAGAGGCCTCTAATTCTGAAGTACAAATTGAAGTTCAGTTAAATGGAAGAGACAACAACTTTAACAAGAAATTAAAAGTAGTATTCGAAAATTCTGAAATTACCTTAAATCTGAGCGAATTTCAGTCTAAAATTGTTAAATTCAACCAGGCTATAAATGCATCTTCAGGGAACTTAAAACTATCTGTTTATGGAGAAGGCGGTTCATATTCACTAAATTATATTAAAACCTCCTATAACAAATTTTGTGCTGTAAATGATGACAATGGATACTACACACTTAATGGCTTAGACCAGGGAATTATAAAACTCCAAAAAAATGCCCCCCAAGGTACCAGAATTTGGAATGTTTCTGACCCAGCAAACATTACCGAAGCGACGTTTATAGACAGTCAATCTTACGAAATTAGTCCTTTATTCGCAAAGAGTACCTATTACTATTTTTCGAAGTATCTGACACCTTTAAACATATCTATTTCGGACTTTCAATCCGTTAAGTTCAATAACAAAGCAAACTATCTGATTATTACCTCAAAAAAGATTAAAGCTGGAGCTGAATCCTATGCCAATTTTCGTCAATCTGCTTTGGGCGGAAATTTTTCTGTAGAAACAGTTTTTATAGAAGATCTTTATGAAATATTCAATTTTGGTATTCAAAATCCCTCAGCAATTAAAAACTACCTCAAATACAAATTTCAAAACAGCCAACCTTCCTTTCTTCTTCTGATTGGAAAAGCATTCAGTGCATACACTGGCGTGAATAAAATTAACGACCTGGTACCCAGCTTTGGTTACCCCGCCTCAGACTTGCTCTTAAGCTCTGGAATAATCACTGATCAAGATGTACCCGGAATAGCTACCGGTAGAATACCTGCTTTGTCGAATGAGGAAGTTTTAATTTATCTTGAAAAAGTACAACAGCATGAAAATGCGAGCCCTGATATCTCCCAAAAGAGCGTTGTTCATTTAAGTGGGGGGGATAGTTTTTCACAAATTAATACTTGGACAAACTACATGAAAGATTTGAAAAATATTGCGGATTATAGCGATTATGGTTTAAACATAACTTCAAAAAACAAGCAAATTTTAGACCCTAAAGAACCGGCAAACATTGTTAAGAACCTAAATGATGGGGTCTCCTTGATTAGCTTCTTTGGCCATTCAGCGTATCAACTTGTTGATTTAAATATCGGCTTCGTTTCCGACCCTATTTTAGGTTATAATAATACCAGATATCCTGTATTATATTTTAATGGTTGTGCTTTTAATAACTATTTCAGGGAAATTCCTACTCTTTCATATGACTGGCTTTTTAGTGCCAAAAAAGGTGCAATAGCCACGATTGGCCAATCTTATTTTGGTTATCCTACTTCTTTAATCAATCATGCGAAAGTTTTTTATGATAAAATCTTTCAATCTACAGTTGAACCAACTGTTGGAGAAGCACTTAAATTAGTGGCGGAAGACTACTCAAAATTATCCTACAAATCAGAATATGATATTTTACACATTCACCAGACCCTTCTTTTTGGAGATCCTGCACTCAAAATATTTGGTTATGACAAACCAGATTTAAAAATTCTAACCGCCAGTTTTAACGAAGCCACAAGTAAACTTTTTATCAACCTAATCAACCTAGGTAAATACAAAAGT
>NZ_RJUF01000035.1 GCF_024343775.1 Lacihabitans soyangensis | reverse complement strand
CAACTATTTCAAACTTGGAAATATAGGCAGCAAACTCAAAAGCATAGACAGTTGGACAAGAAACCGTTTACGATATTGCATTTGGACAGACTGGAAAAAGCCAGAACGGAAACGTAAGAACTTGATACGACTGGGAGTTCCACCAAGTAAAGCCTACCAATTTAGCAGAACCCGAAAAGGAGGATGGGTAATAGCCCAAAGTCCTATAATGGTAACAACTATCACACTAGAACGCCTAAGAAAAAGGGGATACGAAAGTATGAACGATTACTATGAAAAGGTAAGTCCGATGTTTAATGAACCGCTGTATACGAGACCCGTACGTACAGTGGTGTGAGAGCCTCTCCCTGCTAGGGTTTCCTAGTGGGGCAGGCTACTCGATTAGCTGTTCGGGCATTTTTCTCAGAATTGTATTGTCGTTTCATTTTCCACCAATTTTATAAAATGTTGAGGTGTGTCAACTATTTCTAATTTTTCAAAGTCTTTTTTAGGAATGAACTCACGTAGGATTGGTAAACATTTTTCAAGTTCGTTTGGTCTGTGTCCAATTTGTCCACCTTTTAATAGCTTAAACCCAAAGTCGGCATAAAGTTTAACTGCCCTGAAACTTCCTGGCTGTGTGTGCAGATATATTGGAAAATCGTCTGAACTAAAACTTTTCATTATTTCAGATAATACAGCTCGTCCCAAACATTGTCCTTCGTATTCTTTTATAGTTTTTAGCCAATGAATTGAGTTAAACTTTCCGTATGCTTTCCAATGAGAACAAGTTGCAATTGGTTTATCGTCCTTATTACATACAAAAATGGTGTTGCTAAAGAAGGTCTTCATATCTGAACCATAAGAATCGTTAATAATTTGGTTCATAAAGTCTTCGTATTCGGTTGGCACAGTTTCACTGTCAAACGGAAAGGCTTTCCATATTTGCAATTCATTGGGTCGGCAGTTTCTAAAATAATATTCGGATTTCAATTGAGAAAGTGCTTCTTCATTAAGTCGTTCGCACATCATAAAAATATTATAGTCTGGTATTTCTTCTTCAGTCATTTTTATTTTATTATTTGTTCGTTGTCGTTTCGTTGCCTGACAGCTAACGAGTATGTTTACGAAACTCATTTTCATGGTTTCGGTAATATCGTTATTAAATTTTGATTATTTTTTTAATTAATGCCTTCGTAATGTGGTTGTTGTGTAATAAAAATGAGTTTCGTTAACATTTTCATGAGAATATCTGTGTTTAGATTTTAATGGTTTGTCTTTTTCAAATATAATGTTCAAAGTACTCAATTACAAGTGTTTATTCCAGACCTAAATGGCTACTAAAACAATGATTTTGTCAAGTCCTGAAATCAAATTTGTCCATAAATTTCCACCTCAGGGTCAAAAATCAATCGTATTCTTCTTCCACCTACCAGTTTTGAAATATAGGATGGCTAAAATGGCCAAGATGGATTCGCTGATGACCACTGCCCAGAATACGCCCGTTTGTTTCCAGTCTAGTTTTACCGCCAATATGTAGGCTATCGGTATCTGCAAAACCCAAAAACCGATGATATTGAGCACCGTTGGGGTTTTGGTGTCGCCAGAACCATTGATGGCTTGAGACATAACCATACCAAAACCAAAGAATATGTAGCCTGCACAAAGTATTTGCAGACATTCTACACCAGTTTCCATCACCACTGGATTTTCGTCAAACAACATCACCAATGGTCGGGCAAAAATGAAGAACAAAATGGCCACTATGCCCAAGAAACCCATATTGAAAAATGCTGCTCGCCATGCCGATTTGGCTGCTCTTTCGGGTTGTTTGGCTCCCAAGTTTTGCCCAACCAGCGTAGCTGCGGCATTGGCCAGTCCCCACGAGGGTAAAATGGTAAACACAATAATTCGGATGGCGATGGTATAACCCGCCACTACTTCGGAGCCAAAGTCTGACAATATCCTTATCAGAAACACCCAACTGGCCGACTGAATGATAAACTGCCCAGCACTTCCAGCCGATATTTTTAGGATTTCGAAAATCAATCGCCAATCCGCAAACCATTTTTTGAAGGTAAGTTTGAGGTTGATATTATTGGCAAAAAACGCCGAAAGCTGTATGGCCACGCCCACACTGCGGCCTATAATCGTCGCCAAAGCGGCTCCTTCTACGCCCATGCCCATGATAGGAATAAAGATAAAATCCAGAAACATGTTGATTAAGTTGGCGATAATCATGGCATTCATGGCCAAAGCGGCATTACCGGCCCCACGTAATGCACCACCCAACGAAAACAACAACATAATGATAGGAGCACTCAAAAACTGAATCTGCGTATAGCCGATCCCTTCTTTGATGAGTTGGTCAGAGCCACCCATTAGTTTCAATATTTCGGCCGAATAGAAATAACCGAATGCCCCCAAAAGCACCCCGATTCCAGCCGAAATGTTGATGATTTGCATCAAGGACTTGGAAGCGTCTTGTGGGTTCTTTTCGCCTATTTTGCGTGCAATAATGGCCGTGGCAGCCGTACTGATGCCCCAAGCCAATGAGTAAATAATGGTCAGTACCGATTCGGTGAGACCTACGGTAGCCATACCGTTTGTACCTACATATTTGGCCACAAAAAATGCATCGACCAATGCAAAGAGCGATTCGAAGGACATTTCGACTACCATCGGAACGGCCAAAAGTAAGAGGGCTTTGTTGATGGATATACTGGTGTAGTCCATGTTCTCATCGCCTTTGAGGGCTTTGAGGATGAGTTTGAGGTATTTCATTTAAATATTTTGATTCTAATCAATTAAGGGTCTAAAATTTCAGTCTTTGGAAAATGTTTTTTGATATACTTTGTGTGTCTTGCCAGACGGGCATTCTTTTTTTTCGAAAAAAAAGAATGGCAGCGGCCAACCGTCAAAAAAAACACTTTCTGTGCAATGATCCTCTGATAAATTTTGGTTTGACATTGTCAAGCTTTTGAAATTTAAGTAAACCAAAATTTCTCAACGGACTGCACAGAAAATATTAGGAACAACAAGTATTTATCATTCCTAATTATCTTTACAACATTGCCTTAAATTCTTCTTCGTTGATCATTTTTACTCCGAGGTCTTCGGCTTTTTTGAGTTTTGATGGGCCGGCTCCTTCTCCAACTATCAAGAAATCCAGCTTTTTGGATACTCCACTGACCAGTTTTCCGCCATTGCTGTCAATTTTTTGTTCCAATTCTTCTCTCGAAAACGACTCAAATGTGCCCGTGTAAAGGAATGCTTTCCCCATCAGTGCTTCACTTTCTTTTTCCAAAACAATATTTTCAGCTTCAAATTTTAGACCTGCCAATTTCAGATTTTCTATGATTTTGAGGTTTTTGTCTTCTTTGAAATACAATTGCAGACTTTGAGCCACTTTTTCGCCAACGTCGGGTACTGTTCTGAGTTCATCAAAACTTGCAGCCTGAAGTGCTTCTTGGGTTTTGAAATAAGCTGCTAGTTTTTGAGCCGTAGTTTCGCCCACAAACCGAATTCCCAGTGCAAAAAGCACTTTACTAAAAGGTTGATTTTTAGAGTTTTCTATGCCGTCTAGGATGTTCTGCACGGTTTTTTCTTTGAAACTTACCTTTCGTTCTTTCCCCGTGTTTTCGTCGATATGTACTTTTTCGATACCCAAAAGGCTCTCAAAGCTGAGTTTGTACAAATCAGAAACATCTGAAACCAGCCCCTGCTCCATCAAAATCTCAATTTTTCCTTCTCCCAGCGAGTCGATGTTCATGGCCTTTCGCTGAATGAAATGCTCTATTCGGCCTTTGATTTGTGGTGGACAGCCCATTTCGTTTGGACAGTAATACGCAGCTTCACCCTCATTTCTGTACAATTCGGAGTTACATGCAGGGCAATTGGTCGGAAAACAAACTTTTGAACTTTCTCTTGTGGCCTCATCACGTAGTTTTGAGGTGTCCACACCTGTCACTTTCGGTATGATTTCCCCCGCTTTTTCTACAAAAACCTGGTCCCCGATAGACAAACCGAGCCTTTTTATCTCGTCGGCGTTGTGCAAGGTGGCCCTTCTTACAGTAGTCATTGATAGTTCCACGGGCTTAAGTTCGGCCACAGGCGTAATGGCTCCCGTACGTCCCACCTGATAGGTAACACCCAATAGTTCTGTTGATTTTGACTCCGCTTTGTATTTGTAAGCTATGGCCCAACGCGGGCTTTTCGCCGTAAAACCGAGGTCTTCTCGCTGGGCATAGTCGTTAATTTTTATGACAATGCCATCGGTAGCACATTTGAGGCTGTGTCTTTTTTCGCTCCATTCGTTGATGTAAGCAATTACACCTTCTATATCGTTTACCTTTTTATAGCTTTCAGAAACATTAAACCCGGCATTTTTTAAGGCTATCAGGCTTTCTTCGTGGGTTTTGAATTCATCGTTTTCTGACAGATACTGATAAATGTAACAGTCCAGATTTCTGCTAGCCACCACACCCGAATCCTGCATTTTGAATGTTCCCGCAGCAGCATTTCTTGGATTTGCTAGCTTGTCTTCGCCTATGTCCTCACGTTCGAGATTGATTCTTTCAAAAACCTCATTGGGCATAAATCCTTCTCCACGAATCTCAAAGTTTTGCCCGATCGTACTTCCACCAAAAAGATTTGTCTGGGCGGTATTGGTCTTTTTTTGGTTGATTTTCAAGGGTAAAGTTCGCAAGGTTTTTATGTTGGTGGTTATATCGTCACCTTGTGTGCCATCCCCACGGGTTACGCCTCTGACCAGTACGCCGTTTTCGTAGGTCAAGGAAAGCGAGATGCCGTCAAATTTTATTTCACAAATGTATTCGTAACTAGCACCGTTGAGTCCTTTTTTTATGCGGTCGTCCCAGTCACGTAGCTCGTCTTCGCTGTAGGTGTTCGAAAGCGACAGCATTGGATATTTGTGCACCACGGTCTCAAAAGACTTCGTGATAGTACCTCCAACACGGTGGCTCGGAGAGTCTGGTCTCTTAAGTGTAGGGTTTTGAGCCTCGAGAGTTTCGAGTTCTTTTAGCAAAAAGTCAAATTCTTGGTCAGAAACCTCCGAAACGGCATCTTGGTAGTAGCGATCGTTGTAATGGTTGAGAAGCTCGGTGAGTTCGTCTATTCTTGCTTGGGCTGACATTGCGAAATAGGTTTT
This sequence comes from Lacihabitans soyangensis, assembly GCF_024343775.1. Taxonomy (GTDB): domain Bacteria; phylum Bacteroidota; class Bacteroidia; order Cytophagales; family Spirosomataceae; genus Leadbetterella; species Leadbetterella soyangensis. The sequence goes on along the minus strand of NZ_RJUF01000035.1, from coordinate 27,980 downwards.
TTTACAAAAATAATAATTCATTTCGGTATTTAACTACTGCGGCTGGTTTTTGCTAAAAGAGATAGCTACAAAGGTGTTTTTTAGGATTATATTACGGGGTAAGGCAAACAAAAGCAGGTATTTCTGTGTTTTCAAATAAACAGCAATTACTGGCAAAATGGTGAAAGAGTTAGATGTATACAGACAAAAAGGTGATACCCTCGCCGATGCCCTTATGCAACAACTTTTTAACAAGCATGGCCACAAAATGGGCGGCATCTTGATGCCTTTTTTGAGTGATTTCGATGGAATAGATTTCAGTCAGCAAGATGAGGAAACTGTCGCTTTCTTCTCTGAAAATAATCTACTGCCTGACTTTTTTGATTTCAAAGAAATAGTAAGAGCGACAGATTTTTTCAAGAAATACCAGATCAATATCGGTATAGTCTTGGGCTGTTATTCTTTGCCGTATTGTTATTTGGGAGAAGATGGAGCCAGGGTGTTGGGATTTTCTGGAAGAATTCAAAGCGACACCTATAACAGACTTCAGGAAACAGGAAAGTTCGTGAAAAATGTTATGACCCTAAGGCTCTGGGAAGAGAAAAAAGCGATTGCTTTGATTCTGAAAATCAGACTAATGCACGCTTTTTGGCGGTTTATGATACTCAAGACAGGAAAATGGGATATGACTTGGGGCATGCCAATCAACCAAGAGGATATGATGGGGACCAACCTATCTTTCTCATTGATAGTGTTGCGGGGATTAAAGAAAATGGGTGTAGAAATAGACCAAGTTTTCGAAAAAGCCTACTATCACCATTGGGCGGTGGTTGGGCAATTGATGGGTATAAGTCCAGAATTGTTGGTTTTTGATGCTAAAAGTGCCATCAATCTTGATAAAGCGATTGCTACGAGGCAATTTAAGAGTTCAGAAATTGGGGTAAAACTCACGGAGTCGCTCTCTAAATCGTATCAAAAAATGGCCAACAACGAACTTGTTTCGGACTATTTCAATGCCCAAACCAGGATGTTTTTGGGCGAGCAATATGCTGATTTTCTGGGATTGCCGCCTTCTAAATACCCGAAAGCCTTGCTAAATACTATAAACAAAACCTCTTCTTTACTATCAAACATATATGCATAATTTAAATTAAATGTCAGGTAACTAGTTAAAAATAAAGAAATTAATGTCATTCTGCTAGATACTTAGAAGCAAACAATAAACAAATGAGAAACAAAATAAAGGAACAATACATGGGCTACGTGTTAGAACACGGGCACGAGCCGGAGTCGATTTTTAAATTTGCCAAAAAACTAAAAATTGAGGAGTCAGAGTTTTATGAAAATTTCAACTCTTTCAAACAAATAAACACGGAATTTTGGAAAGGACTCATAGACGAAACCATTGTGGATATTCAGAAAGAAGAGGTTTATGAGGGGTATTCGGTGAGGGAGAAACTGTTGTCGTTTTTGTACACTTTAATAGAAAACGCCAAGCACAATCGTTCTTACATTTTGAAGATTTCGGAGAAAATGGAAAGACCATTCGGGGTGAAAAATAACCAAGAATTTCATGCGGCAAAGGACGTTTTTGTTGATTTCATGAACGAATTGGTGGTAAGTGGACAAGAAACCAGAGAAATTGAGCCTCGTTCGATACCATTTTTGACTTCAAAATATCCCGATTTGGTGTGGATGTTGGTGCTTTCAATCATCGATTTTTGGATAGCTGACGAGAGTAGATTATTCGAAAAAACCGATACACTTATTGAAAAATCAGTGAATACAACCATGGACTGGATGGGTCGCACGCCGTTTGACAGTCTGTTTGATCTAGGCAAATTTTTATATCAGAACAAAAAGTAAGTGTCGCCAGTAACAGCAAAGCTTGTTTAACTGGTTTATTGAAAAAATAGAAGATTCTAAACCGTATTTCTGTGGTAAAAGACTTAAAAATTTTTTTCGACTTTGCCAACTAGCGGTAAAATAAATAGTATGAAAAATCAAGAAAGTATACCTACATCAAAAGTAGCCAGAGCGACACAATTTGTTAAAGCCACGGCCAAAGTGGGGGGCAATTATATCAAGCATTATGGCAAAAAACTCATGGATCCGAGCCTAACAAAGGATCAGTTACATTCCGACAACGCCGAGGATGTGTACGAGGCCTTGAGTAATCTGAAGGGCTCGGCTCTCAAAATGGCCCAAATGATGAGTATGGACAAAAGTCTTTTGCCAAAAGCTTATTCTGATAAGTTTGCGATGTCGCAATATTCGGCACCGCCTTTGTCTGGGCCATTGGTAATCAAAACTTTTAAGGGAAGTATTGGCAAATCGCCATTCGATATTTTTGATAGTTTTAACCTCGAAGCCTCCAATGCTGCTAGTATAGGTCAGGTACATAAAGCAACCAAAGATGGTAAGAAACTGGCTGTCAAAATTCAATACCCGGGCGTGGCTTCGAGTATAAGTTCTGATCTCAAAATGGCTCGTCCACTGGCAGTGCAGTTGCTTAACCTTAACGATGCAGAAATCGACCGTTACTTTGTGGAGGTAGAGACTAAACTACTGGAAGAGGCTGATTATCAGCTCGAATTGAGAAGGTCAATAGAGGTAACCCATCTATGTGAAGGCTTGGAAAATGTGTTTTTTCCGAACTACTATCCTGAATATTCTTCTGAAAAGATCATTACGATGGACTGGCTAGAAGGATTGCATTTGAAGGAATTCTTGGCCACTAATCCTTCGCAAGAGGTTAGAAATCAGATTGGTCAGGCTCTTTGGGATTTTTATCATTTTCAGATGCACACGCTCAAAGCGGTGCATGCGGACCCTCATCCAGGTAATTTTTTGTTTACGCAAGATGGCAAACTGGGTATTTTGGATTTTGGTTGTATCAAGGTCATTCCTGAGGATTTCTACGGTAGTTATTTTGCCTTGATTAATCCAAACATTCTGGATAAAACAGACAAGATGATGGCTATATTCAAGGAACTAGAGTTTATCTTGGAAGAGGATTCGGAGCATCTTCAAGGCTTTTTCTTCGATTTGTTCTACAAAATGATTGAAATACTTGGTCGACCGTTTACACACTCAACTTTCGACTTCGGTGACGATGCTTATGTGGCAGAGGTTTACGGTTATTTTGAGTATGTGGCATCTATAAAAGAACTGAAAAACGCTAATGCCGCACGTGGGTCGCAACATGGCTTGTATGTCAATCGTACTTTCTTCGGTCTATATACTTTACTGAACGATTTGAAGGCGAAAATCAACGTGGAACTGCCAATTGTGAGCTACGAGCCTTCGGTGTAATATTTGTTTTGTAATAGGAATTTTTCGAGCTTTTTCCATAACAAGGGAAAGGCTTTTTTTGTGTCCTTCGGTAGCAAAGTTATCTACTCAAGTTAAAAATTCGAAGATATTTTTTGGTGGAGTCTTAGGTTTAAAGTATTGTGAATAAGTGTTTTGTGGCGAGTTGTTTAATTCTGGAAATCTAGATTATTTTTTAAAGGGAGTTTTGGCACATTTTTTGAAAACTTAACATTTTGATAATTTTTTTCAATCAAAAGATTGGATTTTTTCTTGTTTTGCTCCTAATAAATAGAAACTAGAACCTGAGAAGTCCGCCAAAATTTCCAATTATGAACCCAAATATCCTTAATTCTCAGATATTAAAAGGAAATTTTATAACATTCATTTTCCTGTTAGTGACATGTTTCTCGTTCAACAGTTTTGCGGAAGGAACAAAAAAAGCTTCACCGAATAGAACGAGCTTATTATCAGTAGCAGATACATACGGAATAGGAGTAAATCATATCAATTTAAGCCGTCCAACCTCTTTAGTATTGGGCATCCCCAGAACAGAAGTACGACAGGTATTGACCCGGTCACAATTTGCAGCTTTGACCTTTGATTTAAGTGGTCTACTAATAGGAACTGGCTCATGTACATTCAGAGCTAAGGATAATTCAGGAGCTTTTGAATCAAGCCCAGCTAAAGCAAGTATACCTATCAATGGAATTTCTCCTCATGCAATTGACGATGAAGATATTTCAAATTCCATTGGCTCAAATGGTTCGGTATTTATTCTAGCTAACGATACTTTATCGAATGGTAATTTAGCTACAGTTTCAACCGCCACAGTTGATTTGAACCCTTCGACACCAGCGATTGAAAGTAGTTTAAATGTAGTAGGTGAAGGGGTATATAATTTCAATACCACTTCCGGGGAATTAACTTTCACCGCAACAGTTGGAATCACAAGTAATCCTTCGCCAATTAGCTATGTTTTGGTAGACAATAATTCTGGCCTAAAAGATACTGCGAGTGTGATAATTACTTATGTCGGATTTCCTTATGCTGTGAATGACGAAGATTTAAATAATTTGCCAGGAATAATAGGTGTGGTAAATGCTTTGATAAACGATACATTGAGCACAGGGGCAATTGCAACGTTCAACACTGCACATATTGACCTTACTCCATTGACACCAGCGGTAGATTATACGTTGAATGTATCAGGTGAAGGAGTTTATACTTATAACCCTGCAAACGGAATTGTATCATTCAATCCGGATGATAATTTCTTAGGTAATCCTACATCAATCAACTATAAGTTGATTGAAAATTCAACTGGGTTTACAGACATAGCCACGATTACGATGACTTATTTGATGCCAATAGTAGCGGTTAACGATACGAGACTAGCAAATTTGCCCGGAACAATCGTAAATTTGAATATTGTCGCTAACGATACATTGTCGAGTGGAACGCCAGCGATTCCTTCAGATGTTACAGTGGACTTAGATCCAACAATAGCAGGAGATCAACAAACATTGGTGGTGTCTGCTGAAGGTACCTGGACTTATAATTCTAATACAGGTGTTCTTTCTTTTGCCCCTCAAGGAGGTTTTATAAGTAATCCGACCTCGATAAATTATATTTTGACAGAAGCATTAACGGGTCTTAATGATACAGCACGTGTAGTTGTAGAATATTCTGATTTTCCACCTTTGGCAGTTAACGACAGCGATTTGGACAATGATTACAATACCAATGCTGAGGTAAATATCCTTTTCAATGATGATATATCAAACGGAAGTTCAGCTACTGTTTCTACAGTTACAGTAGACTTAATTCCTTCCACTCCAGCTATTGATAACTCAGTAACTGTTCCTGGACAAGGTACTTACACTTACAATACAGTGAATGGCTTGGTGACGTTTGTACCAGTGGTTGGGTTATTGGTTAATCCAACTCCGATAAATTATGTTTTGACAGAAGTTGCAACTGGATTGAAAGATACCGCAAGAATTACCATAACGTACATCATACCATTGGAACCAGTAAATGACCAAAGCAGCAATAATGTTCCAGGTGTCAATGCCGTAATAAATATTATTCAGAACGATACCTTGGCAGATGGTAGCCCTGCAACTCCTGCAGAGGTTATTGTTGACCTAAATCCAGTAACTCCGGGTGTCGAAACCACTTTGAATGTTTCAGGACAAGGAGTTTGGACTTACAATCCCGCGAACGGTCAACTGGTGTTTAATCCTGAAAATGGATTTACGGGTAACCCTACACCAATTGTGTATGAATTGACAGAGGTGGCCTCTGGGCAGTCTAGGAACGCAACTGTAACGGTTCAATATATTCCTCCAGTACCTATAAAAGCCATTAATAACAGTAGTATTAGTAATGTGCCCGGTATAAACGCGGTTCTTAATATCATTTTAAACGATACTTTGAATAATGGAGGTATTCCAACTCCGAGCGAAGTTTTGGTTGACTTAGATAGTACGCAATCTGGTATTCAAACGACATTTTCAGTAGTTGGCCAAGGTGTTTGGTCTTATAACAACGCCACCGGTCAGGTAACATTCAATCCTCAGTCAGGTTTTACGACAGACCCAACGGATATCAAATATAACATCACGGAAATAGCAACAGCTTTGTCGGATATGGCCGTGATTCATGTAGAATATATCGAGGTAGCTCCAATTGCTAACAGTAATTTTGATTTAACAAATGAGCCTCAAGTGCCAACCGCAATAAGTTTATTGTCAAACGATTTTCTATCTGATATGACTCAAGCAACTCCCACAACAGTAAATGTGGATCTTGAGCCTACGGTTGCCGGAATCCAAACTACGCTTTTGGTGGTTGGTGAAGGTATTTATAACTACAATTCTACAAATGGAGTTCTAACATTTACACCAGTAATAGGTAATTACAGAAACCCTACTCCGATAGTTTATAGGCTGGTAGAAAAACTGACAGGATTGTCTGATACAGCTAGGGTGACTATACAATACCAATTTAATCCTGCCTTAGAACTTATTAAAGTAGCTACATTAATGGGAGACGGAACTGTTGGGGATTCTATAAGGTACGATTTTACAATCCTCAATACAGGTAATGTACCAATAACCGGAATTACAATTACCGATACCAAAATCTCACCTAATCCCATTCCTGTTACGCCTTCTGGTCTAGCTCCAGGTGGTATTGGGGTTGCATTGAGAATGTATTATTTAACACCAGCAGACATAACCGCTGGAGAGGTCATAAACTCCGCAACAGTAAATGGTTTGTCTTCTAATGGAATTTCTGTAAGAGATACTTCAGACAATGGTGACCCGGGAATGCCAGGTGGCAGCAACGCAACTCGTTTGAGTTTGACCGCATCTACAGACGTTGATGTGAAACTAACAGGGACAATTCTTGGAAACTGTGAAAGAGCCATAGGCGATATCATCACTTATCAAGTAAAAGTCTTTAGAGAAGATACTTTATCAAATGGAACAGTGGACGTGGTTGTTGGAGATAGCTTAAGTTCAAACTTCGAATTGGTTTCACAGATTGCAAGCGAGGGTAGCTTCAATATTGGTACATCGCGTTGGTCAGGAATAAGTCTAGCGGCAGGAGATACTGCTACCTTGACGTTCCAGTTGAGAGTTTTAACAAATATGGGTGGTTTGTCATGTGTGGAGTCATGGGTAAATTCATTGACCAGAACTGACATAGACTCGAATCCCGGTGATAGAGTTACTACAGAAGACGACATCGCACGAGCTTGCGTGAGTGTGCCTATGAACATTTGCCCAACAGCAGGTGAAACGGCTCAGCTTTCAACTTTATTGGGTTATACAAGCTATCAATGGTATAGGAACGGTGCTCTAATTTCAGGTGCCAACTCGGCTACTTACACAGCGGCCACAAGTGGTTTATATACAGTAATCGTTAATGGTGGAGCTTGTCCAAACGGAAGCTGTTGTCCAATAATAGTACAAGAAAATTGCCCTTGTCCTCCAAGGATTTGTCTTCCAATCTCTGTCAGAAAAACGAGATAATCTATATACCGGTTTAAAATCAAAAGGTCGCCTACTCAAGCGGCCTTTTTTTAGTTTCCTCCTTTAAAAAAAATGTGCAATATTTCCTCATTGAAGGAAACAGAGAAGATCAAAGTTTTGCAAAAAAAGTGATTATCGAAGTGTTTATTCATTATTGGACGGAAAAGGGTTGAAAAAAGAGGGATAAATATTTCTGTTCAAGCCAATTTCTCTTTAAATCGATTTTCTGTTCGGTATTTAGTCGAATAATGACATAATTGCTTCACCATTTAATGTCAATGACTGAAGTTAAGGATTCTTATTTGGAAAAGGTTAAATTTAGAATTTGATGAATTTGAGGTTAAAGACATAGTTGTTCTCACAGAATTTTAAAACTTATTAAAGGGTGTCAAAAAAAAACAAGAGTTTTACCATCAAGAATTCTGATGGCCTTTTATTTAGCTTCTAAAAAATAGCTTCATTAAATCTTTTTTTATCAAATTTTTTTTTCAATTTTGGATAAATTTCCATGCCAAGTCTATGTTCAAGAATTGTATTATATTTTCAGAAATTAAAACTTTAAAATCCTGAAAGATGCAATTAGTTCATATTCAGGGTCTTGTGTGAGTTTCGTGAAAAAATAAATGTTAGAAAGATACGTTTAAAAAAGTTTTCTGGTAAGCAGGCTCATTGGCATTTCTTTTGCGGCTTATATGAAAAAACTAATAATTTTGATGCAGCAACCTAAGGTATTTATTCCAGCCGAAGATGTAAGTAAAATATTGGAAATGAGCAAAGACGTTTTTTGCAATGAAGAGGAACTCGGATTTGTGAAATCCTGTCTTTATTATTTGATGGAGGGTGTCTCCGCCGAACACGCCATCGACATGGCCATGATAGATTATTTAATTGATCTCTGAATAAAAAAAAAGCATTATCACTAATGCTTTTTTTTATGAATTCTGTCTAAGATTTACCTTTTAAGCTTCCAAAAGGTTTTTTCGTTTCAATATCGATTCAAACAATTTCTGGTCGTGCTCAGCATTGAAAACATCATAGCCAAAGTGTAAAAATTGGCCTCTACCGATGTGTAAAAAATATCCCGAATTGTCTTTTTCAGCTGACACTATCGACTCCCACTTTACTATACCACCTTCTTTTGCATTTATTTTTACCATTATCTGACGGCTGTCTATTTCGTAGGCAAACTTCTCAAACATCTGCTTGTTTTGATCCATTTCGGTGGCTGCATAGAACTGAATGTACCAGAAAAGTACATAAAGCCCGCCCCCGATAATCGCAGTTATAAGTATCCACCAGTTTTTGTAAACACCTGTAAAATGTAAGGCTAATCCTAAAATCGCTACAGCTGCAGGTATCAATAACCACTTCCAACTGGTTTTCATTTGGTTAGCAAAGGCTTTCTTTATATATAGTTTTTTGTTTAGAGCGAATTTTTTAGTTTTGACAATCATCTAAGCGTTTTGTTATTTTCTGCAAAAATAAAAAAAAAGGCTCGGATGCCATCCGAACCTTTCAAATATATTTGTTTTTGTAAAGTCTTCTCAAATTATCAATCCTTTTTAAGTTGAAGCGTATTGACCAAAAACCTATCGTTTTTATCTTTCTTGATAAGCATATATACCAAGTAATCCGAATTCTTGCTTCTGTAGTTACCAATGCAATATTTCAAGGCTGAACTATTCGCTCCCTGATATACATAACTAAACGAGAGCGGCGGGTTTTTCTTGAAAAATGAGTTCAAAATCGGCTTTGCTTGTGCAGCCGGAAGGTTCTGAAACTCTATTTTATCCCCGTCAATTATTAGTTCAATTTCTTTGTCGAGGCACGAGCTGAGCAAGTCAGAGTTTCCGCCCTTAAACGATTGGCTGATCACTTTAGAAATTTCGTTCAAGCCCAGTTTTTTCGGTTCTGAGCTCTTCATTGTAAAGCCGGATAAAAAAGCTATAAAAATTAATCCTATTAAATTCTTCATAATCCTAATGTGCATGTTTTGTTTTATATTTGTTCCTAGACGTATAATATTACAATTACAGAAACTATGCCAATGTCGGCATGACATAAAAACTATATTTGAGATGGTGGTAGAACAGTATTCACAAATCCTCGATAAGGCTCGTACATTGCAAAAAGTGAAGAGAATAGCCTACGAGATTTTTGAAAATAATTTTGATGAAAAGGAAATCATACTGGCCGGAATAGATGGTGAAGGTTTTGTTTTTGCACAATTGCTTCAGCAGTACCTTCAAGAAATCAGCCAGTTAGAGATACATATTGCTAAGATAGTTTTTGATAAAACCGTTGAATGCCAGCCAGACATAAAACTAGAAAGTGACGTAGATACCTTCAAAAACAAGATTGTAATCATTACCGACGACGTACTCAATACCGGCAAAACATTGGCTTTTTGTCTTAGGCCGTTTCTTTCCATTCCACTCAAAAAACTTCAGGTGGCGGTGTTGGTAGACCGTAATCATCCTAAATATCCTATAGCAGCAGACTATGTGGGTTATAGCCTTTCTACCACTCTTTCTGAACACATTAAGGTAATTTTGAGTAATCAAAACGAACTCGGTCTGTACATTTTTTGAATACTTTATAGTAAAATTATCCGAAAAGTTGCTGCTTTAACTTCTGGCTAATTATATTTACAAAAAATCCCCCATAATCTAGTGGATGAGATAGTATCGTTTTTTACTTATATCATGAACTCCGAAGAAATCATTCAGACGGGTGGTTTATTGGCTATTATTCTTATTGTCTACATCGAAAACGGACTTTTCTTTGGCTTTTTTCTTCCTGGCGATTACTTGCTCTTTTTATCGGGGGTTTTTGTTTCAACTGGCTTGTTAGAGGTTTCAGTTTTTACCTTGTTTTTTGCTATCATGGCTGCGGCCATAGCAGGTTCTTTTACAGGTTATGTATCTGGGAGGTTTTTTGGGGATAAAATTCAGAACAGAAAAGATTCCTTATTTTTCAAACAGAAATACATCACCAAAACCCGCAAATATTTCGAGAAATACGGTAGCCGTACGCTGATTATAGCTCGTTTTTTGCCAATAGTTAGAACTTTCGCTCCAATATTAGCCGGACTTGTGACCATGAATTTCCTCCGCTTTACCATCTACAACGTATTGGGAGGTTTTATTTGGGCATTTACTTTGGTTGGAAGTGGGTATTATTTAGGTATCAAATATCCGTGGTTGATAGACTATGTTCACTACATTATAATATTCTTTCTGGCCATCACCACCTTTACCGTTATCAAGGGTTATTTCAATGCCCGCAAAGAGATGGATTTGCCTGACGAGGATTAATCCTTTTTGTAGTCCATCAGTTCCATTTTCTCCCCATCAAAACACGCGTAGGAGTAAAAATAAATCCAGTCGCCAAGATTGATATATCTGCTGTTTAGGTTGACTTCAAGATCAAATTTGTAATGCCGGTGTCCGAAAATATAAAAATCTCGATGTGTTGATTTCTCTTCTTCTAAACAGTACTGAAAAAGAATTTCCTTGTCCGTGGACTCAAAAACGTACACATCTTTTTCTTTGTCGTGTTTTTGCCAAGAATGACTCGCCCAGGTATAGCCCAATTTTAGGCTGAGGTCGGGATGTAAAATATTGCCAAATAGCCAGCGACAAATCTTATTTTCAAATATCTTTTTCAGGACTTTGTAGGCATAATCACCAGGCCCAAGTCCATCTCCATGACCTATCAGAAATCGCTTGCCATTTATGAGGTATTCTTGTGATTCTCTATAGGTAGGAGCTCCAAAGTTTTGCATGAAATAGTCCTTCATCCACATGTCGTGGTTGCCTGTAAAAACCACTAGTTCTATGCCAGAATCGACCAATTCGGCCAGTTTTCCAAAAAAACGCATATAGCCTTTAGGAACTGTTAGGCGGTGTTCAAACCAAAAATCAAACAAATCGCCAACCAAAAAAATCACCTGAGCATCGTGTTTGATTTCATCCAGCCATTGGCAAATTTTCTTCTCTCTTAACAAGCTTTTTTCATGATTAGGAGCTCCCAAATGGAAGTCCGAGGCGAAGTATATTTTCTTGTTTGGCTGAAGAATTATTTCTTTCAAAAACGGTATTTTTCTTCAAAAATAATATTCAAAAATATTAAAATGCTATTTTTTTGCTTTTTAATGTGAAATGAACAAGGTTTATTTTCAATCATTGTTGTTTTAAATTATATTTACGGCTTAACAAAAAAACGTTTTCAAATTATGTCTACTCCAAATAGAGTTCTCATAGCAGAGGATAGCTCAGTTATCCAAAACCTAGTAAAAAAAATTCTTGAATTTCAGAATTTTGAAATTACAGCAGTTAAAAATGGTGAGCAAGTGGTGCAATTGTTGGAAAAAGAAAACTTCGACATTGTGTTGCTAGATATAAACATGCCTGTAATGGACGGTATGGAGTGCGTAAAGGCCATCCGTGGCATGAGCGATGCTGCTAAATCGGGTGTACCGGTAGTGGCTATCACGGGTAATGCAAGAAATTACACAGAGGAAGAGTTCAAAGAAGCTGGTTTTAATGATGTTTTGATGAAACCTCTTAATTTTGATAAATTGGTATTGGTGGTAAAAGGTTTAACGGAGAAGTAAAACCAACCGCAATGAAAATTACATTTTTGGGTACAGGCACTTCAACTGGCGTGCCTGTGCTTACATGTAAATGCGATGTTTGCAGATCACTTGATTTTAGAGATAAAAGACTTAGAGTTTCTATTCTCATCCAACACAACGGCAAGAATATCATCATAGATTCCGGCCCAGACTTTAGACAACAAGCTCTCCGAGAAAACCTTCAAAGCCTTGAGGCTCTCGTTTTTACCCACGAACACAAAGATCACACAGGAGGCTTAGATGACGTCAGGCCCTTCAATTATCTTTCTGGAATTAAAAATTGCCCCATTTATGCCCATTCGAGGGTTTTAGCACAACTTAAAATGGAATATTTCTATGCTTTTTCTGAAAAACCTTATCCGGGTGTTCCTATAATTACCTGCAACGAAATTGACACTGAGCCGTTCGAAATCGCAGGTTTGACTTTTAGCCCCATACAAGTCTTACACCATAAGTTACCCGTTTTGGGCTTCAGGATTGGAGATTTTACCTATATTACCGATGCCAACTACATTTCAGACGAAGAACTTTCTAAAGTTCATGGTAGCAAAGTATTGGTTCTGAATGCTCTTCAGCGTGAACCACATATTTCCCATTTTAATCTTAATCAAGCCATAGAGTTATCGGAGAAAATTGGTGCCCAGAAAACGTATTTTACACATATCAGCCATAAGTTAGGCCTGCACAGAGAAGTAGAAAAAGATCTCCCAGCTAATGTTTCATTGGCCTACGACGGCCTATCGTTTTCGCTTTGAAATGGTAGAACTCCCTCCGAAATATTATCATACTAATTTTGAATATCTACTCGGTTTTGTAAAAGATAAATACAAAAGCTTACTGATAGAGCAGGAGTGGAGGTTTCTTCGAAAGTATTATTCTCTGCCTGAGGACGCTCAATGCCTTTTTATCCGATTTACCAATCGCAAAGGTTTGTTTTTTAAAATTGAGGGTCTGAAATATGACGAAATAGAAGAAATTCCGAATCAGGTAGATTTATTGGTAAAACATGGATTTATTTCTCCATTGGATTTTGAAGAACATAAACTTTGGCTAGGAGAAATCCTTTACGTACTCACCAAGGCTGACTTGGTGTCAATTTTCGAGCTGAAAAACTTGAAAAATGAAAAACGGGAAGTGCTCGTTGACTGTGTAAAAAATGAATTCACGGTTGCCGAGATTTTTCAGAAAATCAATGCCTCACAATCGATCGTGAAAATGAACTTTGAGCAAGAAGTTTCGTTTTTAAGGTTTTTGTTCTTTGGCAATAAATCGATGGACATGACTGAGTTTGTACTGCGAGACATGGGCTTGGTGCAGTATTATCAGCACTCTGATGACGATTTGGTAGCTAGGTTTGAAACCCGTAAAGACGCCGAAGACAAGTGGATGGTTTCGGAACAATTCGTGATTTTTGATAGTCTAAAAAATGAATCTTCAGACTCCGAGATATTGGATTGGTACAGTAATCTTTATCAAACTTGCCAAGATCTAAGTCCAATTGCCCTGCCCTCATTTCAAAAACTTCAGCTTAGAATTGGTAAGTATTTTGAACAAAGGAAAAATTATCAAGCCGCTATTGAAGTTTTTAGTGAAACCCAAATTGTACCTTCTCGTGAACGAAAAGCCCGTTGTTTGGTGAAATTGGGTTATGTGGAGGAAGCCAAAGCTACCTGTAATGAGATGTTGGAATTTCCTCAAAATGTAGATGAAGAGTATTTTGCAGAGTATTTTTTAAAAACCATCGAAGGAAAGAAAAATAAAAAGCAGACTACGGATTGGTTAAAAACAGCTGACGAAATAACCATCGACAGAATATACCGTAACCAAGTAGAGTTTGGTAGTATTGAGTATTATCTAGAGCTTGGTTTTTCAGCAGGATTTTCCGAAAATCATACTTGGCGAACACTTTTTGGCCTACTTTTTTGGGAAATAATCTTTGACCCAAGTCTAGTTTCGTTTCATCATCCATTTCAGCGGAGGCCCTCAGATTTGCATTTGCCTGAGTTTTATGAGAAGCGTAAAGAGCAGATTCATAGTTTATTAGACTCTTTCGACGACAAAGATGATTTCTTACAACACCTCTGGAGCAATTTTCAAAAGAATGAAGGAGTTGCTAATCCGTTTGTGGTTTGGGTGGAGGAAATTTGGGAAATGGTTCGGGTGATGGTTTTACAAATGGAGCTGGAACAATTGAAAAAAGTAATGACAAAAATCGCCGAAAACATAGTAGAAAATTCAAGAGGTTTGCCCGATTTATTGGTTTGGTCTGAGAATCACTACGAATTCGTAGAAATCAAATCACCGAATGATACCCTTAGTAATCAACAGCTGTTTTGGCTTCGCTATTTTAAAGAATTGGGCGTTAATGCCAAGGTGCTCAGAGTAAAATTTGATTAAAACTGATTTTTTGACCAAAAACCATTTAACACGACATTAACAGTAGATTTTTTGCAAATGAAATTAAAAAAAGTTTACCTTTACGACAGTTTTTGATATGTTTAATTCTTGAATTTCAAAATAGAAAATGAAAAAATCACTTTTGTCTATCGCCTTAGTATTGGGTCTGATGACAGCCGCCAAAGCCCAAACCAAAATTCCACCAGATATTCAGAAATTGTTGACCAAAAATACTTGTTTGGCTTGTCACAATCCTGACACCAAACTTGTGGGTCCTGCCTATAAAGAAGTTATGAAGCAGAAGAAATATACTCCGAAGCAAATTGTTGAGTTAATCTACAAACCAAAGCCTAGCAACTGGCCTGGTTATCCGCCAATGGCGGCTATGTCTCAGGTGCCTAAAGATGAGGCCTTGAAAATGGCCACTTGGATTGCTGGTTTGAAGTAATTCTAGTTGGTTTAATACATAAAAAAAGGATTGCCTAGGCAATCCTTTTTTCGTATACGATATTCTAAGTAAATCAAGCCTCAACTTCTTCAGCTACAACGCTTACCGAAACTTCTTTCTTAACTTCTTTGTGTAAGTCAACAATAGCTTTGTAAGTTCCTACAAATTTGATATCTTCCACAGTTATCTTTTTTCTATCGATATTGATACCTTTAAGTGCCAAGGCATCAGATATTTGAATACTTGTAACTCTACCGAAAATTCTGCCACTTTCGCCAGTTTTCATTGTAATTACAAATACTGAATCACCGATTTGTTCAGCAATTGCTTCAGCGTCAGCCTTAAGTTTTTCAGCTTTGTGAGCTGCTTGCTTAAGGTTTTCAGCCAATATTTTTTTGTTTGACGGAGTTGCCAAAAGAGCATATCCTTGAGGGATCAAATAATTGCGACCATAACCTGGTTTAACGTCTAGGATATCGTTTTTGTACCCTAAACCAGCAATATCTGTTTTTAATATTATTTCCATTTTAAATTAAATTAATTCATTAAGATGATTACAATCTTACTTTCTTGTTTTGAGTCTTATTTAAGACCGTCAGCTACGTAAGGTAACAACGCCAAGTGACGAGCACGTTTGATAGCTGTTGATACTCTTCTCTGGAATTTTAGGCTGTTGCCAGTCAATCTTCTTGGAAGAATTTTACCTTGCTCGTTCAAAAACTTCAAAAGGAAGTTAGGGTCTTTGTAATCAACATACTTGATCCCCATTTTTTTGAATCTACAATACTTTTTGCGGTTAAGCTCTTTTCTTTCGACTTTTTCGTTAACTAATGACATAATGTTAATGTTTTTAAATTTCTTACTCTGTTACTGGAGCTTTGGTTTTTGAAGCACCACTTCTACGACGTGCTGAATAAGCGGCAGCATGTTTGTCGAGTTTAGTAGTAAAAAAACGCATTATACGTTCGTCACGTTTGTACTCGGTTTCTAGTGTAGCCACCAATGTAGGTGCGGCTTTAAATTCAAACAACTGATAGTAGCCCGTGGTTTTGTGCTGAATTGGATAAGCCAATTTCTTTAGACCCCATACTTCATCGTTAAGGATCTCAGCACCATTATCAGTTAATACTGACTTGAATTTGTCTACAGCGTCCTTTATCTGGGCTTCAGATAAAACGGGAGTTAAAATGAACACTGTTTCGTACTGGTTTTGAAACATTTTACTTGAAAAAATAATTAATAAAAAATTTTTATTTCCGAAAATCGGACTGCAAAATTACAGCTTTATTGTTGAAAGTCAAATTATTGACTTATAATATTTGAAGTTTCTTATTATTTGGTTCTGGTTTTGGCCTTAGTTATTTTTATTCTATAAATTATTCTCTATTTTTTTGGATTTTATTTATTTTATTTTCTGTAAATGACATTTTATGAGTCATTAAAATTTTTGAGATAGACAGAAATTTTAACTTTGTAATTGTATTTATACTGATTATTAATTTAAAATAAATCAATGAAAACTGTAGATTCTTTTGATTTTTCAAACAAAAAAGCTCTTGTTCGTGTCGATTTCAATGTTCCGTTAAATGACAGACTTGAAATTACCGACGACACACGTATCAAGGCCACAATCCCTACCATTAAAAAGATTTTGACTGACGGTGGATCATGTATTTTGATGTCGCACCTGGGCAGACCCAAAGATGGTCCCGTTGAAAAATATTCTCTCAAACACCTAGTAGCTCCCTTATCTTTGATTCTGGGTGTACAAGTGAAATTCGCCGATGATTGCATCGGTCAACAAGCCACAGACTTAGCCGCCGACCTGAAGCCAGGTGAAGTTTTATTGTTAGAAAATCTTAGATTTTATAAAGAAGAAGAAAAAGGCGATGTAGCTTTTGCCGAGAAATTATCAAAACTAGGTGATGTTTGGGTAAATGATGCGTTTGGTACTGCCCACCGTGCTCATGCTTCTACAGCGGTGATCGGTCGGTTTTTTACCGATAAAATTTGCGGAAAAGTAATGCAAGCCGAAATTGATAACGCTCAGCATATTCTTGAAAGTGCCGAAAAACCTTTTACGGCTATCATGGGTGGAGCAAAAATCTCGGATAAAATATTGATTATTGAGCGTCTTTTGGATACCGTTGACAACCTAATAATAGGTGGCGGAATGACCTATACATTTACCAAAGCATTGGGTGGAAATATCGGAAAGTCGCTTTTAGAAGCAGATAAGCAGGACTTAGCTCTGGAAATTTTGAGAAAAGCCAAAGAGAAAGGTGTAAATATCATCATGCCTCTTGATAACGTTTGTGCAGATGACTTTAGCAACGATGCCAACAGACAAACAGTGGATACGGGTCTTATTCCTGATGGATGGGAAGGTTTAGATATCGGTCCGAAAACTATTGAATTGTTCAAAGAGACAGTGAAGAACTCTAAAACTATCCTTTGGAATGGTCCTATGGGTGTTTTTGAATTCCCGAATTTTGCGACAGGTACAAACGCCATAGCAGAAGCTGTGGTAGCTGCAACTGAGGAAAACAACGCTTTCTCATTGATTGGTGGAGGAGATTCTGCATCGGCCATCAACAATGCGGGTATGGGAGACAGAGTATCTTACGTATCTACAGGCGGTGGAGCATTGCTAGAGTATATGGAAGGTAAAGTGTTGCCAGGTGTGGCTGCTTTAGACTAAGATTCGTTTATATTTTTATAATTAAAAGGGAAGCTTCGGTTTCCCTTTTTTGGTTTTAAAACATCAACATATTCTAGCAGGATAGTTTAATTACCCAACTGAAACAGAGAAGAAATGAGATCTAGTCATTATTTAACTGCTACTCAGCTATGTTTGCATAACCTCTCTACCGTGCGACGCGAAGGTATAACAAAGAGCAGCGGTGACTGAGCGGTGGTCACTGAGCGGAGTCGAAGTGAGCCGAAGTGTGTTCTCCGAGCGGTGGTCACTAAGCGGCGATCACCAAGCGGTGGTCACTGAGCGGAGTAAAAGTGAGCCGAAGTGAGCCGAAGTGTGGTGACTTAGCGGTGGTCACTGAGCGGAGCCGAAGTGCCAAACGCCTATTCGGCCATTTCCACCCGCAGCAACGCATTTATTGTCCTTGCAGCTCACCACATGGAACGATTCTTTATCTTGTGCAGTCCAAGTTTTGCCATCATCACTGGATATTGCTGTACCGATGGTGCCGACGCTTATTAGTTGAGCATCGGTTATTTTTGAAATACATTCCGTAAGTCCGTTTCTTTGATAATCACTTTTGGTTTGCCAAAGCTTACCTTCGTTTTCAGTAAAAGCATATTGTAAGGTAGCCCTTTTGTCGTCAACATAGTCTCCACCTACAATAATCCCTTTGTTTTTAGAAAGGAAAAAAGTACCAAAAATGCCCAAACTTTGTCCCGATTCAAAAGGTGTTTCTAAAACCTGCCAAGTCTTACCCAAATTTTTTGAATAGAAAACTCTGTTTTGAGTATTAAACCAAACGGAATTTTTGATAATCGAAATACAAGAATTGCTTGCCGCAAATGATGCCTCACCAACCATTATATCAGGTAGATTTTGAACTCTCGTCCAAGATTTTCCACCGTCTTTGGTTTGAAGCAAATAGGGTTTCGAGTCTATTGCATCACCCAGAATATAGCCAATTTTCGAGTCCTTGAATTTTATGGTATCAAAAAATACACCTTTTTCATGTTTTTCTAAAACCACTTCCCATGTTTGTCCACTATCTATTGTTTTAATGCAAAACGCCTTATTTTCAAAACCATCACCTGCACTCATGGCTATAATTTCGTCTTTGTTCAGGACCGCAATTCCTCTAAAATCGAAATCTTTAAATTTTGAGGGGCAGACGTTTTTCCATGATATTCCTCCGTCGGTGCTTTTAAGAATACTGCCTTTACTTCCCGAAATCCAAATATTGTCGGTATCTAATCTATCGATAGCCCTAAACGAAGCCTTGTTTTCAAAGGTTTGAATTTTCCACTGGGCTTTTAGCTGAATTGAAAGAAGGATGAAGAATAAGACTCTCATGTTATTTAGTTTGTATCTATTGCACAAATTAAAGAAAATAATGGCAGCTTTTCTTATTTTTGCAAGATGTTGAGAACCATCATATATTGTTACTTTCTCCTAATTTTTACCTTTTGTGGGGTCTTCGGCCAAAATTCCGCCCCTCGAGTAGAAATTACCCCAGAAGAAATTCAGCCGGACGGAAAGTTGGAGGTGCATTTGTATGTGGTTGGAACACCTTACACGGTTGGAGATTTTCCTGAAATCAAGGGTTTTAAGAAAGATAACAGAACCATAAAACACAGTCAAGTTCGCTTAAACAGAAAAAAAGAAGATTTGCATGAGATTACCCAGTTTTACACACCTGAGGTTTTCGGTAAAGTAACGATACCGGCTTTTGAGATTCTGGTCAACCAAAAAATATTGGAAGTAGAAGCCAAGCAGGTCACCATCATTAAAAAAGAAGAGCCTAAAAATGACAAGGATATTGAAATTGAGCAGGTTGATTTCGTAGTTGAGCTGTCCAAAAAGAAGGTTTTTGTGGGGGAAGGTTTCATGTTGAATATTAACTTTTACCTTTCAGATAAAACCACCTCGCAGTGGCAATTCCCAACTAATATCGGTGCACAGGTTGAACAATTCGCAAAAAAAATTAAACCGAACGATTGCCTAGAGAGTAGGTTGAATATTTCGAATCTGGTCGGTAAAAAACTCCTCATAAACGGCGAATCTTATACGGTTTACAATCTCTTCGAGGCGATTTATTATCCCCTAAACGACAAAGATGTTCAATTTCCATCGCTGCAATTGCTCATGCAAAAGCAAAAAGGAACCTCTTTTGTGGACATGTCATTGAAGACAAAAGCCCAGACGGTGGTGGTTGAAAAACTGCCCGAGCATCCACTTAAAGAGAAAGTACCTGTTGGGGTTTTTAGGTTTGCGGAGCAATTGAAAGATGAAAAGAAGCAATTTACGGGTAATAGTTTCGAATATAGGCTTACTGTCGAAGGCGAGGGGAACTTTAGCGGAGTAAATATTCCTAAAGTGGAGAATAACAAACTGTTTGATTTTTTTGAGACTAACACAGTGTCTAGGCAGACCTCTGGTAATTTAATGGGAAATAAGTCTGTGGTTTATAAGATTATTCCCAAAGAAGCGGGAGAGTTTGAAATGGCTAATTACTTTATCTTAATATATTTCAATACTGCTTTGTCCAAATATGACACCTTGAAATCAAAGCGAGTGGTGTTGGTTTCAGGAAAGGCACTTTATGACAACAAGGAGGTAAAAAAAGATATCTTTAGTGATATCGAAAATTTAAAAACGGACGAAAAATCGTATAATTTCAGGGAAATAGCCAAAGTTTTCGCCAATTTTGTGGTTGGTTTGATGATACTGGTGTATCTCTATATTTTGAAAAGCAAAAACAAAGGTTGATGAGTAGTACCTACGGTAAGATATTTAAGATTTCGACTTTCGGTGAATCGCACGGAAGAGCTATTGGAGTTGTGGTGGATGGTTGCCCATCTGGTGTTGATTTTGATGAGATATTAATACAAAATGAGTTAGACAGAAGAAAGCCAGGTCAGTCGAGAATTACCACCCAACGTAAAGAAGCAGATAGTTTTGAGGTACTTTCTGGTGTTTTTGAAGGAAAAACTACTGGAACGCCTATTGCTTTAGTAATTTTTAATGAAGATCAAAAAAGTAAGGACTACGCACATATAGCGGATAAATTTCGTCCATCGCATGCTGATTATACTTATTCTACAAAGTACGGTGTAAGAGACTATAGAGGTGGAGGGCGTAGCTCGGCTCGGGAAACCGCAGCACGCGTTGCAGCTGGTGCTTTGGCCAAAATGGTTCTCAATCATTACGGAGTTGAAATCTACTCTTATGTGTCTCAAGTTGGTGCTATGAAATTAGCGAAATCTTATCAGGACCTTGACCTCAGTAAGATTGACGATAACGCCGTTCGTTGTCCAGATTCCGAAATGGCCGAAAAGATGTTTAATTATATCGATCAGGTTCGCAAAGACGGAGATTCTATTGGTGGGGTGATTACCGGAGTTTTAAAAAACGTGCCAGCTGGATGGGGAGAACCTGTGTTTGATAAATTGCACGCTGAATTGGGTAAGGCCTTGTTGAGTATCAATGCTGTGAAAGGATTCGAGTATGGAAGCGGTTTTGATGGAGTAGAGCTTTTGGGTTCACAACATAACGATGCTTTTTTTACCGATGAAAATGGAAAAGTAAAAACCAAGACCAATCATTCGGGTGGCATTCAGGGAGGCATTTCAAACGGAGAGGATATTTATTTCAGGGTGGCCTTTAAGCCAGTAGCTACCATAATGATAGATCAAGACAGTGTTAATGAGGCTGGCGACGCTGTTACGGTTTCGGGAAAAGGTAGACACGATCCTTGTGTGCTGCCAAGAGCTGTGCCTATCGTAGACGCGATGTCAGCTTTGGTTTTGGTAGATGCTATGCTTAGGGCGAGGGTGAATAAGTTGTAGAAACTACGTTTTACCTTCTTTTTAGTTTTGATAAACAGGTTATGAAATACCACCCAACTATGAAGTGCCAAATAAAAAAAGTAATTGCAAATGGATTCTGAGGGTAAAGTTTAAAGATTTTAGATATCGGAATATACAGGATAAAGCTCAATGAGCCTAGAATCAATATTAAATATTTTGAGTACGAGATAGCATCAATATATTTTTTGTAAAGATAAAAAAACGAGAATGCTCCAAAACTTGAAGTTAAGATTCCTATAAAAATAACATTCATTCCGGAAAATAGTGAGATGAAAAAAAGAATTGTATAAGTTGTTATCATTATGGCCAAATAATAAAAGGTTTGTTTAAATGATAGTTTTACATTATAGATATGGGAGCATAATAGCGTTATAAAAGTAAAAGTATATCCTGAAATTAACCCTCTAATAATAAGTGGTTCGGTATTAGTATCTTTATATTGACCAAATGAATACATTGAAATCAATCCTAATATGGCAAAAATACAAGTAGAGAAGTAAAATTTAATATTAAAGTATTCCTCTTTCATTTTTAACGTTAGCCTATTCTTATTTTTCACAATAAAGGAAATTAGCATTTATTGTATCATTCGACAGTAGAGAAATTCGAAATTCTTGCTATTAGTTTGATACTTCTTTCACCCCAACTCACTCAATTCTAGCCATCTCAATTCTTTTTCCTCTAAGTCATTAACCGTATCCTCCAGTTTTTTAGAGATATCGGCTATTTCGTCAAAAGGTAAATTACTAGATGAGAGTTTTTCAGTCAGTTCAATTTTTAGATTTTCTAAAACACTGATTTCTTTCTCAAGTGTATCAAACTCTGTTTTTTCTTTAAAACTCAGTTTGCGTTTTGGAGCTGTTTCTTTAGCTGGAGTTATTTCTACGGTTACAGGTTTATTGTCTTTGCCCTTTTTTTGCTGTTTGGCGTTTTCCTCTTGCCAAATTCTATAGTCGGTATAATTGCCAGGGAAGTCTTTTATAAGGCCGTCACCTTCGAAGGCGAATGTATGGTCGACGATTCTGTCTAAGAAATATCTATCGTGAGAAACCACCAAGAGACATCCACCATAACCCATCAAAAACTCCTCAAGAACGTTCAAGGTGGCAATGTCGAGATCGTTGGTAGGCTCATCGAGTATTAAAAAGTTGGGGTTTTCTATCAAAACCTTCAACAACTGCAAACGACGTCTTTCTCCACCAGAAAGTTTCGATATCTGTGCATATTGCGTAGCCGGAGGAAACAAAAAGAGCGTTAAGAATGCCGAAGCACTGATTTCTCGTCCATCGCCCAATTTTATGAATTCAGCCACTTCTCTTACGTTTTCTATGACTTTTTGTTCAGGATCATACACCAATCCATCTTGTTTGTAGTAACCAATTTTTATGGTTTCACCTTTTATTACTTTGCCTTGATCAGGCTTTATTTCGCCATTTATCATGCCGAGTAGGGTAGACTTGCCCATCCCGTTTTTGCCGACAATACCTATTCTATCACCTTTTTTAAAGGTGTAGCTAAATTCCTTTACTATTACCTTGTCTTTGAAAGACTTACTAACGTGCTGAATTTCAATTATTTTATTGCCAATACGTTCCGATTTTACACTTAACTCTAGTTTATCTTCGTTACGTTTGCCAGAAGTTTTTTCTTTTAATTCATAAAAAGCATTTTCTCTGTACGTGGCTTTGTGTGTTCGTGCTTTGGGTTGGCGACGCATCCATTCCAATTCTTTCTTTAGTAGGCTTTTATCTTTTTCAAGAGTAACGGCTTCTATTTCAGCTCTTTCGGCTTTTTTCTCTAAGAAATATGCATAATTTCCTACATATCGGTGCATTTTAGAATCCACCAATTCCATAATTCTATTGCAGACTTTATCCAAAAAATACCTATCGTGAGTAACCAAAAATAAGGTAGTGTTGCTTGAGGAAAGATGATTTTCTAACCATTCAATAGTATCCAAGTCCAAGTGGTTAGTTGGTTCATCCAGAATCAAGAAATCTGGTTCTTCTATCAAAACTTTGGCCAGTGTTACCCTTTTTTGTTGACCACCAGACAATTCACCCATCAGTTTGTCCATGTCATGCACATCCAATTTGCCCAAAATTTGCTTGACTTTTGATTCATAATCCCAGCCATCGAGCTCGGTGATGAGTTCTGTATATTTCGAAATACCCTCGTAATCGTTATGTTCTACAGCATATTCATAATTTTTTATGGCTTCTGCTATAGGATTTTTAGAAGCAAATATGGTTTCTAAAACTGTGCTGGTTTTGGAGAAATTTGGATTTTGGTTGAGATAACCCACTTTTATTTCTTTTCGGATGCTCATTACACCTTCATCGGCAGGAATTAAGCCCGCAATCACGTCCATTAACGAGGATTTTCCGCAACCGTTGGTGCCAATTAATGCCACCTTTTCTCCCTGAAGTACTCCGAATGATAGATTTTTAAATAACCATCTCTCGCCGAGGTTTCGGCCTAAGTTTTCTGCTGATAAATAATTCATGTTGCAAGTTAATCAATAACTGCCGAAACTGAGAGAATTACTAATTGGATAGCATATTTATTCTAAAATTTAGCCATAAACTACTCATTTGGCCTTTTTTGATTAATTTGCGAGTAAATACTTTAAAAAAATATGATAAACAAAAAGGAAATTTTCCCCTCAAAATTTGACAAAAAATACTCCAAATCTGTGGCCTATTTCTCCATGGAATTTGGCATTGATCAAGCACTTAAGACCTACTCCGGTGGCTTAGGATACTTGGCGGGTTCACATATGCGTAGTGCATTTGCTTTAAAACAAAATCTGATAGGAATCGGAATTTTGTGGAAGTATGGTTATTATGAACAGCAAAGAAACACAGACAACAGCCTACGTGTGTTTTTTAGAGAACAAATGTATAGTTTTCTTGAAGACACGGGTGTGAGATTTCAAATCAGTATCAAAGGACGCGACGTTTGGGTCGCTACATATTATCTACCTTCGAGTGTTTTCAACTGTGCCCCAATGTTTTTCCTTACCACGGATACAGATGGAAACGACGAATGGGCGAGGTCCATTTCATATCATCTGTACGACAAAGATGCTGAAGTAAAAGTTGCACAATGTATGTTACTAGGTATTGGTGGGGCTAAGTTTTTGGACAAAGCCAGTTTAGTGCCTGAAATATATCATTTTAACGAAGCCCATGCCATATCAGCGGTGTATTATTTACTAAGCCAAAACGGTGACCTCAATAAACTCAAGGAGAAGTTAAGGTTTACGACGCATACACCCGAAGAGGCTGGAAATGAAAAACATAGTTTTTCTTTTCTTCAGCACCTAGGTTTTTTCTGTGGGTTAAATCCAACGGAAGTCGCTAAGATTTCTGGTGTAAAAGGCGATTTATTCAATCACTCCTTGGCGGCCTTACGAGTTGCCAAAAAAGCCAATGCTGTTTCTAAACTTCACGGCGAAGTTTCCCGTGATATGTGGGGACACGAAGAAGGAATTTGCAAAATTGACCATATTACAAATGCACAAAACCGTACCTATTGGGTAGACTCTGTTCTGGAGACCAATAGGTCGAAAGGAAAAGCAGAGTCTATAAATGAACGTAAAAAGGAGTTAAAATTTGCACTTTTTAAAGAAGTAGCTGATCAGGTAGGTAAGATTTTTGACCCAAATGTCTTAACAATAGTTTGGGCGAGGCGTTTTGCTGGCTATAAAAGACCCGATCTCATTACTAAAGACTTAGAGCGTTTTGAAAAGTTAATATCTAGCGGAAAAGTGCAAATCATTTGGGCGGGTAAACCATATCCGTTCGATTATGGGGCGATAGACACCTTCAATAAGTTGTATTACATGAGCCATTTATACAAAAACATGGCAGTATTGACAGGTTATGAGCTGAAACTTTCTAAAATGCTGAAAGATGGCACCGATGTTTGGTTAAATAATCCGGTAGTTACAAGAGAAGCCTCAGGTACTTCCGGAATGACGGCAGCTATGAACGGTGCTATCAATTTGTCGACTTATGACGGTTGGGTTTGTGAGTTTTCAAATGATACTAATTCGTTTATTGTGCCAGTCGCTGATGGCTCAGATGGATATTTAAGAGACAAAACAGATATGAATAATATTTTGGATGTGATTGAAAATGAGATTATACCGATGTATTATGAGCATCCCAAAAAATGGAATGCCATGGTACTCAAAAGTATGAATGATGTTAATGAGTTTTTTGATTCCGACCGAATGGCGGACGAATACTATACGAAAATGTATATGGCCTAATTGAAAATAATAAACCTTGACCCTAAAGTCGGGGTTTATTCAGTAAATACCTGCAGTGTTTTTTGAGCGTTAAATTTGCCAAGAGCAAGATTGTAGAACGTTTTGGTTTAATTTTTTACCTAAAAAAAGCTATCTTTGTCGTTTACCCTATTTTCTTAAATGAAAGGTTATTTAATTCTAATTTTACTCACCCTTATAATGGGATGTGGAAATAAATCCACAGTATATTACCCGAAACCAAAGGGTTTTGAACGAATAGATTTGCCCAAGCAGGAATACCAAGCATTGCAAGGCAAATATCCCTACACTTTTGAATACTCAAAATCTGCTATTATCACACCAGATAAAACCATAGAGGCTGAACCTTACTGGATTCTAGTGGAATATCCAACCCTGAATGCTAAAATTCAGTTTACTTACAAGCCACTGAACGGTGATCTGACCAAATTGGATAAACATGTGGCTGACGCCTATAAACTTGCTTCTAAGCATCAAGTAAGAGCTACGGCACAACGAGAGCAGGTGGTGCAACTGAAAAATGGTAAAAAGGCTGTGATTATAGAGATAGACGGTGAGGTTCCAAGTCATTTTCAGTTTTATGCTACAGACACCGCCAAACACTTTTTGAGAGGAGCAGTTTATCTGAACGCCGCCACCCTGAACGACTCGCTGACGCCCATTGTTGATTATTTAAAAGCTGACAGTAGAAGGATTTTAGAAACCTTAAAATGGAATAAATAACATGGGAAATTGGGTAACGGTTTTCAAGGAAAAAGACAGAATGCGGGCTGAACTTTTAAAAAATGAACTCGAGAATAACAATATTGAGTCGGTAATATTAGACAAAGTAGACCACAATTATCCGGTCTTGGGTATTGTTGAAATTAAGGTCTTGGAGTCGAATCAGATTCTGGCCGAGCATATAATTAATGATTTTAGAATTGATGATTAAAAAATTACGAGATAGATCAAACCTAACGCAAAGAATAGTGGCAGCTCTTGTTGGTGCTCCACTTATTATTTTGGGAATTGTATATAGCCCAACAAGTTTCTGGTTATTGATTTTGGCAATTACGGTTTTAACTCAATATGAGTTTTACAAACTTTTGGGAATGTCTGGTGGTCTTCCATTAAAAATTTACGGTACGTTTTGTGGTGCGGTAATAATTTCACTAACCTACTTCATAGAGACCTATACGATAGATTTTGAGAATTATTACATTATGGTTCCCATGCTGACCTTCACTTTTTTTATAAAATTATATAAGAAAAAAGATCCAAAGCCATTTGTGAACCTTGGGTATACATTTTTAGGAATCATATATGTGGCACTTCCGTTTGCATTGCTCAACGAACTCGCCTTTTGGAAGGGCAGCTTTCAACCTCTTTTGGTAATTGGCGTGTTCATTATTTTGTGGTCCAATGACTCTGGAGCCTATTTGGCCGGCAGGTTGTTTGGTAAGCGTAAACTATTTGAGAGAATTTCTCCAAAGAAAACCTGGGAAGGCTTTTTCGGTGGAGCAATAATAGCCTTGGTGGCCTCGTTTCTTTATTGGAAGTTCACAGAAACACTCTCAATGGACCAATGGCTGTGTATTGCGGCTATTATAGCCACTACGGGTACACTAGGCGATTTGGTAGAGTCTTTGTTTAAAAGAAGCATTGCCATTAAAGATTCTGGAAGTTTGATTCCAGGCCATGGAGGTTTTCTAGATCGTTTCGATGGGTTGTTGCTCTCTATGCCATTTATTCTTACATTTATAAAATTTTACGCCCGATTGAATTGAAATATTTATTAAGCATATTTATATTTTTGGCCTTATTTACTTCGGTTTATGATGCTGATGCTCAGGGTTCTAAGAAGTTCATAACTTTCTCGGGTTTCGTGATTGATGGTAGCAATGATGAGCCGCTACCAGGAGCGTATGTGATAAACGATAGAGCAGGCAGGGGCGTGTTTACTAATTCAAAAGGTTATTTTATTTTAGATGTTTTTCCAGGTGATTCTATCCTTTTCTCCTATCTTGGTTTTCGGAAACAGTACCACATCATACCCAAAAGTGTTGGCTTAGATTATTCAGCCGTGGTGGAGCTAAGTATTGACGCCAAAATGTTAAAAGAAGTTAAAGTTTATCCTTTCAGAACAGAGGAGGAATTCAAAACAGCCTTCTTAGAAATGGAGCTCCCAAATGCCAAAGAGCGTGAAATTATTGAGAAAAATTATAGCAACGAAAACATAAAACGAATGGCTGCCAACCAAGCTATGGGCTCGGTGGGTAACTATCGATATGCAATGGATCAGCAGCTAATGCA
>NZ_RJUF01000034.1 GCF_024343775.1 Lacihabitans soyangensis | reverse complement strand
TAAAACCATAATAATGCATCTTTAAAGATGGGTTATAACTCGTTGAAGGCTGTACATTGTTATCGTCCTTGCAAATTTTACTTCTAAGAATTCTTGGATTCATGCAAATTTGAAGTGGAATTGAGTCTAAAATTACTTTCCTATTTTCACCATCAATCTGCTGAGCCACCCATTCAGAAATAGAATTTATATACCCACTTAACCTCCTTTTTCTACGATTATAATTTGATCTATCTATCAACTCGGAAAATATCATCAATAAATCATTGTTCAATTTTGAAAACATCCAATTTTCAGAATCCAAGCTAATAGTTTCAGCTAAAATGGATAGTGTAACTACCTCAATATCAGGCCATTTTGGCTTATTCTTGTAAGTCTTAAAATTACCATCAGGTAATAAAAATTCATTCAAGGCCAACTTGACTATTGGCAATATTTTGTCGTAATTTGCTTTCAGGTTGTACATATTAAAGATTTGTCGTTATTTCTTTAAGTTACTGAATTTCAGTTATATGTACAACCTTTTTCTATTTATTTAAACCGCACAACGGGTTCTATTAATATTTGATTTTCGTAAGTTTTCCTTTGAAATTTGTTTCATAGTGAGCGTTTAATACTTCTAAGTTTGCAGAATAATTTAAACATTCATTTTAAATAATATGTCTTATTTTATTCCAAATGCTTTTTATAGAAACTTACTATCATTGTTTCTTTTATGTAATATTTCTTTTATTTCATTAGCTCAAGAAGATACTACCTCAAAAATTATCAATTTCAGAGGAGCTGTTAGTGTTACTCAAAATGGGTTCTCATTTATTCCTGCCTTTTCGCTGGGAAAACCAGCCGCTATTTTTAATTTTAATATCAATGGAGGTAAAAGATTTAGTTTTGACCCTGAGTTTCGATTTGCTTTGAAGGATGGCCGTCCTTGGTCATTTATTTTTATTTGGCGTTACAAACTCATCAATCAAAAACGTTTTCAAGCATCAATTGGTACGCATTTTCCTGCTGTGCCTTTTAGAGTTTTGGCTTATGAAACTTCTCCCGAAATAAAAAATACTTTGGCGGTTTCTCGTGTCATTCCTTTTGAATTTACGCCCAATATCATCCTCAACAAAAATAATAGCATTAGCCTGTTTTGTCTGTATGCCAAAGGCGTGAGCGACGACGCCAATAATCACACTGCTTTGGTTTCGCTGAGATCTTTTTCAACAATTCAGTTAATTAAAAGCTTATCTTTAAGGCTTAATCCTCAGCTATTTTATCTGAAACTAGATGCGAAAGAGGGTTATTATTTTGCCTCAAATTTTACACTTTCATCGAAAAAAACACCATTTTATTTGGGTTCGACTATAAATAAACCTTTAAAAACAGATATTGCTGGAAAATCATTCGATTGGAATATTAGTTTGGGATATGCGATAGATAGAAAGCTAATTGTTAAAAAGTAGATTATGGAAAAAATAGAATCTTTACAAGATTTTTATAGCAGGAAATTTGAGTGGATACCCGAAAATCTGGGTCGAGATATCGGACATGTCAATGTTTTTAGATTGCCACATCCAGCAACCAAACCTGTGCCTTATCGCCGCCGAGATTTTTTCAAAATTACGCTTTGTAGAGGAAGTAGTCGTATACATTATGCAGATAAAGTTTTCTCCTTCGAAAAACAAGCACTTGTGTTTTCAAATCCGTTTATTCCTTATAAATGGGAGCATGTCGATGACGACCTTTCAGGGTTTTATGTAGTTTTTGATGCCATTTTTTTTAATCTATTCGGCAACTTGATTCAATACGAAGTCTTTCAGCCAACAGGTACACACGTTTTTGAATTAGATGATTCTCAATTTGAATATTTGTGTGGAGTTTTTGAGAAAATTGAAACCGAGCTCAACTCTGAGTACATTCATAAATATGATGCCATCAGAAATCAGATTTATGAGTTGATTCATTATGCCATGAAAACCCGTCCTTCATCGCGAATTGAGAAGTTACCCATTAATGCCTCCCAGCGAATTTATTGGCTATTTTTAGAACTGCTTGAACGCCAGTTTCCTATTGACGAAAATCATACCGAAATTAAGCTCAGGACAGCCTCTGACTTTGCTTTACAACTTAATGTTCATGTAAATCATCTTAACCGAGCCGTGAAAGAAGCTGGCGGAAAGACAACTTCACAACTCATTGCCGAACGCTTATTACAAGAATCTAAAATTATGCTTAAACAAAGCAAATGGAATATCTCTGAAATAGCCTATTCGCTTGGCTTTAAAGAAGTAACACATTTTAATAATTTTTTTAAGAAACATACATTATTGAGCCCAACTAAATTTAGAAATAACTGAAAATCGGTAGGCCATAATCAGAATTTAAACTGTTCAAAATAGAACTATCTACATGAAAAAGAGAACATTAGGAAAAGATTTGGAAGTTTCCGCCATCGGTTTGGGATGCATGGGTTTGAGTTTTTCTTATGCTCCATTTCCATCTGAAGATGAGAGCATTACACTATTACATAAAGCGGTTGAAGAAGGAATTACTTTTTTTGACACTGCAGAGGTATACGGACCATATACCAATGAAGTATTGCTAGGAAAAGCACTTAAGCCCTTTAGGCATAAATTCCAAATTGCTACAAAATTTGGTTTTGAAATAGTCGATGGCGAAATGATTGGTGTAAATAGCCGACCAGAAACTATAAGAAAAGCTGTGGAAGGCTCACTTAAAAGACTAGGAATTGACTGTATAGATTTGTTATATCAACACCGGGTTGATCCCAATGTGCCTATCGAAGATGTGGCAGGCACGGTAAGTGAACTTATAAAGGAGGGTAAAGCCAAATATTTTGGGCTTTCAGAAGCAGGAGCAAATACGATTAGAAAAGCACATGCTGTGCAGCCCATTACAGCTCTGCAAAGTGAATATTCTTTATGGACTCGTCAACACGAACTTGAAATTATTCCTACGATTGAAGAGCTGGGAATAGGTTTCGTTCCATTTAGTCCATTAGGAAAAGGTTTTTTAACGGGTACAATTGATGAAAAAAGAGAATTTGCCGCATCTGATATTAGGTCAATAATACCTAGATTTACGGAAGAGGCAAGGGTCGCAAACAAAGCATTGATAGATGTAATTGCCGAATATGCAAAAAAATATAATGCTACAAATGCTCAAATAGCCTTGGCTTGGGTTTTAGCTCAAAAACCTTGGATAGTTCCAATTCCCGGAACCACTAAAATTCATCGATTAATAGAAAACAATGGTGCTGGAATTCTTCAACTTAGTTCCGAAGACTTGAGACAACTGACCTTAGCATCCGAACAAGTGAAAATTACTGGAGAAAGATATACCGAAGCCATGGAAAAATCTACAGGATTGTAATATATTTTCTTAATTCAACCCTCGAAATTCCATCGGACTCATGCCCACTTTTTGCTTGAATAGTCTGGTAAAATGCTGCGGATATTTGAAACCAAGTTCGTAAGCGATTTCGTTAACGGTCTTGTCATTTTCAAATATCTTTTCTTTGGCTATGCTGATGGTTTTGAACAGAATATAATCTTTTGCCGATTGCCCTGTTTCTTTTTTGACCAAATCTCCAAAATAGTTGGACGAAAGATTTAACTCATCAGCAAAATAAGCTACCGAAGGCAACCCAATAATTTGGGGTTTATCTGAATGAAAATAAGCATTGAGGTTTTCTTCAAATCGCTCCAAAATACCACGGTGGGCTACATCACGGGTGATAAACTGACGATCATAAAAACGCTGACAATAATCCAAAAACAACTCAATATTGCTAGCAATAAGCTTTTTGCTGTGTTTGTCTATAGGTTGTTTGAGTTCAAATTCTATTTTAGCCAAAATATCCAAAATCAAAGCTCTTTCATCCTCCGAAAGGTGTAGGGCTTCGTTGGTTTGGTAACTAAAAAACTTATATTGATGTATGGATTTGGCCAAATGAGTGCCAATCAAAAAGTCGGGATGAAACAGTAAGCCAAATCCCATTGGTTGATAAACCACTTTAGGATTATCCATACAAACAAACTGCCCAGGTGCATAAAACACCAAAGTACCTGCTTGATAATCATAATGATACCGACCATATCGCATATCTCCACAGACTATATCCTTCAATATCACACTATACAAACCATAATTAAATCGGATGGAGTCTACTTCACCCCAATCTCTTGGATTAGCTTTTGAATAATCCAACACCGTCACCAAGGGGTGCATTGTTTTGTGATTATTGTTTGCGTTAAACTCGCTTACACTATCTATGTTTATTACTTTTTCCATGATTAGTTCTTATGAAATACATCCAAATTTATGATTTTAATAATACTAATCTTCATTTCATTTTAACAATCAGTAAAAATGGTAGAAATGACAGTAATTAATATACTAAGATGAGTGACTGAATAAAGTAGTTTTGTGTAAACAAAAATTTATTTACATGAAAAGAATAATTATTAGCTTATTTCTAATATTTCTGACAGTTCAGGTAGGTTTTTCGCAATCAAAAACTGAAAAAGAAGTACTCCAACTTTCCAAAGACAAATGGCAATGGATGGCCGACAAGGATGTTGAGAAATTAGAAAAACTATTTGACGACAAGTCAAAGTTTCTTCACATGAGCGGTACCTGGAAAAAAGCTGAGGAGCTTGAGATTATTAAAACGGGTAGTATTTGGTACAAAAAAGCTACCGTTCACGACTCGGCTGTTGAAGTTTCGGGCAAAACAGCTATTGTATGGAATAGAATTACCTTGTTAGCAAATGTTAGAGGAAGTGATGTTTCAACTGAATTTACAGTTACAGAAGTTTTTCAAAAACAAAAAAAGGCATGGAAAATGCTCGCTCTATCGTTTAGTAGTGTAAGAGATACCCATCAGATAAAGAAATAATTTTGGATTCAGTTTTCTTGAAACTCGTTTTTAGCACTTAATAAAAAAAGTAACATTTGAATTTCGTAAGAAATCGTTTGAATGATGTAGTTTTTATAGAATAAATAGCAATATTTTTGTAAAGAGATTAAAGTCTTTAAATATCAATTATCATGGCAAAATACAATCTTAAAATAAACGGAAAAACCCGTAATGTGGATGTTGATCCTTCCACACCAATGCTTTGGGTTCTTCGTGATACGCTAAACATGCCCGGTACCAAATTCGGCTGTGGAATGGCTGAATGCGGTGCTTGTACCATTCATTTGGATGGAAATGCCACTCGCTCATGTGTTCTGCCTGTTTCAGCTATTGGAAAATCAGCCATTACGACAATCGAAGGGCTGTCTGAAAATGGCACTCACCCTGTGCAAAAAGCTTGGCTCGAACACGATGTGGCTCAGTGCGGCTATTGTCAAGGCGGACAAATCATGTCGGCAGCGGCATTGCTCAAAAGCAACCCAAAACCAAGTGATGAAGATATTGACAACGCTATGAGCGGTAATATCTGCCGTTGTGGTACTTATCTCAGAATCAAAGAGGCAATCAAAACCGCTGCTAAAGCATCAAAAACTAAATAAGACAAGACTATGGAAAATATAAAATCACAAAGTAGAAGAGATTTTTTAAGGTCCTCAGCCCTTGCTGGTGGTGGCCTGATGCTTAGTTTTAGTTGGTTTAGTTCGAAAGCTGCTGAAAAAGCTGTAGAGCTGAACCTAGCAGAACCGGTTTGGTCTGAACTAGCGGCCTATATCAAAATTACACCTGATAATGTCATTAAGATTTTGGTGCCCAATCCCGAATTTGGTCAAAACGTAATGACTTCGTTACCCATGATAGTGGCTGAAGAATTAGATTGCGATTGGAAAAATGTAGTGGTAGAAATGAGTACTCATGATAATGTGAAATACGGCATGCAGTTTACAGGTGGTAGTAATTCGGTTCGAATGTACTGGAAGCCACTCCGCAATGCAGGAGCCGCCGCTCGCCAAATGCTAATCGATGCTGCTGCACAGGCTTGGGGTGTTTCGGCCTCAGAAATTACAACAAAATTAGGTGTTTTATCTCATTCGAGTGGAAAAACAGCAAAATATGGTGAAATGGCCGCTAAGGCAGCTACATTGGCTGTTCCGAAAGATGTGAAGCTAAAAGCTCCAAAAGATTTTTCAATTGTTAGAAATTCAAAGAAAAACACCGAAGGCTTGAAAGTAGTTACTGGTAAACCACTTTTCGGAATGGATTATCGCGTTGATGGAATGTTGATAGCTATGATTCAGCATCCACCTGCATTTGGTATGAAACTAAAGTCTTTTGACCCAACAGCTACCAAAAAAATGCCAGGTATCAAAGATGTTTTTAGTTTCAAGTTATACGATGATGGTTTTGAGCAAGCTGGTTTCGATACCCGCACTTTCAATGAAATGATTGCCATAGTCGGAAATTCTACTTGGGAAGTAATGAACGCCCGCAAAAAAATAAATGCTCAATGGGAAACTGCGGGTGATTTAAAAGAGACCGTTATGGGCAGAGGAGGAAAAACTGAAAAAGTAGTGCCTGCCAGATTAGAAACTACAAGTAGCCAATTTGAAATGATGGCTGAATACGCCAAGAAACCAGCTCAGCAATTAAGAAAAGATGGTGACCCTGAAACAGCTTTCAAAAATGCAGCTCAGATTATTGAACGCACTTACAATGCTCCGTTTTTGGCACATAATTGCATGGAACCGATGAATTTCTTCGCACATGTACAAGACGACAAAGCCTTAGTATCTGGTCCAATTCAAGCCCCTGGTTGGATGGAACCCACACTTTCTAAGCTTCTGAATTTACCAGCTGACAAAATAGAGATTCAAATGACCCGTATGGGTGGTGGTTTTGGTCGAAGAGCGTATGCACAATATGCCTATGAAGTTGCAAGGATTTCACAGAAAATGAAAGCTCCGATAAAATTGATTTATACCAGAGAGGACGATATGACTTATGGAATTTATCGCCCAATGTACACGGCAACCTATCGTGCAGCACTTGATGTCAACAAAAATTTAATAGGTTTTCATGTAATAGGCGGAGGAATTCCAGAGAATCCTATTCATGCCAATCGTTTTCCAGCCGGTGCTGTGGATAATTATTTGGCCGAAGGTTGGGAGATTCCATCAAACATTACAATTGGTGCATTTAGAGCTCCACGTTCCAATTTTAATGCTGCTGCAGAGCAGTCGTTTTTGGATGAGGTAGCTCAAGCGATGGGAAAAGACCCAATCGCTTTCCGCCTTGATTTGTTGAAACGTGCCAAAGAAAATCCAGTTGGTAAAAACAACGATTACGATGCCAGCAGATATATCGGAGTCCTTGAGTTATTAAAAGAAAAATCAGGTTGGGGAAAACCCGAAAATGCAGGTAAAAAACGTGGTGTAGCTGCCTATTTCTGTCACGCATCTTATGCTGGTCATGTGGTGGATATGGTTATGCGTGATGGCCAACCGTACGTAGAATCAGTAACTTCTGCCGTTGATTGTGGAGTAGTGGTAAACCCAGATGCCGCCCGAAACATGGTACAAGGTGCGGTGGTTGATGGCATCGGACAGTCGTTTTATGGAGCATTGACGCATAAAGACGGGGTTGCTGAGCAGAACAATTTCCATAATTATCGTATGATTCGGCATAATGAAGCTCCTAAGAAAATTGATGTTCATTTCGTAGAAAACGATATAGACCCAACTGGTCTTGGTGAACCACCTTTCCCGCCTGTATTTGGAGCTGTAGCAAACGCTTTGTTTAAAACCACGGGCAAAAGACATTATAATCAGCCTTTTATGAGTGAAGTAGGTAGAGAGAGTTAGTTTATTTATTTCTTGAAAACATGTACTTGAAGGCAGGGCTAAAACTCCTGCCTTTTTTAGTTTGCGAAATTTCTATTGAAATCCCTTGCGTAGTCAAATAGCTACATATATATTTGTAGCCAAATAGCTACATATGAATTTAAGAAGAGACGTATTTCAAGCCATTGCAGATCCTACCCGACGGGCCATACTTTTGTTATTGGCTACTCAGTCAATGTCTGCGGGAGCTATTGCCGCCAATTTTGACACAGCAAGACCAACGGTTTCCAAGCATTTGCAGATTTTGACCGAATGTGAACTTCTCAAACAAAAGCAAAATGGGAGAGAAGTCATTTATCAACTGAATCCCTCAAAAGTGAAGGAGGTAGCGGACTGGGCGGAGCAGTTTCGTCAATTGTGGGACGAAAGGTTCAATAAATTGGAGGATATAATGAAAAAATACATTTGAAATGGAGCGTAAAACCAAAATACATGCAGAGGAAAATAAGCAAGAGATAATTATCACCAGAGATTTTGATTTGCCACTGAACTTGCTTTTTAGGGCTTACCTAGAGCCTGAAATTGTGGAGCAGTGGATGGGAACGAAAGTGATCAAACTCGAAAATAAAAAACAGGGTGGCTGGCATTTTGAAACCACCGACCCCATGGGTAATGTCCACGTTTTCAGTGGCGTCATCCATGATATTATTAAAAACTCAACGATCGTACGGACCTTTCAGATGGAGAATACGCCATTTGAGCCGCAATTAGAATTTCTTGATTTCGAGCCAGTTTCTGACTCCAAAAGTAAACTTAACATGCATATTATTTATAGGTCTGTTGCCCTTCGTGACCAAATGTTGGCCTTGCCTTTTGCACAAGGAATTAACATGGCTCACAACAGACTTCAGAGTATTGTTGAAAAATTGAACTAAAAAGATATGAGCAAGAGAAACACAATTATTTATTGGGTTGCCACGCTTTGGCTAGCATTAGGCATGACCTCCACCGGTATTGTGCAGTTGATGAAAATGAAAGAAGAAGTTGAGAAAATGGCACAATTGGGTTATCCGGCCTACTTTCTTACCATTCTTGGAGTATGGAAACTTTTAGGAGTTGTGGCCATTCTTATTCCCAAGTTTCCACTTTTGAAGGAGTGGGCGTACGCCGGTTTTTTCTTCGCCATGTCTGGTGCCACCATCTCCCATCTTTTTATGGGTCATCCAGCGAGCGAAATATTCCCATCTATATTATTAATTGTTTTAACCGTGGTTTCATGGTATTTTAGACCTGCCGATAGAAAAACTACTTAAAATTACTCAAAATGAAGAACGAAGAGCTAAACGCTTTTTTCGAAAAACCAGGCAAATGGCAGGTCGAACTCAATGAGCTCAGAAAAATTGTTTTGGAAACGGGCATCATAGAGGAGTTAAAATGGAAACAGCCTTGCTACACGCTCGATGGTACCAATCTTTTAATAGTCAGCAGTTTCAAGGATTTTGCTTTTGTGAGTTTCTTAAACGGCTCGTTATTAGCGGACACTGAAAATATTCTGGTAAAACCGGGCGAGAATTCTCAGTTTTCTAGGTTGATGCGGTTTTATAGTGTGGATGACGTAAGAAAGTTAAAATCTACACTTTTGGCCTATATTTATGAATCTATTGAGGCTCACAAAGCGGGCATAAAACCCATTGTAGTAAAGGAAAAGGTCCTTGAATTTCCTGAGGAATTGTTAGAGAAGTTTAGTGTGGATAGTAAATTCAAAACTGCCTTTGAGGCATTGACTCCTGGCAGGCAAAGGGCTTATAATATTTATTTTACGGGGGCGAAATCTTCAAAAGCACGTGCTTCAAGAATAGAAAGCTACACGGAAAGAATAATGAACGGTAAAGGCTTTAATGATTGTATTTGTGGGTTCTCTAAACGTATGCCCAATTGCGATGGATCACATAAGTATTTATAATTCAATATTTTGAATTAATTTAATACCTAAGCCTTAGCTGAAAAAGATATTCGTGTTTAAAACCTACAGAGGTTACCAACCACACCAAATTTGGAGAGAATCTTGTAACTGGGTTAGCGAAAACAGTTCTTTAACTTATCGGAGAACATCTTTGGTATTCGGTATTTTGATTTAAGCCTAAAGCTTCGTAACTTTTCTTTATTTTTCATAAAAATGAATTACTTGGAGAAAATAATCACTGCCTTTGAGCTTCATGACGTTCAAGGCATAATAGACTGTTTTGAAAACGGTATAGATCCAAATGCAATAGAAAAGGGCAAGCCGCTCATATTTGAACTGATAAATATGTACAGCCGCGGTCCTTTATTTGCTGCATGCATCAAAACATTCGTGGATTTTGGAGTAGAAATTGAAGACAAGGTTTTGCTCGCAGTTTTAATGAATGACGCCATTTCGTTAGATAAACTTTTACTGCAAAATCCTGGAGCTCTGGATGTTAAATACACTTTTGACTGTACGTTTACACCTATGCTAGAAGCTTCACTTTTGCATATTTGTGCTGAATATAATCATTTGGATTGTGCCCGTGTTTTAGTTAAATACGGTGCTGATATCAATGCAAAAGCTGGAATAGATGAAAACGGATTTGGTGGACATACGCCAATATTTCACTGTGTCAATCAACACGCCAATGGTAGTATAGATGTTCTCAGGTATCTGATCTCACTAAAGGTGGACTTATCGGTGACGGTGAAAGGACTGATTTGGGGCCAAGGATACGACTGGGAGACTTTTGTGCCATCTGTAAATCCAATCAGTTATGCCATGATGGGGCTGTTGAGACAGTTTCAAAGAACTGAAAAGGATATTTATGAAGTCGTGTCCATGTTGATGAAAGAAAAGTATCAAATGGATTATTTTCCCGGCAATATTCCCAATAAGTATTTATACAATTAGCCAAGTGGTAGTTTTATAAGTGATTTGTAATTTAGAATTTGATTCAATTTTTCCAAATT
This sequence comes from Lacihabitans soyangensis, assembly GCF_024343775.1. Classification (GTDB taxonomy): domain Bacteria; phylum Bacteroidota; class Bacteroidia; order Cytophagales; family Spirosomataceae; genus Leadbetterella; species Leadbetterella soyangensis. The sequence continues at coordinate 22,949 of NZ_RJUF01000034.1, read as the reverse complement.
GCAAATTTTGTAGGTTTTACCCATTAGTATTCTTTTACTAATTTTAATCCAGCAATGCCGTTGGTTTCGGCAGAAAGTTAGAACATTAGGTAAACCTTTTTTAGATTTTGTTAACCTCAAAAAAGCACTTTGGTAAAATTAGCTTATTCCATTTTATACGTAGCCGACGTTACAAAATCCATCGAGTTTTACGAAAAAGTCTTTGGTTTTTCTAGAAAATTTGTCACGCCCGAACATGATTATGGCGAATTGTTAACTGGAGAAACTACCCTGTCTTTTGCTTCTTTAGGTTTGGCTGGATCAAATTTGAAAGGTGGATTTATTAAAAGTGAACTTTCGAGTAAACCCTTTGCTCAAGAATTGGGATTTACTACTGACAATGTTCAGGCTGTTGTGCATGCCGCAGTAGAAGCGGGTGCTCAGCTTTTGGAAAGCCCGAAAACCAAACCTTGGGGTCAAGTGGTGGCTTATATTCGTGATATTGACGGCTTTTTACTTGAAATCTGTACCCCAATGGACTGATTTGAGTAAAATTTGGGTAATTGGTTATTTCTTTGCGTCCTAGCGACCTCGCGGTAGAACAAATTATGAAAGAAGAACAAATACAGACACTCCATCCTCAGCCTGATAAAACCAACAAGAAAATATCCTTGGCTAAATATCATCAGATCAAGGATGCCCTTTCGGGGATACTCAGTAAGAAAGAACTAAGCCATACAGATCTCATGGAAGCACTTTACGTAGAGGTAAAAGACACTTTTGTGGGTGGTATTCAATGGTATGGAGAAACAGTAAAGCTTGATTTAGAGGCTCGAAAGGTAATAGAAAGAACAAAGTCTAAACCAGAGAAATATAAATTGGTAAAGGTTAATTCTTAAACCTATACAAATAGGGAGCCTTGTTTGCAGCACCCGTAAATTTCTTCTCCAAACGTTCTAAAACATTCAAATCTAAAATTTTCTTTTGAAAATTATTTCTTGCAAAGGGCTTGTTATAAATGGCTTCATAAAGCTCTTGCACTTCTTTCATGGTAAAGGTTTCGGGCAAAAGATTGAAGCCAATGAGTTTATGGTCAATGTTTTGGCGAAGCGTTTCAAGTGCGTAGCTGACCATTTCGTTGTGGTCCATTATCATTTTTGGTAAATTTTTGATATTATACCAGTCAATTGATTCGTCAAAATTCCCAGTTTGCGGATTCACTTTATTTATATCAACCAAAGCATAATAGCCAATAGAAACAAATCGTTTTGAAAGCCAAGTAATGTCGCTTTTACTAAAGGGATGTTGCTCCAAAAGCTCATCTTTAAGGGAACTGAATTCTTCAAAGAGCTCTTTGTTTTTGCGTTCTGTTTTTCCAAAAACTTTATATTGCTCTAAAAAAATATCCATCAACCCGGTTCTTTCTTGCAAAATTCTTTGGGCTGCTTCGTCAATACTTTCATTTTGTTGAATAAAACCACCTGGTAATGCCCATAAATCTTTCGCTAGATTTATTTTAGGTACCAGAACTTTCAGTTCTTTTTCTTTATATCCAAAAATTACACTGTCAATAGAAAGCTGATTTATGAAATTTTCTTCATTAAATGGTTTCATGATAATTAAAGCTTAGAATCGGATGCCCAACCAGTCCACCGATCGTCTACTTTTAAATGATTTTAGATACTGTTTCCCAATCAATAGATAGGGGCAAAATATAATTATTCAAATATAATATAAAATAAAAATATATTGTCTACAAATTAGACAATAATTGAAAATTATTTTACATTTGTTCCGTAAATCATAAATTGTGCATGGTTTATTTAAAATATAGGCTTTTTAGGAACCAATAAAGTACCTGCCGATAATTTGGAAAAATGTGAGTAAATGCCCTGTTTCTATTGTTCGAAGTATTTTCAGCAGGAGTAAGTTTTAATTCTAACAAAACCATCATTACAAAAGGAGTATGAAAAAACACATTTGGCTTGCGATTATCGCCTCTGCATTGGGCTTTTTTGTCGATTTGTATGATATTATTATTCTGAGTATTGTGCGGACAAAAAGTCTTTTAGACCTGGGCGTTCCTGAAGCCGAATTACTCTCAAAAGGTGTATCATTAATCAATTTCCAAATGGTCGGAATGTTGATTGGTGGTTTTGTTTGGGGAATTATCGGGGATAAATTCGGTAGGCTTTCGGTGCTTTTTGGCTCAATATTGTTGTACTCCACGGCCACTTTTGTAAATGCGTATGCTCCTAATTTTGAAATTTACTTATTACTTAGGTTTTTGGCGGGTGTTGGCTTAGCGGGCGAACTCGGAGCTGCCATTACACTTGTAACTGAGCAAATGCCACAAAAATATCGAGGTATTGGCCCCGCAATTATTGGCGGCAGCGGTATGCTTGGAGCAATCGCTGGAGCGTACATTGGCGGTAAATATTCTTGGCAATTTACTTATCAGTTGGGTGGAGGATTAGGTTTTGCTCTCTTGATTCTACGTTTAGGGGTTTTAGAATCGGGTTTGTTTAATGCCATGAAAGAAAAAACAAGCAACAAGGGAAATCTTCGACTCTTGTTCAAAAACAAATCCTATATCATTAAGTATATCAGTATTTGCGTGTTGGGCTTTCCGGTTTGGTACGTCAATGGTGTGGTAATGACTTTTACGCCAGAAATTGCCAAGGCATGGGGAATGGCGGAAATTCCTTCGGTATCAGCGGTGTTTACCTATTACTTTATCGGTTTTACTTTTGGTGATTTAACAGGTGGACTCGTAAGTCAATATCTTCAAAGTCGTAAAAAGGCGATTCGTCTTTACTTATCTCTTTATGCCATTGGTGCCGTACTGTTTTTTGCCATCGGTAATCAATCGCTTATGCTTTATTATGGTTTATTGCTATTTCTTGGTTTCTGTGTGGGCTACTCCATTGTGTTGCTCACACTCGCTGCTGAACAATATGGAACCAATATCAGGGCAACGGTTACGACTTCATCGTTGAATATCCTTCGTGCGACGGTTATTCCGCAAACCCTACTCTTTGGTTTTCTGAATCCTTACATCGGAACTGTTAATTCGGCCATGGTAGTGGGTGTGGTGGCTGTTTTATTGGCCTTTTGGGGTTTGAGCAATTTGGAAGAGACTTTTCATAAGGATTTGAATTATACGGAGGAATAGTGAGGGGAAACTTGCGAGTAAAGAGTAGTGAGTTTTGAGTTTTCGATTAAATCAATTATCAATTAATTAACTTTTGAATATATGAAAAACAATGTTTTCGACACCATTAGACGGGTTTTGGTATCCGTTTTTTTGTTGTTTTTTGTCAACGGCCTCTTTGCTCAGACCAAGGTAAATGTTCTGGTTTTTAGCAAAACGGCGGCTTTTAGACATCAATCTATTGAAGCAGGAAAGACTGCTTTGGCCAAAATGGCCAAGGAAAAGGGTTTTGGCGTTAGTTTTACTGAAGATGCGGCCCAGTTTACCGAACTAAACTTGAAGAAGTTCAACACCGTCATTTTCTTGAATACCACAGGAGATATTCTGAATAATGAGCAACAGAATGCTTTCGAACGCTATATACAAGCAGGTGGCGGTTATGTGGGTATTCACGCAGCCACGGATACAGAGTACGAATGGCCTTGGTACAACCAATTGGCAGGTGCTTGGTTTCTAGATCACCCTATGCCCAACAATGTTCAAAAAGGAAGATTTTATGTAACCCAAAAGAACGAATTCACAGCAGGAATGCCAGACTCTTTTGAGCGTTCTGACGAATTTTATGCCTTCAAAGATATTTCTCCGAAAATCAATGTGGTGCTTAAAATCGATGAAAAAAGCTACACAGGTGGCAAAAATGGTGACAATCACCCGATGAGTTGGTACCAAGAATTTCAAGGCGGACGCTCATTCTACACGGCAATGGGACACACAGATGAAACATTTTCTGAGCCCTTGTTCTTGAATCATTTATACGCAGGTATCAAATATACCACTGGTGGAGATGCTCCTAAACCATTGGATTTTTCAAAAGCTCGTCCAGAAGAAAACCGTTTTACAAAAGTAGTGCTCGAAGAAAAGCTAGACGAACCTGTAGAGCTAAGTGTTTTGGATAAAGACCGTGTGCTTTTCATTCAAAGGAAAGGTGAAGTGAGACTTTACAATTCAAAAACAAAGACTCTAAAAACCATTGCCAAACTTCCGGTTAGTTTAAAATATGTCAACAAAGAAGGAAAAGAATCCGTAGCCGAAGATGGACTTTTGGGCTTAAACAAAGACCCTAAGTTTGCTCAGAATCAGTGGATTTACCTCTATTATTCTTCTACAAAAGGATCTTATAACGTTCTTTCGAGATTTACCATGAAAGGCGATGAGATTCACCTGGATTCTGAAAAAGAAATGTTGAAAGTAGAAACCCAACGTGAAGAGTGCTGCCATACGGGCGGATCTATCGATTGGGATAAGCAAGGAAACTTGTACTTATCTACGGGCGACAACACCAATCCACATGCTTCAAATGGCTATAGCCCAAGCGACGAACGTCCAGGCAGAAGTCCATGGGACGCTCAAAAATCGTCGGCAAACACCAACGATTTGCGAGGTAAAATTTTAAGAATCAAGCCGAATGCGGATGGTACTTATTCGATTCCTAGTGGGAACTTGTTTAGCCCCCTAGCCCCCAGTGGAGGAAAGTATTCTGCTTCGTTGGCTCCCCCATCGGGGGCGGGGGGGGCAACCCGTCCTGAAATCTACACCATGGGACATCGTAACCCATACAGGATATCCGTTGACCCTAAAAATAGCAAATTGTATTGGGGTGATGTAGGTCCTGATGCTTCCAAAGCCGATCCAAAGCGTGGTCCTGACGGCACTTGTGAGTTTGGGCAAGCTGCTGCCCCTGGCAACTATGGCTGGCCACATTTTGTGGGGGACAACAAAGCCTACAATAAATTTGATTTTGCGAGCAATACTTCTGGCGATAAATGGGATTATTTGAAACCCATCAATACCTCACCAAACAACACGGGTCTCACCCTTTTGCCTGAAGCAAAAGGTGCTATGTTGTGGTATGGATACGGTGCCAGCAAGGAGTTTCCATTGTTGGGTGCAGGTGGCTGCAACCCTATGGCTGGTCCTGTATATTACAAAGATATGTTTGCAACTGCTCCACGAGCATTTCCAAAATATTACGATGGTAAATTCTTTGCCTACGAATGGATGCGTGGCTGGGTAATGGCCGTGAGTTTTGACAAAGACGGCAACTATGCCTCTATGGAGCGTTTTATGCCTAGCTACAAATTCAGCAATCCGATGGACATGGAGTTTGCGGAAAATGGCGATTTGTATATGCTAGAGTATGGTAGTGGCTGGTTTACGGCCAACGACGATGCCCGATTGATTCGTATCGAGTACAACGGCTTTAACCGTAAGCCGCAAATTCAGGTGGCAGCTAATCAGATGGGTGGAGCTATTCCATTTAACTTAAAACTATCTGCCAAAGGCACTAGCGATGCCGATGGAGACCCTCTGAAATATTCTTGGAAGATTACCTCGAACAATGGTTTTGTAAAAGTTATACCGGCTCAGGATGCTAACATAACCTTAACTACTGCTGGTGTTTACAAGGCCACGCTGACCGTAAATGATGGCAAAGGTGGTATCAACTCTCAGTCGATGGAAATAACGGCAGGAAACGAGCCACCAATTCTGAGTCTGGATATGCCGAAGGCCAACAAGAGTTTCTATATCGCCAACAAATCGTTTGATTACGAAATAAAAGTCAAAGACAAGGAAGATGGCGATTTGGATAACGGCATTTCTCCCGAAAATGTGGCGGTTAACATTGATTACCTGGCCGAAGGTTATGACAAAAACATGATAGCCATGGGTCACCGCTCGGCTGACGAGGGTGCGGCTTTTGCAAAAGGCAAAAAGCTGATAGAAGCCAGCGATTGTATGGCTTGTCACAAGAAGGATTCAAAATCTATCGGGCCATCTTATCGTGATGTTTCGGTGAAATACAAAGGCGATAGTAAAGCCTTAGAAACCCTGACCAAGAAGATTTTGTCAGGCGGAAGTGGTGTTTGGGGAGAAACGGCCATGGCTGCCCACCCACAAATCTCAACTGCCGATGCTTCTGAAATGGTGAAGTATATCTTGAACATATCCAACGAAAAACCGAAATCTTCCTTACCAGTAAAAGGTACGTTCACGACCAAAGCTCCAGCAACCGACAAAAACAAAGGGGTTTATATTGTGCGTGCGGCCTATGAAGACCAAGGTGCCAACGGCTTGCCAGCCTTGAAGTCAGAGCAAAGTTTTGTCTTGAGAAACTCCAAATTAGACGCACACGGATTTGACGAATACGTGGACATCAACAAAATGGCTTTTGGCGGCAATAACTTGGCCATCCCTTCAAAATCAGGAGCTTACATGGTCATGAAGCAAGTGGATTTAACGGGTGTTTCAGAGATACAAGTGTCTGCTACCGCACCAAAGCCTCAACTCGGTGCAGTGGGCGGAACAGTAGAGGCACGTCTCGGTAGTAAGTCGGGTGCACTACTTGGGCGTTCGGCATTTTTGGAGCCTTCGGAGAAAATGGATTTCACACCTAAAACCATTTCTGTACCTATTCAATTGCCTGCAAATCTGGATAGTAAGTTGCAAGACATCTATTTGGTTTATTCCAATCCGACAGCCGAAGGTTCACTGATGGTGGTCATGGGAGTTGAGTTTAAATTGGCCTATGAGAGCTCATTAAAAGAACCTGCTAAAGTTGAGACTTCCAGTGCCAACGACTACTTTGTAGGTACTTGGACGACTACTATTTTTGGAACACCTAACGGAGATGTTACGTTTGATATGGTTTTTGAGCGAAATAATGGGGTCTTATCTGGGAAAATGGTTTCTCAACAAATGGGCAGCCAGGCTTTAGAAAAATTAGAGGAAATTGATGCCGAAAAAATCAAGTTGTCGTTTTCGGCCAATGGCATGAGCATTAGTATGGAACTAAACAAAGAAAATGCCGATAACCTCAAAGGCAAAGTAATGGGTATGCTAGAGGTAAAAGGAAGTAGGGTGAAATGAATGAGGATTGTAGATTGACGATTGTAGATTGAGGATTTACGATTTTTGATTTACGATTTTTGATTTAGGATTACTGTCATCCCAAAAAAATAAAAAAATGAAATCTTTATATCGCCCTGCACTGTTTGAACACAGTCAAAATTCTCAAAAGGGAATATTTTTATTATAGTTTGGATGTAAGAATTTTGAATGTGTGAGTTTGCAGGGTGCAGTTTTTTTTGCTTCGTTTTTTTTTGAAAAAAAATGAAGGCCCCGCCGGCTAGGCGACGCCAGTCAGTAGGAGCGTAGTTTTTAAGTAGAATAAATAAAGGTTAAATGAACACTGAGGGTCGATTTTTTTTATTAAATTCACTTTGGTCGGATCACAGAAATAAGGATTTACGATTTTGGATTTTTTTGGATTGGAATTTAATTAACATAAACAAAAGTGGCGACTCGACGCATTAACAAATGAAAAAAGTAAGTATGATTTTATTTGCCTTGATATTCGGATTGGCAACCGCAGGTTTTGCTCAAACCTCAAGCAATTTCTTTGAAGGAAAATGGAATGTTTTGGTAAAAGGTACTCCAGAAGGTGACGCCACCATACCGATGCGTTTTGAAATCAAAGACGGAAAAATGAAAGGCTATTTTACGGCCAAAGGAGAACAAACCGAAACCGAAATGGCATCGGCCGAAGCAAAAGGTGATGAGCTCAATATGGCATTTACTATTTCTGGTTACGACATTACCTTGCTTATCACCAAAAAAGACGATGACCATGCCACAGGCAAACTGATGGACATGTTTGAGGTGGAAGCCACGAGAGTGAAATAGTAACAGTAGATTTTATCTAAAACGATGAGCCAGGCAGATTGTCTGGCTCTTTTTTTATCGGAAATAAAACGCTCTAATGTTTTACCAAGCCTAATTAGATTTTTATTAGAACTCAACAAAACGCTGATTGCGGTTGTTATTTTTTCAAACCGAAGAAGCAACTTTGTAAAGAAAAATAGAATTCTAATTTTTTAATATAAATAATAAATGGTTTTAGGGTTTTTAAATGGCTCTCAAAATGAAGTAATCGATTTACTGATGAGAATAAAATCCGTTTAATACCAATCAAAAGAGTAATCAATTTTCACTTTGAGCATCTAAATTTAAGTTTTTGTCAATTGGGTTCTCTATACTTTTTTTGTAGTCATCCGAGAAAAAAATAAAAAGAATGAAATCTTTATATCGCCCTGCACTGTTTGAACACAGTCAAAATTCTCAATATGGAACATATTTATATCTGGGAGAATAAGCGAATTTTGAATGTGTGAGTTTGCAGGCGGTCGGACGTTTCCGTGCAGTTTTTTTTGGTGGTACGCCACTCCGATTCGTTTTTTTTCGAACGGTGCCACGACTGGCAAAAATGAAGGCCCCGCCGGCCAGGCGACGCAAGTCAGTAGGGGGGAGTTGAAAATAAAATCAAAGTTAAATGACCACTGAGGGTAGATTTTTTAATAAAATTCATTTTAGTTGGATCACAATTATACTTTTTTAAACATTTTTGAAATACATTGAAAAGTAATTTAAAACTTATTTTCTTTTTCGTTTTCAGCATTTGGTGCATGGATGCCACCAATCTCTATACCATGCTTGAAGTTTCAGAATCCTATCAAAGTATCCACTCAGAAAACATAGAAGATGCCAAACCCACAGACTACGACACTGATTATAACCTCAAATTAAAAAAGATAACTTTTCCTCCAGCTGTTATTGAAAACGAATCCGACCATTTTTTTAGTCATATCCTTAGTTGGCATCCTATTTACATTGAAGTAAATTCCCCTCCTCCCGATTCGGTGGTTTAATTCCTTTTTTCTGATTTTAACATAAACCAACCTGCATGGCCTTGTATTTCCATGACAGGTCCAAATCAATTTGCCTAAAATGAACAAACTTCCAATTTTACTGGGGTGTTGCTTACTTATATTTTCATGTAAAAAAGAAAACAGCCAGAACAACGAAAAAATAGAAACCTATCCTGTAACTACCCCTGTGCAGGTTTCGCCCAATGTCAACGTGGACTACGTGACACAAATAAACGGTATTCAGAACGTAGAGATTAGGTCAAGAATTAAGGGCTACCTCGACAAGGTTCTGGTTGACGAAGGCAAGTATGTAAAGAAAGACCAGGTGATGTTTACCATTTACAATCCTGAGTTGAAGGAGCATTTGGCAAAAGCCACGGCGGTTTTTAAGAGTATTTCTACAGAGCTCAAAGATGCCGAACTCCAGTTCGCAAATGTCAAACGATTGGTGGAGAAAAATGTGGTTTCTACCACAGAATTGGAGTTGGCCAAAAACAAAGTAGAGATGATCAAGGCCAAGCTGGAGGAAGCCAAAGCCGAGCAGGCCGCTGCACAAATCCAAACTACTTACACGCAAATAAGAGCTCCTTTTGGGGGTATTGTCAGTAGAATTCCCAACAAAATCGGGACACTCGTAGAAGACGGAACACTGCTGACAACGGTTTCAAACAACGAGCAGGTATTTGCTTATTTTGATGTATCTGAAAAAGAATATCTCAACTATATGAAGTCCCTAAGCGATGCCTCGCTGCACGCCGACGAAGCTACGCTGATATTAGCCAATGACGACATACACACCGAGAAGGGCATTGTAGAAACCACCGAGGGGCAGATAGACCCCAACACAGGTAACATAGCCTTCCGTGCAAGATTTAAAAATCCCAAGTTGATCATAAAGAATGGTGCCAGTGGTAAGGTAAGGCTGCTGAAACGTTTTCAGAACGCCACCATCATTCCGCAGAAGTCTACTTTTGAGATTCAAGACCGAACTTATGTTTTTGTATTGAATGCCAAAAACGAAATCAAAACAAGAGCGGTAAGCATCAATGCAAGGATACCGCATTTCTTCATCATCAACAATGGTCTTTCTTTGACAGACAGGATAATTTTTGAAGGTGTGCAAAACCTCAAAGACGGCATGATTGTAAAGCCCGAACTCGTGAATCTTATGGATGAATACAATAAACTTAACAAAATTCAGCCATAAATATGTTTACGCAATTTATCAATAGACCAATTCTTTCTTTGGTCATTTCCATATTTATTGTGTTGCTGGGCCTTTTGGCTATGTTTAGCCTCCCGATTACACAATACCCCGATATTGCCCCACCTGCGGTTGCCGTAACGACCAAATACACAGGAGCCAACGCCGAAGTTTGTTCCAAGGCGGTAGTTACACCACTCGAAAGAGCCATCAATGGTGTTCCGGGCATGACCTACATGACGAGTGTCTCAGGAAACGACGGAACGAGTATCATTCAGGTGTATTTTGAGGTAGGGACCGACCCAGACGTGGCCGCCGTAAACGTTCAGAACCGAGTAACCACCGTGTTAGACGAACTCCCAGAGGAAGTTATAAAGGCAGGTGTATCTACCGAAAAAGAGGTGAACAGTATGCTTATGTACATCAACCTCATCAGTGAGGACCCCACTGTGGATGAGAAATTCATTTACAATTTCGCAGATATCAACGTCTTGGCTGAATTAAAAAGGATTGACGGTGTGGGATTTGTGGATATTATGGGTTCGCGTGAGTATGCCATGCGGATATGGCTCAAACCCAACCAAATGGATGCTTACAATATATCTGCTGAGGACATTGTGACGGCTCTGAGGCAACAGAACGTAGAAGCAGCACCCGGAAAAATTGGCGAAAGCTCAGGAAGAACACCTCAAGCCATGCAATATGTGCTTAGGTATACGGGTAAAATGACCGATAAAACCCAATATGAAAATTTGATCATCAAGGCGACAGAATCAGGTGAAATGCTTAGACTGAGGGATGTGGCAGATATAGAATTTGGCTCTCTCGATTACGACGTACTCTCAAAAGAAAATGGAAAGCCGTCTGCGGCGATAGTTCTCAAACAAAGGCCAGGCTCCAATGCATCCGAAGTTATCCAAAACATCAAAGACCGTCTGGATTTTCTGAAAAGCACTTCTTTTCCTCCAGGCATGACCTACACCATCAGTTATGATGTTTCTAGGTTTCTTGATGCCAGTATCGCTGAGGTTTTGAAGACCTTAATTGAGGCCTTTATTTTGGTGGCTTTGGTGGTTTTTCTCTTTCTTCAAGATTTCAGATCTACCATCATTCCTATTTTGGCCGTACCCGTTTCATTGATAGGCACGTTTGCGTTTATGCAGCTTTTTGGTTTTTCTATCAATCTACTCACACTGTTTGCTTTGGTGTTGGCCATTGGTATTGTGGTCGATAACGCCATAGTGGTTGTAGAAGCCGTTCATGCCAAAATGGAAGAAAAACACCTCAACGCCCGTGAAGCCACTATAGAGTCTATGTCGGAGATTAGCGGGGCTATTGTGGCCATAACTTTGGTGATGTCTGCTGTGTTTGTGCCAGTAGCCTTTTTGAGTGGACCGGTAGGGGTGTTTTACCGACAGTTTTCCATCACCATGGCTATTTCTATTGTTATTTCGGGTGTCAATGCCCTTACACTTACACCAGCTTTGTGTGCTATATTATTGAAAAATAATCATTTACATCCCAAAAAACAGAATTGGCTGAGTAGATTTTTTGGTAGTTTCAACAAGGGTTATGACCGCCTTTCTGAAAAATACAAGGCTATTTTAGATGTTATCGTCAATAGGCGGGTGATTACCTTTGGTATTCTATTGGTCTTTGTTTTAGGGAGTTGGGGAGTAGGCAAAGTGCTACCCACAGGCTTTATTCCTACCGAAGACCAAGGCACTATCTATGTCAACGTTACCACCCCAGCTGGGGCTACCTTGGAGCGTACAGAGTCAGTCATGAACGAAATTGACAAAATTGCCCAAAAAATAGATGCCGTAGAATCAATCTCCAGCTTGGCGGGTTTCAGTATGATGACCGACGGCGTGGGTGCCTCTTTTGGTATGAGCACCATCAATCTCAAACCATGGAGTGAACGAAAAGCCACTGCTGACGACGTAAAAGATGCCTTAACTGAAAAGACCAATCATATCAAAGGGGCTGAGATACAATTTTTTCCTCCTCCAGCAGTGCCGGGCTTTGGTAACGCAAGTGGATTTGAGCTTCGACTTTTGGATAAAACAGGTAGTGGAAACCTCCAAAACACTGCTCAAGTGGCAGAGAAATTTATGGCGGCACTGAGAGCTCGTCCTGAAATTAAGGATGTTTTCTCGAGTTTCAATCCCAACTTCCCGCAATACATGATTCATGTGGACCAAGCCATGGCTGCACAAAAGGGAATCTCGGTGGATGCCGCCATGAGTAACTTGCAGTCACTCATAGGAAGTTATTATTCTACCAACTTCATACTATTTGGTCAGATGTACAAGGTGATGATTCAGGCCGATCCAAGGTACAGGGCATTGCCTGAAGACATACTAAAACTGAGAATTAAGAATAAAAATGGAGAAATGGTGCCTTACGGCATATTTAGTAGAATTGAGCGGGTTTATGGCCCTGAGCAACTCACCAGATACAACATGTACATATCGGCCATGCTCAACGGAGAGCCAGCAGAGGGATATTCGAGTGGAGATGCCATTGCGGCGGTAGAAGAGTTGGCCAAAACCACTTTGCCGAGAGGTTTTACCTTCGAATGGTCGGGCATGACCCGTGAGGAGGTATTGTCGGGTAGTCAGGTGTTTTATATCTTCTTATTGTGTTTGGTATTTGTATATCTTTTATTGTCAGCACAGTACGAAAGTTTCTTATTACCACTGCCTGTTTTGTTCTCTTTACCCGTGGGTGTATTTGGCTCTTTGTTTTTGCTTTATCTTTTTGGATTAGAGAACAACATCTACGCTCAGGTGGCCATGGTTATGCTCATTGGTCTTTTGGGCAAAAACGCCATTCTCATCATAGAATTTGCCGTTTTGAAACGCAAAGAAGGCCTCACTGTCACGCAGGCTGCTATGGAAGGTGCCATGGCACGTTTTCGGCCGATTTTGATGACCTCTTTTGCATTTATAGCAGGTCTTATTCCGCTCATGTTTGCATCAGGAGCAGGTGCCATCGGCAATAAAACCATCGGTACTGCCGCTGCGGGTGGTATGTTGTTCGGTACAGTCTTCGGAGTTTTGGTCATTCCCGGTTTGTATGTGATTTTTCAGAGTTTCACCAAAAAAACCAAAACAAGCGAATGAAAATGAATAAAGTATATATTGTCGTTAGCTTACTGTGTCTTTTGGCGGCATCGGCTTGCAAACTGCCCAAAGCTACCACAGAGCCTTCCAAATCGTTGACATTGCCTGCCACATATTTGGTGGAATCGGACACTTCCAAACGAACTCCCATGACCGTTGGGAAAAGTTTTTTTACTGAGCCGGGTCTTAAAGCCCTCATAGACACTGCACTCACCAATGCCTTTGATTTAAAGGATGCCTTGGCACGTGTAGAAATGGCCCGAGCAGGGGTGAGGCTCAATACGGGCCTCGACAAACCCACCGTGGATGGACTCCTGAGCCTAGGCCAGCGTAAGTTTGGTGATTTTACTATCGATGGAGTGGGTAACTACGACACCAAGTTTTCTGGCAATTTATCGGACAGACAAAGAATACCCACGCCAATTGTACCCGATTTGTTGATTGGCCTGCAGTCGAGCTGGGAGATAGATCTCTGGGGAAAACTCAAGAACCAAAAAAAGTCTGCGGTCGAGAAATTGCTCGTGTCGGAGGAATACAAAAATTTTGTAACCACCCAATTGGTATCTGACATCGCTTCGGCGTATTATGAGCTCATCGTGAAAGACAATGAGTTGGTTTTTCTGGACGAAAACATCACTTTGCAGTCGAGGGGCTTAGATATTGTGGAGGTTTTGAAGCAATCAGGACAAGCCAATCAGCTGGCCATAGATTTGTTCAAAGGGCAACTTTTGGCATCACAAACCATCAAAAAAGAGGTGGAATTGGAAATTCTGTTGCTCGAAAACAAGATTAATCTCTTGGTGGGACGTTTCCCTCAAAAAATTAACAGACCTACCATAGAATTGAATCAGCTCAACTTGCCGAAGTTCAATGCGGGCATTCCGTCGTCTATGTTGCTCAACAGGCCCGACTTACGTATGGCTGAGCGTGAATTATTGATTAGCAAAGCAGACTTAGAAGTGGCCAGATTGGCTTTTTATCCCAATCTCAACCTTACCGCTGGCCTTGGTTTACAAGCTTTTAGGCCATCGGTTATATTGAATCCTGGCTCTTTGGCTGCCAATACTTTTGGTAGTTTGTTGTCGCCATGGATCAACCGACGGGTTCTGGAGGCCGACCTTATGGCCTCCAAGGCTTCTCAAAAAATGGCCTACATCAACTATGACCGAACGGTCCTCACGGCATTCACGGAGGTAAACACCAGTCTAAAAACCATAGACAACGTAACGGAGCGGTTTGGACTGAAGCTGGAGGAGGTGGAGGTATTAAGAAATTCTATACAAGCTTCCAACGAGCTGTACCGATCGGGTAGGGCCACGTATTTGGAGGTGGTAACGGCCCAAAAAAATGCCTTACAGTCACAAATAGAACTCACCAACGTGCGGAAAGACCAAATAAACGCCATCATAAGCCTTTACCGCTCCTTGGGTGGCGGCTGGCAATAAGCACCCAAAAGAGCTTCAAGCGGGTTGATTCCTTGGCTTGAGGCTCTTTTGTTTTTATACGCTGACTATTCTTTCTCTTGCTCCTGATGCCATTACCGAAACGGTAAATGCAAGCCGTGACCTGCTGTTGGGAGTTTTCAGAGTTAATACAGCTCAAAATACGCTTCCATGGCGGTCAAGCAGCCCGAAACACACTCCAATGCATTTTTGTGTTGGGGTTTGTTTTTATATTGGATTTAAATTTACCAATTATCAAAATTTCTCTTCAAATTCAAAATTTAAAGCTAAATTTGAAACACCATTATTCAATTATATTAAATGAAGCTATCTGATCCATTTAAAATACTTTCACCTAACGAAAGGTGGGCTCCTTCTCAAAGTCAAATGGACGCTTTTAAAAATGCCTATGAAAAGTTGCTTCCACCTTTGGTTTATAAAATTAGACTTGCAGTTGCTAAATGGAGAGACGAAGGCTATCAAGGTGCCACTGAAACTTCAAAATCATTATTGAATTTTTGGTTCAATCAGGAACATCTAATCGGGCCGAATAAATTTAGTTTTTTCTTTTCCCAACGTGAGGCCATTGAATCAATCATTTATTTGTATGAAATCGCAAAGGCAAAAGACAAATACGAGTTAATGCGGTTTGACTCCTCTCAACGTGTCAGCACTGGTATGTTTGACGAAAACTGGACACGATATGTAATTAAAATGGCAACTGGTGCTGGTAAGACGAAAGTAATGGGCTTGACTTTGGTTTGGTCTTACTTTCATAAACTTTACGAATCAGACAGCCCACTTTCAAAGGACTTTTTAGTAATTGCTCCAAACATTATCGTATTAAACCGTTTACGCAAGGACTTTGACGGACTGAAAATGTTTTTTGAAGAACCGTTTTTCCCCGACAATGGCTATAACGACAAAGACTGGAAAAATGATTTTCAGTTAACGCTTCATATTCAAGACGACTTAAAACCAATTACAGAATCAGGAAATATTTTTCTAACAAATATTCACCGTGTTTTCTTTAACGAAGAACCTGAACAAAATTTTGAAACAACATTTTTAGGTGTTAAACCGAAACCCGATGCAGACACTTCAAAAGGTTTAGACCTTGGAAAAGTAATGCGAAGCGACAAGATTAAAGATTTGGTTGTGTTGAATGATGAAGCCCATCACATACACGACAGTTCCTTGGCTTGGTTCAAAAGCATTGAGGACATAAGCAACAAATTGAAATTGAAAAACGGTAACGGAATAAGTCTGCAAGCAGACTATTCCGCTACTCCTAAACATAACAACGGTGCTATTTTCGTTCAGACAATATGCGATTATCCTTTAGTTGAAGCTATCAAGCAAAATGTTGTAAAGTCGCCAGTATTGCCTGACGAAGCATCAAGACAAAAAATTCAAGAAAAAGATTCTTCCGACTTTGTAGAACGCTACCGAGATTATATTCATTTAGGCTATTTAGAATGGGAACAACAATATGAAGAACTCAAAAATCATAAAACGCCTATTCTTTTCATTATGACAATGAGCACCAAAGAAGCAGACCAAGCGGCTGCATTTTTGGAAAGTAATTATCCTTCAATGAAAAATTCGGTGCTGACTATTCATACCAACAATTCGGGTGAAATAAAAGAAACTGCATCAAGCAAAAAAGACAAAGAAGAGTTAGAAGCATTAAGAAAAGCAGCAGATGAAATTGACAAAGACCATTCGCCATACAAAGCCGTTGTATCGGTTTTAATGCTTCGTGAAGGTTGGGATGTTAGAAATGTAACCACCATTGTTGGGCTCCGCCCATTTGGTGCTGATTCTAAAATCCTTCCCGAGCAAACAATTGGTAGAGGTTTGCGAAAAATGTTTTCGTTGGATATGCCTGAAAAATTGGTTGTTGTTGGAACACCAGCGTTTTTAGAATTTGTTGAGAGCCTAAAAACAGAAGGTGTAGAATTTCAATACAGCCCAATGGGCAAGGGTTCTAAAGGCAAATCGCCTGTAATTGTGGAAGTGGACAAAGAAAATCCAAACAAAGATTTAGATGCTTTGGATATTCCTATTCCTCAAATGAGTCCAAGAATTTATAGGGAATTTAAAAACCTTGAATTTATTGATGTTAGCAAATTCAAAAACGAAAAAGTAATTCAGAAAAAATTCAACAGCGATGAATTGAAGGAAATTGTTTTCAATGACATTGACGGTGATTTTTCACATAAAACAGTATTTAAAGACACAACGCCTGATTACAGAAATGTAATTGCCTTTTTTACTTCTGCGATTTTAAAAGATAGCCGTTTGGTAAGTGGCTTCAATATTCTTTATCCCAAAGTGGAAAGCTTTATCAAATACCAACTTTTTACCAAAGAGGTTGAACTAAGCGACCCGCAAACAATGAGAAACCTTTCAGAAATTCATCCGAAGGAAATTCTGAAAACGACTTTCAAAAAAGCCATTGACGAATTAACCATAACCGATAAAGGAACGGCAGAAGTAAAAAACTTTATTTCCTTGAAATTAACAAAGCCGAAGGTTGCAGAAAACCAACCTTTCCTTGTTCCAAAGAAATCGGTTTTCAATAAAATCATTGGTGACAATCCCTTTGAACTAGAATTATCCTCATTCTGCGAAAGCAGATTCAGTGATGTTGTTTCGTTTGCTAAAAACACATTTGGCGAAGGTGGTGTAAACTTTAGCATTGAATACCAAAAAGAAAACGGAAATATCGCATCGTTCTTTCCCGACTTTTTTATCAAAACTTCACCTTCAACATTTTATATTTTAGAAACAAAAGGACGAGAAGATTTAGACGACCTACGAAAAATACAACGCCTTGCCACTTGGTGCAAAGACATTAACACTGCACAAAAAGAATACACTTATACGCCTGTGTATGTAAAGCAAGAGAAATGGGATGATGTAAAGAGTGATCTTAAATCATTCAATGATGTATTAAAACTTTTTGGGCTTAAAGATTTAAAAACTCTACTAACAAAAGACGAAGCAAAACGAATATTGAAAAAGGGTGCTGATGTTTCAAACTTTGGCGACCCTGTTGAGTGGCAGAAGAAAGACAGAACGGAACGTAAAATCATTGGGCTATGAGATTAGTAGATAGCAACATATTGATTTTTGCTGCAATGCCTGAATATCCACAGCTTAAGGAATTATTGGAACAGGATGATATTGCAGTTTCGGAGTTATCAAGACTTGAAGTAATGGGATTTCCAGGCTTAACTCAAGAAGCGGAAGAATTTTTTAATGCTGTTTTTTCTATAGTTACAATCTTACCAATCAGTGAAGAAGTGGTTAACAGAGCTATTGCAATACGACAACTTTATAACATAAAACCTGCTGACTCTATAATTGCTGCAACCACCTTATTGTATTGCAACGAATTAATAACACAAGATAATGGGTTCAATAGAATACCTGAGCTCATATTAAATAATCCGATTGATTTATGAATTTGAACGATACAGATAAAAACAAAATCATTGAACTAATAAAGGCAGGAGAAAAACTGCCTAAAGAATTTATCTATAAACTTTTTGCCGACGATGAAGATGTATTTCTTTTTTGGAATGGCAGAAAAGAAGATATTACAAACATTGCCCTGCCTTTTCATAGCATTGAACACATTGATGAGCCAAGAAAAGAAGCTAAAAAAGTAGGAGATAACTTCTCTATGTTTGAAACAGATTTTAGAGGCAGACAACTCAAAGGTTGGACAAACAAACTGATTTGGGGCGACAATAAATTGATTCTTTCATCATTGGCAAATGGCCCTATAAGAGAAGAGATTGAAAAAGAAGGGGGTCTGAAATTAATTTATATTGACCCACCTTTTGCCGTTGGAGCTGACTTTGGTTTTAATATTGAAATTGGTGGTGAAACAGCCGAAAAGAAGCAAAGTATTATTGAAGAAATTGCATACCGTGATACTTGGGGCAAAGGCATTTCATCGTATTTATCTATGATGTATGAAAGGCTAAAATTAATGCATAATTTATTGGCAAATGATGGGAGTATCTATATTCATTGTGATTGGAGGGTAAGCTCTCAACTAAAAATCTTATTAGATGACATTTTTGTAAGTTATAAATCAACAGAAATAATTTGGGTTTGTGGTTTAATGGGAAGTGGCGATTACTATCCAAAAGCCCACGAAACAATTTATTGTTACAAAGGGAAAAATGCAACTTTTAATCCACCACAAAGACTTGGGCTTTCTTCAAGAATTACTAAAGCCTTGCAAAAAGATGAAATTGGTTGGTTTTATACAAGAGGTGCAGAATCCAGCGGAGGCACAAATTTCTTAAAATCATACGTATCAAAAGACCCGAGTCATACAAAGCAACAAGCAATTGATTATGCAAATGAAAACAGAAATCAACCCGCTTGGAGTGTTTGGATTGGAAAAGAGGAAATAGCAACAGTATTTAATGATAATCCTGTTGGAACTTATGCTTTTACTCAAACAGAAAGCGTTGGATATCCCACCCAAAAACCTGAAGCCCTTCTCGAACGCATCATCAAAGCAAGCAGTAATGAAGGTGATTTAGTGGCAGACTTTTTTTGTGGTAGTGGCACTACTGCAGCAGTTGCGGAAAAATTGGGGCGTAAATGGATTACAACGGATTTAGGCAGATTTTCTGTGCATACAGCAAGAAAACGATTAATTGGTGTGCAAAGAGAATTACAAGCAAGCGGAAAAGATTTCAGGGCTTTTGAATTACTCAACCTTGGTAAATATGAACGTCAGTTTTTTATGGACGACCTTACCAATGGAAAACGCAAAGCCAAAGAGGATTTGTATGTAGATTTA
The DNA here is from genome assembly GCF_024343775.1 of Lacihabitans soyangensis. Classification (GTDB taxonomy): domain Bacteria; phylum Bacteroidota; class Bacteroidia; order Cytophagales; family Spirosomataceae; genus Leadbetterella; species Leadbetterella soyangensis. The sequence continues at coordinate 3,443 of NZ_RJUF01000034.1, read as the reverse complement.
ATATTGGAAGCCTACAAAGCAAAACGCATAGACGGACACAGCACTTTACACGGAAGCAAAGCAGGCCGTTTTGTAAATGTTGGCCCTTTAGATGTGCCAGTAACACAAAGCCGTTTGATGGATATTTTTGAAGAATGCTGTCAAAAACTATACACACAAGTTGATGTGTTGGGTTTTGAATTTGAAATGGGTTTAACTCCACAATTCATTCAGGAGCTAAAAGAGAAAGGCGTTTCCGTAACATTGAAATACATTCCAAAAGATGTGTTTGATAAACGAGCAGTTGAAAAAGGTCAAGTGAGATTCTTTGATGTAGCTTACCTAAACACCAAAGAAAAAGTAAAAGGCAAATCCATAACCATTGAACTTACTGACTTTGTTACACACTACACACAAGACGATATTGAAGAACTACAACAATCAATGAGAGCCGGAAGTAAAATTGTAATTGAAGACGGACAAATATTCAAAATTGAAAAAGATAAAAACGGTATCATCACCAGAACAGTGCTAACAAAAAACTGGTTCGATTGGATTGATTATTGGGCAATTGATTTTGATTATCTCAGTCGTAAGGAAATTATTAAAATAAAAAAGGACGATGGTACAGTAGAAGAACAATGGACTGGTAACTATTTGTTTGAAAATGAATGGCAAAGTTTCAGAACTAAGAAAAACCCAACACTTGAATTTACAAGTATTGCCTATGAATATAAAGCCGCAGGTAAATACAAAGTAATGGTTAAAGTGGTAGATATTTTAGGAATTGATACTAGTAAAATAATTGATGTTAATATAATTTAAAAACTAAAGATATTGGGGGCAGAAGGTCGAAATGATACGTTTAACAAAGGTTACTTATCAGGAAATACGCTGGTAAGGACGGATAATACCAATTTCCAAATCTTCCATATAAGGAAAGAAAGAGGAAATAGTTTTCAACAGTATCTCTACTGTTGTAATCCTGAGGTTATGTCTAAGGAGGCATTTTCTGAGCATACAATTTATGTTTATGAATTTGAGAACAAAGATAATAATTTCTATACCTGAATAGAGTAGCGTTGCCCAATTCAGAAATGAATGAAAGCTTCGAAAGAGCATGTACATTTCAAACCTGCTACGATTAGTCTGCCCCCTCTTTTTTTAATATGGAATTAGAAAAATGGTTTAAATTAAAAAAGTATCCTCATATCGGTTTACCAATTACTATCAAGGATTATAGTTGGGTTAAGGAATATGTAGAAAATCCAATTAAAATTAAGAAACACAGTTTTCTGCCTTTAATTCATAAATCCATAGTTCAAAGAAAATTTCGTGCAGATACATCTATAGTTTCTAAAAACCCTAGTGGCAAAAGAATTCGCAAAAAGGGAATTCCTAAAGTTCGCGATATCTATTTCTCTTCACATTTGGATTCAATTATCTTTTCTAAATACAATGAAATATTGTGCGATGCCTATGAAAAGTATATCCTAAATAAGGACTTTAATAATAGTATTGTAGCCTACAGGAAAATACCATTAACACCAGGTTCTGAGAAAAATAGTTGTAATATTGATTTTGCCAAAACAAGTTTTGAATTTATAAAAGACAAATCAACAAAGAAATTAACAGTAATAATTGCAGATGTAACCTCCTTTTTCGATAATTTAAATCATAAGATTCTTAAAAAACAATGGACTAAAGTATTGAAAAAAACAACTCTACCTGATGATCATTATAATTTATTTAAAACTCTTACCAATATTAAGTATCTAGAATCGGAGCAACTTTTTGAGGCGTACGATAATACCATGTGGGTACAAACTGGTATTCCAAATTCATCTACGGAAAAAGTTTTTAAAAGAAAAGATATAAAAAAAAGTATCTTTTTTAAAGAAAAGAATGCTGTAGCCTATTGTGATAAAGAAGAATTTATCAAAAATAATTTAAACCTAATAATATCTAAAAATAACGAAAGAGGAATACCTCAAGGAAGTCCAATTAGTGCAACTTTGGCAAATATTTACATGTTAGAGTTTGACGAATTGGTTTTCAATAAAATTTCAAGTATTAATGGGTTCTATCAAAGATACTCCGATGATTTAATTATTATTTGTGAGCAAGACTATGAAGATGAAATAATAAAATATTTGAGAGATAAAATTGATTCAGTAACGGATTTGAAAATTGAACCAAGTAAAACAAAGGTATTTAGATTTGAAGAGTTAAGTGGAAAGTATACTGGCTTTCAAATTGATGAAAATACAAAAGCAATTAATTTAAATAAGACATTAGAATATTTAGGCTTTTCTTTGTAACGTCCTGAAATAATGATACAGGTTTTTTAAAAGTTAAAAATACAATCTTTAGACAGTAGTAGCATCAATGTTACTACTGTTTTTTTTTGATTTATATGTTTTCATTTTTATTTCGGACTGTTGATGCATTTCATGAGGTGTTAGTAAGTAATTAGAAATATGAGGTCTTTTATGGTTATATGTATGAACAGACTCTTTGACCAATTTTCCTATTTCTTCTAGCTCTAAATCGTACTGGTCAATTTTAAATTCTTGTTTTAAAATACCATTTATTCTTTCCGCTACTGCATTTTCATATGGGTCTGAGTTTTGTGTCATACTGCATAAAACTTTGTGTTTTGATAATATCTCTTGATATATATTTGAACAATATTGCAGACCTCTATCGGAATGGTGTATTAATGGCAATCCCTTCGATTTTCTTTCTCTCAATGCCATTTTTAGAGCTTTTACGCTACTTTCAGCATTTAAATTATCAGCAACATTAAACCCCATTATTCTTTTCGAATAGGCATCGGTCACTAAGCTTAGATACCTTGGTTTCTCTCTTCTTCCAATGTAAGTGATATCCGAAACCCAAACCTGATTTGGTCTTTTTATATCAATATTTAGGATTAGATTATCATGCTTTTTAAACCGATGTTTAGAGTTTGTAGTTACATGATAACGGCGTCTTGGCTGAATAAAAAGATGATTTGCTTTCATTATCGCAAAGAATTTATCTCTGCCAATATCAAGACTTTGTAGCTCTTTATTTAAGATATAGTATAACTTTTTGCCACCAATCATTGGCATCGTTTTTCTAACTTCTAATATCATATCCACAACTACTTCGGCTTTAAAAATCTTGACCTCCTTTCTTTTTATACTCCTGTAATACACCTGTCTATCAATCCCGAACAAATGACAGGCAAAACTCAAGGTTTGGTTTTCTTCTTGTCTAAATTGATCGATTGTTCGGGTGAGGAGTTTTTTCGGATATCAATTTGATATTCTTTTTCAGCTAAATTTATCATCATATCAAAGATGATTGCTTTTTTATCTGAAACATTGGCTAAATGTTCATAATAAGCTCTTTGTTTTTCTAAAAGCTTAACCTTAGCCTCAAGCTCCATTATTCTTTGCTCAGGTGTTTTCGGCATA
>NZ_RJUF01000033.1 GCF_024343775.1 Lacihabitans soyangensis | reverse complement strand
AAAGGTAAACGCTGTAGCTGTTTTACAATTCATAAATATGTCAAACAATAGACCAATAAATCAGTTGAAGCATGCCATGTCGACTAAAGTCAAATAGGAATTTCTTCTCATTATCCACAGTCTAAAGCCAGTGGCAATTGAAAACATTGTGTCAAAGCTTGATAATGAATTGCCTCCTGTTTTAGCTGGAAGATGAGAATTTAAGAAGATAAATTTTGCTTTAGCCAAAACAAAAAAGCTTAAACATTTCGACTAAAGTCAAATAGGAATTTCTTCTCATTATCCACAGTCTAAAGCTAGTGGCAATTGAAACCTTTGACAAAAAAGATTGATATTCTATGGCCTCCTGATTGAAGTTCTAGCAGAGTCTCCGCAGGGACTCTGCGATGCTAATATCTGGTGAGAAAAGCATTAGAGTTTAGTTCAAAGTCCCCTAGTGGGAGACAATTAACGGATATAAACTATTATATCTGTAATACCAAAACTATTTAAAAATCATTTTGATTGATACTTTTTTGTACTGAATCAGAGGGCGTTAAGATAAAATAAGCATGTGATGATTTATCGTTTATAGTATGTTTTGCATTTATTGCTATAGTAGCATCACTTCTACTACTTTCAAATTTCATAAAGGCACACTTATATTTTTCATCAGATTCAAGTTTTTTAAGAATAGTTGTTTTGGCAAAATCAAGTTTCCATGAAGTCATTTCAAGTATTTTAATATTTTCCGGAATATTCAAATCTGGACCATCGTAAGGGTGATCACCACAGAGCATGGGATATCTTATTTTGTACCCCTTATTTTCCAAAGTTTGAAATAGATCGGAAAGTTGAAACGAAATGCTACCAAAATTCCAAAAATCGGGGGAATAACTAAATTTAAAGTAAGAGACTATTTTTGACAGTTTACCATTTTCAAACGTATATTCTACTTTTGCAATCTTACCACCAACAGAAATACCCTCACTAACTAATGTATAAAATTGATTCGATCTTATTTCTCCTGTTATATTTCTTCCTTCTAAATTTGATACTTGATCAATTGACATCCCCCATTTAAGTTCTCTAAAATCGGCTTGAGCATGTACCACAGAAAAAATAGAAACAAATGAAATAACAAAACAAAATACTTTTATCTTCATTTTTTTATAGAGTAAAAAATTAATTAATAGTTTTAAAGCCATTTTACCTATTGATTCGTTTTTGATTTACGAATTGTTGATCCGAAGAAAAATTAAAATAAATTCATCATGTCCAATAAAAATTACCCTTTCCATTGCAGGAGAGACAAATTTCGCATTTTATATTTGAATCATACCTTCCTTCCTTTGAGCAGATTGAACAATACTCAAATTCATACTTTTCTTCCGAAATATCTATAATTTCATCAGATTTACAAGTTCCACAATACTGATAATACCCTGAACCATGACAAGCTTTGCAAATAGACTTTTCATCATTTCTTGAAAATGTTTTATACTTTTCTTCATTAGGAAGAGATTCCTTTTTTACTTTTTTCTCTTTATCCCAATTGTCTAAGAGATATTTAGCGAAAAATAACCAAAATAAAACAGCAAAAATTATAGATAAAGAATAACATATTCGCTTTGAATTAAATATCTCACAAATTCTTCTTCCTCATCTCCTTCACCGCATAATCAACTGCTCTGGCGGAGAACGCCATGTAGGTTAGTGATGGATTTTGGGTAGAGGTGGAGGTCATACAGGCACCGTCAGTCACAAAAACGTTTTTGCAGGCGTGTAGCTGATTAAAGCCATTCAGCATCGAGGTTTTTGGGTCTTTGCCCATTCTTACGCCGCCCATTTCGTGTATGTCTAGGCCAGCAGGTTGTTTGCTGTCGTTGGCTTTTATGTTTGTAAAGCCCGCCATCGTAAACATCTCCGTCATCTGGTCTATGTAGTCTTTCACCATTTTTTCGTCGTTGTCGTCGTAGTCTACCGATATACGTAGCTGCGGCATGCCAAATGGGTCCTTGAGGTTTTTGTCCAAGGCCACAAAATTGCTTTCTTTCGGTATGGTTTCGCCCATCATGTGCGAGCCTACGCTCCAGTTGCCATATTCTCTTTTGGCTAAATTTTCCTTTAGATTTTCGCCCAAGCCTTCGTTTTTGTTCCACGACATACGGTTGGCTCCAAAACCCGCCGCATAGCCTCTCAAAAAGTCCGTTTCTTGTTTCAGTACGTTTCTGAATCTTGGTATATACGGGCTATTTGGGCGTTTTCCTTCGGTCGTTTTGTCCAAAAATCCTTCGTACTCGCCCGATATTCTGGCTCTGTAGTTATGAAAAGCCACGTATTTGCCCAACACGCCAGAGTCGTTGCCGAGGCCGTTAGGGAAACGTGTCGAGGTGGAGTTCTGCAATATCAGGTTGGTATTGATGGCTGCCGCATTTACAAATATTATCTTGGCATAATACTCCGTCATTTCCTTGGTGTTGGCGTCTATAACCCGCACGCCAGTGGCTTTGCCGAGTTTGTCGTCGTATATGATCGAATGCACCACACTATCAGGTTTCAGGGTCATTTTGCCCGTCTTCATAGCCCACGGAATGGTGGAGGCATTGCTGCTGAAATACCCACCATAAGGACAGCCACGCTCGCAGATGGTGCGGTTTTGGCATTGTGCACGGCCTTGGTCAAAGTGTATCTGATTTGGCTTGGTCAGGTGTGCCGCTCGGCCTATGATTACATGGCGGTCTTTGCCATATTTTTGAGCTACTTTCTGGCTGAAGTAATCCTCCACGCAGTTCATTTCGTGCGGAGGCAAAAACTCGCCGTCGGGTAGGATGTCAAGGCCGTCTTTGTTACCCGATATACCCGCAAATTTCTCCACGTAGCTATACCATGGAGCCATTTCGTCGTACGTCACCGGCCATTCTACCGCATAGCCATCACGTGCCGGTCCTTCAAAATCATACTTGCTCCAGCGTTGTGTTTGGCGAGCCCACAGCAGCGACTTACCGCCTACTTGGTAGCCACGGATCCAGTCAAACGGCTTTTCTTGTACATAAGGATGCTCCTTGTCTTTCACAAAAAACTGCGTAGTGCCTTCATAAAAAGCATAGCATTTGCTGATGATCGGGTTCTCTTTCTTGAAGTCGTAATTCAGCTGTCCACGGTGCTCAAACTCCCACGGCTGAGTCATGGTGGTCGGATAATCCACAATGTGTTTTACATCACGGCCACGCTCCAGTACCAAGGTTTTTAGGCCTTTTTCGCACAATTCTTTGGCAGACCAGCCGCCGCTTATTCCTGAGCCAACTACTATGGCGTCAAAAGTTCTTTTCTTTTTATCGGCTACAAACATGATTATTGCGTTACAGGTACACAGCCGAGGTATCTGCCTGGGGCAAACTCAAACTTGGCGATGTTGGTTAAAAAATATTCTGAAGAAGTATAAGCCTGTACCGACAGCCTCTTGGTGGTGTTAAAAAACCACTTTTGGTCTTTGTCGGAGCTGAGGTTAAGGCCTTGTAGCAAATGCAGCCTTTGTGCCGTCGAGCATTCGTTATAGTTGATGCCGTACAGCAGCTTGCTCACGTCTTCTACCTTGCTCAGCGAATCAGTAAATCGCTTACGATCCTCTGGCGAAAACACATCCGACACCATCAGTTTTACAAACTTGGCTATCTCAAGTGTTTTAGCACCAGGTGTTTGTGTTTCGGGTATGATGGTGTCCGTTAGGTCTTCTAGTAGGTTTGCCTCAGCCGCACTCAATCCCAATACGTCTTTTTTTATGCTTGCTCCCGACCAGCTGTTTGCCCAAGCAGGCAAGGCCATTACGCCCAAAGCTCCCAATCCGAGATTTGAAAAAACCTCTCTTCGTTTCATAGATTTCCTATAATTTGGTTGAATTCCTAAATAATTATAAAATCAAAAAACTCATTAGAAAATCGGCTACAATAAAAGTCGAAGGCGACCCCCGTTGCTTCATACCTATTTCCGATCCTCTGCAAACCTATCTCGATAGGTTTTTCGATGCTCGTCATAGCTATTTTCAAACGGGGCCGAACATTCGGTATCATTTCGCCAGATGGTCAATTGAGCTTTTTGATTTAAAATTATCAATATTTCTTCAAAAAGCTTATTAAATGATTGAATAATTATATTTTCGGCTAAATTTGGTGAAAAATCAGGGTGGCACCTTCCGATAGCTATCGGTAGGGTCGGGCAGACCTGCGGTCGCAAGTTTCGTTCTATCGAACTCACTTGTACTACAAGTCCTCGCGGCTACGCCAGCTGTGGGCTTATCCCTGCTGCAGCAAAACCGTAAAAAACTAGTTCAAACAGGTCAAAGCCCTCGGATACAAAGAAAAAAAATTGAACCTTTGCGTCTTGTCGACTTTGCAAGATCAAAAATTTATGAAAAAATTACTCTTATCACTTAATCTACTCTCCAACCTAGCATTTGCCCAAATCACCGCCCCCAAAAAAGAATGGCGACAGCTTTTTAACGGCAAAAACCTCAAAGGTTGGGACATCAAAATCAGAAACTACGAGCTAAACGATAATTTTGCCAACACATTCAGTGTAAAAGACAAAAAGATAGTGGTCAATTACGACGGCTACGACAAGTTTAACCAACGTTATGGGCATTTGTTTTACAAAGAAAATTTCTCTTATTACAAAATAGCCACCGAGTATCGTTTCGTCGGAAACCAGGCCAACGAAGGCGAAGGTTGGGCATTAAGAAACTCGGGCATCATGGTTCACGGTCAGCCAGCTGCAAGTATGCTCAAAGATCAGGATTTCCCGATATCGATAGAAGTGCAGCTACTGGGCGGTAACAGCGACGGAAAACCAAGAACAACCTGTAACCTTTGCACCCCTGGCACGAATGTAGTGTATGAAGGGAAATTTGATACGAGACATTGTATCAATTCAAAATCAAAGACTTTCGATGGCGACCAGTGGGTGAGAGCAGAGGTAGAAGTTCTGGGCGATTCATTGATTAGACACTATATCAACGGTGAGTTAGTTATGAGCTATGAAAAACCAACCATCGGCGGAGGTGTAGTGAGCGGATTTGACCCAATTTTTAAGCCAGACGGTAAGCCGCTGAATGAGGGAAGTATCTCATTGCAAAGCGAAAGCCACCCGATAGAATTCAGAAAAGTAGAAATACTCAACCTCAAAGGCTGCATGGACCCCAAAGCCAAAAACTACAAAAGCCATTATGTAAAAGAAGATAACGGGGCTTGTAAGTATTGAGGAATTAGCGTTAATTCTGTCAATTTAGAATTTGCCTATAATGAAGGATTTATTGTAGGGTGGTCATGACCACGAAGTGGTCAAATATGAATAGCCCCGAATAAAATTCGGGGAATTGTGAATAATAGCAATCAGCCACGACCCTGAAGGGGTCGAACGTTATTGTTAAAGCAAAAGACACAGAAGGTAATTTTCATACTTTTGTTTTCTAAATTAGAAGAATATATGTTCCTCGAAAACTACCGATTCGAAAAAGACGATTACTATATCAGCACAGATAAAACTCTACTGAATTTTGAGGTTATTCATGGATACCTCAAACGCTCTTATTGGTCTGAAAACATTCCGCTCGAAATCGTCAAAAATGCGGCAAAACATTCGGTTACTTTTGGTATTTATACTTCTGAAAACGTGCAAGTGGGCTATTGCAGAGTAGTTACGGATCAATCTTCTTTTGCATATTTGGCGGATGTTTTTGTGTTGGAAGAACACCGCGGACTTGGTTTGTCGAAGTTTCTGATGGAGTGCATAATGGGAATTCCAGAGTTCAAAAACCTCAGAACTTGGCTATTGGCCACCAACGACGCTCATGGACTTTATCGCCAGTTTGGATTCGATGCCCCCAAATTTCCAGAAAAAATTATGCAGATTTCAAGGCCCGATATATATAAAAATATGGTCGAGTAATTAATTCATAAAAAATTGGGTTTTAAATGCTCAGGAATGACTTTTTGATTGCAAATCGAAAATTTAAAAATTAGTTTTGCACCCAATAAAAATAAGCCCTGAAAACCTATGAAAAAACTTGTACTTCTAGTACTGCTCAATTTCACTTTCTTCAACATTTACGCTCAAGTGGATTCTACCCAAACCACCCAACAAACCTCTGAAGACGAAAAGGAAGAAGGAGACGAAATGCCTTCCACCGAAGAGCGAGAAGCTTTGCCTGAGTGGTATTATTCGTTTGGAGCTGATGGTGTTTACAACTCCGGTAATGTAAATAGGCAATTGCTTACCTTGCGTGCCTCTATAAACTATGAAAAGCCAAAGTCTATTTGGGGTTTTAATACTTCTCCGAAATATCAGTATGGTAGAAACAATAAAATTCTGCAAGAGCGGGAGTTTTATGCAGACTTCAACAATACCTTATTTTATTCACAGTCAGACGTTTATGGATTAGTGTTTGGCTCTTATGAAGAAAGCAATTTGCGAAAAATCAATTCTAGATTTATGCTCGGATTGGGTGTTGGATATAAAATAATTGGTAGCAAAAACCACCCAAATAGTCGTATTAAACTCGGAATTAGTAATGCGTTTTTGAAAGAAAAAACTGATTTTTATACCAGAGAGGATAGAAACATTTGGCGAAATTCTACGAGAGTAAAGCTGAAAGTGGAGTTGATAAAGGACAAATTGTTTTTTAATAATGTTACGTTTTTTCAACCTTCCGTTACGAGTAATTATCTTAGATGGAATGCTTTCTCGCAAATTCAGCTAAAAGTGGCCAAGCATATATCGTTTACGGCAGCTTTGGACAATAGCTTTGAAAATATCAACACCGAAGGCGTGAAAAACACGCAGATAAACGCGATTTTGGGATTTACCTACAGTCAGTCTAATTGATTGATTTTTGGTAAAAAAGAAAGACACGACCAGAATTCTGATCGTGTCTTTTTAGTTTTATTCCTCTTCCTCAGTTTCTTCTGAGCTCTCCTCTTCAGACTCAGCTTCTTCTTCCTCGGCTTCCTCTTCCTCGTACTCTTCTTCTTCGGCTTCTTCCTCCTCAGATTCCTCTTCCTCTTCTTCCTCCTCGTAATCTTCCTCAGACTCTTCTTCAGATTCTTCCTCTTCTTCTTCCTCCTCAGTTTCTTCTTCCTCTTCTTCTTCTTCGTCAGACTCTTCCTCGGACTCCTCGTCCTCTTCGTCAGACTCCTCCTCTTCGTATTCTTCTTCTTCGTCAGACTCTTCCTCGTACTCCTCTTCCTCTAAACCTTCAAACTGACTTTTCTTCTTCCTCAGTTTCTTCTTCCTCTTCTTCGTCTTCGTACGTAATCTTCCTCAGACTCTTCTTCAGATTCTTCCTCCTCTTCTACCTCGTATTCCTCTTCCTCAGTTTCTTCTTCCTCTTCGTATTCGTCTTCAGACTCTTCCTCAGATTCTTCGTCCTCAGTTTCTTCTTCCTCTTCTTCTTCTTCGTCAGACTCTTCCTCGGACTCTTCTTCAGATTCTTCCTCTTCTTCTTCCTCCTCAGATTCCTCTTCCTCTTCTTCCTCCTCGTAATCTTCCTCAGACTCTTCTTCAGATTCTTCCTCTTCTTCTTCCTCCTCATTCCTCTTCCTCTTCTTCCTCCTCGTCTTCCTCAGACTCCTCCTCTTCGTATTCTTCTTCTTCGTCAGACTCTTCCTCGTACTCCTCTTCCTCTAAACCTTCAAACTGACTTTCGTATTCTTCTAATATTTCGTCATATTCGCCATCACCTTCATATTCTAGTTCTTCAAATTCCTCTGGCACTTCTTCGTCATACTCTTCTATTTCTATGCCATCCAGAGGGTCTTCCTCTTCTTCTTCCTCCTCAGATTCCTCTTCCTCTTCTTCCTCCTCGTAATCTTCCTCAGACTCTTCTTCAGATTCTTCCTCCTCTTCTACCTCGTATTCCTCTTCCTCAGTTTCTTCTTCCTCTTCGTATTCGTCTTCAAGCTTCTTCTTCCTCGGCTTCCTCTTCCTCGTACTCTTCTTCCTCTTCTTCTTCCTCCTCAGATTCCTCTTCCTCTTCTTCCTCCTCGTAATCTTCCTCAGACTCTTCTTCAGATTCTTCCTCCTCTTCTACCTCGTATTCCTCTTCCTCAGTTTCTTCTGAGCTCTCCTCTTCAGACTCAGCTTCTTCTTCCTCGGCTTCCTCTTCCTCGTACTCTTCTTCTTCGGCTTCTTCCTCCTCAGATTCCTCTTCCTCTTCTTCCTCCTCGTAATCTTCCTCAGACTCTTCTTCAGATTCTTCCTCTTCTTCTTCCTCCTCAGATTCCTCTTCCTCTTCTTCCTCCTCGTAATCTTCCTCAGACTCTTCTTCAGATTCTTCCTCCTCTTCTACCTTTTATTCCTCTTCCTCAGTTTCTTCTGAGCTCTCCTCTTCAGACTCAGCTTCTTCTTCCTCGGCTTCCTCTTCCTCGTACTCTTCTTCTTCGGCTTCTTCCTCCTCAGATTCCTCTTCCTCTTCTTCCTCCTCGTAATCTTCCTCAGACTCTTCTTCAGATTCTTCCTCTTCTTCTTCTTCTTCGTCAGACTCTTCCTCGGACTCCTCGTCCTCTTCGTCAGACTCCTCCTCTTCGTATTCTTCTTCTTCGTCAGACTCTTCCTCGTACTCCTCTTCCTCTAAACCTTCAAACTGACTTTCGTATTCTTCTAATATTTCGTCATATTCGCCATCACCTTCATATTCTAGTTCTTCAAATTCCTCTGGCACTTCTTCGTCATACTCTTCTATTTCTATGCCATCCAGAGGGTCAAAATTTCCGTAATCGTCTGGTTTATAGTACACAAAATTTTCCCTATTATAACCTCTGCCGTTATCCACTACGGACTTTTTATCTTCTACCCAAGTATCTTCTGATTCTGGGATGGGTGTCGAACGCCCAAAAATCCAACAGTCACCCAAATTGAACTTCGGGTTAATCACATACTCGTAAGGCATGTAGCAATAGCCACCATCTCCCCATTTTTCACCCCAAGAATTTCTTACAATAAACAGTTTGTCTACATCAGAGTATCCCACACATAGCATGGCGTGTAGCCCATGAGCACTTCTTGAAGCTTCGGTAGGTGATGGCATTGGTACCACGCCTTTGTTTTTGTTACAAGTATCAAACGATGGGAAAAGGGCTATGCCGAATACAATCGGATATCCTTCGGCTAAACATCTCTTCCAATCGTCTAGTCTAACTGGTACAAACTTCGTTTTCTCTATTTTAAAGTTTGCCGCCGCTTCAAAAGACTTCTCGTGCGGTTTGGTATTCACTTTGGTTTGATCATAAGGCCAAGTTTCTTCTCTACAAGCACCGATCTTCATCAAACTGTCTACCGCGTACTGAATATGGCTTCCAGAGTCTTTAATTTCTTTGCCTGTTCTAAGACGGGCATTGTAATAAATAAACAGACGACTCACATCAAAAGCTTTTTTAGCCAAATACTTTTTAGCCAAATACTCGTAGGCACCCGCCACCGCATTGGCCGTGCAACTACTCAATCTTTTTTGGTCTTCTACTTGGGTCATGTGAGGGCGTAAATCTACCTTTGGGGGTAGTTTTTGGCCTTTTATGTTTGATGATGCCTTGTATTTTTGAGCACCTGAACTTGGGGTCATGTACGAGTACCCCGAAATCTCACGGTCTTCACCGCCTTGATTTTTGAAACTTAATTCCATGGTTTTGCTTTTGGTGGCTTACCACCATTTTTTGGTTAGAGAATAATAAAATTGGGGGAGCTTACTTGCGGCTCGCAAAGCTATACAATCGAATTTCATTTTGGGTCTTTTAGACAATTACTTTTTTATTTTGTCAGGCGAAACCCATTCGTCCCATTCGCTTCCATAGCCCTCGTATCTGACATAATGCAGACAAGAGAATTTTTTGAGAACACGGGCTTTCATCCACTTCTCGTCGTAGGTGGAATAAACACTTACCAAAGCCCCAACCGAGAAGTCGGATTGGCATTTAAAGGGTTTGGTTCTATTGGCTGCTACCCATTCAAGCTCATTGTTGGTATAGCTATAAAACCTGACATTAAGGCCTTTTGTAGGGTCGGTGGCAGTTACGAATCCCAGATAGTCCTCTCCATCATAATCAACCCAAACATGGTCGCCTATTTTTTTGTCCTTTCGTTTAGGTATTCCATTTGTAATTACCAGATTTTTAAGATTTTGAGGGACATAGTATGCTGCTTTTTGCCCTTCTACGATGGCCATTTCTTGATCGATGTATTGGGCAAGTTCCGTCAGTGTGAGGCTTCCGTTGCTGTCTGTATCCACAAAGTTTTTGCCTTGTAAGCCATACAAAAGAGCATTTGAAAACGTCCAGTTTCCTGTTGACAGATCTTTAGGAACCACGGAGTTCAAAGCCACAAAGTTTTTGGTTTTGTATTTTTGTGCTTCGTCCGCCAAGCCACCAGAGTTGCAGCAGTCGGCCACAAAAAAGGCTGTTTTTCCTGCAAAGTTCAAATCCACAGCTTTTATTATTTCGTTGGCTGTCCAGTCGCCGCCTGAGTAATTGGCAAAGCAAACATTGTTTTTGTCATTGTGATATCCATGACCGCAATAGTAAAAAAACAACTTGTCTTCTTTTTTTGCTTTTTTCAGGAAACTAGCAAAAGTCTTTTTGACCTCTGAGGTTGTAGCTTCTTTGTCTTTTAAATAAACGATGTGGTCTGCGGCAATACCGTTGTCTTGGAAAAACTTCAAGATTTTGGCATCTACTCTTCCTCTTTTATCAAATGAGGCAAATTCATTTTTATCAGACCACTCCAATACCCCCACCATAAAAACCCAAGTGTTCTTATCAAAATACGAAGTGGATTGGGCAAAGGTTTTTCCTGAAATAAAAAAAATGAATAGGAGAAATGTAAGTTTTTTAAAAAATAGAAAGAACTTGTCAGCCTTGTGTTTTAAAGGCGATTTTGCTTCAAAGGTTTGGTACTTCAATTGAATTTTAAAAAATTTCTGACTTCAAAATTATACCAAATTTTATTTTTCACATATTTAGGCCAACTTAATTCACAAAATATTGACTTTACGGTAAGTTTCGGGATTTCTATTCTAAGATTTTCTTTAATTCTGTGTGATATTTCGGAAATGTCGCAAGATTTTTATGGCCACCCCCTTCTATTGTAATCAGTTTACAATCAGATGTTTTGGACAGCCTCAAGCCTGAGCTGTAGGGTACTACTAAATCGCTAGTACCATGGAAAATGGTAATTGGTGAATCCACAGCTTTTATCCATTCATTGCTTGGGAATTTGTACTTCACGAACTTCTGAAAGGGTACAAAAGGCAGCCAAGATTTGCCCACGTCTGCCATATTGTAGTAGGGCGTCTCTAAAATTAGTGCATCAGAGTTTCTATTTTTAGCCACATAAGTAGCCACTCCAGTTCCAAGTGAACGGCCATAAATAATTATTTTCTTTCCAGCATATGTGGCTTTCAATTTATCAAAAAGAAAAACAGCATCTTTTAAAATCACATGCTCTGAAAACCGACCTGAACTTTTGCCAAAACCCTGGTAATCATAGAAAAATACGTCGTAACCAAGTTTTGTAAAATCTGCTGCAAGCCTTCCCCATCTTTGCAGATTGTCGGCATTGCCATGGTTGTAAAAAACTAAACCTTTAGAATTCGTGGCCCTGAATAGCAAGCCATTGATGTAGATATTGCTATCTGGCGAAAAATTGATTTCCTCAAAAGGCTCATCAAATGTATAAACATAGTCTTTGGGCAATTTTACAGGATGCAAAATGACAATATCCTGAAAAAATAATACTATTATGACCAAAAGAAAAGATACAAATATTAGAAATTTCAAGAATTTCAACATTTTTGAGTTTAGGTTTATTAAAACCAATTTTTGCACTAATTTAGGGATTATTTTAAAATCAACCTTAAAGAAACTACCATTCCTAAGTCAAATGAAAACAAAGAGAAATTAATCCTTCTTTGCGTCATAGCGACTTAGCGGTAAAATTAAACGTATGAAATTAATTGCCTCCATTGACCAAGGCACTACCAGCACACGATGTATTTTTTTTGATAAAAAAGGAGAAATCGTTTCAGTCGCCCAAAAAGAACACGAACAGATTTACCCGCAACCTGGCTGGGTAGAACACAACCCAGAAGAAATCTGGAAAAATACGCAAGAAGTGATAGCCCAAGCTCGTATAAAAAAGGGAATCAAAATAGAAAACATCGTTGCTTGCGGTATTACCAATCAAAGAGAAACCGCAGTAGTTTGGAATAAACGCACTGGTAAAGCTTACTACAATGCTTTGGTTTGGCAAGATACCCGTGTGGGAAAAACCGTTGAGAAACTTGAAAAGGAATTCGGAAGCGACTGGATAAGGGCAAAAACTGGCTTGCCTTTGGCTACTTATTTTAGTGGACTAAAAATTCAATGGTTGCTCGAAAACGTGGATGGACTACGTGAAGATGCAGAAAAAGGAGAGGCCATTTTCGGAAACATGGATACCTTTTTGGTCTGGAATCTGACGGGCGGTATCAAAGGAGGCATCCATATCACAGATGTAACCAACGCTTCCAGAACTCAGTTGATGAATCTCGAAACTCAAGCTTGGGACGACGAGATTCTTCAAAAACTGAACATTCCAAAAGCTATGCTACCAGAAATAAAACCTAGTAGCATGAAATATGGCGACATCACTGCAGAACCTATGGCGGGTGTACCGATTGCAGGTATCTTGGGCGACCAACAAGCAGCCTTGGTGGGACAAACTTGTTTCAAGCCCGGCGAAGCCAAAAATACCTATGGCACGGGCTGCTTTATGTTGCTCAATACGGGCGAAAAAGCCATTTCATCTAAGTATGGTTTATTAACTACCGTAGCTTATCAGTTTGAAAATCAACCAGTTCATTTTGCATTAGAAGGTTCTGTGGCCATAGCTGGAGCTTTAGTGCAATGGGTGAGAGACAACCTCGGTTTGATAAAAGAAAGTAGTGAAATTCAGACGCTGGCGGAGGCTGTGGAAGATAACGGAGGGGCTTATTTTGTACCAGCTTTTTCAGGTTTATATGCTCCATATTGGGAAAATACTGCCCGTGGTGTGGTAGCAGGTTTGACTAGGTACGTTAACAAAAATCATATTGCCAGAGCTGTTTTGGAAGCTACGGCTTACCAAACGCTCGATGTTTTAGAAGCGATGGAAAAAGACGCTGGCATAGAAATAACATCACTCAGAGTGGATGGTGGCATGACAGTAAATGAGCTTTTGATGCAGTTTCAGTCAGACATGCTCAAAGTGCCTGTTATTAGGCCAATGATGATTGAAACTACGGCTCTTGGTGCGGCCTATGCTGCTGGTTTGGCAGTGGGTTATTGGGAAAACTTTGATGACTTGATAGCCAACTGGGGTGTGGACAAAACTTGGACTCCGAAAATGGACGATACATTGAGAGACAAGAATTTTAAAGGTTGGAAAAAAGCCATTGAACGTTCATTAAACTGGGAAGACTAAGATGCAAAACAAAATAAAACAAAAATGGGCTAATGGTGAGGCAGTTACCAATGCTTGGATAAGTACTCCAAGTTCATGGTCAGCTGAAATAATGGCCAGTGTGGGTTTTGATGTGATGACCATAGATGCTCAACATGGCTTAGCTCCCGACTTGACCACCATGTTGCCCATGCTCCAAGCTATGGAAGGTAGCGGAACGGTGCCTTTCGTACGATTGCCCGACAACAATGCCGCCTACATAATGCGTATGTTAGACGCTGGTGTTGTGGGTCTGATATGCCCAATGCTCGATACTGCGGAAGAAACTGCTGCATTTGTGAGAGCGGCTAAATATTATCCAAAAGGAAACAGAAGTCTCGGGCCTACCCGCTCAAACGTAGTTTATGGAGAGGATTACGCCAGCCATGCCAACGATTTCACTATAACCCTGGCGATGATAGAAACGCCAGATGCATTGAAAAACATAAGAGAAATGGCTAAAGTGCCTAATTTGGATGGTTTTTATGTTGGACCGTGGGACTTGAGTATGTCATTGGGCTTTAAAAGACTGGCCGATTTTCAGGACCCGAGTTTTTTGGATATTCTAAAAGAAATTTTGGCCGTTGCTACTGAGCATAATCTTGTGGCTGGTATTCATGCGGCTACTCCTCAAAATGCCCGTCTTTTTGCCGACCTAGGCTATAAATTCGTGACGATGATCAACGATTCTTCGGCTCTAAAAGCCATTGCCAAAACAACCCTCGCAGAGTTTGAAGGCTCGGGAGAAAAGGGAAAATTGGGAAGTTATTGAGTTTTTATTTTTCTAAAAGTATTAATGTGGCGAACGTAATCCCTAAATTAATATAAATTTGGGGATTATAATCGAAATATTTATATGAATTTGGGGATTAGGAAATTTATTTTTATACATTTGTGTATAAAATTGTTGCAAATTGATAGACAGAACAATTGCCCATTTAATAGATGAGAGGATGTTTTCGGGGAAAACCATCCTACTAATGGGTGCAAGACAAGTGGGCAAAACTACATTGCTCAAAAAACTACAAGATAAAAACAACCTTCCAACGCTTTTCTTAAATGCTGATTTACCAATTGTAAGGGAAAGACTTACTAACGTAGGTGTAGAGGATTTAAGGACATTTTTGGGAGATTCTAAGATTGTTATCATTGATGAGGCCCAAAGGATTAAAAACATTGGCTTGACACTAAAAGTCATTCATGAAAACTTTCCAGATGTACAATTAATAGCCACGGGATCTTCAGCTTTGGAACTGGCTAATGAAATAAACGAACCGCTGACTGGCCGCAAGTGGGAATTTCAGATGTTTGCCATCAGCTGGAAAGAATTGGTGAATAGCAGCAATTATTTTGAGGCATTTGATCAGCTTGAAAGTAGGCTACTATTTGGAATGTATCCAGCTGTTTTGAACAATAAAGGTCAGGAACGAGAAATACTGAACGAACTGTCTAGCAGCTATTTATACAAAGATTTGTTGTCATATCAAGGAATAAGAAAACCTCAGATTATAGAGAAATTGTTGACGGCTTTGGCGTTTCAAGTTGGGAGTGAAGTATCTTATAATGAACTCAGTAGGACTTTAGAAATAGATAAAGCTACTGTTGAGAATTATATCAGTTTACTTGAAAAAGCTTTTGTGATCTTTCGCTTGCAAGCGTTTAGTCGAAATCTAAGAAATGAAATAAACACTTCAAGAAAAATTTATTTTTATGACAATGGAATCCGAAATGCCATTATTGATAATTTCAATCCAATAGGTCTGAGAACAGACATCGGTGCTCTATGGGAGAATTTCTTAATAAGTGAAAGAATCAAGAAAAATCAGAATGAGAGAGTATTCGCCAAAAACTACTTCTGGAGAAATCACGCCCAACAAGAAATAGATTACATAGAGGAAGGTGATGGAAAAATAAGTGCTTTCGAATTTAAATGGAATCCCAAAGCCAAATCCAAGTTTCCGAATTCTTTTCTCGAAACTTATTCGCCCGAAAAAACAATGGTTGTTTCAAAAGAAAATTTTCATGAATTTATTTAATCTGGCGAACGTAATCCCCGAATTAATATAAATTTGGGGATTATAATCTCCAAATTTAGTATTTCTTCTTGAAACCACCTTTGCTTTGTGGTTTTTTAGCGTTGCTCTTTGGTTTAGTTTTTGGAGCTTTTTCCTTGGCTTTCTCTTTGGCTTTTGCTTGAGCTTCTCTGAGTTTTATAAACTTCTGATTCTTTTCTGATTTTTCGTGGAACGCTCCCTTAAAATCAGGGTCTTCTTTTTTGCGTTGCTCATCCATTTCACGGAGCATCGCTTGGCTTTCTTCAAACTCCGTTTCTTCTATTCGTACTTGCGTTGGAAGCTCTAAAATGGGCACTGTAGTGCGTATAATCTTCTGAATTTTGTTCAAATGATATTCCTCCGAAGGCAACAAAAACGTGATAGCTTCGCCTTCTAATTTTGCTCGGCCCGTGCGTCCAATTCTGTGTACGTAATCTTCATAAATGAGCGGCACATCAAAGTTTATCACGTGGCTCACAGCGTTTACATCTATGCCTCTTGCCGCTACGTCAGTCGATACCAAAACCTTGATTTTGCCTCCACGGAAGTCCTCTACTGCATTTATTCGGGTATTTTGTCCTTTGTTGGCGTGTATTACTCTAACACTGTTTGCACCTAGAACCTTTCTTTCTAAAAACTTAAAGACGTTGTCAGCCACGGTTTTGGTTCTACAAAAAACCATCGCTCTGGTTATGACGTCGGAGTCGAGCAAATAGCCCAAAAGATTAATTTTGGTCTTAAAATTGGGCACATGATACACGCTCTGGGTAATCGTGCTGGCAGCCGTTGCCGATGGTGTAATTTCTATTTTTAAAGGATCTTCAAGAAACTCTTCTGAAAGTTTTTCTACCCTAGGTTGGAATGTTGCCGAAAACAAAAGGTTCTTCCTTTTGCGTGGTATAACTTCCAATATTCTGCGAATCTGTGGCATAAAACCCATATCCATCATTTTGTCGGCTTCATCGAGTACCAAATATTGAAGACTTTTGGTGTTAATTTCCCCCAAAAGATACAAATCCATGAATCTGCCAGGTGTGGCTACTATGATGTCTATCCCTTTTTTGAGGGTTTCTATTTGTGTTTTTGGCCCTAAGCCGCCAAATAGTGCCACATGTCGTATGTCTGTATACTTGGCAAGTTCAACGATGGCCGCATCAATTTGCATCACCAATTCACGTGTTGGGGCGAATATTATGCAGCGGGCATCTTTGCCTTGAGCATATTTGATTTTCATCAAAATCGGCAACAAGTAGGCCGCTGTTTTACCGGTACCTGTTTGGGCAATTCCCAGCACATCGTGACCTGCTAATATTAAAGGAATAGCCTTGTCTTGAATCTCACTGGGCTCTGTATAACCCATGTCTTCCACAGCCATGAGAAGCTGTTTGTTGAGGTCAAATTTCTTGAAGGTGTTTTCCATAATGTACAATTTGAGTGCAAAGATACCCAAGAAGGGAGGTTAAAACAGTTTTTTCTTACCGTAAAATAATTTCGGGATGTAATCTTAGGATTAACAATCAGTTTTTTAGTAATATTATTTGCAAATTCTAAAACCATACTGAAATGCAAAAACTTCTTTTTTTGATTGTGATGTTTGCCTTACAAAAAACCTCTGCACAATCATTTTTAAACCTAGACATCGGGAATTCTATACTTTTACGACCAAATCTTGGCTATGAGTATCGTTGGAAAAATAAGGCAATTGGTGGAAACATTAGGTGGCAAAGAAATGTATTTGTTTGGATTTCAGAGTGGCCTAGTTTGCCCACAGTTTCAGGATTAAATGTAGATTTAATTTATAGAAAACTTTATAGAAAGCATTTTTTTGCAGAAACAGGTACAAGATTTACTAGGTTTGAAGCACCGATGACCTTGTATGG
Source organism: Lacihabitans soyangensis (assembly GCF_024343775.1). GTDB lineage: Bacteria > Bacteroidota > Bacteroidia > Cytophagales > Spirosomataceae > Leadbetterella > Leadbetterella soyangensis. The sequence continues at coordinate 28,045 of NZ_RJUF01000033.1, read as the reverse complement.
TTGGCGTATTGTCAGTTTATATAATTCCAAAAATAAAGTTGAACCATTTGTAAAGATTGGTTTAAATACCAATAGAAATAAGAAGTTGCAACTGGATTTTGGTATTGGGCTGGGAAGTGTCTTTTCAAATCAAAGCCTAGAATTAAATATGGACGAATTTCAAGAAGTCTTTGTTAAGCTCAAACCAGATGAGAAAATTGAAGATTATTTTACGAAACCAAAAGATATTATAATTTCAATCGCTCCACATGCACAGTTAAGACTTTTTTATAGAATTAGGAAGTAAGCTCATATACCTAGAACCATTTTGCCAAATACTTCGATATTTTTGTAAAAAATGGTTTGAATTTGCCAAAACTCCGCAAAATAATACACATCGACATGGATGCATTTTTTGCTTCTGTGGAGCAGCGTGACAACCCTGAGTTGCGAGGCAAACCTGTGGCTGTAGGTGGAAGTGCAGAACGTGGCGTAGTGGCAGCAGCCAGTTATGAGGCTCGAAAATTTGGTGTAAAATCGGCCATGCCTTCCAAAACAGCCAAGCGTCTGTGCCCTTCTTTGATTTTTGTAAAGCCTAGGTTTGACGCCTATAAACAAGTCTCTTTGCAGATTCGTGAGATTTTTGCTGAATATACTGATCTCATAGAACCGCTTTCGCTCGATGAAGCATATTTAGATGTTACCGAAAACAAAAAAGGAATAGAAACCGCCACTCAAATAGCGATAGAAATTCGGCAGAAGATTTTTGAAAAAACACAACTGACGGCTTCGGCAGGTATTTCTTTTAATAAATTTTTAGCAAAAACGGCTTCGGACATCAACAAACCCAACGGGCAATGTGTGATAAAACCCAGCCAGGCGGAGGCTTTTGTGGAGACTTTGCCCATTCATAGATTTTATGGAATCGGAAAGGTTACTGCCGAAAAAATGAAAGCCATGGGTATAAATTCCGGAAAGGAACTAAAGGAACAATCTCAAGAGTTTTTGGTGAAAAATTTCGGTAAAGTTGGTAAATATTATTTCGAAATAGCTCGTGGACAGGACCATAGAGAAGTGGTGGCCGAACGTGAAACAAAGTCAGTTAGCGTTGAGAATACTTTCACGCAAGACCTAGAATTGGTCTCAGAAATTTATGGAGATCTCTACAGACTTGCTGAGTCACTTTTGGTCAGAACCCAAAAGCACAATTTGGTGGGTAAAACGCTGACTATAAAAATTAAGTATGCTGATTTTGAATCTATTACAAGAAGTAAGACGATTGAAAATGGTTATTTTCAGAAAGAAGAAATAAACAAAACAATTGATTATTTGGTAGAAAATCTAATGCCCTTTCCAAAGGGAATCAGGCTTTTGGGGCTTGGAGTGTCAAATTTTCTAGACGAAAAAACCGAAACAGGTAAACAATTGAATCTAGAATTCTAAAAAGCAAAAGTCTGCTCGTTGAAGCAGACTTTTAAATATTAATTTCTTGATGCCAATGTTTGTGTCCATCCAAGTTTGTGTCCTCACAAACTTGAACATTTTAAACTTTCACTTTCTCCAAATCAAACAAATCGTTCAATACGTCTATAAGCGTATCGGCTTCTCCACGCTTACAAGCGGCCTTGAGTTGGAGTACAGGTAATTTTATGATTTTCTGCATCATCGCCGCAGTTACTTTGTCCATTTTTTCTGCTTCTTCAGCACTCATGGTTTTCAAAAACCTAGACATTTCGTCTTGACGTATCTGCTCCAAAGCATTTTTGAGTTTTTGTATCGTTGGCGATACCATCATTTCCTTTGACCAATTGGCCACTTCTGACACCATTTCAGCTATAATAGCCTTAACCTGAGGTATAGCAGCCTTCCTTTTTTCCAAAGCTTCATCTGATCGTTTTTGTATTTCGTCCAAACCATACAAAACCACGCCAGGAATGTTTTCAACCTCTGACTCTATGCTCCTTGGCACAGAAAGATCGAATAAATATGTAATTGATTTCTTCTTGGCTAAATACGACGTTTTTACAATTGGTGCTTCAGCCCTTACCGATGATACGACCACGTCGAAGTTTTGTAGTTGTTCAGCTAAAGAAGTATAATCCAATACCTGCATTTCGAAAGATTGAGCCAATTCTACGGCTTTCTCTTTTGTTCTATTACAAACACTTACATTCTTTATTCCTTTCTCAAACAAGGTCTTGGCTATGTCTTCACCAATTTCGCCTAGCCCCAAAACCAAAATACTCGGGTTGGCTAACATCGGTAGGAAACTCTCCATTAAATCTACCGTAACATAGCTGGTTGATGCCGCTCCATCTCTAAACGAAGTCTCTTGTACCAGTCTTTTGTTCGCATAAAAAACCGTGTGAAGTACTCTGTGTACAAATGGTCCAGCCATTTGCATGTCCGCTGACCACTGATAGGCGTTCTTCACTTGATTGATTATCTGTTGATCACCAATTACTTGTGATTGTAAGCCAAGAGCCACCTCAAAAAGGTAGTTGGTAGCATCAGATTCCTCATTGATTATTTCAAAATATTCTTCAATGTCTGAAGAAGAAACTCCTTTATTAATGGCCAAAAGTTTAATGACCTCCGAAGAAATGTCGGAGTCTGACTTGAAATATACCTCTGTGCGGTTACAAGTGGATATTACCAAAGCCTCAGCTATTCCAAAAACCTCTTTAAGTTTCAAATAAAACGCCTTTGTCTCGCTTTCGTCCAAAGCCAAACGTTCCCTTATCTGAAGGGGTGCTTTTTTGTAAGAAATTGAAACTACTCTAAAACTCTCGCTCATTACCTTTTATTTGAAAAAAATTTTATGCAAAAATACGCCCTAGCAACCCTATATTTGTTATGACGATAAGCAGTTTTTGTAATTTAGAATTTTTCTAAATTAATATTTCCTGCCTTCAATCATGTATAACTACGGTAAAGTTTGGAGTTTAGATTCATATACCGAATAATATTAACCAAAAACCGAAGAATATAATTTAGAATTTGGATGAAAAGTAATAGACTCTTTCATGATTTATATGTAAATATTTCCACAAAGCGACTGATAATCACTGCATTGTTGCTTGTTCTTGTGTTGGGTTTGTTGTTTTATTTCAACGAAGTCAGAAAATCTCTTGAAGACAGAGAGGAAAAATATGCTCAACTATACGCCGAAAGTATAAGGTTCACCATCGAGCAAGACCCCGAAAGTGACTGCGACTATACTTTTGTAGAGGAGGTATTATCGGCCAACGAAACCGTTCCCACTATTCTAGTAACGGGTGGAAGCCCCATGGATTACAGAAATATTCCTGAGCTTGACGACTCCACCCGGAAGTTTACAGCAGACAAAAAACTGAAGTATTTACTGTCCAAAATGGACGAAATGAAAGCCGAACATACGCCTATAGAATTCATTGTCGGCAAAGACAAAGGCTATGTATATTATAGCAATTCCACCATTGTGACGCAGCTTCGTTACTTTCCTTATATACTGATTGTCACCTTTTTAATCTTCGGTTCGTTAGCATTTATAGCCTATTCGTCTTCTCGAAAAGCCGAACAAAATAGAGTTTGGGTAGGTCTAGCCAAAGAAACCGCTCATCAACTGGGTACGCCAATTTCGGGCCTTATGGGTTGGATTGAAGTGCTGAAGATTAATCCCGATTTTGACAATTCCATTGGGGAGGAGATGTTGAAGGATATTTCGAGGCTCGAGACCATCACCAATCGTTTCTCTAACATAGGTTCTGAGCCAACCATGAAAGAGGAAAATGTGGGCGAACTGATTGAAACTACGGTGGAATATCTGAAAAAACGGATTTCTACCAAAATAAATTGGTCTCTAAAAAACAATCTAGACAAACCTTACATACACAAAATAAACAAAAATCTAATAGAATGGGTGGTAGAGAATCTTTGTAAAAATGCGGTGGATGCCATGGGTGGAATCGGAAATCTGGCCATAGAGATGAACTATAATCAAGCAGGAAAACTCGCCGTAGACATCACTGATACTGGTAAAGGAATGACCAATGCCATTCAAAGGAAAGTTTTTAATCCAGGCTTTTCTACCAAGAAACGCGGCTGGGGGCTTGGGCTAACTCTGGCAAAAAGGATAATTGAGACATACCACGGTGGTCAGATATATGTGTTGAAGTCTGAGGTGGGCAAAGGCACCACTTTCAGAATTATTCTTTAAAAAATGCCTAATTTTGTTTATTATTATACGTTATTCAATGAATGTTATTTCTAAGCAAAAATTAATGTTTAGGTAATGCTATTTTTCGGAAATTTGCAAAATATTATATCCCAAAATTTAAAGATTTAAAAATACAAAATGGGTAGTGTTACAGAAGGTGTAGTGTCGTTTTTTAAGGATTTGCTTGACTTCAACATGGAAAGCGAATACAAATATAATCCCACCATAAAAGATCAAAAATCCGACAATAACATTGAGAAATCTAACTTTATCAGCCGGGATTTAAGTTGGATGAAATTCAACGAGCGAGTGTTGGATCAGGTTAGAAAAACAGACTTGAATATATTTGAAAAGCTCAAGTTTATGGCCATCACGGCGTCAAATCTCGACGAGTTCATGGCCGTTCGACTCGGAAGTTTGTATAATTATATTGACTACGATAAAGAAAGAGTAGACTACTCGGGTTTGCGAGAGGTTCAGTTCAGAAAAGTTCTTCTAAATCACATAAAACGGTTTATTGACGAGCGTAATCGTATTTTTAGAGAAGATTTAGAACCCACTTTCGAGAAGAATGGATTTAGAATCATAAAATACAACAACCTCAATGAGAAGCAATTAGACGAAGTTACGGACTTTTTTGAGAACACCGTGTATCCGATGCTCACGCCAATGGTTTGCGATCACACCCACGCTTTCCCGAACCTCTTGGCCAAAAGCTTGATACTGGGAATTGTTTCCATAGAGCAACAAACCACGCTTTTTCCTGAAACCGAAGACAATAAAAAACTCTCATTTGTTCAAATACCATCTAATCTACCCAAGTTCTACGAGTTTGAAAGTGAAGACTCAGTAGATTTCTTGCCAACGGAAGAGATTATCAGAAACCAAATCGGGAAGCTCTATAAAAATGTAACCATTGAGTCGGTTGACCTCTTTAGGATTGTCCGAAACGGCGACTTTACAATCGACGAAAACGACGATGTAGATGCTGACTTTGTGGACGAAGTGAAGGAAAAAATCAGGAGTCGCCAGGCGGGTAGGGTGGTAGGATTGGTAATAGAGACTCGTCCGTCGGAATATTTGATGGAAATTTTGAAGAAGAAATGGGAGATTGATAAGTATAATATCCATGTAAACAATGAGTTAATGGATTATACACGTCTATGGCAAATCGTCAATCATGCCGAATTTAAGCCGCTATTGCCTCCATCTCCAAGCACTTTGACAGCCCTAAACTTCAATAGAGAACTCAATATATTTGATGCTATAAAGGAAAACGACATCCTGTTGCATCATCCGTACAACAGTTTTGAGCCCGTTCTCAACCTTCTGGAAAAGGCGGCGGATGACCCCAATGTATTGTCTATAAAACTGACTATTTATAGATTGGCCAAAAACTCACGGATAACCTCGGCTTTGCTTAGAGCTGCCGAAAATGGCAAGCACGTATCGGCTCTTTTTGAGATAAAAGCCCGTTTTGACGAAGAAAATAACATCAGAGAAGCAGAAAAACTACAGAAAGCAGGTTGTTTTGTTATATACGGCATAGGTTGGCTTAAAACCCACACCAAATTGATGCTTATTGTAAGAAAAGAAGGGCCAAAAGTGATGCAGTACGCTCACCTCGCGAGTGGAAACTACAATGAGGATACTTCAAAACTCTACACCGATATTGGGCTTTTGACTGCTAATCAGGACTATACCAAAGACATTGCGGAGTTTTTTAATGTAATTACGGGTCATTCGCAACCTTCGGGTTATAAGAACCTTATAACGTCGCCAAAAAATATGCGTAACTCGTTGATTGAGCAAATCAGAAACGAAGCCAACAATGCAGCTAAGGGACTTCCGGCCGGCATTTGTTTCAAAGTCAACTCCTTGGAAGACAAAGACATCATAGAGGAATTATACGCGGCATCGAATAAAGGGGTTAAAATAGAGCTTATAGTTAGAGGAATCTGCTGTTTGAGACCAGGGCGTAAGGGCCTAAGTGAAAACATTAGGGTGAGATCTTTGGTAGGTAACTATCTCGAACACGCCCGCATCATTTACTTCCATAATCAAGGCCAGCCAAGAGTTTACGGTGGAAGTGCAGATATGATGGTGAGAAGTTTTGACAAACGGATAGAATCACTCTTTGAGTTTATCAATGAAGATATCAAGCGTCATCTTATAAATATCTTAAAGGTAAACTTGCTTGACAACTGTAACGCCTATGTTTTGCAAGAAAACGGTGAGTATCAAACCATCAGAGAAACTGAAAATCAGATAAATATTCATACATATTTCTTTGACAAAGAAAAACAAAGCATCAACCAAGGCGATTTGTTTTAAGATAAAATCTGATCGGATAATGTTGTAGTCCTTTCTATAAGAAGTAAAACAATTTTCCTAAATTGTGAATTCAGTTTGGTTTAAAGAACAAACCGGTTAAACAAAACTACGGTCAGACCGCTAGGTCAGACCTGAAAATGCAGCAAGGTCTATTAAAATGATTTAAATTTTTAGCATGTAAAACCTGCATTTCTCCACAACGATGGTGGAACAATCCTTGAGCCGATAGAATTATCGTTAGGTCAAAAGAGAGCTAGTAAACAGTTCATTTTTGAATAGTTTTTTTATTCGCCACCTTCTCTTTGTGTATTTGCTCATTTTTAGCATTATGATGTCGTACGAGAAAAACTATTCCTATCGCGAAAATTATAAAAAATAAATAGACCCACTTTAAAGGTGTTTTGAAAACCATATCTATATAAGTTGGTAAACCATTTTCTTCAAGGTCTCTGTCAGATGGGTATCTCCACATATCTTAAATTTGTTTTTTTATTTTTTAAAAAAGACTTTATTGCCTGCTGAGGCAATTCTCAATTTGGCTAGACAGATAAGTCGGATCTGAAAGGATTACGATTGCTGGTAAAATGATTTTAGCATAGGCAATTAAAAGCATGTCATTTACCACAAGAATTCAGAATTAATAACCTAGTGAATTCAGTTCTATTCAAATTTTCTATTAACTTTTTTTACCTCCTTAATTAACGTAAAAAAAGTCAAAACGGATATTGGGAAAACTATAAGACAAAAAATAGAATACGTTCCCCAGTCTAAATTTTTATAATTAGGCCTTACGATTTTTTCAAAGATCCCTCTGAATATAGCAAAATTAATTGCAGCAAATACACACAATAGTACTGCAAGAAAAAATATTTTGAATTGTCTCATTGATTTAGTGTTAACAACAATACTCTTACGTCAGTTACAAAAAAAAGAGCCATAAAGCTCTTTTTCAAATATCTTACAAAAACCAAACCCCCGCTACGCCTCGCCCATCTGCCCACCAAAGTTCATCGGGAAGGGAACGGGGTCGTTGGATTGTCTGATTTCGCCGAAGTTGGCTTCGTATTTTCTGATATTGTCCTGCAGTGCCAATAGCAACCTTTGGGCGTGTTCAGGTGTTAAAATCACCCTTGATTTAACCTTGGCTTTCGGTACGCCAGGCATCAGTCTGATAAAATCCACCACAAACTCTGAGTTGGAGTGGGCTATCATGGCCAAATTGGCGTAAACACCTTCGGCCATTTCTTCAGACAGTTCTATATTGATTTGATTTTCTTCTTCTTCCATCTTATTTATGCTTTGTTCTAAAAATCAAAACTATGAAATGTTTGTTTATAAACGAAAATTTATCTCAAAATCTTACTTTAAGGTTATTAAATGGTTAATAATCAGGTCCGTTAAATAGGTTTTTCTATTCTAAATGAGGATTCTTAGCACTTTTTGTGCTTTTATCAAACTATTACGGCATTTTTGTTTTAAGTTTTGTATTTTTTTCATAATTTTGCAGCCCGAAACCGAAATCAAATATTCTCGGTCGTAATCTGGATTAAAATATCCGTAAACAAATTACAAATAATGGCTCGCGATTTAAAATTTACAAGAAACATTGGTATTGCCGCCCACATTGACGCCGGTAAAACCACCACTACTGAGCGTATTCTTTACTACGCTGGTGTTAACCACAAAATAGGTGAAGTACACGACGGTGGTGCTACTATGGACTGGATGGAGCAAGAGCAAGAAAGAGGTATCACTATCACTTCTGCTGCTACCACAGTGGGTTGGAAATACAGAAACAACGATTACCATATCAACATTATAGATACTCCAGGACACGTGGACTTTACCGTAGAGGTAAACCGCTCACTTAGAGTATTGGACGGTTTGGTGTTTTTGTTTAGTGCAGTGGACGGTGTAGAGCCACAGTCTGAAACAAACTGGCGTTTGGCCAACAACTATAACGTGGCTCGTTTGGGCTTCGTAAACAAAATGGACCGTTCGGGTGCTGACTTCTTAAACGTGTGTAAGCAAGTAAAAGAAATGTTGGGCTCAAATGCAGTTCCGCTTCAGTTGCCTATCGGTAGTGAAGAAAACTTCAAAGGTGTGGTTGACTTGATCAACAACCGTGGAATGGTGTGGAACGAGCACGACAAAGGTATGACGTTCCAAGAGGTGCCAATTCCTGAAGATATGTTGGAAGAAGTAGCTGAGTGGAGAGAAAATCTATTGGAAGCGGTAGCTGACTACGATGAGACTTTGATGGAGAAATTCTTCGAAGATCCAAACTCTATCACTGAAAACGAAATATTGGCCGCTTTGCGTGCTGCTGTTATTGATATGAAAATCGTACCTATGTTGTGCGGTTCGTCGTTCAAAAACAAAGGTGTACAAACTATGCTTGACTTGGTAATGGCCTTGTTGCCGTCGCCACTAGACAGAGACGGTATCAAAGGTACCAATCCTGACACAGGTGCTGAAATCGTTCGTCAGCCAAGTGCTTCTGAGCCATTTGCTGGTTTGGCGTTTAAAATCGCAACTGACCCATTTGTAGGTCGTTTGTGTTTTGTTAGATCATACTCAGGTACATTGCCTTCAGGATCTTACATCTTGAACAACCGTTCAGGTAACAAAGAGCGTATTTCTCGTATATTCCAAATGCACGCCAACAAGCAAAATCAGATTGATGCTCTAGAAGCTGGTGATATTGCTGCGGTAGTAGGTTTTAAGGATATCAAAACAGGAGATACTCTTTCTGACGAAAAACACCCAATCGTTCTTGAATCAATGGTATTCCCTGATCCAGTTATCGGATATGCCATCGAGCCTAAGAAATCGGCTGACCAAGATAATTTCTCGAAAGCTATCACTAAGCTTATCGAAGAAGATCCTACCTTGACAGTTGAAACCAACGAAGAAACAGGTCAAACTATCATGAGAGGTATGGGTGAGCTTCACCTTGAGATCATCATTGACCGTATGCGTCGTGAATTTAAAGTGGAAGTAAACCAAGGTGCTCCGCAAGTAGCATTCAAAGAGACATTTACTAAGACTGTTGAACACCGTGAAGTTTACAAAAAACAATCGGGTGGTAAAGGTAAATTTGCTGATATCGTATTTGAGTTTGGTCCAAGAACAGACGAAGAAGAAGGAAAAGAAAAGAAAGTGGGTCTTCAGTTCGAAAATGCCATTGTAGGAGGTGTTATTCCTCGTGAATTTATCCCAGCAATTGAGAAAGGTTTTAGAGAGGCTATGAAGAACGGTCCATTGGCTGGTTTCCCTGTTGATTCATTCAGAGTGAAATTGTTCCACGGTTCATTCCACGATGTCGATTCAGACTCATTGTCATTCGAATTGGCCGCTCGTATGGGCTTCCGTGAGGCAGGTAAACAAGCAGGTGCGAAATTGCTTGAGCCAATCATGGCTCTTGAGGTATTGACTCCTGACGAATACACTGGACCTATCACAGGTGACTTGAACCGTCGTAGAGGTATGATGAAAGGTATGGACACCAAAGCTGGATCACAAGTGATCAAAGCTGACGTGCCTTTGTCGGAGATGTTTGGATATGTAACTGACCTAAGAACAATGTCTTCAGGCCGTGCTACTGCAAACCTTACATTCTCTCACTACGATTTCGTTCCTGCAAACATCGCAGAAGGCGTAATCAAGAAAGAAAAAGGATCGTAAGTGTTTCTATAGATTGTTATTAAGAGCAGCTCTTCGGCAACGGAGGGCTGTTTTTTTTTGCGATAAAATTCGTAGATTTGACTTTAACCTTTGATAAAATGAATATTTTTAAAATCCTTTGCTTTCTACTTGTTTTCTTTCAATTCTCTTTTGCCCAAAAAACAGTTAGCAAAAGTATCGCCTCTCTTTTCACAAATTCAGAAAAAATACAAGGCAAGCCAGAATATTTAGCAAGTCCGTATGCTGCTGCTGGGGATAGGCTCTACATGGTTGGTCATCAGGACGGCACGTTCCCTGACTTGGGCTGGCATGTGCAGGGAGAAATGGGCGGAGTATGGTGTCATCCTATCAAGCTTTTGGACGGATTCGAGGTGGAAATGTTGGTAAATAACCAAAAGTACGTTTTGAACAAAGCCGATACTTTTGAAAATTATGCATTTGGCAATAAGCTTACTTACAGTAGTTTATCTTCAGATTTTTTAGTAGAAAGATATCAGTTTGTACCAGATGGAAAGAAGGCGGTTTACATTGAGTTTTTTATAAAAAATATGACCAATACAGCTTTAAATGTTTCGATTGAATTCAAAGCCATTTCTAATCTTATGCCCGTTTGGTTGGGTGAAAGAACCAATATGGTAGATGGCAAAGATGAGGCTGTTTTTAAAGAAAACAAATGGTTGGTAAAAGATAAATTGAATCCTTGGTTTGTAGTTTATGGTTCATCATCAAAGGGAATTGCGATTTCTAATAAGGAGAATCATTCACGCAAACCTAATACTTCTATTACCCGTACTCAATACAATCTGACCGTTTCTCCTCTGGCCAATGCTATTTTTCCATTCACTATAGCGGGTTCTGAAAAGAGCCAAATGGAAGCTTTGAGAACATACGCGGAGCTAAGTCCAAATGCCACTCCTTATTTACAAAAGAAGCAAAATAGGCTTTTAAATATAATTGAAAAATCGAAAATAACGTTCAGCGATAAAGACCTTGAAAAAGGATTTCGCTGGATAAAATACAATAACGATTGGCTCATCAGAGATGTTGAAGGACAGGGGAGAGGTTTATGTGCGGGATTACCAGATTATCCCTGGTGGTTTGGTGTTGATAATGAATATACCTTAAAAGGATTAATTGCCACGGGGCGTAAAGATTTGGTTTACAGTACGATAGATTTGATTCATGGCATTTCAGAGAAAACTAACGGCAATGGAAAAATTGTACACGAAGTTTCCACAAACGGTGCGGTTTTTAACAACGGAAATGTAAACGAAACACCGCAGTTTGCGTCATTGATTTGGGAGGTGTTTTGCTGGACTGGTGATAAAGCTTTCTTGAATAAATATTTTCCGACAATAGAAAAAGGCTTGGAATGGCTCTTAAAAGAAAATGATAAGGACGGAAATCTTCTTCCTGACGGCTTCGGAATGATGGAAATACATGGTATGGATTCCGAGATGATAGATGTGGCGGTTTATTCTCAAAAAGCTTTCGCTGACGCCGCTAAGATGGCTAAGGTTTTGGGAAAAACATCTTTGGCCAATCAATATCAATCAAAAGCGGACAAAATAAAAGAAAAGATCAATAAGGATTTTTGGGTGGAAGAGTCTAACTCTTATGCTGATTTTATTGGGACTAAAAAACAAGCTTTGCACCTTCTTGATGATGCCATTATCAGAGCCGATACTTTGAAAAAACCATGGGCGGTGGCTGAACTTCAAAGTTCTAAAAAACAAATAGAAACTTACCGAGACAATGAAAAAAGAGGATTTGTGATGCACCACAATTGGGTAGTAAACACGCCTATGGAAATGGGCATTGCGGATAGGGAGAAGGCGATTAAAGCTTTGGAGACAGCCAAGAAATTTACAAATCCATACGGTATGTTTGTTACTGGTATCGACAGAGACGAAACCGCAGGATCAGAGGAAGGTTCGTTTGTAACCAATCGGAAAATATTTACCTACACAGGTGCCGTTATGACCCTGCCAACAGGTGTTCAAGCCGTGGCCGAAAACAACTATGGTAGACCAGACGAAGCATATTCTCTGCTTAAAAGAATGATGAAATCCTTCAGTTTTGCACTTCCAGGTTCTATTTATGAGGTTTCACCTGATTTTGGTATGTTTTCACAAGCTTGGAATATGTATGCTTTTGGCGAGCCTATAATCAAGCAGTTTTTTGGAATAAAGCCATTGGCTCACCTGAAAACGATTCATATTTCACCATTGCTTCCTTCGAAACTTACAGAAGGTAAAATAGAGTCGGTAGAGATAGGAGAGAACCTCATCGGAATGAGTTTTACTCAAAAAACAGATTCCCAAATCTTCGATATTTCACAAAAAAATACCGATTGGAAACTTGTTTTCTCGCAACCAAAAGGAAAATTTGGCAATTGGAGATTAAACGGAAAATTAGTTAAACCTATGGTAATAGCTGAAACGGAAGTGATTGAATTTAAGGGTTTAAGAAATTCTTTGGTTTTGGAAAATTAAGGTTATTGGGATTTAATCCTTTATTTTAATTCTATTTAACTAATGTAGAATAGTAGAAAGTCCTCTTATAAAGAATCCAAAAATTTCAGATTCACGTACGTGAGTAAAACTAAATTATTTACTCATGATACGAATGAAAACGAATCTAATAGCTCTAGGCTTAATAGCCGGCCTTGTTTCTTGTGACAAGGAGACGGTTGAAATGCCTGTTTCGAAACCCGATTTCGAATTTTACGTTCTGCAGGATGGAAAGCAACTGCAAAAAATAAACGCTATGAAGTCAGAAACGGCCACTCAATCGGTAACGATTACTGGTTTGGTGGCCAATGATGCACTAACTGCCATTGACTTCAGACCAGCCACTGGCGAATTATACGGAGTGAGTATAATGAACCGTCTTTATGTTATTAACCAGGAAACGGGCACTGCAAGAGTTATCGGAGCCGCGGCACTCAATCCAACCATTAACGGCACGGCTGTAGCTCTTGACTTTAATCCTACAGTTGATAGAATCAGATTAGTGACCAACACAGGCCAAAACCTTAGACTTCACCCTGAAACAGGAGCAGTGGCTGCTACAGATGATTCAATTGCTGGAGGTATGTCGCAAGTTATTGAATCGGTGGCATATACAGGCAACATGGCGGGTGCTAGTGCTACCATTTTGTATGATATAGATGCCAAAACCGATAAACTTTACAAACAAGACCCACCAAACAATGGCGTTTTAGTTGAAGTTGGAGCTTTAGGTACTGATATTGCTATGAGTGCTGGTTTCGACATAAATCCTGCCGGAGATGTGGCTTTGACTGCAGTAAAAGTAGCCGATAAATGGGAGCTACACCAAGTTAACTTGACAAGTGGAATGCTTACAAAATTAGGTAATTTACCCTCAGGAAATATAAACGGTTTGGCTATTCCAACCGCACCAGTCTCTTTCGCTATTGATGAATCAAACAACCTTTTGGCTTTTAATTTTAAGAATGTTGGTACTCCTGTAAGCAAGCCAATAACTGGGCTTCAAGTGAGCGAAACCATCTTAGGTATTGACTTTAGACCTGTAAATGGACAGCTTTATGCTTTGGGAAGTTCAAGCAGAATTTATGTTTTGAATACAGCCTCTGGAGCTGCAACGGCTGTAGGAACTATGCCTTTTAGTACAATGCTAATGGGAACTTCATTCGGTTTTGATTTTAATCCAACAGTGGACAGAATTCGTTGTGTGAGCAACACTGGCCAAAACCTTAGGTTACATCCTGAAACAGGCGTAATAGTAGCTACTGATGGTGCTCTGAATCCAGGAATGCCGATGATTGTAGCCTCTGCATACACCAATAATTTTGCGGGTGCTACCTCAACAATACTTTATAATTTGGACGCAAATACGGACAAATTGTACAAGCAAGACCCGCCAAACAATGGCACTCAGGTAGAAGTAGGAGCTTTAGGGGTCAATATTGATGCTGCAAGCGGTTTTGATATAGGAAGTAGAAGCGGTATGGCTTATGCGGTCTTGAAAGTTGCAGATAAGTCGTCTGTTTACTCTGTAAATTTAACCACAGGAATGGCTACTAAAATGGGTGATTTGCCGACAAATGTACGTGCTTTTGCGGTCGGAACTGGTTTTTGATAGATAGATTGAAACAAACAAAAAGACCTCTGAGATTATATTTCAGAGGTCTTTGTTTTTTGGATTTAATAAGAGAGAGGTCAATAAGAACTAGTCTATAAGTTTTTGATTGCTCAATTCAGTGTATAAATCTAATAGGTTTATTTTGTCGAGATTTTCCTCACCTACCTCGTTAATATCAATAAGCTCCACTCCATATCTTTTAAATGCTGGAGAATCTAAAAGGTCATCAATGTTTACTCCATTTTTTGTGAAATCGCTGATACCTTTCAAAAATTTATCTTCTTGCTCGAAAAGTCCGATTTGATTAGTAGGCTTTGGAACAATTACCTTGGCTGGTTTTTCTGGAATAATGGCATCTATACCTTTCCCAACTTCAATTTTTGGCTCCACTTTAGGTGGCTCAATAATCTCTGGTTCTTCAATGTTATCATCAAATCTTGCAGCAACTATAGTTACCCGCACTTTGTCCTTCAAGCTACGGTCAATCGCAAATCCATGTTTGAATATCTTGGCTCTCGATTTTATTTGACTTTCTACAAAATCCGTCACCTTTGCTTGGTCAGACATTTTTATTTTGTATTCTGGCAGTTCGTCAGAGTAGGCTATCGAAACCAATATACGTTTGGCACCTTTGATGTTGTTGTTCTCGAGCAACGGTGAGTTCAATGCGGCTTCTATAGCCAAAGAGGCTCTATCGGGGCCGGTAGCTTCCGCAGAACCCATAACGGCGTGACCAGCATCGCCTAAGACTGTTTTAACATCTGCAAAGTCAAGGTTTACGATACCAGGACGGGTAATAAGCTCGGCTATGCTTCTTACAGCATTAGCCAATACTTCATCGGCTTTTTTGTAGGCAGACTCTATGTCGAGATCACCATACATTTCTACTAGTCGGTCGTTTTTGATTACCAAAACGGTATCGCAACATTCTTTGAGTTTGGCTATACCATTAGAGGCTTGTTCAAACTTGTCTAGTCCTTCATGTCTGAAGGGATCTGTTACAACTCCGATGGTCAATCTGTTTTTGGCCTTAGCATATCTTGCAATTTCTGGTGCAGCACCTGTACCGGTTCCACCACCCATACCGGCAGTGATAAAAACCATCTCGGTAGGGTCAGCCAGAATATCATTAATACTTTTTTCGCTTTCAATGGCAGCTTGTTTGCCTACTTTCCAGTCGGTTCCTGCTCCAAGTCCTTTGGTGAGTTCGGCACCCAGTTGGAGTTGAATGACGTCTTCTGGAAACTGCTTGAGAGCCTGTGCATCTGTATTACAGGCCACAAAATCCACATCGTGCATGCCTTGGTTGTACATGTTGAGCATGGCGTTTCCGCCGCCGCCTCCTACACCAATTACTTTTATTATTTTTTCCATTTTGGAATTGAATTCAATTTTATATCTGGGTACTTTCACCATAAATTGCTAAAGCTCGTTAAAACCTTAGTTAATATATTCATCGTTCATTTTTTTGTCGATGATAAGATCCTTGAGCATCTCAAATATCGGTTTTTTGGGTGCCTTGGCTTCTTTAACACTTCCTGTTTTTTTCTCAGGAACTTCAACCTCGAGTTCTTTTATAGTGGCGTGTTTGAGAATTCTATTGTCCAGTCTAGTATCAAAAGCAAAATAAGGAGCCATCATGAGACCTAAGACTGTGGAGTATTTCGGTTTGTTCAGAAACTCATGACCGTTAAAATTGATTTTGCTACTCATTTTGGCTTTTCTGACACTTTTCATTTTACAAACATCAATGAAGATGTCTTTGATAATTCCCATTGAAGCTGTTCCACCAGTGAGTATTATACCATTGGTGAGCATGCCATCATAGCCAGAGCGAATTAGCTCACTTTTAACAATAGCTGCAATCTCTTTCAAACGCCACTCTACCACCGTAGAGGCATTTTTAAGAATAATTTCAACAGGGGCAAGGTCTTTTTTACGTTCGATAACAGCCGCCTCCGTGTCGCTGATGCTACTCGAAGGGATGTTTCCACATATCTTTTTAAGGATTTCGGCCTCTTCAAAACTTATCTGGAATGTTTCCGCTAAATCTTTTGTGATGGAGTTACCACCTATAGGAAGGGCTTTAAAGTAGCGAATGCCATTTTTGAGATAAATACAAATCTCCATCATTTCTGCACCGATGTTTACTATGGCTACACCATTACGTTTGTCGTCTATGGTGTTATCGAGCAGTGCAAAAGAGTCAGCAACTGAGCTTAAAAGTACGTTTTCTACCTGAATAGGTGCTGGTTTATCGTCGTCAGTCTTGGCCTTTACACTTTTCAGGGTGTAGTGGAGGTTTTCTAAACTTTCGGCCCTAGAAGTCACAAAAAAGAAGTCACCGCCAATCTGAACACCAAACTTACCTACCACTTTTTCGCCAGCTTTTATGTCGTTTACATAAAAATCTTGCGGCATGCAGTGAAGCACAATTCTTCCCGGATGTGCCTTGAAAGTTACTCTCACATCGTCTGCAAGTTTATCTACATCGGCTTGCTGAATTTGTTTGTTTTCACCCGATTTGGTCACTTTTCCTTTATGAAAGTGCCCACTGATTTCTGGGTTTGATATATTGACATTTACGGACTCAAGATTGATGGTGAGTTTGTCGGCAAGTTCTTCCAAAACCTCATCAATAATCTCAATGGTGCGATGAGCATTTTCTATCTCGCCATTTCTCAGAACTTCGTCTTTAGGCACTACAGCTCTCTCCACAAAACCATTGATTTTAATGGTTCCGTCTTTTTGTAAAGAACCGGCCGCCGCACTTATTTTTGAAGTACCTATGTCGAGACCCACTACCAAGTTATCTTCTTCCATGTCAGATTTATATTATTAAACTGCAAATTAATATTTATACAAACTTATTTAAAATCACTCAATTACAAACTATTTGGCCTTCATATTTTACGCTTACCTTCGAAAAGTCGCTCCATATTTTTTGTGGCAATATCTGCTTATAAAACACCAAAAGCTTATCGAATTTGGCATTGATGTTTTCGGGTTTTCCAAATTCTATCACGTTCTTGCCCATGAG
Organism: Lacihabitans soyangensis; assembly: GCF_024343775.1. Lineage (GTDB taxonomy): Bacteria > Bacteroidota > Bacteroidia > Cytophagales > Spirosomataceae > Leadbetterella > Leadbetterella soyangensis. The sequence continues at coordinate 10,679 of NZ_RJUF01000033.1, read as the reverse complement.
CGGAATCATGTTTACCTCTTTGTTTTCGTTCACGTCTATTTGTGTAATTTGTGCCGACCAGAACTCGTCCTCACTTATGGTATTGATCAGATTTAACAAATCGCTGTTTTTTTCTGACTTCAGACTTCTTAGTCTGTTTATGTAATTACCACTGATAAGCAATACCGTCGGGCTAAAATGCTTAGATATTGGAAATAGATTGCCTTCCTTATCTATATATCTATCGCCATTCTCGCTGTTGCTAAGTATTCTTCCCACTGGTTTAAAAGCTTCAATATCGAGTACCAAATATCCATGACGATCAAAGTAAGCTTTGCAGCTTTTAACTGTTCCGCTTTCAAGAACACGCTTTTCTACCTTTTCAAGGCTGATATTTTCTATTATTTTTCCCTCGAAAGGGTCATTGCCATACTGGGTAACCCATTTTTCAATGTCTTCTTTGGTCACCAAAAACTGGTCTGCGTTGTCTTTTATTTTGGTTTCGAGACCTTGGCATCTTCTGGAGGCGTTGTTTTTGGTGGCGGCCAATATCAGAAATAGTGCAAAGGCAGCCAAAGAGCCTCCAATTGCATAACTTACGGTTTTTTTAAGTTTCGGCATTTTCATAACTCACTCAAAAATTTATTGGGTTCCTCTAAAAGTTTAAATCTATCCGATGGCTTGGGTTCCAAGTCAGTTTGACACCAATCTTTCAATATTTTGGTGTCAGTGTTCCATTTTTGTCCATCCCAAAACTCTAAGCCTTTGTGGTCTCTAATTTTATAAAGTGCCGCAGGCTTGTATGCAGTTCCTAAGTAAATGTTTTTTTTGTTATGGTCTTTGCTCCAGCGTATTACACGCCACATCATCCATTTGCCCAAAGAGTGTGTTCTCATGTATTGGGTGTCAAAAAACGCGAACCAATAATGTACCAAGTCGTCGTTTATTGCTGCCAAAACATAACCTAGCACTTTTTCAGAATTACTAAATTTAAAAAAATGCGTGCCAGTTTCTTGTTTGAGTATGTAATCCCACCTCTCGAGGCTCATGTTGTCTTCGCCTATTCTTTCGTTGATGTAGTTTGAGCAAAAGGCCACAAATTCAGGGTCTTTCGTATCAAATGTCCTTTTTTCTAAAAGCTCCAGCCTTATGTCCAGTGGTTCAACCAACCTACTCACACGACGATTCTCTGAGGTATCATCAAAGTTTTGTAGATCAACCCGTAAACTTCTGGCCAAATAAAAGAGCTCGCATTCGATGTTTATATTACCAGTGTATGGAAGAAAGCCTTTGTCGTATATCTCAGTCAACTCTGCCTGCGACTCTTTCTGAGCGTAAATGGCATAGTTGAAAGTATAAGTGCCGTAGTCGACATTATTTTCAGAGAAAAAGACTTTCATTTTTGGGTTACTTTAAAAATTTCCTCCACTATTTCTTTTGCAGCATGAGGTTTTGCAAATTTCAGAATATTTTCTGACAATACTCTGAGCTTTGTTGCATTTTCCGCCAGCTCAACTATTGAATCAACCAAATGGTCTGCTATTTCGGCATCTTTAACCAGTATTGCGGCGTCTTTTGATGTTAGACTTAGAGCGTTCTGAGTTTGGTGGTCTTCGGCTGCAAACGGATACGGAACCAAAATAGCGGCTTTACCAACCAGAGAAAGCTCGGATACCGACAAGGCTCCTGCTCTTGAAACCACCAAATCGGCGGCGGCGTAGGCTTTGTCCATTTCATAGATAAAGTCCGATACATACACTCTACTGGTTTGTAGATTTGCGACAGTCTCTCTTGCTTGATCAATGTAAGTTTTGCCAGTTTGCCAAATAACCTGCAGGTCAGCATTCAAAATATCCTTGAGGCCATTGCTGATGCCTTTGTTGATACTCAAAGCTCCCAAGCTACCTCCAATAATCAACAAGGTTTTGCGATCAGGTTCTAAACCAAAGGATTTTTTGGCTTCGGCTGAGCTTATTTCGATTTTGGCTAGATCACCCCTCACTGGATTTCCGGTGAAAACTATTTTGTCTTTATCGAAAAACTTCTCCATATTTGGGTAGGCCACACAAACCTTTTCTGCTTTTTTCGAAAGAATTTTATTTGTAACCCCGGCGTAAGAGTTTTGCTCTTGTATGAGCGTTTTTATGCCCAATAGGTTAGCCATCCGAAGCGTAGGACCACTAGCAAAACCACCAACGCCTATGGCAATGTCAGGTTTGAAGTTTCGAAGAACTTTGATCGCTAAAATTAAACTTTTTATGAGCTTATAAGGAAAAGAAACATTGGCTAGCATATTGGATCTGTTAAATCCTGCTATCGGTAAGCCTACGATTTCATAACCAGCCTTTGGCACTTTTTCCATTTCCATTTTGCCCAAGGCTCCCACGAAAAGGATTTTGGAATTCGGTTTTTGGGCTTTTATTTCGTTAGCAATGGCTACAGCCGGAAAAATATGACCACCCGTGCCACCACCTGATATGATAACTCTTAGTTCGTTGTTCATACTTTGTCTGAGTTTTTAGTGACACTTAAAACTATACCGATGGCTACAGATGTAAACAAGGCCGATGTACCACCCATACTTATCAAGGGCAACGTTTGTCCGGTTACTGGTCCTAGGCCTACGTTTATAAACATATGGGCAAATGCCTGTAAAACTATACTTAAGGTAAGGCCAACACTCAATAATCCTCCGAATGCTCTCTTGGTGTTTTCTATATTCCAGACACCTCGATAAAGTAACCATAGATAAAGCCCCATTACCACTAAACCACCAAGTAGACCCCATTCTTCTATCAAAATAGAATAGATAAAATCAGAGAATGCATCTGGAAGAATGTTTTTTTGACTACTATTTCCTGGGCCAATACCGAAAATACCACCTTTTGCTATGGCTATGAGAGCATAGTCTTTTTGATCACTCACACTACCATGTTCGCCTCCTGTTCTCCCATCACCATCTAGATCTTTTGTAACAAAACTTTCTGTACGGTCTATAACGGTTTGCACACGTCCTAGCTCGGTTCCCGTAGCTCGTTTAACAACCAAACCGAGAGATAAAACGCCGAACAAGCCTGCTACCAACACCAATACCATTCGTAGTAAAAAGCGATTAGGTACACGACCAATCCACATTATAAGAAAGCAAGTTATTCCCAAAATTACGGAGGTAGAAAAGCTTGATATTGAAAGTAGACCGACTATTAGTCCGGTCCAGAATATCATTATCCAGAGGTCTTGAGCTTTGTATTCAATGTGTTGCCGCCTTGCTAGCATGGCAGAGAGGTTGGTAATGAGTACAAGTCTTACAAAATCAGAGGTTTGGAATGAAAATCCAAGTATAGAAACCCAACGCCTTGCTCCTCCAACACTGATTCCAAACATGAGCGTATAAAGTATCAAAAACGGTGTAAACCAAAGAAAAACATGGGCCAGTCCGGCATATTGTGTAAAGTCGAACTTATGAATCACAAATGTAATTGACAAACCTACGAGTAGAAAAAAAGTATGCTTAAGAAGAAAAAACTCTGTATTTCCGTCGGTTTTGCGGTAAGCTAATGCACTTACCGAGCTGTAAACTACCACCACACTAATGAGTGAAAGCAACAATAGTATCCACCATATCTGCTTGTCGCCTTGCAGATGGTTCTTCAGTTTGAAGGGAATCATCGGATTAAGAATTTTATATTTTTAGCACGTAGAAAACCAAATGTTTTCAAAACAAAAATAAATTATTAATTCTGAAAAAATTAGCAAATTTTCCAAAATATATCACCGCTAAATAAAAAAAGGGGAAATCTCGCTTGATTTCCCCTTTTCGAATATTTTAACGGAATTTATTTTTTCAGAGCATCTCTGATTTCCGTTAATAGATCAATCTCTGATGGACCAGCAGGAGCCGCTTCCTCTACAGGTTTCTTTGTTTTATTGTAAGCTTTTACAATTACAAATAAAACCAGACCAACCGCAATTAGCTTAATGATGGTATTTATCCATGAACCATACTTAATGGCGTTTTCTGGGGTAACTACAGCACCATCTGGGCCTAAAATTGCCTCATCCAGTACATACTTCAATTCCGAGAAGTCAGCACCACCAGTAAAATGGCCTACAAATGGCATGGCTATGTCAGCCACAAAACCGTTTACTACTGCTCCAACTGCAGCACCTAAAATAACACCGACTGCAAGGTCAATGACATTGCCAGTCATAATGAAGTTTTTGAATTCTTTTAACATGAAATTATATAGGTTTAAATTAAAAAATTGGTTACAATTGAATTCCGAAGCCTAAGTTTAGACCTCCATTTGTTTGCCAGGTACTGTTAAATTTACCACCATCCACATCAGCTTTAGATATTTGATCTCTATCAAAGATACCAATAAGTCCCATGTTTAGGTTAATATATTTATTTAGTTTGGCTGTCAAAATAACGTTAACGTTGTGGTCGACGGCTTTTGATATCGGTGCATAAGCGTAGAAAGACTGCCATCTGGCTTTGATATTTAAGTTTTTTGAAATATTTCTGTCGTAAGCAGCTACTCCTTGAAAACCTGCTTCGAAAAGCATTTTTTTACCTTGTTCTACTCCATAAGAATAGAAAGTGGGTTTTCCATCTTTGGTTGTACCCGCTTTTTTTGTGTTTTCAAAAACTTCATCATTCATTACGAATGTCTGACGCAAGGTAGCTCCTCCAAAAGAAAGCATCAAATAGGGTGACGCTTTGTACTCTAAACCAATACCTTCTGAAAGAAAAGCAGGGGCAAAAAGGCTTGAAATTACTGGTCTTTTAGTATTGGCATAGTCGTAACCGGTTATAAATTGCGATAGTAAATTAACTCCTGCAAACCAATTGAGCCTATCACTGATTTTTCTGGCATATTTGGCATCGTAAAATAACCTATCGATGTTTTTTCTGAATTCTCTTTGAGTAACACCGTTTACTTTTGGTAGATTATTTAAAAAACCCAATTGGAGTTGGAGATCACTAGTAAATGCCCCTTTCGCCTTTGTGAATACGGCTTTGTTATTAAACACAGCACCAAGGCCGATATTATTAACACCACCACCTTGCCAAGATTGGCTAAAGGCTGAGCCGCTGAAATTGGCTCCGAGTTGAGTTCCTTTGGTCCACCATCCGTATTTCAAAGAATCTTCCATATTTTTGAGTAAGGGCTTTTCAGGTTTTTGAGCCCAAAGAATTGTGCTTGCTAATAAGAAGCTAAAAGTTAAGAGAGTAAATTTTTTCATTTTTTAGTTTTTTATATAAGAACAGGTTTAGGACGGCTTAATTGAATAAAGTCACTTTTTCGGATTGCAAAAATTTCAAAGGGAAAATTGCTTGGCCCTCGTTTGTTTCAATAGTTATACTGGTGTTATCAATTTTTATGATTTTACCTTTGGTATCCGATATTTGAATTACTTGACCTTCCACGAACTTATTCTTAGAGTAAAAAGAACTGATAATATTCAAAAGAATTTCTTTAGAAGCAAAACCATAACCTATCGCAAAGGCAAGTACCATTCCGCCAATGATAATATTAAAGCTTGACTCCAGCAATGTGGTGTTTATACCTGCTTGACCCAAAGCTAATATCACTGTTATAAATAGCAGAAAAAAGAAGACACCCATGCCTATAAGTTTGCCGGAGGCAATATTGAAAGACTTACAAAGGGCAACCACAAAGTTTCGAGCTAAATCAGAAAGAAAAAGACCCAAGAGCGTCATTACACTAGCTACCATGACCTTTGGAATGAAGTTGACCAACATCAAAAACATGTTAGAAATGGCTGGTACCCCTAGTTTATCAGCCGCTGAAACTGACAAAAACAGCATGATAAAGATATAAACAATCGTGGCAATTATGTTGCTCAGCTTAAAGTCTAGATTGAACTTTTTTACAGCCTCGATTTCTTTGATTTTATCGCCTATTTTGTCTATCCCTACTCTCGAAAGCACATTTTTGATGATGACAGATGTGGTTTTGGCCACTATCCAACCCACTAAAAGAATAACGATGGCACTGATGAGGTTCGAAGTAAAGGTGCTGAATTGTTCTATTAGTTTTGAGAATGTATCAATCAGGATATCCTTAAGGTTTGGTAATTTATTCATGTGTATTATTTTTTTTTGGTTCAAATTCTTGTAAATATTTTACACCGGCTAGCATGGGTTCTCCCACAAACATATTGACAATGGTCATGGCATCCCTGATGAGTTCTATCTCAGAAACCAACATCTCTTTGAGTGCTTCTGGAGCCATTAAATCATCATCATCAAAATCATCAGTAATATTCATTTTTTCCAGAAAAAAATCAGTTTTATAACAATCAAAGCAAAAATCACCATGTTTTCCAGATAAAGCTTTCTAAGCTTTTCTTTACTACGTAAGAGCCTCATTTTTACTGCACTTTCTGTGATTTTTAGCGTTTCGGCAATTTCCTTAATACTAAAGTCGTCTTGATATTTCATCAATATTAGTGCTTTTTCGTCGCTCGGTATTTTTTCTAAACTTTTACTTAGCTGACTTCCTTGCATTTGAGCCAGTTCTTCGTCTTCGTAGTCGTCTACAAGTTCATAGTCACCCTCAAGTGCTACTTCTTGGTTTTTTTTGGTTACCCTTATTTGATCCATGCAATAATTGTATGTGATTGAATATAACCAAGTTGAAAACTTTGAAGTTTCTTTAAAAGTCCCGATTTTAACTATCAGTTTCAAAAAAATGTCGTGTGTAAAATCTTCAGCTTTGGCTTGATTATAAACAAACGAGTAACATTTTCGATAAACTTTGTTTGCATATCTCTCGTATATTTCCTCGAAATAAACATTTCGTTGAGTTTCTACATAAAATGCAACTAATTCTTCGTCTTTAAGATGTTTTAATTTGGAGTTCTTCAATTTTGACCAGATTTTTTGAAAAAGTAACTTTTGGGTAAAAAATTTAACTCATGGCTTGGGTATCGCCCTTTGGAAGGCACACAAATTTAAGAGTTTATTTTTAAATGTTTTAAAAGGGGATGGCAATTGTTACTAAACGGATGTTAATTGTTTATAATTCAATCAATTATGCCCTTTTGTTTTAAATATTTTAACTTATTTGCAGGTTGTACAATAAGCTTTTTGATATTTATTTTTGAAAGTTTAGGTAAAATATTTCGCAAATAAAGTATGCTTGCATAATATTGTGAAAAATATTTTATCTCCAAAAAAAATGACTATCAACGATTATTTCGAAAAACTTACAACAAAAATAAATCCTTCGGATTTAGAGGGTATTTCTACTAAAATAAATTTTGACCTGAAGGGTAAAGAAATGCACTTGGTAGTCAATGACGGTGCCATATCTGCTAATGAGGGTCTCGCAGACGAAGCCGAAGTGAGCATTACTGCCAAAGAAGAAGATCTGTTGTCAATCATACAAGGCGAAACCAATCCGATGATGGCTATGATGATGGGCAAAATAAAGATATCCAATCCAGGTGCTATGATGAAGTATGCTAAAATTTTAGGGTTGATGTAATTGATGAATTATATAGCAATAACCCCAATTTTGAGAAAAATTGGGGTTATTGTTTTTTTATCTTGTCGAATAATTTGGAGCCTCTTTCGTGATTTGTATATCATGTGGGTGAGATTCCTTCATACCCGAAGAGGTGATCTTAACAAATTTGGCCTCTTGCAATTCAGCGATATTAGCGGCTCCACAGTAACCCATACCAGCTTTGAGTCCTCCAGTCATTTGGTAGATGATTTCCCTTACCAAACCTTTGAAAGGAACCCGCCCAACTATACCCTCAGGCACTAATTTTTTAACATCGTCAGTTGCATCTTGGAAATAACGGTCTTTAGAGCCGTCTTCCATAGCCTCTACCGACCCCATACCACGGTATGACTTGAATTTTCTTCCTTCAAAAATAACTATTTCGCCTGGAGACTCCTCAGTACCGGCGAACATTGAACCCATCATTATGGTGCCAGCACCGGCGGCTATAGCCTTTACTATATCACCCGAAAACCTGATACCACCGTCAGCTATAACCGGTACTCCGGTACCTTCTAATGCTTTTGCACATAAATAAACGGCGGACAATTGGGGCATTCCGATACCCGCAATGATACGGGTTGTACAGATACTACCAGGCCCCACGCCGACTTTTACGGCATCTGCACCGGCATCTGCAAGAGCTTTTGCTGCCTCTCCAGTGGCCACGTTTCCACACATTACATCTAGGTTGGGAAACTTGGCTTTAATACTTTTGAGTGCATCTATAACACCTTTTGAGTGGCCGTGGGCGGTATCAATACTTACCACATCAACACCTGCTTTTACCAAAGCCGCTACCCTTGCCTCAAGGTCTGACGTTACACCTACGGCCGCACCAGCCAATAATCTGCCTCTTTTGTCTTTGGCGGCGTATGGTTTATTTTTCTTCTTTAGAATATCCTTATAGGTTATCAAGCCAACCAATTTGTTGTTTGCATCTATTATAGGAAGTTTCTCTATTTTTTTGTGCATCAAGATATTTTCGGCATCATCAAGACTGATGCCTTCGTTTGCCGTAACGAGGTTGTTGATGGTCATTATTTCTTTTATCGGCAGACTCATATCGGTCTGAAATCTCAAGTCACGGTTAGTTACTATTCCTTTTAAGATTTCGTTTTCGTCTATTACCGGAATTCCACCGACTTTGTATTCTCGCATGATTTTCAAGGCATCACCCACTACAGCATGGATGCTCAGCGTAATTGGGTCGCTTATCATGCCGCTTTCAGAGCGTTTTACTCGCCTCACTTGATCGGCTTGTTGCTCAATGCTCATGTTTTTGTGAATAATACCGATACCACCTTCTTGGGCTATGGCTATGGCCATTTCGTGCTCGGTTACGGTGTCCATTGCCGCAGAGATCAATGGAATATTTATTTCGATGTTTTTTGTGAGCTTAGTTCTGGTGTTGGTGTCTTTTGGAAGAACCTCAGAATAGGCAGGAACAAGTAGTACGTCGTCGTAGGTGAGTGCTTCAAAAAGAAGCTTGGATGAGTCTAACATATGGCAAATAATTCAGTTTTATTATTTGCCATGCAAAGCTATGGAAAATTTATTAAAATTCCGCCATTTACTTTAAATGATATTGGGTTTATTGCTCTAAGTGCAATTTAATGCTATACAAAATATGAAAAAGGCAATTTAGACATTCAAAAATCGTAAGTGAAGTCAAAGTTTATTTTGCTCAAAAAATTAAAGATTTTTTGCTTCAAAATTCTGTGTTTCGGAGATTGAAATTTTTAGTAAAGTACGCCCCGAGCCTATGGCAAAAGCGGTATTTTGGCTTATAAAAATTGCCTCATAAAGACTAAAGGGTAGATTGAGCTTTGTGTGGTGAATACTGGGTTTTTGGTCTTTTGTTTCCAAAACTATATTGCCATCACAGCCTGTAAAAAGTGTGTATTTGTCGTTTTTTACTCTACTCCAGAGTAGGCCGGAATCGTTGAATACTTTTTTGTGGTCGGTGTTGTGAATTCTTCCTTTTTTGCCAACCCAGCCGCCCGTTGCTACAAATTTATCGGGACCTTCAAACTGGACTTCATGGTAAATACTGTTGCCTAGTTTTTGTTTTTTAATCCAGCGGTTGTTTTCAAAGACCATGAGATTGGTACGGTTGGGCGAGTACATCAAACCATAAATTTTATTGTCAAAGGGATTATTTTTAACACACCACACCATGTTGAAGGTATTTTTGTAAATCCGACGCCAAGTTTGACCCATATCTGAGGAGACCAACACAAATCCGTTCGGAATACTCTTTCCAGAATGGGCTATCTTTGAATTTCCGCCGCTCAAAAATATATTTTTTTGGTTATCTACAGCCAAATTATAAAAGCAGGCATTTTCGTAATTTCTTACTTTTATAGTTTTCCAGGCCTTGGTTTTGAGGTCATGAATATATAGCGTTCCTTTGTCGCCACTGGCCAAAACCGTTTGATTGTCTAGGTTTTCGAGTTTGTAGATATCCAGACCTTCGGTCGGATAAGATATGTTTTCTATGTTCCCTTGTGCGTCAAGTGACTTCAGTATACCATATTTGCCTGCAACCCAAAATTTGTCCTCAACCTTGATGATGTCATAGTAAGAGGAGTCGGCAAAAGACTTGCCCTGCTGCAAAATATCTACCGAAATATCTTGAGCCGTAAGTTGTGATAAGCTGGTTGTAAACAGTATAAATAGTAAAAGTCTCTTCAAGGGCTGTTGAAAATTATCGGTTTATAGAATAAATTTTAATAGGTAATTTATCAAAAGGCAATAATAATAAAAAATGTTCAAAAATTAAGCCACGTAAGGTTTCTTGGGGCAAAATTCTTACCTTTTTTATTTTAATTCAAAACTGTCTCCGTCTGATAAAAAAGGGAATCTTGTGCGGAAGTTTTGTAGGTTTTCGAATGATAATTCTGTGGATATAATGGTGTCTTTTTCCTCGGCATCGCATAGAATCTTTCCAGTGAAGTCAATGACTAAAGACTGTCCGTTGTAAATCAGGTTGTTGCCATCTGTTCCTATACGATTTACACCAACTACATAACATTGGTTTTCTATCGCTCTAGCTTTGAGAAGCGTTCTCCAAGCTTCTATGCGTGCCATTGGCCAAGATGCTACATAAATTAGGAGGTCGTAAAATGGTGCGGTGTTTCTACTCCAAATAGGGAA
>NZ_RJUF01000032.1 GCF_024343775.1 Lacihabitans soyangensis | reverse complement strand
CCTTTAGTTTCCAGATAATCAGCTATTTTCGTAATGGTGTCTGCTCCCTTGCCCTCAGTTGCATGTACTACCCTTGAAGTTTTCATATCCACCGCAACGGTTATATAATCATGCCCCTTTTTAGAACTTGTCTCGTCTATTCCCAATGTTGAAATATCACTATGATCTGCACCACAATAAGCAATTCCAAGCCAATAATTAAAGATATTCCAGATGCGATTGGGGTAAACTCCAATCACTTTGCCTACCTTGTTGACTGGCATTTCTTGCTCTATTAACAACATACTAAATGCCTCAAACAGAAGTGTAAAACCACTACCTTCCCGTGCCCACGGTACTGAGACTTGTTCAACCTTATTCTCAACAGTTTTTACACGTGGTATTTTACAATGTAGGTAACACTTATGCTCAAAAAAATTCTGGTGCCGCCACTTCCTATCTACTCTATCATGTACAGTACTCTTGCCAGTCTTATCAATAAAAAATCCAACTTTGTAGTCAATCGTTAAATGAAGCTCTTTTTGATAATCCCCATCCAAAAACTCTACTTTTGAAACATACCACGGCTCATTTAAACCTAAAGCCAATTGAAATATTTGTTCACTATTCATTGAACAAATATCAGAAACAAATTTTATCTTACCCACTTAATTCAACATAGCACCAATATTTTGCACTGTCACAATTTGGGTGTTTTGCCGCATTTTCTATTGAGAAACCGTTGCTTAGCATTCTGGCTGCAAAAATTAGTTTATCGCTTATACCTCTATTTTCTTTTTCTTTGCTTATTTGTTTAAGAGCATTAAAAGGATTTTCAATTTTCTCAGGAAATTCAACTTTGATATCATCTGCAGAAAATACCTTTTGCAAAGCTTCAGAATCTGCTAGAAACCACGATTCCATCGTTTTTTCAACTATTATTTTTTGAACTGAATCTGAATTTATTTCATTTCTTGCCAAAACAACACATTCTAAATCTTCCAAATCTCTGATTACAAATATATGCTCCGCACCTTTTTCCTTTAAAATGTCAATAAGGGAATTGATTTTGTCAATATTCTTAAAGACATCTTTGCCCATATTTCCTTTTACTGGAAACAAAGTTGGAATAGCTTCCAGATTATTTGCCTTTAGAAAATCATTGAACATCTGAGACCTTATAATTTTCTTTTCTGTGTCCCCTTCAACTAAAAAGCCAATTTTTACCATGGTGTGCCACCTCCTGTCGCACCTGATAGCCAGTATTCTGCCATATCTAAACCATGTAAATTTGTACCCTTCAGTTGAGTGACTTTTGTTTCACCCTCTGATTTATCAACCACAATAACTTCGTCAGCGGTCAAACATTCAACCAAAGTTTGAGAATGGGTATTTAACCAAATGTAGTGTCCTTTATCTTCACAAGCTTGTCTGAAAAAATCCACAAGTTTTCTGATAACAAAAGGATGTAAACCATTTTCAGGCTCCTCGATACACAAAAACTGAGGTTCATCTGACTGGTAAACGGCTGTTAATAAGGCGATAATGTTGTATGTGCCATCAGAGATTAGCTCTCTATCGAAAGGTTCATCGTAATATTTTTGGTAAATGAACAAATCTTCTTTTGAGCTATGACCAGGTTTTTGCACCTCAATCTTATCGAATTCTGGGATGAATAACGAAAGCCAATCCGTAATTTCTTCTCTTTTAAATTCCTCTTCAAGAAGTCTTTTAAGAACCTTTTCAAGATTGCTACAATCTTCAATTAGAAAATTATTACTATTGTAATTTATTTTTACAACATCCTTGTTTTTAATAAAAATTCTATTGAATCTATAAAAGTCTTTTGGTTCAGTAATAGAGTATTTCCCGGTTACTTCATCCACTTTAACTTGAGGTTCTGAATCATAATTTCGTAAATCAGACATCTGATTACTTGGAAGGCGAGAATATTTCCTATTACATAACTTCTTACTATCGTCCAGAAAATTGAATTCATAGTCAATAGGTAAATTTGGTGATTTTCTGTTGAGAATTTGTTTAAACCCTCCAAATAAATCCGCAGAATCTATTTGCCTCGCCAAACTCATAAATTGTAAACATTCAAAAATATTAGATTTTCCACTTCCGTTTGGCCCAACAAACACCGTAAAGGGGTTAGGTTCGTTGATGGTGATATCAACGATGGATTTGAAATTTTTAATATTTAAGCTTTTTATTTTCAATTGCTTATGAAATTATTTAGAGCTTTTGCCTTCGACTCCGCTCAGTCAACAATCCAGTTTATGCCTTATTGCCTCTGTGCCTTGATGCCTTCGACTCCGCTCAGGCATCCGGTTAATAATCAGCTAAAGTTGAAGGTAACTGTGCCAATGCTGCCGCCAATTGCTCGTCGTTTGGAGCTATACCGTGCCATTTGTGACTACCCATCATGAAGTCAACGCCAGCACCCATTTCGGTGTGGAGCAATATCATTACGGGTTGACCTTTGCCTGTCAGTCTTTTGGCTTTTCTTAGGCCTGCTATACAAGCTTCAATGTTGTTGCCTTCTTTGATTTCCATTACGTTCCAACCGAATGCTTTGTATTTGGCTTTAAGGTCTCGGTTTGACATTACTTGCTCTGTAGAACCATCTATTTGCTGACCATTCAAGTCGATTATTCCAATCAAATTGTCCACTTTGTGGTGTGGAGCAAACTGTGCTGCTTCCCAAATCTGACCTTCTTGTTGCTCACCATCACCCATCAAAACATAAACAAGATTTTTGTCACCGTTTAGTTTTTTGGCCATGGCAGCACCAATACCAACCGAAAGACCTTGGCCCAAAGAACCCGAGGCAATTCTGATTCCAGGTAAGCCTTCGTGTGTGGTTGGGTGGCCTTGAAGTCTTGAATTTAACTTACGAAAAGTGCTCAATTCTTCGATTCCAAAATATCCTCTTCTTGCTAAAACAGAATAAAACAAAGGTGAAGTATGACCGTTAGAGAGGAAGAACAAGTCCTCGTCTATTCCGTCCATTTTAAACGAGATGTAACCGCCTTTTCCTTTGCGATTGTTGATTTTCATCTGTTGGAAATATAGTGCTACAACGATATCCGTGCAGCCTAATGACCCACCTGGGTGGCCGGACTTACAACCATGCACCATGCGTACGATATCGCGTCTTACTTGGGTGGCAATGTCCTTGATTTCTGGGGTTTGCATTTAAGAATTAGAATTTTGTTAATAATCTTCACAAATTTATTAAAATATTGCTGCTAAGCCTATAATTGTTGCAAGATTAGCAAATATTTATAATAAGTGTCAAAAATACACGTAAAATTATTTAAAACAAAATATCAATTAGTGAAATAAACGAAAATGTGTGATAAGCAAGGATTTAAGGTCTGGATTAATTCAAAAAATGGATATTTATGCAACGTTTATTTATCCTTATCGACTTTAGTCAAAAAATAACATGAAAGGAATACTGCTTATCTTGATTTTAACAACAAATTGCACTTTTGCACAATCTGCGAAAATCGATTCTTTGGTCAGCATCATAGTGAATGCAAATGTGGTTTCTGGTTATAACAAAGGAATCAATGGGATAATATCGCCCGAATATCAAGCTTACCAAGGTTTAATAAGAACCTGCAAATCAGAGGATTTAATAGCCTTGTGTAAGCACCAAAACCCTTGTGTAAGGTGTTATGCTTTCCTCGCTTTAATACACACAAATAAAAATAGAGCAGAAGAAATATTTTCCAATGCTGAAATAGACCATGAAGAAGTAACCTTAATAAGTGGTTGCTTTGGTCAGAGAATAACTGTCTCGGATTTTATGAAATCTCGAGGTAGAGAAATAGAGAACCCTTTGATTTTCAGATTTTAGGCAGCTATTTGCTCAAAATGTTTTTTTGATTCTACTTTTTCTATAATGTCAGTAATAATTCCCTTTTCGTCTATTAAGAAAGTCATTCTTAGGGTGCCCATGTAGGTTTTTCCGTACATCATTTTTTCAGCCCAAACACCATAGTCATTGACCATTTTCATAGAAGAGTCATCTAAAAGGTCGAATGGTAACTCAAACTTGGTTTGGAATTTCTTGTGAGACTTAGCTGTATCAATGCTTACGCCTAAAACCGTATATCCTTTGGCTTGAAGAGCTGCATAATTATCTCTAAGATTGCATGCTTGGGTAGTACAAGTACGCGTGTTATCTTTAGGGTAGAAATATAAAACTATCTTTTTACCGGCAAAATCACTCAATTTTACCGTGTTTCCGTCTTGATTTATTGTTTCGAAGTCTGGAGCTTTTTGGCCTATTTCTAATTTCATTTTTCAGTTATTTCTGTTTCAAATGTCCCGACGTTATCACAATTATCGGTTATCTTCAGAACAATCTTACCCAGAAAAGGTTTTGAAGAATCCAGCTTTTCTGACCAAATCATACCGTTTTTATTCTCGAAATTCATTAGGGTCCATTCGTCGTTCACAAAGCATTCAATCGTCTTTATGCCAGATAAAGCATCTGAAATTCTGAATTTTAGACTCTCTTTGGTCAACGATTTGGGCGAAATAATTGGAGGGTCTAAATCATAAAGTGTTTGTATTTTTCCAAATTCTCTGGTTTTGAAGCTCAATTTTGTACCTTGCCACTCTCCACCCAAAAACTTCATTTTTCCAGCTTTTAAATAGGCTTTATATTTATCAGGATAGGCAGGAAGACTGTTTTTTGTCCAAACAACGTCGGCATAACCTTTCAATGGAACTATATCTTCATGAAGATTAAGCTCGGTATCATTTACTGTAATATTTAGAAATGTATCGTCGTAAAGTACATCTTTAAAGTCGGCCTTCAGATTTTCTTTGTTCAAGTTCGGAAATGCTTTTTTTAGAGCTGTATTTACTGGTAATGTAACTGGAGTTCCGTTGAGGGTTACAGACTCAGGAAATCCGAGTTTTAGGTCTAGAATTTTGATTTTGGTTTGGCCAAGTATTTCATCAAAAGGTACTTGGGTCATAGAGTTGCCCGTTTGCAATTGCAGGCCATTAAATTCATTGCTTGGGTCTTGTACTTCAATTTTTAAGAAATTATCTAATACATCCGTCTTTACTTTAGCTGAAGAAGCAATGACTGCATTGTTTGTTTTCTCTTTTATGATTTGGAATTCTGCAAAAACAGTATTTGCAAAGGCATCATTTACCCTAAGCTCAACCAGATTTGTATCGTTTTCAATCTTGAATTTCCCGGCTAATTCATTGGTTTTATAAAAATCAAAAGTGTTACCTTCTTCTACATAGCATTTATGGATTTTCTGGCCAGTCTTGTTCATTTTCTCATAATTGGCGTGGATATTCATGTCCAATTTATTATGAAAAGCCATTTTGTCAAGCCTAAAATTATAAACAGGTTTGTCGTTTACCACTAGATTTATTTGGTTTACTCCCTGACGAAACGGACTGTTATTGGCCCTATCATAAGTCAGAACTTCTAGGCCAAGCGTTCCTTTGGCTGTAATTTTCTGAGGAATGCGATATAAACCGTCTTTGCCTTTGATGACCGAAAAATTAAAAATCCCAAATTTGCCATTGATTCGAGCATCTGCAGACATGCATTTGAGAGAAATCTGCTGAATGACAGGTGAAACATTGTCTCTCAACTCCGCAAAACCAAACTGTGAAGGATCCAATACGTTTTCCTCTGCATCACGTATTTCAAAGTGCAAATGCGGACCAGCTGACCCACCTGTATTTCCTGAAAGTGCGATAATATCACCTTTTTTTACCAAAAACTGATTCGGATTCAGAGTGATATCAATTTCCCAAGTTTTTTGTTGGTATTGTTGAGATACCAAATATTTCTGTAGGGTGTCATTGAGAACTTTCAGGTGAGCATAAAGTGTGGTCAGGCCATTTGGGTGTGTTACATATAAGGCATTTCCATAACCGCCATTCTGTATTTTTATCCGTGAAATATAGCCTTCAGCCGCTGCGTGAACGTTTTTGCCTTCTACTCCGCCCGTTCTCACATCCAAACCAGCATGGAAATGATTGGTGCGGATATCGCCAAAACAACCTGATAATGAGGTGATTTGTCCAGGTGCGATGGGCATAATAAAGTAACCTTGCGGAAACTTCTGTTGTGCGGAAAGCGAAAAATTTACAAAAATTAGGAAAGAAATTAACTTCAAAAACTTCATTTATTTTACTTCAAAATCAAACATCACATTATCTTCTATCTTTCCTACGAGTCTATCACCAATTTTTACTGGCGAAACTCCTGCTGGCGTGCCTGTGAAGATCAAATCTCCGGTTTTTAAAGTGAAATATTGCGAAATAAAGCTTATCAAATAGTCAAACGAATACAGCATCATGCTGGTGTTACCAGTTTGTTTTCTTTCTCCGTTGATGTCCAAAGAAAAATTGATGTTTTGCATATCGAAACCTTCTTTCGAAACAAAATTGGAGATAGGAGCAGAGTCATTAAAACCTTTGGCTAGGTCCCAAGGTAAGCCTTTTGCTTTCAGTTTTGACTGAATATCACGAGCTGTAAAGTCAATCCCAAGACCTATTTCGTCATAATATTTATGGGCAAATTTCTCTTCTATATTTTTTCCCATTTTCGACACTTTCAGAACTATTTCTACCTCGTGATGTATGTCTTCCGAAAAAGCTGGATAATAAAAAGGTTCGCTATTTTTCAAAATCGCCGTTTCTGGCTTTGAAAAAATGACTGGTTGATCGGGTTTTTCGTTGTTTAGTTCGGCAATGTGTTCTACATAATTGCGTCCTACTGCTAATATTTTCATAAAAATGACATTACTTTTTTTGCAAAAATAAGTCTAAGCATTTAAATGTATCAATTAATTTTACGTTATTATCATTGTAATAATAAAATCCTTGTGAAATGAAGAAAAACTATAGAGTACTTATTGGACTGGTCGTATTAGGGACTTTTGTATGGGCTTGTCAGCGTGTTCCGTTAACAGGTAGAAAACAAATGGTAGGTTTGGTTTCTGGTGACCAAATGATGGCCATGAGCTTTCAACAATACAAGGGCTTCTTAGACACCGTTAAGCAAGTGCCCGCCAACAAAGCCGATGCCCAAATGGTGGCTAGAGTTGGGGAGCGAATAAAAAAAGCTGCAGAAGACTATCTTATTCAGCAAAATCTTGGGCATATGTTGGATGGCTACAATTGGGAGTTCAGAACCGTTGAAAGTAAAGAACTAAACGCTTGGTGTATGCCAGGTGGCAAAGTGGTTTTCTACACTGGAATTTTGCCTATTTGTAAGTCTGAAGATGGTATAGCCGTGGTAATGGGACATGAAGTGGCCCACGCGATTGCAGAACATGGAAGAGAAAGAATGAGTAGAGCCATGGTAGCACAAGGTGTTACACAAGTTGGTGCAGTTGCAGCAGGAATTTATACTGGAGATCAAAGAGCTATGGAGATTGCTGGCCAAGTTTTGGGAGTTGGAACTACCCTCGGTGGGGTTTTGCCGAACAGCAGAAAACAAGAGTCAGAGGCCGATAAAATTGGTTTGATTTTTATGGCTATGGCTGGTTATCAACCTAAAGAAGCTGTGGCTTTCTGGCAAAGAATGGCCGAGGCAGGTAAAAACTCACAAAAGCCACCAAAGTTGCTTTCAACGCACCCAGCCGATGCTACACGTATAGCAGAACTCGAAAAAAACATGGATAAGGCCATGAAATATTACTATGCTTACGGAAGTAAGTAATCGTTCGGTACTTTGGTTTGTATAGGTTTCGATTGACCACTGACCTTTAATAATTTTAGTGAGCTAGATCTTATTAGATTATTTTCAAGCTTTTAGTAGAATGATGTGCAAAGAAATCCCGATGGAATGAAATTCTGACGGGATTTTTTGTTTTTTATACCAAATAAACTTTTTGGAACGTTTATTGAAATATTATTTTGAAATCAAAAGCGTCCTGAATGCCTAAAATACTTTTGCTTGTTTTCTTTGCTGGAATCATGGTCTCTTGCCAGAAATTCGAAAGTTTTCAAGAAAACGACCCCAGCTATGCCAACGAAGGCTACTTCGTAAAAACCTCACTCAGTAAATTAGAACTGAACAATCTTAGACTGGAGCAACCCAGAGCAATTGGGAAAGTGTCTGACATGTTTGTGGATGAAAAATACCTTTACGTGGCTGAATATGCCAAGGGAGTTCATGTTTTTAAAAACCCCAATGCGGTTAAACCTGAAGCCATGGCTTTTATTAATGTTCCCGCATTGCGAAAATTTACTGTAAAAGATGGTTTTCTAATTTGTGACAGCGGCAATGACTTGATTTCCTTTAAAATTAGCGGCTTGGATTTGTTGGCCAATCGACTCATATCCGTGGATTCTCTTTCAGCGAGTACAATAAATTTTGGTTTGGCGAACAGAAAATCTGATTTGTTTACTTTTCCAAACTATCCCATTGAACGTAATGTGTATTTTGAATGTCCTGACTCTGTTGATTTTGTGATAGAATGGGAGAAAAAAGTAATGGACAAAAAACTTAATTGTTACAGATGAGTATAAGATATTATTGTATAGCTTTTGTGTTTTTTGGATTAATTTCTTGCTCCAAAATGGAGGAGATTGGCTCACTTAGGATTTTGGGAAGCAATACCGAACAGAACTTTTTTAATGAGACTACAGACAATCAAAGTGTATTTTTGAAGAAAAACGAATTCCATGTCTTGAACAGTAACTTCGTATCGAATCTCAATTTAACCAAATTCAACCCTGATTCGCTCGATATTGAGAGAATAGCCGGCAGAACGGATTCTTTACTTTTGCTTTCCAAAACTGGCCTTAAACTATTTTTAAAAGAAACCAATAAGACTATTCAACTCAAGAATTTTGCCTTCAGTACTTGTGACCAAATGGCTCTTGTGGATAGTTTTGTGGTGGTGTCTCAAGGTAAAACAGCGTGCCAGCCAGGTTTAGCCAGCAAGTTTTCTTTGTTCAAAATCAATAAATTTACTGAACTGATCTATCTGAATCAATATCTTTCAAGTGCTATAATTGACTTAAAAGTAATGAATCGTAGGGTTTTTATGCTCGATGCTGATGGCTTTGTGAGTGTCTATGTGATTAAGAACACATCGGAATTATCCAAAATAACAGAGGTGAATGTTAGTGGTGGTGAATTTTTTAGAGTGGTGCCAAAGCTCAACAAAGTACTTGTAAAAACAGCTAAAGGCATGGTTCAGTTGAATTATACAGCAAACAATAAATTGGAAAAAATAAACGAGCTTTGATGAAGACTTTTTTTAAAATATTGGTTCTTAATTTGTTGTTTATCAATTCGATGGCTCAATTGTACAATATCGAAACCAAGCCGCTTTTCAATAAAAAACCGGTTCAGTTTACACATATCCCGTTTCTGTTGCTCAGGTTTAATCCCACGGCCATGGTAGGTTACAACAATACTATCCAATATGGTGCAGAACTGGCTCCGCCTTTTGGCAAGTTTAGTTTTAGTTTTGATTATGGCAAAGGAAAAGGCTCACAGAACCTAAATAAATATGTGAGAAAAAATCAATCAGAGAATATCAATACCGAATATAGAGGTGAAATAAAGATGTACTTTTCTGATTGGTATCCATTTGCTGGACTCGATAAAAAACCTTTCGGGAGGTATTATTCAGTGGAATATATCCAAGGAAAGTATGATAGAACAGTAGAAATGGCAACTGGCATCGGTGGAACACAATTACCCTCTTATGCAAAGTTTGACACAGTGCCTTACACTGAGAAAACACAAACCGTTCATATCAAATTTGGCAAACATATACACTTGCACAAACATTTGTTTTTGGATGCTTACGCGGGCTTGGGATTAGGTAAATATACAAGCATGGATGAAACCACAGATCCTGATGGAATAGAGGTGGTTCCCTTGCATTTTGGTTTTTTGAGCAACAAATCTTTAAGACAACCAGGAACAAAAGGCTGGTTTTTCAGTAAAACAGCCGGAATTAGAATAGCAGTACCTTTATGAAAAACTTACTTTTAATATTTATTTTGTTTGCAATGGCTTCGTGTTGGGCACCCCGCTGCCCAATGAGCACCTGCCATGTAAGAATGGAACATCAACACGATGATTTGGTAACGGGAGTTTATGCAGGAAGATATTTGGTGCCACCAAGGATTCACTTTTTTTGGGACAAAAAGAAAGGAGAAAAGGCTCCTGATGCTGTCTTAACGCCAAATGGCTCTAAAAAGACAAAGAAAAAATATCCTTGGGAAAGGTGGTAGAGTTGGAAAGTTAGAAAGTTGGAAACATAGGAAGTTGGTAATTTGGGAAAATATTAATTTGAAAAGTTTGGAAGTCGGAAAATATTCGGTTGAAACTAAAATGAAAAAAACTCTGATTTTGGCATATTTGCATTAACCCAAAAAACTCATTAGAAAATCGGCTACAATAAATTTTGGCTTCAAATCAATTTCCGAGCCTCTGCAAACCTATCTCCATAGGTTTTTAGATGCTCGTCATAGCTTTTTTGCCAAATTTTATTTCGCCAGAATGTCTATTGAGCTTTTTGGGTTTAAAATCAGAGTTTTTTGCTTATTTGATATTCCTATTTATTTGAAGAAATCCTTCATTTTGTCAAATATGCTCTTGCCTTCTCCGCTAGCTTTTGGCTGGAAATTAGGAGAGTCTCTTAGTTTTTCCAGAAGAGATTTTTCTTCTGAACTTACGGTTTTCGGCGTGTAAATATTCACATAAATCAGCTGATCACCCGTACCGTAACCGTTTATATCTTTAAATCCCTTCCCTTTCAGTCTTAAAACTTCGCCAGCTTGGGTTCCAGGTTTTATTTGGATTTTCACACGGCCACCCACAACAGGAATCTCTACTTCTTTGCCCAAAACAGCATCAACGAAGTTCAATGGAAGGTCATAAATGATATTGTTTCCGTCTCTTTTGAGCTGTGCATGTTCTTCTTCCTCTATCTGAATCAACAAATCACCTGCCACGCCACCTCTCGCTGGTACGTTACCTTTACCTGACATAGAAAGTTGCATTCCTTCGGCCACGCCTGCTGGTATTTTGATAGAAATCATATCCTCTTCGAGCACTCTACCTTCACCAAAACACGATTCGCATCGGTCAAGCACTACTTTGCCCTCTCCATTACAGGTGTGACAAGTGTTAGTAGTTACCATTTGACCCAACATAGTTTGCTGAACGCGTCTGATTTGACCAGAGCCTTGGCAGGTTCCGCATGTTTGTAGTGAAGTACCATGTTTTGAGCCGTTTCCGCTACAAACTTTGCATGAAACGTAACGTTTAACTTTTATTTTTTTCTCTACACCGTTGGCTATTTCCTCTACATTCAGCTTTAGTTTTATTCTGAGGTCTGAGCCTTTTCTAACGGCTTTTCTGCCACCGCTAGATCTGCCGCCACCGCCAAAGAAACTACCAAAAGGGCTGCCATCACCAAAAATGTCACCGAATTGGCTGAAAATATCCTCCATGTTTACGCCACCTTGACCTCCAAAGCCGCTAGCTCCGCCAACACCTTCATGACCAAACCTGTCATACCTTGCCTTTTTGTCAGAGTCTGACAAAACGCCATAAGCCTCGGCTATTTCTTTAAATTTCTCCTCAGCCTCTTTATCTCCTGGGTTTTTGTCAGGGTGATATTTAATTGCCAATTTTCGGTAGGCCTTTTTTAGTTCTTCCGCACTGACGTTTTTGTCAACACCCAGCAAATCATAATAATCTTTTTTTGCCATATTTTTTGTATTTGCTTTTAGTTCTATTTGAAAACCAGATTTGGTTTTCCGACTAAAAACCTATTGTCATATTAATCAAGTCTTAACTTCCAACAACCACTTTGGCGTATCTAATTACCTTGTCGTTGAGATAATATCCTTTTTCTATTTCGTCCACCACAGTGCCTTTCTTGTCATCGCCTGCCGCAAACTGTGTGATGCACTCGTGCAATTCTACATCAAACGTTTGATCTTTAGATTCCATCGGCTTAAGGCCCTTGCTAGCTAGAGTTTTCTGGAATTTGTTGAATATCAAATCAATACCTTCTTTAATAGCCTTTACATCTTCAGAAGTTTCCATGGATTTCTGTGCTCTTTCGAAGTCGTCTAGAACTGGTATTAATTCCTTCATGAGTCCCTCGGTGGCATTCATGATGGTTTCTATCTTTTCTTTGGCAGTACGTCTTCTGAAGTTTTCAAATTCAGAGTAAAGTCTGATGTACTTATCTTTTGATTCTGCAAGGTCTGCCTCCAATTTCTGTACCTCGTTTACAGGCTCAGAGACTGTCTCAGCTTGTTCTTCTACTTGGTTGTTTTCTATGGTTTCTTCGTTTGTCGTAATTTCTTCTTCTGCGTGCTTATCCTTTTTCATACTTCTACCGTTAAAATTTCTTAGACTTCTAATCAATAATTAAACCATTTGGCTTATTTCTGCCAAAGTGGCAGGGTATTTTAAACTATTACTGTGAAATTATTAGTTTTAAATCAGTAATGTCTCAGTGAAAATTTCTTCAAATGATTTAGATTTTTTTGAAATAGGAATAATTATTGCTTAAGTTTAAGCAGTTAAAATCGCCTAACAGGCGGTAATTATAAAATCTAAAACTTTTGTACCCAATGGAAGAATTTGACTATCAACTTGTTGCTGACGCTCCAGAATCAGCTAGAATCACATTTTACAAAAAGACTTATCTACATGTTGTTTTGGCTATTTTGGCCTTCGTGGTGGTAGAGTCACTTTTTATTCTCACCATTCCCTCGTCAGTCATCGAGCTTATGTTTTCAGGCAAGTTTGTTTGGTTGTTTATTCTTGGGTTATTTTGGCTAGCATCAACTATGGCAAACAGATTTGTGATGGCCGAAAGTAGAAATACACAATACCTCGGCTTGGGTATTTATGTTCTTTTAGAGGCTATTATTTTTCTACCGATGATATATGTGGCGGTGGCTGTAACCGAATCCGCAAATGTGCTCATGCAAGCGGCTTTGTTTACAATGTTTTTGTTTGCGGGTTTAACTTATTTGGCTTTTACAAGCACCAAAGATTTCTCGTTTTTGAGAAGTGTAATGATAGTGGGCGGTTTTGTTTCATTGGGGCTTATTGTAGTTGGGGCCATTTTTGGCTTCGAGTTAGGGCTTTGGTTTTCTTTGGCTATGATACTTCTGGCGGGAGGAAGCATTCTTTACAATACTCAAAAAATGAAAGATGAATACCACACTGAGCAATATGTGGGAGCTGCATTGCAACTTTTTGCTTCTATCATGCTGATGTATTGGTATGTTTTGCGGATATTGTCTAGAAGAAATTGATTCGCATTAAGAATATTTTTTAGACTGGTTACTAATTAACCAGTCTTTTTTTTGTCATTTTTGCTTAATTTGAACCTCCTAAGCTCGATTTTGTAATCGAACAATTTCGAGACCAGGAGAAAAAAGATTTCAAATAATACGATATTCCCCAAAAAGTGTCTCTGGCAAAAAGAATCATGAATACTTTCTTGCCTGACCAGAATTATGAAAACTTGTCTAACATATATGTTTTTGTTGTTGTCTATCCAAGGCTTCGCACAAAAGCTGAAGTATAGAATAGAACACATCGGGGCTGAGCAAGGTCTTTCGCAGGGGTCAGTGTACGCCATGTACAAGGATCCCAACGGGCACATGTGGTTTGGGACTTTAGACGGTCTGAATTTCTGGAATGGCAAGACCATGAAAGTTTACAGGCCTTCTTCCAAAGATAAATTCAGTATTGAAGGTATTGATATCAAGAAGATTATCGGGTTTCGTACAAACGATTTGTTGATTGGTACAGAGAACTGTCTGAATATTTATGATAGCGAAAAAGGTAGATTTAGGAAGATATATTTTCGAAACTCCACTGGTCAAATTATTAAGAGCGAGGTGTTTCCGATTGGTGTGGTTAGAAATGATGTCACGCTTTGGTTGAGTGGTGTGGGGCTTATAAAGTACAATTTTGATACAAAAAAGCAGACGATTTTAGTAGCCGAAAACAGATTTAGAACTGATTATTTCAGCAATATCAATACCACCCAAAATGATTTAGGAGATAACGTTTGGCTGCACACGGAGGAGGGTTTGCTCAGATATGATGCAAAAACCAAGAAACTGAGTTATTTTTTCTCAAAAAATCAAAAAAATATTGTTGGCAAACCGGTGGAAATTGTGAAAATTCATGTTGATGGGCATAATATTTGGCTGGCTACTTTTGATGGCTTCATAAAGTTTGATTCGAAAACCTTGGCAGTGCAAAAATGGACCGATTTTGCAAAAAATAGACCTATCGGACATGTTTTTGACATTGATTCTGATAAGTCAGGCAATGTATGGTTGGGGACTGAACGAAATGGACTTCTATGTTTTGATACTAAATCCGAAACTTTTGAGCAGATATCCAATAAAGGAAGTTTTTCGAATTTCAAACTTCACAATGACGAAATAAGCCACATATACATCGATCCAGACGGAATCATATGGGCCAATACGGATCCTTATGGCGTTGATAAGATCCAAATTTTGCCTGGAAATTTTGGTACTTATAAACTCAACTTGGAAGGCAAACTTCCAGAGAGTATGCAGAATTTCTCGATAAGAAGTGTGGTTAAGGACCAAAATGTCATGTGGCTCGGAACCCAACAGTCTGGCGTTTGGCGTGTAAATGCCACTGATTTCAGTATTATTGACGGCTTTTATAATCTTAATGCCAAAGTAATACCGTCAAACACCATTAGGTATATGCTCAAAGACCAGCTCGGCACACTCTGGCTCGGCACTTCTGAAGGTTTGGCATATTTTCAAAATGGTAAATTTGTCGAAGTCACTGGCTCTCAAAATAAAATGTCTAAGAAGTTTATTCGTGTCTTGGAAGAGTTTGGAAATGACATTTGGATAGGTACTGAAGAAGGAATTTTTGTGTTAGACAAACGTACGAAGAGGGCCGAAGCTGCCAATTTATTCGAAAATAAGCGGATTACCTTACTGGAGTTTTTGTCCAAAGACACCCTGATGGTAGGCATTTATAATGAAGGGTTCTTTGAAGTAACTTCATCTGATGGTTTTAAGTCGTTTAAAATCAATAGGTTGATTTCGAATTGTATTCCGACATCTTTTTTGAGGCAAAAAGACGAATTGTGGGTAGGAACCTCCAATGGTCTGGCTAATATCTCTTTGAAAACAAAAAAAATAAAATGGATTACGAGAGAAGATGGTCTTCCGAGTGAGTTTATTTATGCTATTGAGCCGGATAAATTTCAAAACTTGTGGCTCAGTACCAACAAAGGAATTGTGAAGTTTGAACCCAAAAACAACCACGAATTCCACTCTTTCAATATCAACGATGGCCTTCAAGGTTTTGAGTTTAATGGTTATTGTTCTTTCAATGATTCTACCAATGGCAGGTTGTATTTTGGCGGGATTAATGGCCTCAATTACTTCAATCCCGCCGACATAAACACGGTAGGGAATAACAATGTCAATGTTTTGACCGAGGAAATACTCAAACTTCGACCTAGGAATATATCATATTATTCTGATTCAAAGTCACTTTACAATAAACCCAATCCATCTGACTCCAATTTCTTGGCCAAGTTTAAGTTTTACAAGGGTTTGATTCCCAATTTTAGTTACACCCCAAATGACGTCTGGTTGCGATTTACATTTAAAAACAAGGTGAACAAATCCTGGTTTTTCGAACTCGATAATCCCCGACTTTCGCAGGTAGAAATCTGGCTCTATGAGCGAAATCAGCTCATTTTATATAAAAAGTCTGGCGATAAAGTTCCCCTAAACAAGTACGAGTTGAAGTCGCCTAATCCGATTTTTAAATTAGATATGATTGAAAATCAGGACTATGTGATGTATATTAAAGGATCGTCTACCAGAGATGTAAAGTTTCCGATTCTCATTTGGGAAGAAAACGAACTTTTGGAACAGTTGGGTAGCAATAAGTTGATTTGGGGTATTTATTTGGGTTTCATTATTCTTATTTCACTCTACAATATATTCTTGTGGATTACCATCAAAGAATTCACCTACTTGTATTACTCCCTATATATTATTT
This sequence comes from Lacihabitans soyangensis, assembly GCF_024343775.1. Lineage (GTDB taxonomy): Bacteria > Bacteroidota > Bacteroidia > Cytophagales > Spirosomataceae > Leadbetterella > Leadbetterella soyangensis. Next base: position 22,646 of record NZ_RJUF01000032.1, on the reverse strand, counting down.
TGTTCGGGGCCTTTCAGTTGACCTTGTATGGGTTTGGTTTTCAATATGTTTGGTCCAATAGTTGGTTCAACGAAGTTGCCTACATTGTTTTTCTTTTTGTGTCAAACGTGTTCCTGATTTTTTTCACGGACTCCTTTCTGGATCTGAAAAAGCAGTATGGAAAACCATGGTTAATTGCCAAAAGAGTATTGTTGTTTTGGTCTGTCAGTAATGCCTTACTTTCTCTTTTTTATTTCCGTTATTGGCACAATTACTTCGCCATAGCCTCTGGAATGATGTTTTCCTTTACTTTCGTGGCCATTGCCATAGATTATTACCTCAAAAAACTCATCATTATCTATTATTATGGTTTGGCTACTTTTTTTCTCGTGATAGCTTCCATGATAGTTGGCTTCCAGAATCTTGGCTGGATAGAGCCGCTCTACCAAGATAAAATAATCATGGCTGGCTCTATGCTCGAAATCATTCTGTTTTCTGTAGCATTGGGTTATAAGTTCAGGCAAAATCAGCTGGAAAAGGAAAGACAACAAATGCTCCGAAATCAGATATCGGGTAATCTGCACGACGATCTAGCAGCCTCCTTAAGTAGTCTCACGATGTACACCGAACTCAGCAAAAGAAAACTAGATTTGCCTCAAAATGAGCTTCTTGAGCGTTTTGAACGCATATCTTTTAAGTCAAGGGAGATTTTGGGCAAAGTACGCGAAGCGGTGTACGAACTCAATCCCAAAAATGACCAAGAGGAAGAATGGCTGGAAAGAATCGTGAACTTTGGAAAAGATATTTTTGAATCTAAAAATATAGAATTTAGGGCCTTGATACCCGAAGGTTTTGATTCAAAAAGCGTGGTTTCGGAACATCGGCGGGAGATTTTTTTAATTTTTAAAGAGGCCATGAACAATGCAGCCAAATATTCAGAAGCCACCACGGTAATTTTTGAGGTTAAAAAGATGATAGGGGCCAAGGAGTTTAGGCTTAAAGACGATGGAAAAGGAATAGAAACTACCAGAATGGATGCCGGAAACGGCCTTTCGAACATGAAGGAGAGGGCGAAAAAAATGAATGCCCAATTGTTAATCAATACCAAAAACGGGACCGAAATTATTTTGATTACCAAATAGCCTACTAAAATTAGTAGTATTATATTGAGACGAAGAAGTCGAATTTTGTAAAAATTCCAACCATGATAAGAGTAAACATATACGAAGACCAAAGCGAAATACGAGAGCTGCTGATAGAAACGGTCAGAAGTAGCCCAGATTTGCTATTTATCAATGCCTATCCCAACGCCAAGGAAATCCTTGAAAATACCCGTAGAGACAAACCTGAGGTGATTCTGATGGATATTCAGATGCCGGGTATATCAGGTATAGAAGCGGTGCAATTGGTCAAGAAACAGTATCCTCAAGTGCAGATATGTATGCAAACGGTTTTTGAGGAAAACGAGAAGATTTTTGCTGCAATATGCTCTGGAGCAAGTGGTTATATATTAAAGGATTCTTCGCCAGAGAAATACATTAATGCTATAATTGATACTTATCAGGGAGGTTCTCCTATGACACCCTCAATTGCTAGAAAAGTATTGACGATGTTTCAGAATCAAAATACAAAAGTGACTGATTTTGTGGAGCTTACGGCTGGTGAAAAGAACGTTTTGGAGCTTTTGGTAAAGGGTTTAAGTTATAAAATGATTGCGGCTGATTTGGGAGTGAGTTTTCCAACTGTCAATTTTCACTTAAAAAATATCTACAAAAAACTGCATGTTAACTCAGCAACAGAGGCCATTTCAAAGGCTTTGGTGAATAATTTGGTATAAATTCAGTTGTATTTCTTCAAAAACTCAATATTTATTTAATACTCTACAAGATGATAAATTATTAATATGCTGTTTTTAAGGCTATTAGTGACTCCTTGGAGCTCATTACCTAGAGTTATTCAAAGCGGACAAATAAAGCTTTTTTTAAGTTTTATATTTAAATAGCTTACAGCTTCTTTGAATTTTTTTTGTAATATAAAACTTTCATAATCAGTAATTTTTATTAGGTTTGCCATGATTATCCAGTAATTTTCTCTCTTCTTTTCCTCCGTTTCCGATTTGTTTTGTTTCAATAAAAGTGAAAAAAAATGCTTTGTTTCAGAAAAAGTGAAATAAAAGTATTTTCAAGAAATGCTAAATTTGTAAAAAAAACGGCCTTGAGTTTTAGAAATAAGCTACAACATTTTCTTGTTCAAAAGCTGCAAATCTCCAACAGAGAGGCTCAGAACTTGCTTTTTGAGGGAAAAGTCATCATTGACGGACTTATAACTTCGGCCAATGTTACCATAGAACCTGAGCAAGAAATTCGTATTGAAAATAAGGTAATTCAGGCTCCGAAAAATTTCAAATATGTGGCTTTTCACAAGCCAAGGGGCATCGAGACCACGCTCAATCAGGCCATAGTAGATAATCTTTCTCAAATTCTTCCCTTTGAGGATGTTTTTAATGTCGGAAGGCTAGACAAAGCCTCTGAAGGACTACTTATTTTGACAGATGACGGTCGAATTTATGATAAAATACTTCGAAATGAGCACAAAATTGAAAAGGAGTATCTCGTAAAATTGGACAAACCTTTTGATGATTCTTTCATAGAAAAAATGAGTTCTGGGGTAGAAATAATGGGTAAAATGACTCTTCCGTGCCAAGTTGTAGCCGTTGATGAGCGTTGTTTCAAGATCGTTTTGATTCAAGGACTCAATCGGCAAATCAGGCGTATGTGTTATAAGCTGGGTTATGAAGTGACGCTTTTGAAGAGAGTTAGAATCGGAAATTTGCACCTTGGAGATTTAAAATCAGGTGATTGGCGTTTTTTTGAATTGGAGGAAGTTTTGAAATCTGAATAATAAATCTCAACTTGGTATAAAAAATAGGGAGCTATGCAAAAAGAAGAGATTTTCGATAAATTAGAAGCCAATCATGAGCAATTTATCAATTATCTAGATAACTTGAGTCAGGAAGATTTTGAATTCGCTTGGGCTGATAAATGGTCTGCAGGCCAGCAATTAAAGCATATTGTCTTGTCGGTAAGACCTCTTGCTCAGGGTTTTATATTGCCAAGATTTGCCTTGAAGATGGTCTTTGGAAAAGCCAATAGACCTTCCAAAACATTTGATCAATTGGTACAACGTTATAACGAAAAACTTCAGCTGGGTGGGCGAGCAACAGGTGCCTTTTTGCCCAAACCCATTCATTTTGATCATAAAGCCCAGCTTTTTAAAACCCTAATAAGGTATTTAAATTTAATAATCAATAACTTAAGAAATTATTCAGAGCAGGATTTTGATCAGATGATTCTTCCACATCCACTTTTGGGCAAAATTACGGTTAGAGAAATGCTCTATTTTACGATACATCATGTATTTCACCACCAAGAATTAGTAAAGCAATATTTATCTAAAAAGGCATGAGGTCTCAAGAGTTAGAAACTTATTTGAACCATTATAGGCTCGTATGTCCACAAATCACCGAAGACGAATTGTCCTACATTACGGATGCTTTGAGTATTTCGGTTTATAAATCCAAAGATTTTTATCTCAATGAAGGCCAAGTGCAAACCAGCATAGGTTTTTTGGTATCGGGATTGATGCGGGCGTTTTATGTGGATGAACGTGGCAATGAAATCACCACTTGGTTTTCGAGAGAAAACGAATACGTAACCGACTACCCTTCTTATATTCGACAAAACCCTGCAAAATTTAATTTTCAATGCATTGAGCCATGTGTGGTGGTGAATCTGCCCTATACCGACATGCAGGAGGGATATGATAAATTTAAGAACATTGAGCGATATGGCCGTTTGGTGGCCGAGGAGGTGGTGGTGTTGCAACAATCTCGAATTGAGAGTTTCTTGTTTCAAAACGCCGAACAGCGGTATCTGGCCTTCATGAGCCGAAATACAACTTTGTTTAATCGTATTTCTCTTACAGATTTATCTTCGTATCTGGGCATAGAAAGACAATCCCTGAGTAGAATTAGAAAATCTTTGACTCAAAAATGATTTTGTCACATTTGTGACATGTATATTTTGTAAACGCTGTTCATTTTTGCATCATCAAACACTAATTGATATATGAAAAAAATAATTTGCATCATGTTTTTGTGGTTCAGCCATTCGGTTTCGGCTCAAGAAAAACCATATGTAAGTATCAAAATTCAGAACATTAAGCAAGCCAAGGGCAACATGCGTGTAGCATTTTATAAGAAAGGCAGTGCTTTTCCAAAAGAAGGCTCTATAACTTATGCCAAAGAGGCCAAGGTGAATCAAGCTGGTGAAATGATTTTTAATTTTACAGATATTCCCTACGGCGAATATGCCATTGCGGTGTTCCAAGATAAAAATCAAAACCAAAAGATAGACAAGAATTTGGTAGGATATCCAACCGAACCTTTTGGTTTTTCTAAAAACTTCAAACCGAAGTTTTCGGAACCAGAGTTTAGCGATTGCAACGTCGTAATATCACCTACAACCAATACCTTCACCATTAAACTTATAGATTAATATGGATGCTGCTTCAATTTTTTCGTTGGGAAATTCCTGCATACTTATCGGCTGGATTTTGTTGATATTTCTACCGAACTGGAAATATACACAGGCAAGTATTTTGAATGGTTTAATTGTTTTGTTTTCAGTGGTTTATGCTTGTCTGATTTTAAAGGATATTGGAGATTTTCGTGCTGACAGTTTCAGTACATTGGCTAATGTAAAGACACTTTTTCAGAACGACAACGCAGTTGCTGCAGGTTGGTTTCATTACTTGGCTTTCGACCTGTTCGTTGGTGCTTACATTGTTCGCAAAAGTATCTCCTTGGGTATTTCGAGATGGCTTTACACTTTGGCTTTGCCTTTCACATTTATGTTTGGTCCTATGGGTTATTTGATATTTTTTATCATAAAGTCGCTCAAAACCAAGTCTATAACCTCTTAAATCTGCCGTAATTTAACCTCTAATTATTTTCAAATTGTAAGATTTGAAGTAAAATTTTATTGTCAATTTTAACCATTTTATCAAAATGAATTTTTATAGAGAAATAGTTCGAAGAAATGCCTTAATGGCAAAAATGGGTATGTTTTTTCTGATTTTGGCTGTAATGTTGGGACTTTACGCCACCGTCAATACCACCGAAGTTTTGGGTATTAATTCCATGATTAAACCTATAAAGTTTGCCTTGAGTACGTGGATATATGCTTGGTCTATGGCCTATTTATTGTTTTATGTTGAGAAACAACAAAAAGTAAAACAATATACCTATCTGGCGGTTGCGACAATGTTGTACGAAAATGGAGTGATAACAATTCAAGCATTTCGGGGAAAACTGTCGCATTTTAATCAGACAGAGATTGTGGGCGGCATACTTTATGCTCTGATGGGTATCATGATTGTCTGGCTGACCACAGCTACCTTGGTTTTAACCATACGTTTTATAAGACAAAAGAATTACATTATCAGCGATTCCTTTGCTTTGTCAATTCAAATCGGGCTCGTTATGTTTGTGATATTCAGCTTTTTTGGTGGCTACATGAGCGGCATAAACTCGCACAATGTAGGAGGCAAAATAGGAGCGAAGGGACTGCCATTGCTCAACTGGAGTACCCTGTTTGGTGATTTACGGGTAGCACATTTTTTTGGCATACACTCTTTGCAGCTGATTCCAATTATAGGATATTTTGTATCTCAAAGTATTGAAAATCAAGCGAGGGCAAAACAGCGGGTGTGGATATTTTCTATGCTTTATTTCCTCTTTGTGGTATTTACTATGGTTCAGGCCTTAGTCGGAAAGCCATTTATAGCTTAAAATGAGTTCTTGGTCTCTTATGACCAAGAACTTTCATTTTTTACAAACTTTCAACGTATTTTTTGAAATTGTCCAAAATAGCCTGCCAGCCTGCTTTTTGCATATCTACGGGGTTTTCAGATTCTGCGTCAAATATTTCTTTCAAATCAGTGGTGTCACCATTCTTCACAAAGAAAATATCCACGGTACGGCCGTCTTCCATGGTGTAGCTAATTTTTGAAAATTCGATTACTTCGGTGTAGGTACCTTTGAAATCAAATCCAAAACTACCATCTTTGGCCTCCATGCGATTGTTGAATTCTCCTCCTACGCGTAAGTCATTGGAGGCACTTGGCATGTGCCAGTCATCAGAGGCTGCACACCATTTGGTGAGGTGTTCTGGGGCATTGAAATACTCCCAAACCAATGCTGGAGAAGCGTTTACGTTCACCTCTACGGTTATTTTTGTTGTTTCCATCTTGCTTTATTTTTAAGAATATTCGCAAAAATAGAAGGATGTTTCGAAAATCAAAGCAGTTCATAGAGACAATAAAAGGGTGTTTTGCGTCAAATTGGAAATTTAGGTATATTTGGCTCATGATTAAAGTTAGTATCCTTGTTCCAGAGCAGTCGGTTATGCAGGCCATAGCTGACCCGCAGTATTGTTTTAGTGCGGCCAATCAATTTCTTCAAATCGCTGGGCAGGCTCCCTTGTTCGATGTTAAACTAGTCGGGCTCAATCACGAAACAAAACTCAATGAGGGTCGTTTCAGCGTTTTTGCTGATCGACTTATCAACGAAGAATTTGATTCAGACTTGGTCATTATTCCTGCCTTATTTGGCGACATGAGCACTGCCATCGCGGCCAATGCCGACTTTATTCCTTGGATTTTGAAGCAAAAAGAACAAGGTGCTGAGGTAGCCTCACTTTGTGTTGGAGCCTTTCTTTTGGCCTCCACGGGCCTTTTAGACGGTAAAAAATGCTCTACCCATTGGGGATTTGTGAACGAATTCAGGCGGATGTTTCCGTTTGTAGAAGTACAAGATGGCAGTATAATCACAGAAGAACACGGCATTTATTCGAGTGGTGGGGCTAATTCGTACTGGAATTTGCTTTTACACTTGGTTGAAAAATATACTGACCGACCTACAGCCATTTTGGCTTCTAAATACTTTGCTATTGATATTGACAGGAACAATCAATCGTCCTTTGCGATTTTTCAAGGCCAAAAAGAACACAAGGACGTAGAAATTCAGAAAGTACAAGAATACATCGAAAAAAACATCGAAAACAAACTCTCTGTAGAAGAATTGGCCGATTTGGTGGCTCTGGGAAGGCGAAGTTTTGAGCGAAGATTTAAGGCCGCCACCAACAATTCGGTGCTGGAGTATATACAAAGAGTAAAAATAGAGACCGCCAAGCGGAGTTTCGAAAATAGCCGCAAAAACATCAACGAGGTAATGATGGACGTCGGTTACTCCGATAATAAGGCCTTCAGAACAACTTTTAAGAAAATAACCGGCCTGACTCCCTTGGAGTACCGCAACAAGTATCGTAAGATGGCTTAGTCTACCTACTAACATTAGTAGGTTTTCAACATTCATTCAGGGTATAATTTTGTGAAGTAATCAATTATGCCCATGAGAAAAATCTTCCTTGCATTTCTTTTCCTATTGCCGGTTATAGGATTCGGCCAATATTCTTTCTTCATGGATATTCCCAAAGTAGATGGGGAATCTAATGTGAATGTTGACACTAGGACATCGTTTACAAAAAAGCCCAAAGCCAAAAATACCAGAATTTATTCCTTTGCATTTTCGTCATCCAAGGCCATTTATATAGGTGGCACGGGTATCAAGAAGGACTTTAAAGCGGCTGATTTTCAGCCTATTGAAATTGAACTGCCCATAGATAAGTCCATAACCGAATGGCATGAAAGAATATTCAAGGGGAGCACATTACCCACCTTAGATCTCTTTATGGATAAAAACAGCCCTACACAGACTGAAATAGTACATATTAAACTTTTTAATATTAACGTAAAACAGTTATCCTATGTACTAACAGCACAAATACCCGAATACCTATTGACACTAAATTACGACAAAATTATATATGCCGTGAGCAAGATTAACACGAGCGGAGTCATAGTGGGGGTGAATCAAACCTGTTTCGATATAAAAAATGGTACGCCTTGCACGGATACCCTCTAAACGAATCAATAAATTACTATTTACAACATGAAAGCATTATTTACTTTATTAATTGTTGCCTTTAGTTTAAACACAAAAGCTCAGCAGACTGACACGTATATAAGTTTTGTAAATCCAACAATTGTTGGGCCCAAAACGCTAACAGACGGCAAAACGGGTTTAATTCAGGTATTGTCTGCTCAATATGATTTTCAGTCAAACAACAATAAAGTTTTACCTGGATCCATAAAATTACAAATTGAAGAAGATGGTTTCACACCTGAAATCTGGAGTACATTTTTCACTTCTAATGTACCCATTAACCTAAATATATTCCAGTACAGAACGGGTGGTAAAATTTATATGACCATAAAAATTAGAAATGCCTATATCAATGCCATCAGGTACCGTGCGAATGAGACTGGTGGTGGTTCACATGAAATTGATATTTGGATAAATCAGTTTGCGTTTGAATATAAAACCTATGGTCCATCGGGTACATTGGTTTCTAATCATACTTCAGGTTGGGATTTTATAAACAATGTACCTTTTAACTTCTAAAAAATGAAAAAATCAATATTGTTGCTCTTGTTTTTTTGCCAGATAAAGGCATTTTCGCAATTCGTTCAACTGGAGAAAGACAAAGTCTTGACGCCCAAAATCGGAATTGGCACCAGCAATCCTCTGAGACCACTGCATTTGAACGGTGGGGCCTTATTCACTAGCGAAGAGCCACTAGATAATTTTATGATTGGTACCACCGAAAGCATGGACGCTAAGTTGGTGGTTTACAGTCGAAACTTTGGAAATGGTGTAATAATAGACGCCTTGAGTACTCCAGGTGGATACGGCTTATTGGTAAAGGGCTCTGCTCATATTGCAGGCAATCTCTCCAAAGCAGGCGGGACATTCAAAATTGACCATCCGCAGGATCCTCTAAACAAATATCTTTCACACAGCTTTGTAGAAAGTCCAGAAATGATAAACATATACAGTGGAAATATCACCACCGATAGCAACGGAGTGGCCAAAGTTTCGCTTCCAACCTATTTTGAGGCATTAAACACCGACTTTAGATATCAGCTGACGGTAATCGGAGAATTTGCTCAAGCCATCGTTTCAAAGAAAATAAAAGAGAATGTCTTCGAAATTAAAACTTCTACGCCCAACACTGAAGTCTCGTGGCAAGTAACTGGCACAAGAAAAGACGAATGGGCCCTTCAAAACCCAGTAAAAGTAGAGGAAGAAAAGCCAATGGCCGAGAAAGGGAAATTGCTGAATAATTGATTGGTTTTATTCTTTGTTTCTTAATGTACTTAACCCGAATTTTCTCAAAATCACCTACTAACATTAGTAGTACCGCCGCTTAATAATGCTAAGTAGCTTTGTATTAATAAAATAAGCAAAGCTATGTCAACATCAAGAAAAAAAATCACCAAAAACTTTACGGAGAGCATTGCTCCGTTCACTTCTGTACATGTGGGCTCAAGATTAGAGTTTTTTCCGACCGAAATCGTAATGATTCAGGCGGATATCAGCTATTCTTTTCTGTATCTCAAAAACGGTCAACGAATCATAGTAAGCACAAATATCCAAAAACTCGAAGAACGCTTTCTACCCTTCAGAAACATGGTAAGAATTCACCGCTCTTTTATGATTAATACACAGTTTTTGAAGTATGTAGAAGGTTCTAATGCCTTTTTGATTAACGACATGCAGTGTGTGATTTCCAGAAGAAAGCGGAACGATTTGTTTCAGTCCATTCAAATATTAAATTCCTAAGTTGTAAATTATTTTTGAATAAAATACTAATAATCAAATATTTAAACTCATGAAAAAGACAGTTTTTATCTTAATTTCATTTTTGGTCATAGGAAATGCCTCGGCCACTGTTCGAAGAGTAACGAATCAGGTAGGCACGACTCCAGTGGCAGGTTTGGTTTTTGTGAATACTTTAACCAATGGCTCTTCAGATGCGTTCGCTCAGGCTTTAAGTGCTGCGGTCAATGGTGATACAATTTATGTAGAACCCTCCACCTTAACCTATGGAAATCACAACTTTACAAAGCGTTTAATTATCATCGGCAATGGTTATGAAATAGGTGTAAACGCAGGCTTAACGAATCCATTGCCCTATACTGTTCTCGAAAGTACCTTTGGTAACTTGACTTTCTTAGCAGGTTCCGAACAATCACAATTAATTGGAATAAGATGTACGTCAAATGGTAACCTGAATGCCAACGAAATCAGAGTCAAAAGATGCATGTTTGATGCCGACTTGTCATTAGGTGCTGCCAATTGCATCATTGAAGAATGTTTTTTTGGAGCTGCAGGAGCCATTTTCGGGATTGGTGTCAATACCATTATAAGAAATTGTATCATTGGAGAATTTATTCAAACCGTAAACTTTGCTCAGTTTGACCAATGTTACATTCATTCTTTCTCAACTTCATTTATAACAAACTGTACTTTCACCAATTGTATAATTAACACTATACCAGCCAACTGCCCACTTACAAATAGTTTCAGTCATTGCATAAAAGTAGGTACAGGTACTACTTTTCCAGTTGCTGGAATTAACAATAATATAGAAGGTATAGACATGTCAGCCCTATTTATTGTGGCGAATCCTTATTCAACAAATCCGATACGTGAAAATAGATTTAAATCAAAATCGGGTTCTCCAGCATTATTGGCAGGCAATTCTGGTCAGGACATTGGCCCATTTGGTGGAAATAACCCCTACCGCTTATCCGGCCAAGCACCTATTCCGGTGATTACCAACTTCTTTTTAAGTACCACAGGCTCTACGGCATCAGGCTTGACAGGCAGTATCACCATCCAAAGCAACAATTAAAAAGCCATGAAAAAGATTTTAATAAGCTTCCTTTTATTAGGATGGCTGGTGAATCTATCGGCCCAGACTATTCAACGAATAGAGTATTTTATTGATACCGATCCGGGTTATGGAGCTGCAATTTTGGTGCCTTTTTCAGGTACAAGCACCGCGAACGCCAATCTTAGTATTCCTCTTATTTCAGGTCTTAGTGATGGCATACATAAAATTTACATCCGAGCCAAAGATAGCAACGGGCGATGGTCGATGGTGCAAAGTCAGAATTTCTTCAAAATTGGTTTAGAAAGTTCCGCTGCTAATATCACTAAACTCGAATACTTCATTGATACAGACCCTGGTTTAGGTTTGGCAGTAAACGTACCCATAATACAAGGCCTAAATTCTACCAAAGAATTGAACATCCCCTTGCCCTCAAATCTTCCACTGGGTTTTCATAAATTTTATATTCGAGCTAAAGATGCAGCTGGTAAATGGAGTGTGGTCTTTTCTCAAAATTTCTTCAAAAGCGAGCTAAGCCCCAATGTACCCAACTTGGTAAAACTGGAATATTTTGTAGATACTGACCCTGGTTTTGGCAATGCGACACCTATTCCGATCAATCCTAGTCAAACTGTGAATCTCGAAAATATTAACTTAAGCTTGCCTCTTGGTCTTGCTGTAGGAGAGCACGTTCTTTATATTCGTGGGCAAGATGCACTGGGTAAATGGTCTATTGTCAGTTCTCCAAAATTCATGAATTGCCCCACTGGTACACTTTTAAGTGTAATCGGAAACCCATATAAATGTTCGGGAACCACCCAAATGTCGGCTGCGATACCGGTAGGAGTGAATTCGTGGGTATGGTTAAAAGACAACGCTGAGATTGAACACTCTGGTGAAACCTCTATCTCAGTATCTGAAGGAGGTAATTATTCAGTAAAAACCCAGACAGGTCTCACCAATGCCTGTAGTACGCAGGTAAGCAATGTGGTGAAGGTGGTTTTCGCTAATGAAGATAGTTTGGGTATAAAAACTAACCGCACCCTCATCAATTGCAACCAACCAGCTACCTTGAGCATAGATTCAACCAAAAGTAATTTTTCAGCCCCGGAGTTTACGACTTTCCAATGGTTCAAAGACAATGTTTCGTTCACCTCAGGACCAAATGCAACTGTTATTACAAAAGGCATTTACAAACTCCGGGTGAGCTATTCAGGCCCTTTGGCTGCTTGTACAGTTAAAGAGTCGCAGGAAATCACTCTCTCTGAATTGCCTGTTTCATTAAATATTTCGCCAATTTCACATCAACCCAATGTTTTGAAACTTTGTACGGGTTCCTCAGTGGATTTTCTGGCAGAAACTTCCCTGGAAGGAAATCAAAGCTTCCAATGGTTTAGAAATGATGTAGCTATAGGAGGAGCAACTCAAGCCTCGCTGACCAATATAAGTCAGGCAGGATCGTACAAATATCAGGTGAGTGTTGGTTCATGCCATAATCTGACTTCAGGTGTGGTGGAGGTTCAATTGGTGACCGGTTCAGGCTCCGCTCCATCCATTAGTTTAACTTCGGGAACATTAAATGCCTGTCCGGGTAGCATAGCCAATTTAAGCATAAGTAGCTGCTCAGGTACTACCATCTGGAGCAATCAGGTGGTAGGAACTACGCTGGATGTGATTCAACTCAATTCGGCCCAGACTTATTCGGCGTATTGTCTCAACTCCTGCATGTATAAATCGAATAATTCGCTTACATTTCTTCCCTTACCTGCCACAATTCCTGCACCAAAAATTCTGACTGATTTACCACCTTACACAAGTACTTATACAGTCAAGCAGAGCTCAAGAACGCATGGCGATGCTTTCAGATACAATAACTACGATTCGCCACTGGCCATTGCTCCGCTTCAGGGAGGCACAAGTTATTATATTGATAATCAGATGACCATGAATGCTTTTCTGCCCTCAGGGGCTTTGAAATTCCCTCAGATTATCGTTCATAATGTGCCCAATACCAACGCGGCTGATATCGCAAGCGTAGGGTTCAACAAACTGCTTTTGGCAGGTGACACACCATCAGGAATCACCGGACTGAAAACACAAGCTGGCTTTGGAGGCAACGACATCTGGCTTTTGTGGCGGGACATTGAAGGCAATTATCTGATGGACAAGACTTTTGGTGGTAATGGAGGTGAAACAGGAGTAAAGATTCTTAAAAAAACAGAAAATGAGATTTTCATTGTAGCCACCAGCACCTCAGGTATCAGTGGAAACAAAACCACAGCCTCGTTCGGAAATTCAGACATTTGGGTGATAAAGATAGATGGCAATGGCAACAAACTGGCTGAGGCAAGTTTTGGCGGAAGTAGTACAGATGCAGCCAGAGATGCCATCTTATTGAATAGCGGCTCCATAGCCATCTTGGGCTCAAGTAGTTCGGGGCCTTCGGGAAATAAGACGAGTACCTTGAACAGTAACACAGACCTTTGGTTGTTGCAGGTTGATGCTAATCTCAATCTGGTGTGGGAGCGTAGTCTGGCATTGCAAAATTCCAGCACCAATGCGGGGAAAAGCCTGATTGAAAAAAACGGACACATTTTCGTAGCACAGGAGGGTGGTAGAATGGCCAAATATGATCTTTCTGGAAATTTGGTTGCCAATGTAGCATTTAATTTTACAGACCATAATCAGGCTACATCTTCCGGTTTTTCATTTAAAAATTTGTTAAAAGGTCCAAACAACGAAATGGTAGCCATCGGGGCGGGAAGCGGAAACGTAAGTATGAACGTAAATTCCGGAACGCTTTTGTTTGTTTATTCTAATATCATCAGTTTTGAATTTGATGAGAACATGCTAGTAAACAGTCCATCCAGAAAAACCTATGGCTCTTATTATACCGCAATGCCCGACACCCCGGGACGCGGATTTTACGATTCGGAAGGGCAACTGAATATTTTGCATGTGGGTGATGTACCCGCTTGTAGTACTTTGGTCGGAAATACCTATTTCGCCGACCATTCTGCATACTACAATGTGCTGTGCAACAGAGGAAATATTACCGATGGCCATTGGTTTTTATGGAAAATGGGAAAATACACCCCTACCGAACAAACATTTACGGACTATTGCAAAGGAAAAGTATTTGCCCTGCAGGCCAGTTATCTCGAAAATTTCCCTTTGGCCAATGGACTAGAGTTTAAATGGTCCAATGGGCAAACTGGCCAGCACATAGAATATATCTCAAACACCAGTGAGCCGCTGTATGCCTTTGTAAACAAACCTGACCCCAATACCTGTGGTTCGCCAGTGGTAAAAGTACAGCATACTCCTTATCCTGATAACCAAACGCTTGGTGGGAACCAGGGTACAGATCGCAAACGATACACTTATCAATATTTGGTTTCGACCGAAAAAATCCAAAATGCCAATACCGAATACCGGGCAGGTAGCAGCATCTTGCTTAATCCGGGTTTTGTGATGGTACCCAGCTCTGGCAAACCCTTCAAAGCCGAAATTGGAGGATGCGTGAACTAAAATTGCTGAAAAAATAACTGCCAAAAAGCCAGAAGCCTAAGTTTCTGGCTTTCTGGTGTTTTGAAAGACGGTAGGTTTTTGTAGTGTTTGGGAAATCCCTCAATTGATATCATTTGAAGCATATTACCCTCCGCCAAATAAATACCTAAAATATTATTTTTTCGGTTTTTGCCATTGTTGGGTTTAAAACTTAGTTTCGTAATAGTTTAGTTGAATACAATTTTACCAAAATCATTATCTTTGTATAATCTGACAAATTTACATAAAGATAAATGGCCCTATTCCAAAACTCAGTCCTTACAAAATTCCTAAATCTGCAAGACAAAGCTTTGATTGCCCAAAAATGGGAAGTATATAAAAAGCACTTCTTGAATCCTGAAATACAAGAAAACATCCGAAACAGCAAAGAAGAGCAATACCAAGGAGAGTTTTTGATTGATTTGTTCGTAAATGTGCTGGGCTACACCAAAAACCCCACACCGAATTTTAATCTTACCACCGAACTCAAAAACGAAAAAGATAGTAAAAAAGCTGACGGAGGAATAATAGTTGACGGCAAAGTAGTGGCCGTAATAGAACTCAAAGGCACCAATACGACCGATTTGAGTAAAATCGAAGTGCAAGGTTTTGGATACAAAAACAACCAAAAAGACTGCGTTTATGTAATTACTTCGAATTTTGAGAAACTACGTTTTTATATTGATAATGCCATAGAGCATGTAGAGTTCAACCTATTCACGCTTTCGGAAAAAGACTTTGATTTGCTCTATATGTGTTTGGCTTACAACAACATAGCCAACAATATTCCAAAGAAAATCAAAGAGGATTCTGTAAGTCAAGAGGATAAAATCACCAAGAGCCTTTACAAAGACTATTCACTGTTTAAAAACGAACTTTTTCAAAGTCTTTGTGTATTAAATCCCGAATTTGAACCGCTGGAGCTTTTTAAAAAATCTCAAAAACTATTAGATAGATTTCTCTTTATATTTTTTGCAGAAGACCGCCAGTTGCTGCCGCCCAATTCAGTACGGTTGATACTTGAAGACTGGAAAGATTTGAGAGAAAAAGACGCATACACTCCCTTATATGGTAGATATAAAAAGTATTTTGAATATCTAAACACAGGCTTTAAAGGCAAAAGATATGACGTTTTCGCATACAATGGTGGACTTTTTAAACCAGACGAAATATTGGATGTAGTAAAGATTGACGACGATATACTTTACAAACACACCTTGAAACTCTCCACTTATGATTTTGTGAGCGAGGTAGATGTCAATATATTAGGGCATATTTTTGAAAACTCATTGAATGAGTTGGACGAAATGAAAGCCAAACTGGAAGGCGAAGAAATAGACAAATCAAAAACCAAACGTAAAAAAGACGGCGTATTTTACACGCCAAAATACATTACCAAATACATAGTTGAAAACACCGTAGGAAAGCTAAGTACTGAGAAAAAGGCCGAAATAAAGCTTGTTGAGGAAGAATATACCTCAGATAAAAAAAGAAATACAGCCACCAAAAAAGTATTGTTAGACAAACTGACCGATTACCGAAACTGGCTGCTAAAAATTACCATCATTGACCCTGCTTGTGGTTCTGGAGCATTTTTGAACGAAGCTCTGAATTTCCTCATTGCCGAACACAGTTACATTGACGAACTACAAGCAAAGCTCATGGGGTATTCCTTGATACTGAGTGATGTAGAAAAAAGCATTTTAGAAAACAACTTGTTTGGCGTGGACCTCAACGAAGAATCTGTAGAAATAGCCAAACTCTCGCTGTGGCTACGTAAAGCACAGCCCAACCGCAAACTCAACGACCTCAACAACAACATTAAATGTGGCAATTCGCTCATAGACGACCCAGAAATAGCAGGAGATAAAGCCTTTAGCTGGCAAAACGAATTCCCGCAGATATTTGAAAATGGAGGTTTCGATGTAGTTATTGGGAATCCGCCGTATGTTAGACCTCATAATATTATTGATAAGGAAAAAGTATATTTATGGGAAAAATATTTTGTTGCTTCTCAAAAAACAGATTTATATGCTTTTTTCACCGAAAAGGGAGGAGATCTATTAAAAATAGGAGGAATTTTAGGCTATATAATGCCTAAAACTTGGATGAGCATCCATTCTTTTTTCAAATTAAGGGAGTTAATACTAAAAAATTATAAATTAGAACAAATAGGCATTCTACCGAGTAAAGTATTCGAAGATGCAATTGTGGAAACTGGGATTATAGTTTTTGAAAAATCTGATACAAAATCTGTTTTTAAATATTTGGATGTTATCGAAAACAAAATCATCAAATATGAAAATCAAATAGATATTTTATTAAATGCAAATTTAAATTTTAGTGAAAATGAGCAAAAAACAATAACTGATTCTTTAGCATTAGGTGAAATTTTTGATATAATTGTAGGGATTGCAACCGGGGATGATAAAAAGTACTGTAGATTTGAAAAACTTTCTGAATTAGATAAAGAAGCTATTCGAGGAGCAAATATTTCTAGATATCTGGTCACTTATACAGGTGAATATGTTTGGTATAATCGAGAACAAATGATTACAGATGGAAATAATAAGCCAAAAAGCTCTTTAAAACTGGCAGTAGGTCAATCAAGTCCAAAAAAACCTAGTGATTTTGAACTTCCTGAAAAAATTGTTATGCAAAGGATTTCAAAAAAAATAATTGCAGCTTTGGATACAAATCAATACTATGCACATACATCGGTCGTGATTTTGAAACCAAAACAGGATAGCAAATTCAAAAACAAATATGTTTTAGCAATATTAAACTCTTCATATATTAATTTTTGGCTACAAACGAATAGTTCAAATGTTTCTATTAATGTCGGTACAGTAAAAAATATTCCAATAAAAAATGCAGATAGAATTAAGCAAATTGATTTTGAAGACAATGTAGATTTAATTTCAAAATTGAGTATTAATCTCCAAGAACAATCCCAAAAATTCCAAAGAGCAATTCAACGCAAATTTGAATTAGAAACTTTACCAAAAAAACTACAAGATTGGTATCAGCTGAGTTATGAAGATTTTGTAAAAGAACTGGCCAAACTAAAAATAAAACTCAGCCTCAGCCAAGAAGCCGAATGGGAGGAATTCTTCACACAGGAAGCTCAAAAAGCCCAAACCATAAAAGCAGAAATAGATGCCACCGACAAAAAAATAGACGAAATGGTGTATGAATTGTACGAGCTTACACCAGAGGAAATAGCCATAGTCGAAGGTAGTTAAAAAACAACTGCTGTAGGAAGATTACCTCCTTCGTTCAGGTGAAATGCGGGTTCTATTCGTTCTTCTTCAGCTTCATTAGTAACAAGCCAGTCCCCTTTATTGCAATCACAAACCGCTTAATGGCACGCTGATGACGCTGATGCCTATCGGCAACGCTGATTTTCGCTGATTTATCAATCTGGACTAATAAAAATCTGTGTTAATCCGTGCTGCGTAGTATCCGTGTCATCTGTGTTCCAATCACGAACCGCAAATGGCACGCTGATTTTCGCTGATTTTACTCCGCTTGTCAAAAAGAAAATCCGTGAGTATCCGCGTTGCGAAGCATCCGTGTCATCCGCGTGCCATCTACTCAGCTGTGACATTAAAATATCATTGAAGAGCCAAGTTTAAACCTCACATGGCAACACCTGAATTTTCTCACTTTGACTGGCTGCATATTTTCCCCAGTCGGCTATTACTTTTAAAATTGGTATTAGTGTTTTTCCGAATTCGGTCAGTTCATACTCCACCTTCAGTGGAGGCTTAGTAGTGAAAACCGTTCTTTTGATTAAGCCGTCTTGTTCCAATTCCTTCAGTTGCAGGCTTATGGTTCTTTCGGTAACCATAGAAAGTTCTTTTCTTAGTTCATTGTAGCGTTTTTTTTCAATCAAATGAATTAGAATTACGGCCTTCCATTTGCCACCTATGTACTTCATAGTCAGGCTAGTGCTACAAGGATATGAGGTATTGTCTATACGATACATATTTTACTATCATTTTTCACCGTTCTTGCAAAGATAATCAACTATACTTAATTTTGTAACCATAAAAAGTATAGTATAATTTAAAACATAATAAATAATGGATTTTTTAGACATTGCACAGAACAGATACACCACCAAAAGTTACGATCCCAGCAGAATAATTCCGGCCGAAAAGATAGAACAGTTAAAGGAAATTCTTCGATTGAGTCCGTCTTCAATCAATAGCCAGCCTTGGAAGTTTTTCGTGGTTTCAGACAAAGTCATCAAAAGCAAATTGGCCAGTGTATCGTATTTCAACGAACCCAAAATAAATGACGCCAGCCACCTTGTAGTTTTTAGTGTGATAGGGAGTGTCGAAAAATTTGAGGAGCAAATCCAGCAAAACCTACCGGAAGGTGCGGTAGCCTATTACAACAATTTTGTTAAACCCATGGCGGAGGCTGAAATAAAGGCTTGGATGCGTCAACAGGTATATCTTTCTATTGGTTTTTTTCTGGCCGCCTGTGCAAGCTTGGGTATTGACAGTACGCCTATGGAGGGAATCAAACCCGAAGAATATGATAAAATTTTAGGTTCTGGTGATTATACAAGCTTGGTAGCGGTGGCTCTTGGATACCGCAACGTTGAAGACAAAAATCAACCATCCCTAAAAGCGAAGTCACGCCTAGAACCCGAGAAAGTCCTCCAATCTATTTAATTTCAAGAAATTCTTTTGTTTCGACATGTTTTATTGGGCATGTCGATTTTTTATTTGTTTTCGATATAATCTTATTTTTGGCTGAGAGGAAGCTTTTTTAGGTCAAAAAGTGAATAGTGCCTATCTTGTTTAATTATGTTTAACATTTGGAAGGTAGATTGGAAAATGAGTAAAAGGACTATAAGTTTTATATTAAGTTTCATTTGGATTGGTTTAGGCACTTTGATGCAAATTTCTTCTTATCCCAGGCATAATTTTTTAAATTTTGATTATAATTCCCTCATATTTAATTCGCTTTATTTTATAACCTTCCCGTCAAATATTTTGGTTTTTGTCCTTTTGTTTGCAGAAAAATTAGAAAACATTTATCTGGTCTTAATTGGCTTGCAGAGCATTAAAATATTCATTTACTGGTGGATTATATACCAAATTCTTAATCGGAAAAAGTGATGGGCTTGTAGTTTAACTACTGCAAAATTTGAAATTCAAGTGTAATCTTAAGAAATTAGTTCACTCCTAACATATTACATTCCCTACAATTAGGGTTTTTTCTACAGCATTTTAGATGGAATTAACGTCAGATTAGAAATTATCTTCATGTGACTCCGTTTTGAGAATATTTTGGCGGGCTGTTAGTAACGTTTTAATGAGCAAGTATTTTTTGAAGACTAAATATGGATTCTGAATCATCGATAAAATTTGAAGAATCTAAATTCTTATAAAAGGGCAAAGAATCAACCATAAAAGACTCAAAATAATTGTGATTTGAGCGATGGTGGCTGGAATCTCATCATTTTTTGTGAACTTAGAATAGGCATTTATAAGAAAGCCAAGCCCCAAAGCGATAAAACCCCAAATAATACTATTTATGTTTTTTTCGATTAATTCGGACTCGATATATCGAATTGAAAATAAATATTTTCTTGCAAATTTTATAGTCTTCATGCTGTGTATCTCATAGGCCATACCAAATGAAACAGTGGCGATAATAAGGTCTGAAACGAAGGTGGAAACCTTTTTTGGTTTATTCAGATTCATGTGCATTTCGGAATTCAAGATAACAAATAAGTACAAAGATTGAAGGTTTTTTAAGATGAACTAAAATTGCGGCGTAAATTTTTACTATAATTGTTAGTAAGAAAATGCTCTTAAAGAATTCGACTATCAGAAAAGATTATCCATAGACCATTGTAAAGTACATAAAAAATGAATTTTGATTTGACCTTTGTTCCTGATAGAGCTTACTATGAGGAAGCTTACGATGAAATAATATCCACTCTTAAAAGGAGGAAATATGAATCCTATCTGGCCACTTGCATGATTGTATTCGGATTGTTTTTCTACTTTTTGAATATTTTTGAAACACTCAAATTTTTTCCATTTATCCTGATTTTTTTCGGAATTTATGGGCATTTTAGCATGTACAACGAAAAGAAAAAGTGGTTGAAAGACAGATTGGACTCAAGAGTGGCTGGGCAGTCTATGCAACTAAATTTTTCTGAGGAAGTAATCAAACACCATGGGCCTTTTTCCAGCGGCGAAATAGCTTGGGATGGTATAAAAGAAATTTTAAAAACAACAAAGGGAATTCTTCTTAAACCTGAGAACGGAATTAGTATTTATTTGCCAAAAACACTTTTTAAAAACCAAAAGCAAATAGACTTCGTTCTGTCCAAGAAGAATTAGTAGTTTTAGTTTTATTGAACTACCTAAGCATGGAACTCTTCTTTGTCTCAATTGTTTTATTTTAATTTTCTTTCAAGAATATTGTAATAGAAATGGTAAACCCAACCTGTTTTTTTTATGAAAGTTTATGCCTAAGTTTTTAGAAACTCAGGGAAATGATGTTTTCATAGCGGTAAATTTTAAACATATGTGAAAACCAATATCCGCAATAAAGTTTTCATTGGATGGCTACATTGAGAATTTGAATTGCTGGTGACAATCCTGAGCAATGGACAGTTTTCTAATGCTTTCTCCCTTAAGTTTGTTTTCAAAAAGTGTCATTAGGTATTCCAGCAAACGCATTCTCTCATCATTTTTTACTACTTTTGAGCTTTGGGAGTGGGAGCAGAGGTGTTCTGATTACTTGGGTTCCAAATGGTATTTTTTTTAAAAATTGCGAAGCATGTTTCTTGACGTTCTGGAAAAATCAAAAAGTGAAAAAAAGTTAGTAGAGCTCAATTGTTATGGCGTAGGCGAGGGTTTTTATTGTGGATTTGTGTTGGACTACAACGAGGAGTTTGCGATCATACAACAGTTCACCAAGTTCGGGAGCATCGACGGCATTCTTACGCTTAGTCTTGCAGATATAAAGTTTATTGAAACCGATACCACTTATCTTAAAGGTATAAGTTTGCTTATGAACCAGCAAAACCTTGTTCTTAACCAAACCTACCAACTCAAAGGCAAAAACGATGAAAGTTTCACTCATTTGTTTGAAAGTTTTATTGGCAATAAGGAGCATCTGATTAAGTTTGAGCTTTCTGATGAGGACGTGTACTTTGGTCTAGTTGAATGGTGCGATGAAGACTATTTTTCAATTATCAATATCGATCTAGACGGTTCGGCCATTGGTAAGGCAACTTTTAAGTTTGAAGATTTGAAAATGTATTGGGTGGACGATTTGGAATGTCGAAAAAGAAAAATACTTCACGATGCCCAAAAAGTCGGCCGTTAATTATGTTCTTTACTTTGAGTACTTTAGTTTTCTGTAAATGTCTTGTCCTGAAATAGCGATACACAAAAAAGTATCAAAATGGAAGAACGAGTAAATTATGTTAAGCGTAGTCAAAAAGATTACAGTATGAGTTTAAAGCTTCAGATAGTTCATGAAGTTGAACGTGGAGAAATTTCAATTCGTGGAGCTCAAAGGAAATATGGGATACAAGGTAGAGCGACAATTACAGTTTGGCTGCGAAAATACGGTAACTTTGATTGGGAAAATCAAACGCCATCTCATATGCCGAAAACACCTGAGCAAAGAATAATGGAGCTTGAGGCTAAGGTTAAGCTTTTAGAAAAACAAAGAGCTTATTATGAACATTTAGCCAATGTTTCAGATAAAAAAGCAATCATCTTTGATATGATGATAAATTTAGCTGAAAAAGAATATCAAATTGATATCCGAAAAAACTCCTCACCCGAACAATCGATCAATTTAGACAAGAAGAAAACCAAACCTTGAGTTTTGCCTGTCATTTGTTCGGGATTGATAGACAGGTGTATTACAGGAGTATAAAAAGAAAGGAGGTCAAGATTTTTAAAGCCGAAGTAGTTGTGGATATGATATTAGAAGTTAGAAAAACGATGCCAATGATTGGTGGCAAAAAGTTATACTATATCTTAAATAAAGAGCTACAAAGTCTTGATATTGGCAGAGATAAATTCTTTGCGATAATGAAAGCAAATCATCTTTTTATTCAGCCAAGACGCCGTTATCATGTAACTACAAACTCTAAACATCGGTTTAAAAAGCATGATAATCTAATCCTAAATATTGATATAAAAAGACCAAATCAGGTTTGGGTTTCGGATATCACTTACATTGGAAGAAGAGAGAAACCAAGGT
>NZ_RJUF01000031.1 GCF_024343775.1 Lacihabitans soyangensis | reverse complement strand
AAATTGAGACTCTGTGTTTTTAATGTAAAATCTACTTTATTGCCACGAATTCACGAATAAAGCACGAATTAGGTATAGTTCAGATTTGGTTTGTGAAAATTCGTGAATTCTTGGCATTTTTATCGATATCAACAAAATCTTCATACTCTTTTCTACCATCATATAATTATAGTGAAGATTCTTATTAGATTTATCGAACACCCAGTTCCTAAATTGAGACTCTGTGTTTTTAATGTAAAATCTACTTTATTGCCACGAATTCACGAATAAAGCACGAATTAGGTATAGTTCAGATTTGGTTTGTGAAAATTCGTGAATTCTTGGCATTTTTATCGATATCAACAAAATCTTCATACTCTTTTCTACCATCATATAATTATAGTGAAGATTCTTATTAGATTTATCGAACACCCAGTTCCTAAATTGAGACTCTGTGTTTTTAATGTAAAATCTACTTTATTGCCACGAATTCACGAATAAAGCACGAATTAGGTATAGTTCAGATTTGGTTTGTGAAAATTCGTGAATTCTTGGCATTTTTATCGATATCAACAAAATCTTCATACTCTTTTCTACCATCATATAATTATAGTGAAGATTCTTATTAGATTTATCGAACACCCAGTTCCTAAATTGAGACTCTGTGTTTTTAATGTAAAATCTACTTTTTTGCCACGAATTCACGAATAAAGCACGAATTAGGTATAGTTCAGATTTGGTTTGTGAAAATTCGTGAATTCTTGGCATTTTTATCGATATCAACAAAATCTTCATACTCTTTTCTACCATCATATAATTATAGTGAAGATTCTTATTAGATTTATCGAACACCCAGTTCCTAAATTGAGACTCTGTGTTTTTAATGTAAAATCTACTTTATTGCCACGAATTCACGAATAAAGCACGAATTAGGTATAGTTCAGATTTGGTTTGTGAAAATTCGTGAATTCTTGGCATTTTTATCGATATCAACAAAAAATCCTACTTTTTTTCTACCTTCATACAACCATTCACCACCCAACGGCACACTTTAGTATAGAACCTTCAGAAACCGCAGCACCATGACCCATTCCAGGCTATTTCTTGCAAAATTTCAATCAAAATATTTGGATTAACCGTCACAATCTATCCCATTTCAAGTCCACTTTTTTCCAAATCCAAAGAGAGTTTCCAAAATTATTCTTAAACAATAAAATAATCCAACCAATCTACAATCCCAAATCACTCCACCTCCACAATCATCTCTATCTCCACCGCCATATTAGCTGGCAGCGAGCCCACTCCTACTGCACTGCGTGCGTGTCTACCTTTATCTCCGAAAACTTCCACCATGAGGTCTGAGAAACCGTTTATCACTTGTGGCTGTTGGGTGAAATCAGATGGACAATTGACCATTCCAAGCACTTTTACTATTCGTTTTACTTTGTCTAGTTCGCCTATTTCTGCCTTGAGTGCTGCCAAAAGATTGAGCCCAGTATTTCTAGCGGCGGCTTTGCCTTCTTCCAAACTCATGTCTACGCCTACTTTACCCGTGATAAATTTACCATCTGCTCCTGTTGGCCCCTTTCCTGAAAGAAAAATGAGATTCCCGGTTCTTACGGCATTCACATATGAAGCAATCGGCGGCTGTACTTTAGGTAAAACTATATTTAATTCCGTCAGCCGCTTTTCTATTTTTTGAGAAAAAACACTTTGTGCAATAAAAAACACTAATAAACTGATAATCAATTGTTTCATAATTTTGGTTCGGGTTTAAAGTGTATTTGAAAATTAAAAATAGATTAATTTTCTCAAAATCACCATTAATAAGTGTCACTTTCAAACAATGAAGGCGTCATAATAAAAAAACAAATACAATTTATTATGAAAAAATCATTCTCAATTTTAATCACATCATTGTTGTTGATATTCACAACAAACACATTTGCACAGTCTTCACTTGAAGGAATTCTAGACAAAGTAGTTTCTTTATCTGGTAATTCAGGTAATGGTTCACAAGTGGCAGATCTTTTAGGCAAAGGCGTTTCTATGCTAGAGCAGGAAGCAAATACTGGAGGTGCAGAAATGAAATCAAAACTTCTTGGTCAAGTGGGTGGATTGAAAAACCTCATTCCTTTGGCAACATCAGGTAAACTAAATGCGGGTAGTTTAGGAAAAATTGTAAACACAATAAAGATGTTAGTTGCAGCTAATAGACTAAAAAATATGTTGGGCGGCGGTAAGTCAAGTCTTTTGGGAAAAGGTTCAGCCATAACTAGCAATTTAAATTTATTACAAAGTGCTTCTTCTGTATTAGGATCTGGCGTTTCGGGTCAATTCTCAAAACTATTAAGTTCTACTACGAAAAGCGTAGGCAAATTAGACAAATCAGGTCTTTTTGGGAAATTAGCTGCTGGAGCTACTGAGAAAAAACTAGGCAAATTGGTAAATTTGGTTTCCGGTGCATTATAATATTTAATGCATAGCACAAAAATGAGTTGGGTTTTTACTCAACTCATTTTTTTTGAAAAACTCTCACATAATCCACTTCCATTTTTGCAGGAAAAATATCAGAATCTACGCCATATTTTCCACCCCAATTTCCGCCCACTGCAATATTCATGATCAAATGAAAACGCTTGTCGTAGGGCCATTCTTGAAAGTTCTTTTTGGTGTTTTTGAAACTGAAATATTTCTTGCCGTCATACAGAAAATCTATCTTTTCTTGGTCCCACTCTATACCATATTCGTGAAACTCAGTGTAAGGTGTTGGTATGAAAAACGAACCCGTTTTGTGTGTACCTATAGAATGATTGAACGCCTTGGTATGCACTGTTCCGTAAACCGTATCAGGCTCATATCCAACATGTTCCATTATGTCTATCTCGCCACTTTCAGGCCAACCGCCATATTCCCAGTCTGTAGGCAACATCCAAATGGCCGGCCATGTACCTTTGCCTTTTGGTAGTTTTGCCCGCACTTCTATTTTGCCATTGAGCCAGTCACCTTTCGTTTTGGTGACTAATCAGGCAGAGGTGTATTGTTTGTTTTCTTTGATGGTTTTGTTTGCAGAAATAGTCAAAATACCATTGTTAACAAATGCGGTTGAGGTGTCTTTTTCGGTATAAAACTGCTGTTCGTTATTTCCCCAACCAGAGCCTCCGACATCATAGCCCCATTTCTTATCATCTGGCAGGCCTTTGTAGTTAAACTCATCCGACCAAACCAATTTCCAATCTTTTTGTATAGGTGCATTTTTTATTCTTTCGAAAGCCAGTTCGGGCTCATTAGTAGTGATAAAATCGAAATCATTGGCTATCAGCCAATCCAAATCCTTGGCATCGTTTACGGTCCAAGCATTAAGACTTAGTCCAAGTTTTTTCGATTCAGCTATCCAGTCAGGGTTTCGTTTAAATACCGAGTAATGATAATCTGCACCATTGATTTTGTCGGCCTTTAGTTCGGTGGGCGACTTTGTGCCATTCAAATATTGCAAGTGGGCTTTGGTATCCAAACTTCTGATTTTCAATAACATTTCATAATCAAAACTGATATAATCTACGTATTTTTCCATTTTCATGGCTTTCACCAGTTCCACTACTTTCTGTGCCACCACACGGCCTCTTTCTACGCTCGAAGCGGGCTTTATTTCACAAACTAATCTTGTATTGGCATTTTTACCTGTTTTCAGGTATTCTTTTAAGGTCGGAATATTCTCGCCATTGCTGAGTTTAAAAGGCAAAAGCTCTTTGTATGTCACTTTCTCTATGGTCAGGCCATGGTAAGTGGGGTCATGATTTACCACCAAAACATTGTCGGCGGTCATGTGTACATCAAACTCCGACCCGATGCATTTGATATAAATGGCATATTTGAGAGATGCAATGGAGTTCTCTGGGAAGTTTTTGGCTTTCCAAGCTCCTCGATGGGCGACCACCGAATTGGGGTTCTTTGAAAAAGCTTCGCTGGAACAGATAGTTATAAAAAATAGTAGAAGGATTTTACTAAATAAAGAGAATTTCATTGTTAAGTAAGGTCGTTTTTTCAAAGTTAAAGAAAATATATTTCATTCCTTCAAAAAATACAGAACTACCCAAAATTTCAAAAAAACTTAACACATTTTGAATAAAATAAAGGGTTTATAAGTCAACATCAAGAATACAGTAACACTTAGTTTTCAAATAGATACAAAAAGCAAACTAAATTTTAATATTATAAATTTTTCCTACCTATAATTCTAATTTTTATCAATAACTCAAAATATTATTCGTCAAAACAAAGACTGTTCTTATGTTTAATTTTTCATTATTTTTAAGCATATTTTTGTTTTTATCAAAAATATACCATTAGTTTTGCACTGATATTTTTACAATTATTAAAAAATATACGAAATCGTGTATTTTTTATGTACAACAAAAAGAATGGACGAAATACAACAATTAGCTGCTAATCAAAAGGAGCTAACACACGCTATTGACAGCGTCTGGGTGGCTTTATGTGCTGCACTTATTTTTCAGATGGAAGGAGGCTTCGCTCTTCTAGAAGCAGGCTTTATCCGATCCAAAAACTCTATGAGTATTATAGCCAAAGTGATGATAGACATCATGTTTGGTGGCCTCGCATTTTATGCCATTGGCTTTGCGGTTGCATACGGCCCATCCAACGGCTGGTTTGCTTTTGGTACAGGCATTTTAAACGGCGACTTAGGCCTCAACCTCACCATTTCCAACAGTCTTTTTTGGTTTATCCAACTGGGTTTTGCTATCGCCTCTATTTCCATCGTGTCTGGTGCCATTGCCGAGCGTATGAAGATTTGGGCCTATGCCGTTTTTGTACTCATATTCTGTGTATTTATATATCCACTTGCGGCCAATTGGGTGTGGAATCCCAACGGCTGGTTGGCCAAAATGGGCTTCAACGACTTTGCTGGCTCCTCTGCCGTTCATGCAGTAGGTGGCTTTGCGGCATTGGCAGCGGCCATTTTACTGGGCCCACGCCAAGGAAAATACAATTCCGACGGTACAGCAAATGCCATACCTGGCCATAACCTCACTTTGGCCTCAATCGGAGCGTTTTTGCTTTGGTTTGGTTGGTTTGGCTTCAATCCTGGCTCCACGCTCGGAGCAGTTGGAAAATGGGAAATGATAGGCAAAGTGGCTGTAAATACTTTTTTGGCCTCGGCAGCTGGTGGTGTTTCTACCATGGCTTACACTATGCTTCGCTACAAAAAAATAGACATCACGATGGTAATCAACGGTGTGTTAGCTGGCTTGGTGGCCGTCACCGCCGGCTGTAACGTAGTTGGTCCGAATTCAGCCATCGTTATCGGTTTTTTTGCTGGTGTATTTGTGGATATTTGTGTGGTATTGATAGACAAAATAAAAATAGACGACCCAGTGGGAGCCATAGCTGTTCATGGCGTGAACGGTTTCTTTGGCACGGTGGCCGTTGGAGTATTTGCAGAAGAAAAAGGACTTTTATCTTCAGGAAAATTTGATTTTCTAGGTGTTCAAATATTGGGCGTAGTGGTCCTAAGTCTGTTTTCGTTTATTGCCACTATTTTAATCATATTTGTAATGAAAAAAACCATGGGCATACGTATCAAACACCGAGAAGAATTGGCCGGAATAGACGCTGTGGAGTTTGGAGTTGAGGCCTACACAACTTTTGAATAATAAAAATTAGAAATATGAAAAAAGTAGAAGCGATAGTAAAACCATCAAAGCTGGAAGCCATACAAAAGGGACTCACTGCTGCAGATATACCTTGTATGACCGTAATGCCCGTAAAAGGTGCTGGCCTGCAAAGAGGTTATTCGGAGATATACCGAGGTACCGAAAAACCTATGATACTATTACCTAAAGTGATGATTATCTGCGTAGTAAGCGACGAAAATCTCGAAAAATGCATAGATGTAATCTTGGACAATGCCTCTGAAGGAAACATAGGCGACGGAAAAATATTTGTTTATGACGTATATGATGCTGTCAGAATTCGAAATCGAGAACGAGGCGGTGGAGCTATTAAATAAACCAAAGAACCAAAAGCCAATTTCACATCGAGATTGGCTTATTTTTTAAACATTAACCTTAATATAAAAACCGCTGGCAGGTATTTCTATTTTAACCAAAAATCACTAATTTGAGTCGTTAATTAGTAAATATGCTGAGAGCCCTCATCCTAGACGACGAACCCGCAGGAGCTACCATCCTAAAATACGATTTAGAACAATATTGCCCTGATATTGAAGTGATTGCCGAGTTTAAATCGCCCATTGAAGCACTCAAATATCTAACGACAAACCGGGTGGATGTAGTGTTTCTGGATGTAACTATGCCGGTGATGTCTGGCTTTGAATTCCTTTCATGTCAGAAAAACATCGACTACCAAGTGGTGTTTGTTACGGCTCATCAAGAATACGCCATAAACGCATTTGATTTTTATGCGGTAGATTATATCGTAAAACCAGTTTCAAAAGATAAATTAATAAGAGCTGCCGAACGACTTAGGACAAGAGTAGGCTCCAAAACGGAATCGAGAATTGATGTGCTTTTGGAAAGTATGAAAAAAGAAGGCGATAAGGCAAACCATTTGGCAATTCCTACTATGGAAGGTTTCGAAATGGTGAATCTCAACGAGCTGCTATACCTCACAGCATCAGGTAATTACACAACATTAAAAGTGGGCAAAAAAGATAAGCTGGTTTCGAAAACAATTGGTGATTTTGAAAAAATACTTGACCCTTCACGGTTTGTACGGATTCACAATTCGGTGTTAGTGCAAATCAAAGAGATCAAAAAATACATTAAAGGTGATGGCGGACAAGTAGAAATGTCAGATGGTCAGGTACATTCTGTTTCTAGGGCAAACAAACCCAAGTTGCTAAGCATAATAAAAGTCGATTTCTGACTTCCACTCGTTGTAAAAATCAGAAAATCGTTTTTCGAATTGGTCAGAATACTTAATTTTCGAAATCAAACCATTTGGAAGTGCGTTATTTCGTTTTGGTAATTCTAATTTTCTTAATTAAAAGTGTCTACGCACAAGACACTTTGGATATCGCCTTAAACCAAACTTTCACCACGAGACATGTGCTTGTTTGGGTAGATAGTACCGGAAAGAAGTCTCCTGGTGATATTTTAAAGGCAAATTTCAGATCTGTAGAGAGCTATAAATTCCCGCGTTTGCTCACTTCTAATTATAAATATGGCTTTTTTCTAAAATTTATAATCAAAAATTCGTCTGACAAAAGCATCCCAGTACTACTTACGGCAGGCGATATGCTCAAACAACAAGCTTGGTTATCAATAAACGGAAAGCTCAATAAATTAGGCGAAGTGAGTCAAAAACTCAAAGAGTCGGAAAGACCCTATAAATACGACTACCGATATATAAAAACCGAAATAAAGTCTGGCCAAACATCAGAAATTTTCCTAAAATTCGAAGATCTACCGAGCAAGGAATTCATATTCAATCCAGCTGTTTTCACACTGGAACAGGAGGCCCTAAACCGTTTAGAAAATGTTTATCAAGATCGCACAGCGTTTTTCATCAACAGCATTTTATATGGTATACTTTTCTATATTTTTCTTCTTGCAGTAGCACTATATTATTTTACCAAGAAAACATACATTTCCTATTATTCTGGTTATTTGCTATTTATGCTACTCTTCCACGTTTACGGTTTTTCTAATTCGCCATTCACCGTGACACCTCTCAATATCATCCCATATTTAAAAATCGACCTCCGCCAAAATTTTTATGTTCTGGGCACTCAAATATTCTACATGCTCTTTTTGCGTGATTTTATGGATGTCAAAAACAGAGGAAACCGTGAACAAAAGATATTCTTCAAAATCATTTTATTAATTTTTGGAATATTTTCTGTAATAGAAGTTATCATATCTATGCTCCTAAAAGCATATGACATACAATTTTACCATTCAATTCTCACAGAGGTATGTGTATTGATATCGAGTATTTATTTGATCATCCGAATATTCTACTGGAAAAACCTCTATGTTCCAAATCTACTAAAAGCCGCAAGTATTGTACTGTTTGTTGGGGTTATTTTGGGATATCTCGGAAGTACCTTGGGTATTTCAAAAACTACCTCCGATTTGTTTCTTTTTTATCCCAACTATTGGTTCAATTTTGCGGTATTTGCCGAGGTCATGCTCTATTCATTGGCTATTGTTCAGGAGTTTTATAGAGGTCAAACAGAGCAAATCAGGCTTCAGAGGCAGTACGCCATCACCGAATTGAGCCTTTTGAGGTCGCAAATTAATCCCCATTTCTTGTTCAATACCCTCAACTCCATCAAATCATTTATAATCCAAAAAGACACAAGAGCAGCCACTGAATACCTAACAGACTTCTCTGATTTAATACGCACAATACTTGAAAAAAGCCGTGAGCATCTCATAAGTCTGAAAGACGAGGTGGAGTTTTGTGAAAGGTACCTACAAATAGAACAGAAACGATTTGACGGAAAATTCAACTACCACATAGACAGAGACTTAAACATAAATTTACAAGATTGGAATGTGCCGGCATTTATCCTACAACCCTATCTAGAAAACGCCATAAAACATGGCTTCAATAGTCTTGATCGGGAGGGAACGATTCGTCTAAGCATGAAAATACTTGACAAAAATCTGGTAATCAACATCCATGACAACGGTATTGGTCGTGAAGCTGCTTCTCGCCAGAAAAAAAGCAATCATAATTCCATGGGTGAAAAACTCATTGAAAGTCGTCTAGAGCTTATTTCTGATATATATCAATGGAACATAACAGTAAGCTACGAGGACCACAAAAATCCTACAGGTACCAGTGTGAGAATTGAAATTCCTGAGCTGCGTTAGTTATTTACTCAAATCGACAACATATTTAGTCATTTCTGGCAATTATCCAGTCTGACTGGTGAGGTATGCATTCATACTATAGATTCATCTTGAAAATCTCAAAACGATTTTGAAAGACATGAATCTAATTAACGCCATCCATGTGGGATCTCGAACCTTTTTGCCGGTAGATGAAATAGAATTCATTAAAGCCGACTTTAGTTACTCACATATTTTTCTAAAAAACGGAAATAGAATATTGGTGTCTACCAATCTCCAAAAACTCCAAGAACGTTTTGGTAAAACCATGGTACGTGTACACAGGAGTTTTCTGATTAATCCAGAAGCCAATATTGAAATATTCGGAAAAGAATTCATTTCTCCATCTGGCCGAAAAGGACTCATTAGCAGAAGGTTAGGTAAAAATTTAAATATTTAAAATATGAAAAAGCTTTTAGCCATTTTTTTATTACTGAGCCAATATTCTTGGGGACAGATTACCCTTACGCCAAATTCGGTGGGAATGAATATCAATCCTGATAATGAAATGCTCAAAGTATTTGGAAAAGGATTTTTGATTGAGGAAAAATTAAATCTAGTAAATGTTAACCCAAATTCAAATGTATTAAATTTAGTTTGTCCGACATCGACCACTACTTCTGACTCTGCAGGAATCGTCAAAGACCCTAATGGAAACAATCCCTATCTCCCGGGCAGTGCCTTAAATTGTGCCCTTACAATTCATGCAGGTGGCGACGGCTCTCCAATTCTTTTTACCTTTAACTCTATTGATCTGGGAACAGGAGATACTGTGTTTATTTCAGGTAGTACCCAGACTTTTATGTTTACAGGTAATCAAATTCCACCTCCTTTTTATTTAACTCCAAATTTTACTCCAGCCGGATATCGATTTTATATTAATTTTAAAACTAACACCGACATGAGTGCTGGCCAGGGTTTTGAGATTAAATATCAGAAAATAATCGAAAGTTCAGCAAATATAAATTACGGATCAGGAGGAAAAGTGTTTAGTTATGATGCCAAGAGCAATAACCTAAGAATTGGCAAAATCAACCCTTCTTCAACCATTTTCAAAGATGTTTTTGAATTTGGGAATAACAATGAGGTGGGTGAATCTTTCAATACAACTGTAATTGGAAATGAAAATTCTTCCAAATCTTTAAATTACATATTTGGTAATAATAATGTTCTTTCAGGTTATTACAATGTTGCAATTGGCCATCAAAATAATATAGCGAGAACAAATGCAATGGTATTTGGAAACAATTTGGTGTCAAAAAGTGGAAGTTCATTGACTTTAGGTTTTTTCAATGAAATGTCTGATAATCCTCAGACATTTGAATCCTCATCAGATAGATTATTCCAGCTTGGAAATGGAAACAGCAATACAACCCGCAGCAATGCCCTTACTATTCTCCGAAATGGCAATGTGGGTCTAGGAAACACTTCCCAAACACTATCACCTGATAGCCGCTTAGTGATAGATGGATTTACCAGACTTGGCACCGATGCCCCAAAAATCAAAATGAAGGAAATCTCTGGAAAAATGCCAGCCGCTAATGCAAATGGAAATTACCCACATGGACTTACAGACACCCAAATACTTTCAATAGTGGTATCAGCAGAGGTCAACAACCAATTTATCCCACCAAATTATACCGGAAATCCTTCTTTAGAATATAATTATTATTGGGCCACAGGGAATCTGTACATTCTCAATAAAAATTTGAACAGCTCAGGATTGGCTGATGTACCATTTAAAGCATTTATTACTTATAAAGAATGAAAAAGATACTTTATTTGGTTACCACAGTAATACTTCTATCTTGCTCGAAAGAATCAGTTCCAGTAACTGAAACATCGAACTTCAAATTTGCCGAACCAGCTTCTTTGGCCAAAGCCCAGCAAGCCATTATTACCAACCCTAACTTGGCGGTAGGTTATGTAGCATCATACGAGGACAAAAAACTGCAAGTCATAGCCTCTGGCAAGAAAAACACCAAAGGTGAAATGACCAATTTTGAAAAATTGATTTTGGTAAATACCACCAATAATGCTTGGATAAAGTATGACTTCAACGCTGATTTTTTACCTTCAAAAGCTGAAACATCCACTGGTTTTATCATTGAATTTAGCAATTATCAAGGAACAAAATTTGATATCTCTGTTAAGAAAAAGTCTGACGGAAAGGAGCTTACTTCAAAAAAAGGCGAGGTCATGTTTGAAGGAAATCTCGAATTGGCTCAAAAGGCCAAAGCCTATTTTGCCAATGGCATAGACTATACCAAAAGTGGCCGAGGTCAAGGCATTTTGGCCTGTGATAAAACCATAGGCGGTATTGCCGCTGGAGCATATATTGGGCAAAATATTGCTGGTTGTATCACAGCAGGCGTGGCTCTATTGGCTGCTCCAGAATTGGGTATTTTGGCGACTTTTACGGCGGGTCGCACCGCTCTGGACGCCTGTAGTGAAACCAAAAAATTGATTGACAACCTACAAAACAATAGGCCTGCAATTCAATGTCCCGAAGCCGGCGGAGCAGAGCAAAGTTGTTTTTCGAATATCGTGAGCGAAACAGGCCAGGCATTGTCGAACTGCGGGCAGACCGTGGCCAATACCTGGCTTACACGCAAGGCCTGTGAGTGCAACGACGAACTCCAAACAAGGGGCTTACTTGATGGTGTGGGTGGAGGTCAGGGCGACCCACATCTTACCACTCACGATGGATTTGCTTATGATTTTATGGGTCATGGCGAATTTACAGCTGTTCAAAGCACAACAGACAAATTGCTGATTCAAGTGCGACAAGAACCCATGAACGCCAATGAAAAAAGAGCCACAATCAACACAGCAATCGCCGTGAGGTTCGACAAAGACGTTGTAAATGTATTCTCAAATCCATTTAGGTTATTGATTAATGGTGAAGTTCAAAACGAGACTTTTGTATCAAAACGTCTTTCGGATAATACCTTGGTTACTAAAAATGCAGAAGAAATAAGGGTTTATTCGTCCACCAAAGATGAGGTCCTAATAAGATACAAATCTCGGATTGATTATTTGGTCTATTTGAATGACGCTCGAAAAGGTAAATTAAAAGGTCTTTTGGGTGACTTTGATGGTAATAGAAATAACGACTTGGTATTATCAGATGGCAAACCATTGACCGATCGCTCATTTAAAGGCTTATACCCCACTTACGCAGACGCCTGGAGAATTAAACAAGCGGAATCCATATTCACTTATGAAAGTGGCAAAAATTCTTTAAGTTTTACTGATGTCAAATTCCCATACCAAGAATTTACATTTAGTCTTTCAGCCCAACAACAGGCCGAAAGTAAATGCCGACAAGCAGGCATTAACAGAGAGCCTTATTTAAGTCAATGCATTTATGATGTGAGCCTTACAGGCGATATTTCTTTTGCAGAATCGGCCAAATGGAGTCAAAGTTTAGCTACCATGACCTCTTTGCCTGTTTCATCTGATATTAACTATTTTCAAAATGTAAGAATAGAAACAGGTACTCGTCAGAACCAAATTGATATAAAAAATGCAATAGATTTTGATGAGGGTAAAACCTACACTTTGGCACAAGCAAAATCAATTAATGGTATTGATGCCGTAGCTTTTTATGACATTATCCAAAATTCTATTTGCACTTTCGCTTATCTAAAAACTTGTGGGTTTTCGTGTGGCGTAGGTTCTTTAAATGATGTTTTGAAAACCATTCCTTGGAGTATCTGGAATACAGGTATGATACAACTTTCTAATGGTTCAGACAAAGCTTTTAAGTTACAAATTACCAATTTGGATTTCTACAATACACAGAACTCTGCTGGAATAAATACGCTTTTACAGAGCAAACTCAATAAAAACTCAGAGTACGAAAATGGCCAAGCCGTAATCGAAAATTTTGATAGAGGCATAGATAACCAAAATGTTTTCGCCTTTATTACCAAAGAAGGCAAGCAAGGACTTTTTAGGATAGTGGGTACTGGTATTAATCCTGTTACAAAAATTTCATATTATGATATCGATATTAAAATTCAAAAGTAAACTCATGAAAAAATTATTTTTTATTTTACTAATTTTTCCAATCATTGGGTATTCTCAAGTTAACACCCTTCCAAACAGTATAGGAATAGGGCAAAACACTAACACTGCCGTCCCACTTCATATCAATAAGCCAGGTGAAGTAGCAAGATTTCAAGGTGCTAGCCCATATGTGACTTTTTATGATGCCTTAAATTTTAAAGGTTATATTCAAGTTATTGGAGATCATTTAGAAATAGGTTCTAAAAACAATCATAACATAGACTTTTATACAAATAACCTTCCTCAATTTAGGATTGATGGAACCTCTGGGCAAATCACCGCTTTTCAAAAAATAAATGCAAATAATGGAATTAGACTTTCAGGCCCTTTACAAGCTGAGAACGAAAGTGTTGGACCTGCGGGAAGTGTTTTAGTTTCTAGAGGCAATGCCACACCAGCTTGGGAAGACCAAAAAGTAGGTTTTGAAGCTAACGGTAATATAGCAGGCTATAATAACAATACCGAAACTATATTAAGTGGCTTTGCAAGTGTTAGTTTTAACTTTGGTAATGGTTTCAACACTAGCTCGGGTGTTTTTACGGCCCCTACACCTGGGGTTTATACATTTAATTTAAAGCTTGATATTGGCATTACCCCTTCTGAAACAAGTCTTAATCCATCTATTATAAGAATGTTTAAAAATGGGTCTCAATGGAAAACCACTCATTACCTTTTTAGCACAGACAATGGCTACGGAAATAATATTGAAACCAAATATATAATTAATTTAAACCAAAACGATACAGTTCACTTTAGTTTTTTTCAAGTGTCTGGGGCTAGCCTAAACATACGCCCAAGTATAATTGGCTTTAAAGTATTGTAAAGATATAGAAGATTTTTAAAGTCTATAAAGTTAAATATACAATGAAAAAACTACTCAATTCTTTCATTCTTTTATTCCTCCTCTGGGGGTTTGGGGCCTATTCTTTTGCCCAATCCTTCACCGCCGAAGTAGGCACCCTATTTTTAAGTGACAAACCAACCGAACAATTCGGGAACTTGAAAATCCTTACAGGAGTAATCAAAAAAGGCGACAAAATAGAAATTTATGCAGAAACGGGTAGGAAGTTCACTGCCACCATTACCAAAATTAAAGGAGATAGTGATGATGAAGTTAAACTATTAAAAGCTGGCGAATATGGCTTTTTTGACCTAACATTTACCGAAGACCCGGGTACAGGAAAAGACTATTTAAGAGCTGGCTATAAAGCCTATTCTTTAGGCTATAAACCTAATATTGCGAGCATAAAAGCTGATGCAGAAGCGAAAGTTACAGCAAGTGTCAATTTCAAATCGACGCTCGACGGAAAGCCTTTTCGTGGAAAAGTCACCTACAAGGGAGCAAGCTATTGGCGAAAGGGCGTAAAAAACTTGTTAGAAAAGCCCTATTTGCAACTCCAATTTAGAGCCGTGGATGAGCCAGATGATAGAAATCTGACCATCCAAATCTTTTATCCGAAAGAATCGGTAGCCAAATATACAGCAAAAGACATGGAAGTTAATTTTAGTGGTACGGCCGATGGAAATACAACTAATACCGAAATGTATGGTTTTGTAAATGGAAAAGGAAACACCGATTTCAGTCTTGAAATTACAAAATGGCAAAAAATATCCTCCAAAAAAGCCATCATTTCTGGCAAAATTTCGGGTGAATTGAAAGAAGTAAAACTACTCGGCACTCCAAAACTAAAACACCGTTTCTCCGATGGTATATTTGAGAATGTGGAGGTAGAGGTTTTTAATGAAGTTTATGATTTAAAAGTAAAGTAAATTTTTTATTCTTGATTTGAAGTCATCATCTTTACTGCTAACATGTGTTTACACATTCCTCGATTTGTTTGGTGTTTAGTAAACCATTCGCAAGTACACCTTCCAATTCCGTTTTCAATTAAAACTTTGTGTGTTACATCCTTTCCTTTTACTATTGCTTCAATGTGACTTGGTGTGTTTATTACAATAATAACATCATTCTCTGAAACTATTTTTTTTGCATTCTTTAATCTAGGGTTTAAACTTAATATTCTTTCAGTTTTAAATGGAAGTCTTCTATAAAAATGCTGGTTATTCAGTACATCAAACCCTAATAAACCCATGCTTGATAAATTTGCCGTAAGACTATCCATAGTTGAAAAGTCAATATCATTTTCGATTGACAATTTGGTGCTATTAAAGACCTCATTCCCTTTGAAAATACTATTAATACCATAAATCCATTCAATTGGGACTTCTTCTATTAAATTTTCCAGAGCTTTACCTTCTCCCGAAAAGCCCCTATATGCATCAGCCGAGAAAGAAAAAATCATCTGTAAATTACCGATCAGTGCAACGAAACAAGAAGCCTGACTGTCATCACTTTCATAGACTTTAATAGAGTAAATAAAAGGAAGAATATTATCCATTACTCTTAATCTATGAGCACTTCCAATTCTTACGCTAGGATTACTTTGTAAAGGGGAAAAAATAAATTTTCCAGCTCTTTGAACTAAAAATAAATCATTTTTAATATTAGTTTTTGGTAAACTTTGGAACAATTGAATCGCTTGCATTTTGTTTAGTTCAAATACTTCATTCATTTCCGCTAAATAGTGTTGGACGCTTGTTAACCCTTTTAACCACCTATTTGGTAGCTTCACTTTCTTTTCAACGGCCTTTGTTTTCTCTGAAATAACAGTAACATTATCATGCCCAATACTAAGAATTACCTCTTCATTTTTTTGAACTAAGTTAAGTGCATTCAACATTGGTTCATTAAAATCAACATTTGTTGTTCCACTTGCCACGAACTCACCATCAAGTCCTTCGGGTAAAATATCCAAGCGAGCATAAACGCCATTACATGAAGAAAAACCTTCAAATCTTATTTGTTCAGCACCAGCAGTAACTATTGGGTCTCTTAAAGCTGCTAATTCTTGTGTCGATAGAGCAAATTTAGACCTTACTGTTTTGGCTACAGTTAATAGGCATTTAGCTGTTAAATATGGTTCCCTCATTCTACCCCAAAAGAAAGTTGGAATTTTATTTATTTCTTCCAATTCTGTTTGATGAGAAAGGATAAGATTGTTCCTATTGTCAATTTTTTCTAATAGTGAAGATTCGTTGTAAGAGTATTCAGCAGTTGTTGTCATTTTTTATGCGTTTAATATTAATTTAATTATGTTTTTTATTGAATTTACCGATCTCCACTCATTCATTATTTCAATAACTTGGTGACTCGATTTTTGTCTAGTCTTATTCATCAAATCGAAATATACCTCCAACATTTTTTTGAAATTGGTAGGGAATTCATTTACGCCTCTAAAGTTCAATATAATTTGCTCAACAATTTTTAACAAAGACAAGTTGATGTGATTATTTATGTCTTTTAAGGTTTCTAGTACGTTTACAAATCTACTTAGAGGCCCATATTTATTAAAAATCAAGAAACCAATATTTTTTCCAAATTCTTCTAAGTTAATATTGTTGCTATTTAGTTGAACTATCATAACTTCTACCGCCAAACCTCTAAATTCTCTATTTTGCTGTAAACATGCAGTTGACAAAAACATTAAAATTGGTGAAGTTACTTTCAGATTTTCATTTAAAAGAATTGTTAAACCACCTCCTATCCCCGAATAATCTCGGTCTGATAAGCTAGAACAAGTATTTAATAATTTTGCAAAAATCGGGTCAATGAATTGCGGACTTAAGTTATACCAATAAACAACATCGTCTTTTTGAATGTAAAAATAAGATTCGTATGCTTCTTGCTTCGGATTTTTGAATGAATCAACGCTATAAATTAAAATTTTAGGTATTGAAAATGGAGAAGGTAAGGGAAATGAAAATTTATACCAAGAAGGACTTTTCGAAATTTCTCCTGTTTGATGATTTTTCCACTCGTTCCACTTTTCGTCCACTTTATAATTATATTTCAAATTATTTTTTACGTATGGAGCATTTCCGAACGAGGTATTTTCAAAAATTGGGAACTCACCTTCATTATTAAAAGTCCTTGAAGCAACTGACCATAATGCATTTAAATTTTCTTCTCCTTTGGCGTTTTCATTTTTCGAAAACATATTGAAGATTGAACGCTTTTTCTCCTTAAATTTTATCTCATTTGACTCACCTAAACAATATTTCATTATGTCTTTGATATCTTGATTTTGTATTTGCTCACACATTTCAATCGCCTCCTCAGTTTCCTCTCTTGGCATACGTGAAATGGCCAATACAAAATCTGTCAATATTATAGGCTCTGCGTTATCCTGGTACTCTAATAGCCTTGTTAATAACACCTTAGGTGAAATCCAATTGGGTTCATGACTAGGCATACTTAGTAATGACAATGTAGATTTTCTTTGTATTTTATCCAAGGCCAGTTTAAGTCTGTCATAGTGTAAATTAAAAATCTTAAATAATGTAGTTTCGTCATAATAATAAGGGAATTCAAATTCAATGGTTTGTTTCGACAATTGCTTTTTCGCAAAATTCAGCGTAATATTTTTAAAGAAAGATGTAAAAAAAGTTTTTTCCATCTT
Source organism: Lacihabitans soyangensis (assembly GCF_024343775.1). GTDB lineage: Bacteria > Bacteroidota > Bacteroidia > Cytophagales > Spirosomataceae > Leadbetterella > Leadbetterella soyangensis. The sequence continues at coordinate 20,916 of NZ_RJUF01000031.1, read as the reverse complement.
TTTTAAATAGACTTCTGTTTGATTATAAAAGTCATTAGGAAAAAGGTGTCTTTTTGAAATTAAAATATCTATTAAAATTTCATCATCAATGCAATTATTTGATTCAATGAATTTACCAATATGAAATAAGATATCGTTCCAATTGTCTGGAATATTGACAGGTTTACTTAGTTTAATATAAGAATTTCCTTTAGGGATCATTTCTTCAACATAACTAGGTATTTCCTTTGTATCCTTACTTTCTAAATATTCATGAAAAGTATCTCTAATGTTTCCAACCATCTGTGTGGTATACATTTCTAGCTTTTCAATAATTTCTATGTCATTTGTATCTATGTATTTTAATATTAATTTTGAGGCTTTTTCTTGAAGTTCTAAATTGTTGATGGTTAAAGCATCAGTTGCTAAATTTAAAATATCCGATTTTAAATTAGGGTCTTTTTTGAGGATTTTTTCAAACATTGTCAAAATGGACTTGATAGAACTTTTGCAGTCATCCCTCATCATTATAGATGGAAGCCAATCACAGAGTTTTTTTAATTCAAAATCGTTTTCTTGATAAATCTCTTTAATTAAACTTATTGACCAATTTGCAACTTGATTAAAAGAGTAATCTATTAATGGAAAAATGGAGTTTTGAAGAGTCAACAATTCCAAATTTGTTGGTTTTGCTTGATTGAATTGCCCTCTAAAAAAAGTTTTGAGTCCGTTATTCCACTCTTTTGTTTGGGTTTCTAGGCATTTTTCAAAAAACCATATTCTATCAATTTTATTATCTAACAACAATTTCTCAATTATCCCTTCCCATATTGCTTTTTTACGATAGCCATATACTTCATCATTACCAAAACTATTCTGAATACCAGTCTCATAATCAAAAATTAACGGAAAATCTCTTTCAATTGATAGAGGGTCATTGCAGAAAAAATCAACAGATTCTTGACCTTGTTTAAATCCTGAATTGTATAAATTTATCATGGAAAAACTCCGTGCATAAAGTTGGGGATTGAAATTAATATATTTTTCGGTTTCGTAATATCTTAATATTTCATAAGAAATACTAAACCAATTATTTTTTGACGATTGATGATTGAAATAATCTTCAATCCAATTTGGTGCTGCCCATTTAAGAATTTTCTTTAAAAGAATATTGTCAAATTTGCCTAATATTGAATTTATTTCCTGCCAAGAAAGTATTTCCTTCTTATTAAATAAGGCAATTGCACTTAAAAAGATGATTTCTTGTTGAGTGTTGTCTCCTCTATATCCCCAAGTACCATAACTATTTCCAAGTAACTTATTTGGCTTAGAAATCTCTACATATTCAGTCCAATACTTTTTTGCGATTTTTACGTGCTTCTTTAAAGATTCCCTATATATTCTAGGAACTTTTTCTAAAAATGGTAAAAGGCTTTCTGCTTTTTTCTTAATTATAATACTTTCGTATTCGCCAATAATAATTTTAAAATCCGATTCATCGAAAGTTATTTTCGAATTAGCTATTTTTTTAAAGTGATTGTTTCCTTGAGAGTCTTGATACCCTTTTTTTAGTTTTTCCTCTATTTTTTTTTGTGCTTCCTGAATACAAACTTCTTCGGTGTCATAAGTTTTAGTTTGGCTTTGACCTTCGGTTCCAATTTTTCCAAATTTAACTGTGAATGTTGTGCCATTGGTTTCTATTTGCCAAAATTTATCTGAATCTCCGTTTTGAAAAGTTAGATAGTGAATCATAAGAGTTAATATTCATTTTTTCTCAATTTATTAAATTTGGATATATTTACAAATTCTCTTTGATTAAATAATTGAATTTTACAGAAATAATATTTATGTGAATTACATATTACTTACGATGTTATAATTCAAAACCTTTAATTCTCACTTCAACAAATAAACCTGCGTACCCACCAAAAGATAACAACCCAATCCATAGTCCTCAAAGTTGGCTTTTTTGTCATAGCTAAGTGGTTGGCCGTCTTTGGGTTCTTTGCCTGTGGATTGCACATAGCCAAGCATGCCATCGGGATGTAAACAGGTTTTATTCATGGCATCCCAGGCTTTTAGAGTTGGTTTTAAGTAGTTTTTTTTGCTCAAATACCCATTGTTAATTCCCCAGGCCATACCATAAGCAAAAAGAGCAGTACCAGACAATTCGGGCCCTCCAAAGTCATCAGGATCAGCCAATGAGACATTCCAAAAACCATCTTTTCTCTGAAGCGGAAGCAATGATTTCATCATGGTCAGGTACATTTCCTCATACTCTTTGTAATTCTTGGCATTTTTGGGCAAAATTTCCAGCATTTTTACCATGGCAGCTACTACCCAGCCGTTGCCACGTGACCAATAGCATTCTTTTCCGTTAGGAGTTTTGAAAGGAGGAACAAAATCCTTATCACGGTACCAAAGTCCATCTTTAGCATTAAACAATCCTCCGCCTTCTACATTTTTCGAATGAAGGTAAAGTTGATGCATTTTCTCAAAATATCGTTCATCTTTATACATTACACCCAATTTTGCAAAAACCGGCATGGCCATCTGTAAGGCATCTATCCAGGTCCAGTCGTCCACTTTGTCTGATGCCAGCATTAAGTCAATCGAAGCTTTAATTTCTGCCAAACGTTGTTTTTGTGTGGTATCCATTTGGTACAAATCTATGTAGGTTATGCCACAACAATGACTGTCAGCATGGCGGCTTTTTACACCAAACCAGGTGGCCCACTTGTTGCCGTCGCCCCAGGCAATGGCATAATCTATGTACTTTTTGTCTGCATCAATTTTATAGAAATCCATTAAGCCTTCATAATAGATACCCCTAGTCCAAAGGTTGGAAGTTCTTACCTTATCCAAAACTATTTTTTCGGCCGGATCTGGCCATGTTTTCATAAAATATTCATTGGCCAATCTCATGTTTTCAATGGTGTTTTTCCTATTAGGTAATCTTTGACTCATACCTACAGAACTCACTAACATCAAAAGCATTACAATAAATCTTTGCATTTCTTGGGTATTTTTCAACAAAAATGGGTTCATTAGATAATTTAACTGTTCTGCAATTACCTGAAATTTAAATTTAAGATTATATTTGGGACAAAATTTTTTATTCAATCATCATGGAAAACAATTTTTCAGAAAAAGAACTAAACCCACTAGCTTCGATAGAAGAATGGGAAGATGATGTGCTAGTGCGTTATCCAGAGCCTTTTGAGAAATCAAAAGAAGAGTATCGCAACTATGTAGACTCAGCAAGACAAGACACCGTAAAGGAGTTTTATAGATTAAATCATACTTTTCAGACATACGAATTTGCTAAAAATAAGCAAGAGCATTTCTTGAAGTTTGATAAGAAAGAAATGAGCATCTGGGACGCCGTAGATTTCCTTAATACGCTAATTGACGACTCAGATCCTGACACGAGCATGGATCAGCTGCAGCACCTTTTGCAAACATCAGAGGCCATCCGTCAGGACGGCCATCCAGATTGGTTTGTACTGACAGGCTTCATGCACGATTTGGGCAAAGTGCTTTGTCTTTTCGGTGAGCCGCAATGGGCCGTGGTAGGTGACACCTTCCCTACTGGTTGCAAACATTCTGAGAAAATAGTTTATTCAGAGTTTTTTGCCGAAAATCCAGACTCAAGAGACCCTAGATACAATACCAAATATGGTATTTACGAGCCAAATTGTGGCCTTGATAACGTACAGATGTCATGGGGACACGACGAGTACATTTACCGTATCATGAAGCCATATATTCCGGAAGAAGGATTGTATATGTTGCGTTATCACTCGTTTTACTCGCAACACCGTGAGCATGCCTATGACCATCTGATGAATGCCCACGACCACGAAATGTTTAAATGGGTGGATAAATTCAACCCGTACGACTTGTACTCGAAGGTACCTTATCCGCCTAATGTGCAAGAGCTCAGACCTTATTATGAGGACCTTGTAGCTAAATATTTACCAGCGACATTAAAGTTTTAAAATAAAATTACCTCCTGAATCTCGGGAGGTTTTTTTTTATCACCGAGACAGAAAATTCCCACGACTTAAAATCAATAAGAGACTGCTCTCTTCTGATTTTGTTAAAAATCAAACATTAATTATAAAAACCTTTTAAATAGCAATTTACAACTTATTCTCAGCTTGGGATCTATAATATCACCCAGTATTTCCGTAAACCCGTAAAGGCTAATTTCTTTTTTATAAAAAAAAACTAAAAATAGGTATTATTACGGGTATCAAGTGTCGGTTTCGTTGCTATTTTTGCTAATATTAAAAAAAATAACCAAAACATGGAAACAGAAAAAAACCTACCTATTTACGACGAACCTATAAGCCCTGAAAAAGCTCAGGAGTATGTTTCAAACTACTTAGACAATAAAAAATTTAAACCTGAGGATTTTAAAGCTTTTTATTTTCATAGAGATGAGATTCAGATCGTTCTCGATCAAAACAAAGACAAAGATTTCATTAAGTTCACCCTTGGTATGAAAAAACTGGATAAAGAAAAATACGGCGATAAACTCTATGGATGCGTAATGATGACTAGTTCTGATGTTATCATAGAAGACATTGACCTCGCAGCTGAAGATTCCAATGACATTTACGATTTTAGCCGCCCTGTGCCGCCGTATCCACCAACAGAATAAAAACAAGAGGTTAAAGGGCCCATTATAAGGAAAATTTGGTCCTATACTTCAGATAAAAATATATGATAAACGACTTCCTTATTTGGTTTCTTGACTATGTACAGTATTTTTTGATACTTCCGCTAGCTGTCGGAATTCTCAACTATAAATACCTTAAGGGAGAGACTATGGCAGTGTTTTACTACATTTTGATTGCGATATTTTTTGAGATCCTTTCTAGGACCTTAATGCACTTGAAAGTTCGTAACACGCTGCCATTTCTGCATCTATATACCGTAGTAGAATTCTCTATTTTCTGGCTTTTTTATTATCGCTTTTTCAAGGTATTTTACTCTCCTTTAGGCATGAAAGTCCTGTTAGTCACATTCCTGCTTTTTGCGATACTAAATGCCATTTTTCTACAAAAAATAAACACTTTTAATACCTATGCACGTGGTTTCGAAAGCCTTATAATGATTGCCTTAAGTCTGATGGCATTCAATAAGATAATAGTTGAACTAGACACACGTTACCCTACCAGTCAGCCAGTTTTTTGGGTAAACTCAGCCCTTTTGTTTTATTTCTCTGGCAACCTGGTGGTTTTTGTGATGAGCAACTATATTAGTGGCGATAATAAACTCCTTTTGGTTTCGTGGGGTATTCATGCTATCTTGATGGCAATTTTAAATAGCTTCATAGCTATCGGTTTATGGCAGACACGTCGTCAATAGATTTGTACTTTCTTTTGTTTGGAGGAACCATCACCTTTCTTCTGTTGGCGGTTGGTTTGTTTACTTTTCTGTTACAATATCAAAAACGAATTATAAAGCAAGATTTAGCCTTTAAAGACGCCGAGGTCAAACATGGACAAGAATTGTACCTTGGAACTTTAGAGGCTACAGAAAAAGAGAGAGAGAGGCTGGCTCGCGACTTACACGATGTCATTGGTGCATCACTTTCAACCATGAGGCTACAATTATCAGATTTAGAACACAAGGCCTCACAAGATCCAGACCTTAAAAACTTTAGCGACAGAAACAAAGAATTGATTGACCAGACGATACTGGAGGTGCGTAGAATTTCGAACGATTTACTACCGCCGGGCCTTGAGGAATTCGGGCTACTATACTCTATAGAGGGTCTATGCGAACAAGTTTTAGATTTTTCTGACATAGATATCTCGCTGGAAGTAGAGGAGGCTACCACGCTTAACAAACAGAAGTCCTTGATTATGTACAGAATAGTTCAAGAGCTTTTAAATAATTCGGTGAAACATTCTGAAGCCTCAAAAATTAATATAATTTTGAGCAACAAAGACGGACAATTCATACTTATTTTCAAAGACGATGGAAAGGGTTTTGATTATTCAGAAGCCTACAAAAAAAGAAGTTTGGGACTGAAAAACATAGAAGTTAGAGCAAAAATGATTGAAGGTTCGGCAGAGTTTGTGACAAAAAAAGACGAAGGATTAAAGGTAGAGATTAGAATTCCTGTTTAATAACAGAAACATGAAAACAATAAAAATAGCCATTGCAGACGACCAAGTATTGTTTAGAAAGGGCATGGTAAACATCATCAACGGCTTTGAGGGCATGGAGGTGATTATGGAAGCAGCCAACGGTAGAGAACTACTTGAAAAATTAGAAAATTCAGAAACTAGACCAGAAATAGTCATATTGGACTTGTCAATGCCAGAAATCAACGGCATGGAGGCTACCAAAGTCATTCATGAAAAATATGGCGATATTAAAATAATCATTCTCTCGGTTTACAGTGAAGACAGGTTCGTGACCCACTTGATGGAACTGGGAATAAATGCCTATTTGTTTAAAAACGTGGAGCCTTTTGAGGTAGAAAAGGCCATTTTGGCAGTTTTAGAGAAGGATTTTTACTTCAATGAGGCATTTTTACTGGCTATGCGAAAACGTATGACAGGCAAGAAACCGCGTCTGCTCATACAAGACAATATACCTTCGTTGCTGACACAAAGAGAACTGGAAGTTTTGGACCTCATTTGTAAACAATTTACAGCTCAAGAAATAGGTGAAAAATTGTTTATCAGTACACGTACAGTGGACGGACACCGCAATAATCTCTTGGAAAAAACGGGCATGAAGAATACAGCGGGTTTAGTGGTTTTCTCCATAAAAAATAACCTGATAGATCCGGCGGTGCTGTTCTAAACGTTTGAATTGGTGTAAGGTTTTTTATTAAAATAATAGCAGTTTTTACTGGTTCATTTTAGAAAAATTGACAATCCTTTTCGCAACCGCCAAACCTCTTCTTCGAGAAATTCTTATCGAATGTTTTTTACCTGCTATTTGCAACTCTGAATTGTCAAAAATGGTATGATTCAGGTTTATGATTTCACTCCTATTCACACGCATAAACTGTTTTTTATCCAAAAGAAGCTTCTCAAAAAGATTCAGTGTCCTTGAAGAAATAATCATTCGACCACCATTTAAACATATGTTAGTGTAGTTTTTGTCACTTTCAAATTTTACGATTGAATTCAGGTCTATTAGTTCAATATTCCCCTTTTCTTTTATTGCAATGTTATCTTTTTCAACAAATTGCATTTGATTTTTAATAAAATTATCTCTCATATTAATCTAAACTATTAGCTCATTTCTTGGGTTGGTTTCAAATTCTTATGTAGCCTTTTAATTGAAAGCCAACCAAAAACTTGATTTTGTAAATGTATAGAGCATGTATCAGAAGGAAATAGGTGTTTTTACCTGTTTTTATATTTAGACAGCAACGTTTCCTTTCATTTCGACTAAAACATATCTATCAAGTAAAGTCATATATTGAAATTAATAGAAGACGTGCAAACTTCTAATTTATTCAAGATTCGAAAATGTCCTTTCCTGCAATCGTTCCCATAAATTTTCTCGAAATCAGGCTATTCAAAAAGAAATTAATTCTATTTATTTGAGTAATTTTAATGTTCAACCCATTCATTATGTATAAAAAAACCTTTTTGCTTCTCTTCGTCACCTTCTCTTTGCAGGTGGTCATTGCCCAAAGCAAAAAAGGTTTGACCTACCAAGCTGATACTTCTTTTACCAAATACCAAGCCGTCAAATGGGCACTTTCGCAATCGCCCAATGCCAAGCTGGCAATTGCCAAAGACATAAAGAGTATTAGCATTAAAGAAAATATCAAATACACTACCGAAGATGGTATGGACTTGATGTTGGATATTTTTTCTCCAATAAACAAAAAAAATGCACCATGCCTCATCATTCTCCACGGTGGAGGTTGGAGATCAGGTGATAGAACACACCACCATGAAATGGCCAAAGTTCTGGCTTCCAGAGGATATGTGGTAGTTACACCCTCCTACAGACTTTCAACCCATGCTCTCTATCCAGCAGCCATGGTCGATGCCAAAACAGCCATCCGATGGACAAGGGCCAATGCCCAATTTTTAGAAATAAACCCGGAAAAAATTGCTCTTGCAGGTTTTTCGGCTGGAGGGCAAATGGCGGCCTTGGTCGGAACCACAAACGACGAAACGCTATATGACAAAAGCGAAACATTGAAAAACATAAGTTCAAAAGTAGCTTCAGTGATAGATATTGATGGAATTTTGGCCTACATTCACACAGAATCTGGCGAAGGTGACGACAGTAGAAATACCTCCGCCGCTACCTATTATTTTGGATTTTCGAAAACAGAAAAGCCCGAACTTTGGAACGAAGCCAGTGCTTTGAATCACGTATCGGCTGGTGATCCCCCTATACTTTTTATCAACAGTTCGCAAGAAAGAATGCACGCTGGGCGAGAAGACATGATTAAGAAGCTTAACGGTTTCGGAATTTATTCTGAGGTTCACACTTTCAATGCACCGCATACTTTTTGCATGTTAGAAGAGTGGTTTTTGCCAACTATAGACCTGATGGACAAATTCTTAATAAAAACCCTGAAGCCATGAAAAATTTAATGCTATTGGTTTTTCTATTCATATTTCAATTTGCTTTTGGACAAGATCAACTGCGACAGGGTGCTTTTTTTACACCCGAGCAATCGAAAGTTGAAATGAAACATTTGGCTTCACTCTATAACAATAAATCTGATTGGCAAAAAAGAGCGAAAGCAATTAAAAAAGGAATTAGAGAAGGTGCAGAGGTGACCAGCTTAAAGTCCAATAAAAAAATAAACGTCACTATTCATTCGAAGCAAACGATGGATGGATACACTGTCGAAAACGTATTTTTTGAAAGTTTGCCTGGAATTTATGTTACAGGAAATTTGTATAAACCAGCCCAGTTTAAAGGAAAAATACCAGCTGTTTTGGCACCGCATGGTCATGGAAAAGACCCGCGATTTGGCGAAGCTACTCAAAAACGCTGTGCCACCATGGCCAGAATGGGTGTGGTAGTTTTTACTTATGATATGATAGGCTATGGAGATATGCAGCAATGTGAACATAAAATAGCCCCTGCCCTTAAATTGCAGATTATAAATAGTACCAGAGCTTTGGATTTTCTGAGTCAACAACCTGAAGTAGACAAAGCCAAAATTGCGGTTTCGGGAGAGTCTGGCGGTGGAACCCAAACTTTTATTTTAGCAGCTTTGGACGACCGAGTAGCAGTTTCGGTTCCTGTGGTTATGGTCTCCAATTACTTCTTTGGTGGCTGTACTTGTGAAAGCGGAATGGCGATTCATGTTAGACCTGATTATGCCACCACCAATGTTGAAATAGCCGCTTGTTTTGCTCCAAAACCTATGCTCTTGGTATCTGATGGTGACGATTGGACAAAGTTTACACCAGATTTGGAGTTTCCACATATTCAAAGAATCTATTCTTTTTTTGATGCTAAAAGCAATGTTGAAAACGTGCATTTGCCACTTGAAAAACACGATTATGGCCCATCAAAACGTAAGGCTGCCTATGATTTTCTAGCTAAAAATTTAGGCTTAGACATTAGCATGGCAGACGAATCAAAAAGTCAAGTTTTGGCGAGAGAAGAGTTGACAGTTTTCAATAAGGAATATCCCTTACCAGCAAATGCCCTGAAAGGCAATGATGCAATTATAAGTTTACTAAAAACCATAAAATGAACACATTAATAGAAGACAAAGAAGTAGAATGGCTTGACCTTGGCGGCGGAATAAAACGCAAAGTAATGGCTTACGACGACCAAATGATGGTGGTAAAAGTGGCATTTGAGGCTGGAGGAATTGGTGCAATGCATAGCCATCCGCACACGCAGGCGAGCTATGTGGCCAGTGGAAAATTCGACATTACGATAGACGGAAACACCAAAACCTTAAAAGGAGGCGATGTGTATTTTGTACCGAGTGACTTGGTGCATGGGGCAGTTTGCCTAGAAGCTGGTGAGTTGATTGATGTTTTTCATCCTTTGAGAGAGGATTTTCTTTGAGGTTTTTTTAGACACATTATTAACCGCAAAGACGCTAAGTATGCAAGGGATTTATTAAGCGAAATGCGATTTTTACAAAAAAATGATAATTTAGAATAAAAACACGCTGCGGACTTTGCGTCTTTTCTTTGCAAACTTTGCGGTTAATTTTTGAAACCAAATCTTTATGAAAAAATACATTTTATACATTTCGTTCTTCTGTTTTTCCTTTTCGGGAAATGCCCAGAAACCTTATTCACAACAAATGGCTGATTCATTTATGGGCTGGTACCCAGATTCCATCGTGGTGAAACCCCGTGTGAAATCCACTTGGGATTATGAGCAAGGTTTGATGCTCAAAGCCATAGAAAAAGTGTGGCGAAGAACTGCTGATACCAAATATTACGACTATATTTTGGCCGACATGAACCGTTTTGTAGCCGAAGATGGCAGCATAAAAACGTACAAAACAGAGGATTATAATTTGGATAATATTAATTCGGGAAGAGCATTGCTGATGTTGTACCAACAAACACAACCTGGAAAAGACAAATTCAGAAAAGCGGCAGATGTACTTTGGCATCAGCTTGAAAATCAGCCTAAAACCAAAGAAGGGGCCTACTGGCACAAACAACGATATCCCTTTCAAATTTGGTTGGATGGACTTTTTATGGCCGAGCCTTTTTCGGCAGAATATGCCAAAACATTTAACCATACCGAGCATTTTGACCATATCGCCAAACAATTTGCCCAAGTTGAAAAATACATGGTTGACCCGAAAACAGGTTTGATTTTCCATGGTTACGATGAATCGAAGTCCGAAAAATGGGCAGATAAAAAAACAGGACTTTCGCCACATTTCTGGAGTAGAGCCATCGGTTGGTATGGCATGGCTTTGGTAGAAGTCCTCGATTATTTCCCGGAAAATCATCCAGAAAGACCTAAACTTATCAAGTATTTACAAAGATTAGCTCCCGTTTTGGCGAAATATCAAGACCCAAAATCAGGTGTTTGGTATCAAATGACTGCTCTCGCTGGCAAAAAGGGCAACTATTTGGAGGCATCGGCCTCTTGCATGTTTGTTTATACTTTGGCCAAAGCGTCAAGAATGGGCTACATCAGTCCTATATATCAAGCCAATGCCAAGAAAGGCTATGCAGGTATTCTGAAAGAATTTGTTGAAAAAGAAGCTGATGGAAGTTTGGCACTTCAAAAGACCGTTTCGGTGGGCGGTTTAGGCGGAAACCCCTACAGAGATGGTACTTACGAATATTATTTGAGTGAGCCACTTCGCAAGAACGATTTGAAAGGCGTTGGTCCATTCATTTTTGCGAGCATGGAGATGGAGATTTTAGAAGAAAATAATATTGGAAAAGGTAAAAAAGTAGCCCTAGATTATTACTTTAACCGAGAATTTAGAAAAGATTGGAATGGTCAGAATGAGCAGTTCCATTATACTTGGGAAGACACTTATCACTCAGGTTTCTTGTGGTGGGGCGATGTTTTCAAACAATATGGAGCTAAGCTTACCGCAATAAAAGACAAACCAACAGCAGCCAATTTGAAAGGGCAAAATGTTTACATCATCGTCGATCCTGATACAAAGAAAGAAACGGCTACTCCAAATTTTATGGATAAAACTTCCATTGAAAATATCAAGAACTGGGTAAATGCAGGTGGTACTTTGGTGCTAATGGCCAATGATACAGCTAATTGTGAGATTCCAAAATTCAATGAACTCTCAAAAACTTTTGGGATTGCTTTTTCAGGTAAAAGCCGAAATATGGTACAAGGTACACAATGGCATCAAGGTTTGGTCGATATTCCTTCTGGAAATCAAATCTTCAAAAATACCCAAAAAGTTTACGTGAAAGAGTTGGTGACACTTCAACTGAGTGGCAAGGCTTATCCAATCATTGAAGAAGGCGGTGACGTGATAATGGCTGCTACCAATTTTGGTAAAGGCCGAGTTTTTGTTATCGGCGATCCGTGGCTTTACAACGAATATGTGGATGGCCGCAGAATACCGAAAGAATATCAGAACTATCAGGCAGCCAAAGACTTGGCTAAATGGGTTTTGAGTAAGTAATGCACTTTGGAACACGGATTAACACTGATGAGACACGGATTTAAACATATTATGAATCCATGTAAGAAGCGTATTTTTGTAATTTCAACCATATGCATCCGTGTCAAATCCTAAAAATCCGTGTTCCATTGGGTTTCAGATGTGCGATAAAAAGAATTCTTTTTTTGATAGAACCAAACCTCGACTAAGCCGACCCTCTATTGATCAAATAAAATGGATTTTTCTCCGACACAAAAATCTTCTGCAAAACCACTTCAGCAGCTCTACGACCCATGGCTTCAAAGTCGGTAGTGATTACAGTTATGTCCAAAACCTCTTTAAGCGTGGTTTCGTTAAACGAAATAATGCCCATATCTCTACCTAATACAAGCTCATTTTTCTTTGAATATTTTATAACATCTGCTAAATCATATTCCTCAATGACCACATACAAAACATTGCTTTCGTGGCTTTCGAGGGCCGATTCCGCAGAAGAAAAAACCTTGGCTGAAAGGTTATTGTAAGCACAGAAAGTTCTGAAACCTTTCATTATTTCGGCAGGATAATTGTTGTCGTCTGGAAATACCAAATATAATTTCTTGTACTTTTTTATTTTGGTTAAATTCTTTTCAAATGCCGTAAAAATATCTTGTTCAAAATCCTGATAAATTGTCGGTACATCTTTGAATTCATGAACATATTTATCAAGCAGAAGCAGTTCAGATTTGGGTATTTTATTCAAAATAGGCAAATAAACTTCTTTGCTTTCAAGAAAATGTGGCATTACCACATAAAAATTGTATTTCCCTAAATTACGATCAATAATGTCTTCAAATGAATCTGCCGAATAGTTGTGGATCTGCAAATCTACTATGCTGTTTTCTCCTAGACCTTTTAGCAAAGCATAATAAATAAGCTTTTTGTACGAGCTCATTTTGTTCATAACCAGCAGCACACGCATTTTATTTTCTCGGCTTGCTTTTACAAAATACCCTTTACCATGTACCGATTCTATGTGTCCGAGCCTTTTGAGTTCTCGATAAGCCTTTTCCACGGTATCTCTCGAAAGCAAATGCTCGATGCTCAGTTCGGTAATAGACATCAACTGGTCATTTTTCTTGTAGTAACCGCGTTCGATATCGTTTACGATGGCATTCACAATTTGCTTATACTTAGGAGTTTTGTCTTTTTCGTTGATTGATAAAACCCTGTTAAGATTATCCGATTTTTTCATTTAGGGATATTTTTCTATAACTCGTTGACAAATTAATCAATATTTTTGAGAGTAGGTCTCCTGCACTCTTTTCTTCGCAATCGATTCCGTAAATTTTCATTGTTAAACCTGTAATTGCAGGATTTGGATAATGAATAAATACAACTAAATTGCCTACCTAAATCAGCCTTGATGAAAAAATTAGCTTTCAAAATGAAGCTTTTCCCGGGAAAAGTAGAGGAATATAAAAAACGACATGATGAGATTTGGCCAGAATTGGTGGACCTACTTCACCAACATGGCATATCTGATTATTCCATTTTTTTAGACGAAGAAACACTTAGTCTTTTCGGAGTTTTAAGTGTGGAAGACGAAACCCAAATGGAAGAACTTCCTAAAAAGGAAATTATGAAAAAATGGTGGGCTTATATGGCAGATATCATGGAAACAAATGCTGATAATTCACCTATTAGTGTGAGTTTGAAGGATGTATTTTATATGGCTTGATGGAGTTCGGAGAACTAGGTTCTGAGGTCTAAGTTCCAAGATTCAATTAGTAAGAAAAACATATCAAGAAAGATTTAATAAACCTTTAGTAATCATAACACTGAAAAGGTCAAACCGCGAAGGCGGACCGATGAATAACCGTGGGTGAAAGCCATAGAATTGGACAAAGGGTCAAACATTTGTCACTCCGAAATAAACAACAAAACAATTTTTCAAAACCATAAAAAATGAAAATTAAACTATTAATTGCAGCCTTATTTTTAACCATAAACGCATTTGCTCAACGCAATGTAACCAACGCCAACGACAGCAACACGCCTTTGCATTTGTTACAACCTGACTATCCAGTTCCATACGGAATTCCGAAAGTTGAAGATGTAAAGTCCTCCTTAAACAGGATTTATGAATACCTAAATACCGTAACTCCCACGGCTTTTGTGGATACCAAAACTGGTGAAGAAATCACAGATTTATCGAAAATAAACTCCACAACTGCCTTAAAAAAAGGAGATTACAGAATTGTGAGTTATGAGTGGGGCGTTACCTATGCCGCTATGTTGGCCGCCGCAAAAGCCACTGGAGACGATAAGTATAAGAAGTATTCTATAGACAGGCTTAAATTCATCTCCAATGCAGCACCGTATTTCAAAAAGACCTCGGAAGAACATGCCGATTGGGCAACTGCAGGACCATTGAGAGGACTCATAGCTCCCAAAGCTTTGGACGATTGCGGGGCCATGTGCACCGCAATTTTAAAAACCAAAATGGGTGGCGATGAGCTAGATGCTAAGCTCTTGATAGATACGCACATCGATTACATCATGAAAAAAGAGCATCGTCTGAAAGACGGAACTTTGGCTCGTATGCGACCACAAGCCGATGCACTTTGGCTCGATGACATGTTTATGGGTGTTCCTACACTAGCCAACATGGGCAAATTCAATGGTGATAAAAAATATTATGACGAAGCAGTTAAACAAATTCAATTGTTTCATAACAAGATGTTTAACAAAGAGAAAGGCGTTTATATGCACGGTTGGATACAGGGTATGACAGAGCATCCGCAGTTTCATTGGGCAAGGGCAAATGGATGGGCTATACTGACTAAAATAGAAGTTCTGGACGTTTTGCCAGAAAATCATCCTGGCAGGCCGATTATTCTTAAAATGTTAAAGGACCATATAAGGGGATTGGCCAAATATCAGTCGGGCTCGGGTTTTTGGCATCAGTTATTGGACAAAGAAGATTCTTATTTGGAGACTTCGGCTACAGCTATTTATACTTACTGCATAGCCCACGCCATCAATAAAGGCTGGATAGATAAAATGGCTTATTCGCCCATGGTGATGTTGGGTTGGAATGCAGTTTCTACCAAAATAAACGAAAAAGGCCAAGTGGAAGGTACCTGTGTGGGTACGGGCATGGGTTTTGATCCGGCTTTTTATTACCACAGACCCGTGAGTCCATTTGCTGCTCACGGTTATGGACCAACTATATTTGCGGCCTCCGAAGTCATTAATTTACTGAATAACAACAAGTTTGAGATAAATGACAGCTCGGTGCAGTTGAAGAAATAGACTCCTCGAATGATAAGTAACTAAACACTCTCAACTTAAAGTATATCCTTAAATTTTAATTTTTTACATAATTTATGCCTTTGAAAAATGTGTAAATATCAAATAATCATGGTATTATTACAACAGAAAGAAAGCTGTATATATAAAAGATGACTAAAACCTGCCTAAACTGTAATGAACCTTTAGACGGTAATTTTTGCAAAAATTGTGGTCAAAATGCTCATCTACATCGAATCGATTCTCATTATTTATGGCATGAAATTCAACATGGTTTTTTACATGTAGACAAGGGTATTCTTTTTACTTCAAAGGCACTTCTTCTGAGACCTGGCCATTTCATTCGAGAATTCATTGGAGGTAAAATGGTGAATCATTTTAAACCAATCTCAATGATAATTATTTTAGCAGCGATATTTGGTATAGTTTCACATTATTTCCATCTAAATGTCCTAGCTAATAATATCAAAGTAACAGGTTCTGGCGTAGAATTTGAATTATTACTTGCAAAAATTGATACCCTCGTAGATTGGGTAGCCCAACATTATATCGTTTTGTTTTTAATTCAAATCTCTGTGTTTGCGTTAGGTACTTTTTGGGCTTTTAAGAAAGCAAACTACAATTTTTTCGAGCATTTAGTTTTAAACGTATATGCTTGTGCCCAGAGACTTTTAATTAAAATAATTTTTCTTCCAGTTTTAATTATTCTTAAAGAGTCTCACCTTTTTATTGTATTTTCCAAAATTTCAGATGTTCTAGGATATTTATTTTTTTACTGGACTCTTTTTCAGTTTTTCAATGAAATACCCAAGTTTGAGCGTTTTTTGCGAATCCTGTTAACGATTGCCATTTCATTTCCACTAATTGTTGCGATATTTTTTATTATTCTGCAATACTTCCTTCATAAGTCATGAGAACAATTACTTTTTCAAAGCAAATCTTGCTGAAAAGCCTACATTGGTTACATATAAACCCGGATTGTTGATGAAATTAAGTTCGGGTTTCCAATCTACACTGAGGTTTAGAGGGATTTCGGAGAAAGTGTGTTCAAGTCCAAGAATTCCGTCTGCACCGACTTGCACATAATTGTCATAATAATAACGGTTTCTGTAACGATTTGCCGCTCCAGCATGACCACCCACACCATAGTACCATCTCCATTGTCCAGTTGAGAAGGCTTTTTGGTGCCATTCGGCCAGTAAAGTTCCTTTGGCACCATTGCCAAAACTATTCAAAAGTGCCTCTAACGAAGCTTTTTTGCCTTTATTAACTTTAAATGTGATACCCGGACTTCCATCAAACCTAGCTCCGAATGCATATTTATACTGGGCAGTCGCCGAAAAACTTATAAGAAGAAAAAGAATAATTAAGTGTCTCATAATTTCAGATTGTTTTTCCAAAATTACGTTTACACGAATTTTTAGGTTTAAAAATCCAGTTAAATTTCCCTTAAACTTTGGCTATTAGAAAAGTACAAAAAGGCTATTTCAACTTATCACAAATCATACAGCAAACTAATAACCAATACTTTGCGAATTACATAAACTTAAATTGAAATTAAATTTGCCAATTCTTCACTGATTCTAATTCCATTCTCCAGACTCCATTTTTTTCGTTCTAAACCTTTTTCACCTGGCATTCTCACCGGATTTTTGGTGTTCAGCGGAGTGCTAGCCAAACATTGATTTTTGAAGAATTCCATCTCTTTCAAGAAGTAACTTTCTCCTGAAAATTTGCTCGGGTCAATTACTTGCACAAAAACCGATGCTCCCCAACGTTCGGGATTGTCACTACGACCATGGCCACCCAAGGCACTGGTCATAGCTTCTATCATAATACCCAAGGCAAATCCTTTATAGCCCAAATCCATTCCTCCTAGAGGTAAAAGTGACGAAGGGGGATTTTGAAAAAAGGTTTGTGGGTCATTAGTCGCAGTTCCATCCGATTTTAAAAGCCATTCCCCTCCTAATTTTTCGTTGTTTTTGGCAGCACGGTTGACAACGGCATTAGCCGTGGTTGACATGCTCAAATCTATCATTATGGGGTCGTTTTCGGTAGGAATGCCTAAAGCGAGTGGGTTAGGTGAATACACAGGAATCTTTCCGCCAAAGGGAGCAACTGTTTTATTTCGAGGGTCAGAGCAGGCTATGATAACCATCAAGTTTTGTCTGGCTATTTTTTCTAAAAATGCCGCCAAGCACGCAATATGATGAGATTTTTGAATCACCACCGTTCCGATTCCCTCATTTTTGGCTATTTCAGAGGCTTTTTCAATGGCTTTTTCTGTCAGCCAAATTCCAGGCAAATATCTCCCATTCCAAGTTTCTGAGGAGCTGGTTTTATTTATCACTTCGTACGAACCAGATTTTTCCATTTGTCCTGACTCCAACTCATCCAAATAAGGTTTTACCAAAGCCAAGCCATGAGTCGTATGGCCGAGCAACTCACCCTCCAACAATATTCTGGCAGTAGATTCTGCTTTTTCAAAATCTAAGCCTTTGGATTGAAAGGCAGATATGAGTTTAGGGAGTAACTCGGTGTATTTTGGGCTAGTATTTTGCATAATGTTTTAATAGAATAACAAAGATTGAAATTTATGTCTTGATTTAAAAATCTATCTCATGTTTCCTGAATATCAGTTCTCATAGTATGTTAAATCGGTTAAATAAATTTCCTCTCAATCATACCCTCAACCGCAGGATACCACAACCACTTTAGATTTTGTATTTTTGAATAACAATTGATTTCTATAAATGAAAAACATCCTTACGCTAATCTTTGCAGTACTGTTTTTTGGTGCAAATGCTCAAAAAAACCGATTTCCAGATGGCTCAAAAATGTCACCTTGGTTTAGCGATTTCACCAAAACAAAACTCGAAAACCTTAGACAACAGTATATAATCACTGAACATGGGGTGAAAAATGACAGCACTTTGGTGCAAACCGCCGCTTTACAAGCCGTCATAAATAAAGCTGCTGAAACGGGTGGTGTGGTGGTAATTCCAACAGGTACTTTTCTTTCTGGAGCTTTATTTTTTAAGCCAAAGACGCATCTTTACGTGTCTGAAAATGCAAAACTGAAAGGCTCAGATAATATAAATGATTATCCCATAATGCCCTCAAGGATGGAAGGGCAAAGCATCGATTATTTCCCGGCTTTGGTAAATGTTTATGGTGTGGATGGCTTCACGATTTCGGGAAAAGGTACCATTGATGGCAACGGACTCAACTACTGGAAGGCATTTTGGCAGCGACGCAAAGAAAACCCCAACTGTACCAATCTCGAAGTCTCTAGGCCTCGACTCGTATTTGTTTGGAATAGCAACAACGTGCAAGTGCAAGACGTAAAACTTCATAACTCGGGCTTTTGGACGAGCCATTATTACAAATGCACGAATGTCAAAATCTTGGATTTGCACATATTTTCGCCCCATGAACCCATAAAAGCTCCAAGTACCGACGCCATAGACCTTGACGCCTGCACCAATGTACTGATAAAGGGCTGCTATATGGCAGTAAACGACGATGCCATAGCACTGAAAGGCGGCAAAGGTCCTTATGCCGCAACCGACCCCAACAATGGCGGCAATGCCAATATCCTGATAGAAGACTGTGAGTTTGGGTTTTGTCATGCGGCATTGACTTGCGGCAGCGAGGCCATTCACAATAAAAATATCATCATGCGAAACTGCACAGTCAACGAAGCCATGCGTGTTCTCTGGCTCAAAATGCGGCCCGATACCCCACAAATGTATGAGTACATAAGCGTAGAAAACGTAAGAGGCAAAGCCCACAGCCTGATATATGTAAAACCTTGGACGCAGTTTTTCGACCTCAAAGGACGCAAAGATGTGCCGCTATCCTACTCCGACCATATCAGCCTCAAAAACATAGACATGGACTGCAATATATTCTTTGACGTAGCCATTACGGAGTACGACAAACTCTCCAAGTTCGCCTTCAAAAATCTAATCATCAAAACCCAAAATGCGAAAATAGACAAAAGTATTGTTAAAGGGTTTTCTTTGAAAAATGTGTTGGTGAATGGGGAGAGGGTGAGGTGAGGTTTTTTGGACAAGAAGGCCTTGATATCTAGAAATTTAAATTTTCTGAAATTCTATAATCTTGAATTAAAATAAGTCTGAACATTTTAAAGTCAAAGCCGTTCGAAGAACATTGTTTTTTGGCCACAACGAAAATCAGCTTCTTAAGAAAAGCCTGAAAGGCTTAAACGTGAATAGCCGTAGGTGCAACCTACGGTTTTTGGTAGAATAGAAGGTAGAAACCCTGAAAGGGTTTAACAATTCGGGGTTATGAAAAATGAAATCGTTAGACCCCTTCAGGGTCTTTTGTTATCGCTCCGACACTTATTCTCCCCGATTTCCAATCGGGGCTATTCATATTTATGCCCTTCAGGCATATTTCCTGATCTGCCATTCTTAAATTCTATGTAATGTGAACTTAATAATTAAATATCCACCAAAGCGGCAAATAACCACCCTATACACCGCAAAAATTGCACCGAATGATTTGTAAATGCGGTGAATAATGGCTCTATGCTGAATAGAGTGGGTACTTGAATTTGAGTTTAGCAGCAATGAAGTAAATCATACTGATAAAATTGTTTTTATTTCTGTATCCACGAGCCCTAGCTTTAGCCAATTGGATTTTACTATTAATACCTTCTAAAATTCCGTTTGAAATATGGTATTTAGAATAGTTTGTAATTCCTTTCCAATGTTTGATTACGGTGTCTGCAAATTTCTCAAATTGAGGTATCATTGCCTCTTTTACCATATCACACCAATAGGCTAAAAACCCTTGAGCTTCTTGAGGCGATTTAATAGACCAAAAGTCGTCAAATAGTATTTTTAAACGATAAGCCGCACCTAATCTGGGTAATGCCTCTAGTGACATATCTCTCTGTGTTTTTTGAGAAGCCGTCATGTTTTTGTCATTTTTGAGAAACAAATACTTTTGCCCTTTTAGCATTAGGTGATTCTTTAGTTCTTGTTTTCTTAAGTCGTCCATACTTTTATTCAAGAGTGCTTTGACATGATACCTATCAAATACTATTTGAGCATTTGAAAATTCTGACTCCACACCACTGATAAAAGAGGGTGATAAGTCTATACAAACTTGCTTGATATTCTGTCTCTGGGTACCTTTAGTTTCCAGATAATCAGCTATTTTCGTAATGGTGTCTGCTCCCTTGCCCTCAGTTGCATGTACTACCCTTGAAGTTTTCATATCCACCGCAACGGTTATATAATCATGCCCCTTTTTAGAACTTGTCTCGTCTATTCCCAATGTTGAAATATCACTATGATCTGCACCACAATAAGCAATTCCAAGCCAATAATTAAAGATATTCCAGATGCGATTGGGGTAAACTCCAATCACTTTGCCTACCTTGTTGACTGGCATTTCTTGCTCTATTAACAACATACTAAATGCCTCAAACAGAAGTGTAAAACCACTACCTTCCCGTGCCCACGGTACTGAGACTTGTTCAACCTTATTCTCAACAGTTTTTACACGTGGTATTTTACAAT
>NZ_RJUF01000030.1 GCF_024343775.1 Lacihabitans soyangensis | reverse complement strand
CACACCACACCATGTTGAAGGTATTTTTGTAAATCCGACGCCAAGTTTGACCCATATCTGAGGAGACCAACACAAATCCGTTCGGAATACTCTTTCCAGAATGGGCTATCTTTGAATTTCCGCCGCTCAAAAATATATTTTTTTGGTTATCTACAGCCAAATTATAAAAGCAGGCATTTTCGTAATTTCTTACTTTTATAGTTTTCCAGGCCTTGGTTTTGAGGTCATGAATATATAGCGTTCCTTTGTCGCCACTGGCCAAAACCGTTTGATTGTCTAGGTTTTCGAGTTTGTAGATATCCAGACCTTCGGTCGGATAAGATATGTTTTCTATGTTCCCTTGTGCGTCAAGTGACTTCAGTATACCATATTTGCCTGCAACCCAAAATTTGTCCTCAACCTTGATGATGTCATAGTAAGAGGAGTCGGCAAAAGACTTGCCCTGCTGCAAAATATCTACCGAAATATCTTGAGCCGTAAGTTGTGATAAGCTGGTTGTAAACAGTATAAATAGTAAAAGTCTCTTCAAGGGCTGTTGAAAATTATCGGTTTATAGAATAAATTTTAATAGGTAATTTATCAAAAGGCAATAATAATAAAAAATGTTCAAAAATTAAGCCACGTAAGGTTTCTTGGGGCAAAATTCTTACCTTTTTTATTTTAATTCAAAACTGTCTCCGTCTGATAAAAAAGGGAATCTTGTGCGGAAGTTTTGTAGGTTTTCGAATGATAATTCTGTGGATATAATGGTGTCTTTTTCCTCGGCATCGCATAGAATCTTTCCAGTGAAGTCAATGACTAAAGACTGTCCGTTGTAAATCAGGTTGTTGCCATCTGTTCCTATACGATTTACACCAACTACATAACATTGGTTTTCTATCGCTCTAGCTTTGAGAAGCGTTCTCCAAGCTTCTATGCGTGCCATTGGCCAAGATGCTACATAAATTAGGAGGTCGTAAAATGGTGCGGTGTTTCTACTCCAAATAGGGAATCTTAAATCATAACAAATCAAGGGTCTTATTCTCCAGTTTTTATGTTCAATCGTTATGATTTCAGTGCCTGCGGTGTAAGTTTCGTGTTCTTTGCCATACTTAAAAAGATGTTTTTTGTCGTAAAAATGCTCTTCGCTATTTGGTTTTACGAAACACCCGCGATTATAGTTTTCGCCGTTTTCAGTTATAGCCAGCGAACCATACATGGCGGTTTGCCTGGCAGAAGAAACCTTTGAAAGCCATGCTAGACTTTTGGATGGATGGGTTTCAGAAAAGTGCATAGAAAACCCCGAATTGAACATCTCAGGCAGGATAATCAAATCGGGGTTACTGTTGTCGCTATTTATTTTTTCTTCAAAATTTTGTAGGTTAGCCTGGGGATTTTCCCAAACCAAGTCGGTCTGAATCAAACTAATTTTGAGATTCTGATCCATTAGGCAAATTTCATTCTGTAATCTGCATCCACTATTCCTTTCTGGATATTTCCAAGTCTTTTCTTGAGCATTTGTTTTTTCAACGGTGCCAAGTGGTCGGTGAAAAGCACGCCTTCTATATGATCATACTCGTGCTGAATAATTCTGGCTGCTAGTCCAGAATATTCTTCTGTGTGTTCTACGAAATCAGTATCTAGGTATTTGATAACCAAGGTGTCGGGTCTGTATACATCTGCTCTTACGCCAGGTATGCTTAGGCAACCTTCTTCATATGCCCATTTTTCACCTTTTTCTTCAATTATTTGTGCATTGATGAAAACCTTTTTGAAACCTATCAAAGATTGGTCAATATCTTCTTCTGTTTCAGCTCCTTTGTTCATGATTTCGCCATCTACCACAAAAATTCTATAAGCCAAGCCCACTTGTGGTCCAGCCAAACCTACTCCAGAGGCATGGTACATCGTCTCAAACATATCCTCAGATACTTTTTTTACGTCCATTTCGCCTTTCTGAATATCAACGCAAACTTTCCTTAATACAGGGGCTCCGTAAGCTACTATAGGATAAATCATGTTTTAAATTCTTATATTTTTTGTTGAAATCTTATCGATTATCTAATTTTTATACCGGCCTTGTTAAAAACCGGTTGGTTTTGGAAATAATCTAAATCAGCAGCTACCATTTCTTTCACCAATGCTGGAAGGTCATATTTCGGTTTCCAACCAAGTTTAGTTTGTGATTTTGTAGGATCACCTATCAACAATTCCACCTCTGTTGGTCTGTAATATTTAGGATCTACCGCCAATACTTTCTTTCCAATTTCCAACTGAAACTCAGGATTTGAACAGCTAACCACAAATCCTTCTTCTTTGTCTTCAGAGCCTTTGAACTCAAGCGTAATGCCAACTTCAGCAAATGCCATTATCACAAAATCTCTTACGGTTGTTGTAATTCCTGTAGCAATTACGTAATCTTCGGCTACGTCTTGTTGCAAAATTAACCACATGGCCTCAATATAATCTTTGGCATGTCCCCAGTCTCTTTTGGCGTCTAAATTACCCAAAAACAGGCACTCTTCTTGGCCTAAGGCGATTTGTGAAACGGCTCTAGTGATTTTTCTTGTCACAAAAGTTTCACCTCTTAAAGGCGATTCGTGGTTAAAGAGTATTCCATTGCAGGCATACATATTGTAGGCTTCGCGGTAGTTTACCGTAATCCAGTAACCGTATAATTTGGCAACTGCATAAGGAGATCTCGGATAAAAAGGTGTGGTTTCTGACTGTGGAACTTCTTGAACCAATCCATAAAGTTCTGATGTGGAGGCTTGGTAAATTCTACAGGTTTTTGTCAATCCCAATAGTCTAACGGCCTCTAGAATTCTCAGTGTTCCGATTCCATCAACATTGGCGGTATATTCGGGTTCATCAAAACTTACTTTTACGTGAGACATTGCTCCCAAGTTGTAGATCTCGTCAGGTTGAACCTCTTGTATAATTCTAATTATGTTGGTTGAGTCGCTCAAGTCGCCATAGTGAAGTATGAATTTCACATTGGTTTCGTGGAGGTCTTTGTAAAGGTGGTCAATACGGTCAGTGTTGAACAAAGACGCCCTTCTTTTTATACCATGAACTTCGTATCCTTTTTGTAATAAAAATTCCGCCAAATAGGCTCCATCTTGGCCTGTTACACCTGTTATGAGTGCTTTTTTCATTTAATTTCGAGTGCTTTTTTTACGTTTATTTTATCGCTTATGATTCTTACGGTACTAAATTTATTTTTTAGATCGCTTGAATATCTATTGGCTTCGTCGATACTTATAAAGTCCCCAACTTTAATTCTGTAAGTGGGTTGACTGTATGATTCGTAGAGCTCTAGTTCGGAGAAATTTCTGTATAAATAGCTTTTAGCAGCTTCAAAATCCATTTTATTGTTTCCCGAAAAAACCTGAATTCTGTATCCCTTGCCTTCAGCTAATTTTTTATTGGTATCTCTGATGTGCGATAGAACCGCTTCTACTGCCTCATTTTCATTTTTTAGAGTTGATGCCGAATTGCTTTGAGTGGATGGCGTTTTGGGTGCATCTGTTTTGTCAATTTTTGTGACCTCAACAACGGGGTCATATTTAGGTCTGAATACTGACAAATCCTCAGAATATTCCGTAATTTTTTCGACGTTTTTGCTTTCTTTGCTAGGACTAAGTTTGCTCATACAAGAGGACAAAATCCAAAGAAAACTCACGAAAAGCACGTTTTTCTTCATAATTATCAATTATTTGGACACAAAATTAACAATTTAGTCTTGTAAATGAATGATATGGTATAATAAAAAAAGACATTCGGGAGACCCAAATGCCTTTCCAAGACGAAAATACTTTAACCTATGATAAATCACCTCAAATGAATGAGGGTGATGTTTTAATTCTAAAACATTGGTTGCAAATATAAAAAAATTAGTTTAATAAAAAAATTTAATTATTACCAATTTTTATTTTGTGGAAATATATCTCTCGAAGAATTCATAAATTCTTAGAATTCTGTCTATTCTTTGGCGTACGTTTCCTGTTCTCGAGAGCTCATGGGTTCCTCCTGGCATTCTTACATATTCTACTTCTTTTTCAAGATATTTTAGGCTTTTAAACATCATTTCAGACTGAATTACACCTGTGCGTAGATCGTTTTCGCCATGTTTAATGAGTAAGGGCGTTTTGATTTTATCCACAAAAGTGTAAGGCGAATTGGCGTCTATTTTGGTTTTGGCCTCGTCGTCCCATGGTAGCCCAAAGTAATTTGGCGTGAGTCTCCAGGCATTTCCTTCACCCATGAAAGTGGTAAGGTCATAAACGCCCCGTTGAGCAAAGGCAGCTTTAAAACGATGGTCATGAGCGATAATCCAAGCGGTTAGATATCCAGCGTATGAACCACCTGTTATTACTTGTTTGGAAGTATCTACCCAAGCTTCTTTGGCTGCTATGCTCGTAGCTCCCAATGCATCTTCCTGTGGGCCTTTGCCCCAATCGCGGTAGTTAGAAAACTGAAAGTCTTTGCCATAACCACCTGATCCTCTTTGGTTTGGAAATACCACTCCGTAGCCTTGGGCAGCAAAATATTGTAGCTCATGCCACATGGATGCCTCACCTGGCCCCCACATGGCAGTAGGCCCACCGTGCATTTGGAGCAATAGTGGATATTTTTTCCCTGCCACGAAATCCGTTGGTTTCATTATCCAAAATTCTATTTCTTGGCCTGCTGAGTTTTTGAAGGTTCGTTTTTCAGGATAACTCAGTTTTTTGTTTTTAATCCAAGGCGTGTTTATATCGCTAATTTTAGTTTGATTTTTAAAGGTAAGGTCCGAAACATAGATTTCGTGTGGATTAGAAACGTCGTTTTTAGCGAAAATGGCTTTTGTTGGATTTACAATCTCCAATGAACCAATACCCGACTCAAAATCAGTTAATCGATCGACTTTACCGTTTGTAACATCTAATTTAAAAACCGGAACACCACCATTAGAATTGGCCACGAAATAAAGACTTTTTTCGTCTGCTGACCAAGTTATGCTGTTTGGAACTCTGTCAAAATTTATTTCTTTGAAGCCAGTGCCGTCAGCGTTGATGGTAGACAGTTGACCATGAGACATCACGTTTGCCGCATTCATGACCAGGGCTATTTTAGTTCCACTTGGCGAAAGGCTTAAGCCGCCAAAACTTTTACCTTCTTTTTCGTAAATGGTGGTTTGCTTCAACGAAGCGAGGTCAATCGAAATGATTTTGTTTTCTTGCTCTCTGTCAGGGTGTTGGGTGGCGTCTTTCGCAGTAGTGGCAATAATTCTTTTGCCGTCAGGGGTATAATTTACATTCTGGAAAGACCAATAACCCGATGTTAATGCTTTTGCTTTGGCATTTTCCAATATTTCTATCTCAAAAACATGGCTAAATCTCATTTCAGGTTCTACGGTAGCCTCTCCTTGAAAATTTAACCTGTTCAATACCTTGGCTTTTTTGTCGACTACATCTTTGTTCAGGTAGGCTCTGATTTCCTCAATATTGCCATCTGGATTAGCCTTTACCCCTTTTTTCTCCACCAAAAAATCGTTGGATTTAAAACCGGGTTTTTCAAATGACCAAGAGGGCAATTCCTTTTTGGCATTGAAAACCGAGTCATTAAGTATTTCATTCAAACTCAAACTTGACGAGAAAAGAATTCTTTTTCCATCTGGGCTAAACTGTGGTGAACTCGCTCCATATTTTGAAGTCGTCAATTGCCAAGGCTCACCTCCCTCAAGTGGCATTATAAAAATTTGTGATTTGTCCTTTACCGTACGAACAAAGGCCAGACTTTTTCCATCAGGCGACAATGCAGGTTGGCTAGCACCTTCGTTTCCGCGTGTAAGTGCAATATGCTTTGATGGATTTTGAAGATTTATCAGGTACAAATTTGTGATATAATCGAATTCGAGAGGTTTGTCCGGCGTTGGTTCTATGGTTTTTAGGGCATAAATGGCTTTATCATTATTGGTAACGATAGATACCACATTTTTGATTTTTGTAAGATCTGTAACTTGGATTTTTTCTGTTTGGGCAAAAGAAAAATGAGCCAATAAGAGAAGAAATAGAATTTTTCGCATCGTTTTTTTGTATTGTTGATTGTAATGACATCGAAATTTAGACTAAAAAAATGAATATAAAAATAGATATTGTGTCGGATGTGGCGTGTCCATGGTGTTATGTTGGTAAAAGTCGTTTGGAAAAAGCCTTGGCCATGGTTCCTGAAATAAAAGCCGACATCACTTGGCAGCCTTTTCAACTAGACCTGACTGTGCCCGAAGAGGGAAGAGAGTTGAAACCTTACTACGCAAAAAAGTTTGGTAGTGACGAAAAAGTGCAACAAATATTCCAACACATGGAAAGTGTGGGAGACACAGAAGGAATCCATTTTGATTTTAGTAAAATGGAACGCACCATGAATACCATGCCACTTCATGTACTGATGTTGGAAGCCGAAAAAGAAGGGTTCAAGGCAAAACTTAAGGAAAGGTTTTTTAAAGCTTATTTCGAAGATGCCACAGACTTGAGTAAGACCGAAAATATCATAAAGATAATGACTGAGTTTGGCTGGGGAGCCGAGAAAGTGGTGACCATTTTAGCCAATGAATCACTTTTTGAAGAAGTAAAAGAAAAGATTTCGTACTTTCAATCGAGAGGAGTGAGTGCCGTTCCGTTTTTCATTTTTAATGATAAATATGGTATAAGCGGAGCTCAGCCACCGCAAGTTTTGGCTGATACATTACGCCAAATTCAGCAAGAAATGCAGGCCGAAATGCCAGTTAATGCAGGCGAAAGTTGCGACGTGGCGTCAGGCGAGTGTTTGTAAGATGTCGTATTAATCAATATTTTGAATAGCCAAATTTTGGAAGAAATTTGGCTATTCTTTATACTTAAATTGCTTCCCTTCGCTTATAGGGAGACTTGGTTTGCCTTTGTAGTCTTGCACAATCCCGGTAATAAAGACTGTTCTTCCAATATCTTCTTTTGTGATTTTTACCTCTGGAACTGCATCTGGAAATACGGTTACACCTATTTCGGTGTTGGGGAAACTCTCATCAATATCTAAAAATAGGATATCTTTCCCATTTCGGTCAGAATATGGTTTTACGCCTTTCAGAATTCCTTTTAATACCACTTCTTTTCCAATATAATTTTTGGCCGTCGCAGCCGTAATGGTGTCTGACTGAGCGAAAGAATTGAGGGAGAAAAGTAATAATATGGAGAAAAAGAAAGATTTCATGTTTTTGCTTTTGGGTAAAATTTCCTCAAATATAACCTGAAAATGGATGTAATTGAATTTTCAGAACAAACTCATGACGCCATTGGCCACACGGTTTTCTAAATCGAGCAAAAACCGTTTGTTTTCCAAGCCTCCGGCATAGCCAGTTAAGCTTCCGTTGGTTCCGATTACTCTGTGACAAGGAATTACGATGGCTACAGGATTTTTTCCATTGGCTGAGGCAGCGGCTCTGATCACTTTCGGGTCACCTAATTTGTTGGCCATGTCGGCATAAGTACAGGTTTTTCCGTAAGGAATTTTGTATAGTAAATCCCAAACCCTCTTCTGAAAATCTGTGCCTTCTGGGTCAAGTTTTAGGTTGAAACTTTGCAGATTTCCCTCAAAATAATTTTGCAATTGTTGTTTGGCATTTTCAAGAATTTCGGGTTGAAATTCAGAGGAATCTTCCGTATGCTTCACAAAACTGATGGCTTTGATGGCATGTTCATCAGACTCAATTTTGAGCAGATGCTCAGCGGTTTTTAAGAATGTTTTAAAATATTCTGCCACAATTTTTATGAAGGATAATACGAAATTAAGCAAAAAGGCAGAACTTTGATATCGAAAACACGATTGAATGCAAATAGCAGAAATTTACGAGAAATTTAAAGAAAGTAAGGGCGTTACAACCGACACCCGCAAAATTGGCGAAGGACAGATTTTCTTTGCCTTAAAGGGCGAGAAATTTAATGCCAATAACTTTGCGGAGCAGGCCATCGCTCTTGGAGCGAGCTACGCGGTAGTGGATGAAATGGAACACGCCCAAAATCCGCAATGTATTTTGGTAGATGATGTACTCGAAACACTACAAAAACTGGCCAATTTTCACAGAAAGACATTTAACATTCCGGTTATTGGCCTCACGGGTTCAAACGGAAAAACGACCAATAAAGAGCTTTTGGTAAGGGTTTTAAGTAAGAACTTTAAAGTTCATGCCACCAAAGGAAACCTCAACAACCACATAGGTGTACCTTTGACGCTACTCGAAATGACCATTGATACCGAGATGGCGGTGATAGAAATGGGAGCCAATCATCAGAGAGAAATAGCCATGTTGAGTAGTATATGTGAGCCTACACATGGTTTTATCACGAATCTTGGGAAGGCTCATCTCGAAGGTTTTGGTGGTGAAGAAGGTGTTAGAAAAGGGAAAGGAGAGCTTTTTGATTTTCTTAAAAATAGTAATGGAACCACATTTGTAAATCAAACAGACGAAAAATTGACTTCTCTGATTAAAGAAAAGAGCATGATGTTGGTGGTTTATTATGGAGCAGATGAATTTGCACTAAAAATGACTGCAGAAAGCCCTACAGTTTCGTTTCAAATTCCTGAAAGTGAGCATATTTATACCACACATATCGGTGGAAAATACAACTTTGACAATATGCAAACCGCCTTTGCTGTGGGTCGCTTTTTTGGAGTAAGTCACACGGATGCCGCAGAAGCGATTGCCGACTACAATCCCGATAACAACCGCTCGCAAGTGATAGAAAAAGGAAGTAATTCGTTCCTGATGGATGCTTACAATGCTAATCCGTCGTCG
Organism: Lacihabitans soyangensis; assembly: GCF_024343775.1. GTDB lineage: Bacteria > Bacteroidota > Bacteroidia > Cytophagales > Spirosomataceae > Leadbetterella > Leadbetterella soyangensis. Next base: position 31,949 of record NZ_RJUF01000030.1, on the reverse strand, counting down.
ATGGCCGCCTCTGTGAAAAACTTCGGAAATTTGAGAACCGAAAAACAAAAAGTAGTGATATTGGGCGATATGTTTGAGCTGGGTGAATACAGTCAAACGGAACACGAAGCTTTGGGCAAATTAACTTCTGAGCAAGACTTTGACACGGTAGTGCTTTACGGCGAAAACATGCAGCATGCTTTGGTTCATTTACCAAAAGCCTATTACTTTACCGATAAGTTTTCTTTACATAATTGGCTAATAGAAAAGGCTTTCACTAATACTTATTTTCTTGTTAAGGGTTCTAGAGGTGTGGGGTTGGAGAGTGTTTTGACGGTGATGTAGTAGAATTTTTTTAAATTATGCTAGGTTATTTGAGTAACTAATAAATAGGATAATTTTTAGAAACTATTTATTTTAAAATTAAATATATTCTCTTTGGAAATTGTATTGAATTTTAATAAACACGAAGTTTCTATAAATGACTTAAAATCAAATATTTAATAAAAAATATTCTTTTCCATTTAAAATATACAGGTAAAAACTAAATTCATCTTTTAGAATATGTAGGTAAAAACTAAAAGATGCTTTTAGAATATACAGGTAAATACTAAAACTTTGTTCTGCCTTACACGGTTTTTCGTGTCGTCAATAATTAAATTATTCCTATAAATAGGTTTCAGCGATTTGGGAAATCGCTTTACGTTTTTATCCATATTTAAATATTTTAATTAAGCGATTTGAAAAATCACTCCGCCTGAAAAATTGCTTTACCTTTGTAGAAAAAACAAAACATGTCTTTCCAATCGCTCGGACTATCGAAACCATTGCTGGATGCCATCGAAAAGATGGAATATACCGAACCATATCCTATTCAGCAGCAGGCCATTCCGGTGATACTGAAAGGTAAAGATTTACAAGCCAAGGCTCAAACGGGCTCAGGAAAAACCGCCAGTTTTGTTTTGCCCATTTTAGAGCTTTTTCAGCAGAAAAAAACTTCGAGAAATCTACATCTAAAAGTACTCGTTCTGGCTCCAACGCGTGAACTGGCCATGCAGATAAGTGAGGTATTTAGTTCGTTTACAGTAGGTTTGCCCATTGCACCTAAAAATTTGGCAGTCTATGGCGGTGTGCCTTTGAACCAGCAAATGGTTAAACTCAAAAATACTGAAATCTTGGTGGCTACGCCAGGAAGGCTACTTGATATGGTTTCGACAAACTCCATTCATTTGGGCAAAATTGAAATTTTGGTGCTTGATGAAGCTGACAAAATGCTCGACATGGGTTTTCAAGACGAAATGGCTGATATTCTGCGATTGATTCCTGCTAAAAGGCAAAATCTATTGTTTTCAGCCACACTCGACCCTAAGTTGGACAAAATAAAATCTTCAGTATTACATGAACCCGAAATCATTGAGATTGAGCCGGAAGTATTGAATCTGGATTTGATAATACAAACGGCCTATATTGTAAAACCCGAGAAAAAGGGGCCGCTTTTGAGACATTTGATTTTATCTCAAAATATGCAGCAAGTTTTGGTATTTGTATCCAGCACTCGTACGGCTGACAATGTGGTGGCCAAACTCAAGAAAAACGGAATAAATGCTTCGGCCTTACACAGTGACAAATCGCAAAGTGCTAGAAGTGAGGCTTTAAGTGGATTTAAGAAAGGCAAAATCAATGTTCTTGTTGCAACAGATATAGCTTCTCGAGGAATTGATATTGTACAACTTCCGACGGTTATTAACTACGAATTGCCCCGCTCGCCCAAAGATTATGTACATAGAATCGGCCGAACGGGTCGGGCAAATGCCACTGGAGAAGCCATTTCTTTGGTGACTGACGAAGAGGAACACCATTTTTATATTATCCAGAAAAAAATGGGTCGGAAAGTGGAGAAAATAGATGCTGAGACTTTGGATTTTGGTTTTTGAATTAAATTTAACGTGAATAAAATTATCATTTTTGTTTTCTATCTATTGGCCAATGTTGCTTTTGCTCAATCGCATTTGCAAGAAAGAATTGATAGCCTTTTGAGTGTAAAACAACCGAGAGCTTTCAATGGAGTTGTTTTGGTTTCTCAAAAAGGAAAAGCCTTATATCAAAATGCTTTAGGCTTGGCAAAATCAAAGAATAACGAGTTGTTGAAAATGAATAGCAAGTTTGTTTTACTTTCTAACAGTAAGCAAATCACTGCCGTTTTGATTTTAAGAGAAGTCGATAAAGGAAAGATAGATTTACAGAAAAATATCCGAACTTATTTGCCAAATTATACTCAGAAATGGGTGGATTCGGTGAATATCCATCAATTGTTGAATCATACCTCTGGAATTGTGAGCATAGAAAAACCCTTGGCCTCAAAGCCAGGCACCACATTTAGATACACCGATTTAAACTATATTCTATTGGGGAAAATAGTGGAGGCCGTCACCAAAACATCCTACGAAAAAGCAGTAAGTGAATTATTTGGTATTTGCGGAATGAAAAATTCGGGATATCCAAATAGTGCCATTCAAAGCAGTTTGGTTAATGGTTTTCATTTTTCAGAAAACAAAGAGGAGATTTCAAAATATATCATTTCAAAAGACAGAGTTCCGGCGTCGGGTCTAGTTTCAACAGTCTCTGATTTGGCCATTTGGAACGAAAAACTGCACAATGTAAAACTCTTAAAACCAGCCACTTACAAGAAAATGATTTCATACAACATTCTCTCTCAACATAATGTTTTTGGCGAAAAAGCCGTTGGTTATGGCTACGGAATTAGAATAAATGACCAATCAGATATCATCGAATTTGGTCATACGGGCATTGTACCCGAGCAAGGTTTCACCTCCGTGAATTTATATTATCCCCAAACCAAAACAAGTGTCATAGTTCTTGAAAATCAGTGTTTTGATGACATTACTATCAGTTATTTTTTTGAAGCTGGAGTAAGAAAAATTGTACTAGAAAGTGGGATTTTGAAATAAAAAAGGGCCGAAGCCCTTCTTTATTTTCATAGGTGAGTATTTTACAACAAGGCATTTTTGCAAAACTCCAAACATTTCTGAACTTCTTTCACCGAGTTAGAGCCTTCAGGTATTTTGTATTCCAATTCTACCGTCGCTGGGAATTTGTACTTATTGTCTCTCATTATTTTCAGCACATCAGCCAAAGGTGTGTCTCCCGTTCCCCATGGCAAGTTGCCTTTACCATTGGCGGCATTTTGGCGGTCTTTGATGTGCATGCTGAGTATGTTTTTGTTCATTTTTTTGACAAATGCCAGTGATTCTATATTGCCGGCTGCTACAAAATGCCCCAAATCAAGATTTAAACCGTTGGCTGGTGATTGTGCCAAGGCAGTATCCCAGAAAGTTGGCGTTTGCTGTTCGTGCCCGTGGTATCCTACTTTTATACCATATTTTTCGGCCAATTTCCCTAATCTTAGCGTTTGAGCATCGTCAGATGGATGTTCTAGGGTTACTTGGTTAGCTCCCAAGGCTTTGGCTGCTTTCATTCCATAGGCAACGTCGTCATCGCTATTGTCTTTTCCGAAGGCATTTGGCTTGAAACCATAGATACTTACTCCGGCTTTTTTATACATTTTAGCGAATTCTTCAAACTTACTTATTTGCACACTAGACCTCCATTTTTTCACCTCAGCGTTGTATTCTTTCATCTGAGCATCGGCGGCATCAAGTTTTTTTGTTTCTTCTTCAGTGAGTGGTTGTTTTTCTCTGCGTTTTCTCATTAGAGGGAAATAGGTACGCATATCAATTGGATTTTTTGGTCTTCCTGCAAAAGTTTCAGCCGGATCACCCATGAGCTCAACCGCACTGATGCCACTATCCAGAATATATTGAAGGGTGGCCTCGGCACTTTGGTCAGGCATTTCTCTGAATGAGTAAGTGATAACGCCAATTTGAACTCCTTTGATAAGCGAACCGCCTTTGTAAAGGTCTCTGATGATGGCCGGAGCTCCAAAAATCTTGCTTGCTCCCAGCATTGAGCCGGAAATAAGTGCTGCGTTAGTCAAGAATTGGCGACGAGAAACTGAGGTTTTGTCTATTTTTTCCATTTTTTATTTTTGAATAGATGATCGAGTACGTTTTTATTTTCTTATAAAAATACAATTAAAAAATAATTATGTACCACAAAAACGACAGTTTCAAAACATTATCCGATAAATTGGCTTTTTTCAGCGATTTAGAACCTTGTGCCTAAGGTCTTTCTTGAAACAATGAAGACCAGAATCTGTTAAGACTCTAATATCACATTTAAAATTTATCGTGGAATGAAACGATTACATGTTGAACAGTTTTTACCTATCAGTCTTGAAAAAGCTTGGGATTTTTTCTCTTCGCCCAAGAACCTCAACGAGATTACTCCACCTGAAATGACCTTCAAAATCTTATACGATATTCCCGAAAAAATGTACGAAGGTTTGATGATTAGCTATAAGGTTTCACCGATGCTGAATATTCCCTTGGATTGGGTTACGGAGATAACTCACGTGAAAGAAAACGAGTTTTTTGTGGATGAGCAACGACTCGGGCCATACAATATCTGGCACCACGAGCATCATTTTAAAGCAGTAGAGGGTGGAGTTTTGATGACGGATATACTGCACTACGACATCGGAAAGTGGGTTTTTGGCTGGATAGCTGGTAAACTCTTCGTAGATGCCAAAGTGCAAGGAATTTTTACTTATCGAAAGGCCGTTTTGGAGAAATTATTTCCGAAGGTTTAAACCCAAAAAACTCATTAGATAATCGGCTACAATAAAGTTTGGCTTCAAATCAATTTCCGTGCCTCTGCAAACCTATCTCGATAGGTTTTTCGATGCTCGTCATAGCTTTTTTACCAAATTTTATTTCGCCAGAATGTCTATTGAGCATTTTGGGTAAAATTTTCCTAAATGCTATTACAAAAAAATGAGGGGTGATTAGTCAACCCTCATTTTTTGGCTAGATGAATATTGTTTTTCAATCCACCTTCAAAATTCTAAACCCTTTGCCTGGGATAGAGATTTGGTTCTCAAGGCTTTGGTTCTCTAGAACATCATAGAATTTCGCTTTTTCGGGAAGATGTTCTTTGTATTTTTGGGTATTTAGAGAAATTTGCTCTTCATTTTTGTTCAGAATTATCCAATATTTTTCATTTTCGTTGAATCTGAAATAGGTGTAAATGCCATCCTCAGGAGAATAATGCACCAGTTTGCCGTTGTGAATGGCAGAGGCTGTTTTTCGCCAATTGAGTAGTTTTTTTACATATTCTCGCATTTCTGATTGCAGCGGATTCAAGTTTTTGTTTTGAAAAACATCGGCCTTGTCACCTTCCCAACCTCCCGGCATATCGGCTCTGATTAGGCCGTCGTTTCTTTCTTTCGGTGAGGTCATGGCCACCTCCGTTCCATAGAAAAACTGTGGTATTCCACGCATAGTAAAAATAACCGCCAACCCCATTTTCAGCAGATTTTTGTCTTCGTTGAGTTGGGTAAAAATTCTGTTCATGTCGTGGTTATCAGCAAAAGTCATGAGATTGTTGGGGTTTGCATACAGATAGTCGTCAGACAAACATTGATACACTTTTAACATTCCTTTTCCCCATTCTTTGTCGTTTTCTTTTAAGCCTTCTATGAGTGCATTGTTCAGTGGGAAATCCATCATAGTGGGTAAGTATGATTTGTATCCGTCTTTGTTTTTTTGTCCCATTTGCCAGTAGGCGGTTACCGCCTGGCGTGTGGACCACTCTTCGCCCACCATATTGAATTTCGGGTATTCGTCCATCACTGCTTTCGACCAAACCGATAAGAAGTTTTTGTCAGAATAAGGGTAAGTGTCTATGCGAAGTCCATCCAAGTCGGCGTTTTCTATCCACCATATTGTGTTCTGAATCAGGTAATTGGCCATGAAAGGATTACGTTGGTTCATGTCAGGCATAGCCGATACAAACCATCCTTGGGTCATTTTGTCCATGTCATATTTAGAGGCATAAGGATCGTGAATTACTTCTCTTTGGTGGTTGGTTGGCTTAAATTTCCCTTCGTTGTTGATCCAATCTTTCGAAGGTAAGTCCTTCATCCACCAGTGGTTAAGTCCGCAATGATTCAACACCACGTCTCTGATAAATTTCAAGCCTTTTTGTTTGGATTCTTTCACGAGATTGATGTAATCTTCGTTGCTTCCGTAACGCGGGTCAATCTTATAAAAATCGGTGATGGCATAACCATGATAACTGGCTTCTTCCATTTTGTTTTCTTCCAAAGGCATCGGCCAAATGGTGGTAAAGCCCATGTCAGAGATGTAGCTCAGGTTTTTTCTGATACCGGCAATGTCGCCACCGTGGCGGCCATAGTCTCTCGCTCGGTTGAGTGCATCTGGGTAGCCAGCAATATTGTCGTTTTGAGAGTCGCCATTGGCAAATCTATCTGGTGTAAGCAAATAGATAACGTCCTTTTGACTGTAGCCTTCTCGCTGTGCTGAATTCGGCTTTCTATTTTTCAAATCCAATGAATACTCGGTTTTTTGATTACCTTTTGTAAAACGAAAAGGGACTTTCCCAGCTTTGGCATTGGGGGAGATGGTTAAGTCAACAAAAAGGTAATTTGGGTTTTCGGTTTTATTGACTTTTAAAAGTTTTACACCAGGGTAATTGACATTTACACTAAAAGTAGAAATTTCTTTTCCATGAATAAGTACCTGAAGTTTAGGGTTTTTCATACCTACCCACCAAGAAGATGGCTCGAAATGTTCTATGGCTTGTCCAAAGGATTTTAGGTTGATAATCAATAAGATAAAAAGTATTTTTTTCATAGGTATTCAGTTAAAAAATGTTTTTTAGAATTTTTTCAACGACCATATCGTATAGCTTTTTGATGGAGTTTCTATGGTTGCTTTTCCTCGTTCATCGGTGGAGATAGTTTTGGCGGTGTTTTCAGAATAATCGTAAAGTGTGGTATTTTTGAAAGAAGTAAAAACGTCTTGTTTTTTGCTTAAACTGCCGTTGTTTATGGCCACTACCAAGCCAGGTGATTTGCCCTCGCCAGTCCGTTGGGCCACGTAATATTCTGTGTCAGCAAAAATCACGGAGGCATCGCCTTTGGCCAATGTTCTGTTAATTAGTATGAGGCGATCAAGCTTCCATTTTGGCAATTGCACTTCATAATCGAGATAAAAAATACATGGATAACCGGGATGCGTGAGTATGTAAGCGTAGGCCAAAAGTTTATTTTCAGCATTCCCGATTCTGTTAGATTGATTGGTTTCTTTTTCGGTGTCGTGGTTGGTTACAAAGGTCACTGCATTTTGAGGAGAAAGTTTGAAAAGGGCACTTTTGTCTCTCAGAAGTTTCAGGTTATTTCCGTCAAATGCCTGTTCCATGTTATAAAATGCCGCAAAGTCAAAAGCTTTTGCTCCTGTTTTATCCACCCAAGTTTTGAGATAATCGGGGTTGCCATCCCAAGCCTCTAAAACTCCAAACCCACCCACTTCGTCCATCCAAGATTTTACGACGGATGGATCAAATCCTTTTACATAATCAAACCGCCAGCCGTCAAATTTCATGGTGTTTTTGTAATATTTGGCCACTGAAGAATCTGATTTCCAGAACCATTTCTGTACGTTCAATTGATCGTGACAAAGATCTTGCTCTTCAAAAAACAGTGCCTCAGCATCTTTAGCATGGCGGTCGTTTGGATGAAAATCTTTCGCTGTTCTAAAAAATCTCCCTGATTTTGGTTTAAAAAGTGTGTAGGTATTCTTGTTCCGAAAAGGGTTGTATTCCAAAGATCCACCACTGTTATGGTTCAACACAATGTCTGCAATTACCTGGATGCCAGCTCCGTGTGCAGTGCTTATTAGTTTTTCGAGTTCTGCTTTGGAGCCAAATCTTGTTTCCAATGTTCCCATTTGGTCAAAATCACCAAAGTCAAAATAATCCATGGGGTCATAGCCCATTGAAAATCCACCAGACATGCCTTTGGAGGCCGGAGGAAGCCAAATTCTGTCCACACCTATTTTCTTCCAAGCGTCTATTCTTGTAGAGAGGGTATTCCACCAGTCACCTCTTGGTTCGACATCCCAATAAAAGCCCTGCATCATCACTCCACCCGTATTTTCGACCACATTCAAATCCATAGGAGCTGAACCAGAAGGTACATTTTCGGATTTTGAACAGGATATGAAAACGGTAAGGAATAGGCAGAGAACAGCGGCCTTTTTCATGGAGTTTGTTTTATTAAAGTTTAAAAAAATCTGCACAGAAATACTCCATGCAGATTATAATCAATCTATTCCGAATTTCTTCGGGTTATTTTTTTGTAATTTTATATGCTGGAGTTGACTTTGAAAAGTCTAGCATAATATCATATTTCCCAGCTGTAACTGCAATGTTCGCTCCATTAACGTCAAGCGTACCGTTAGCACCATCATCGCCGTAGTTTAATGCCCAATCGGAGTTTGCTCTGAATTTTATCTCGCCTGTTTTGAGGGTTACATTTTGTGCAATCCAAACTCCTTTTGTGTCAAAATCTTTAGAGAAATTTCCAAAGTCAGGTGTGAAAGTAAAGTCAGGAGTAGCACCCCAGTCGTTGTATCCGCTACCAACAATTCCCCACAGGTTTGTTATTTTTTCTATGGTCATTTTGTTCTCTTTTAAATTCATTGTTATAAGATATGTACCTTTTTTGGCAGCAATATTAGCTCCACCAGCATCCAATGTGCCATTAGCTCCATCGTCGCCATAGTTTACTGCCCAGTCAGAGTTTTGTCTGATTTTAAACTCGCCATCTTTCAAGGTAACTACTCCTCTCCATTGGTCAGAGAATGGATCGTAAGTCAAAGGTGCATCTGGAGTTGCTCCCCAATTGTTGAATGCACTTCCTACAATTCCCCACGAATACTTTTCTACTTTTACTGTAAGCTTTGCTGCATCAAAAGTGATTTTATAGGCTCCAGCTTTTGAAATAATATTGGCACCGTTGGCTTCTAGGGTTCCATTGGCTCCGTCGTCACCATAGTTTATAGCCCAGTCGTTGTTTTTTCGGATTTTAAACTCACCGTCTTTTAGTGTAACATAAGCCACAAATACCTCTACCGAACCCGTTTTGTAGAAAGGAGCATCAGCAAATGCACCCCAGTCGTTGTAGGCACTTCCTACTACTCCCCATGGGCTAGAAAGATCGAGTTTATCCAAATACGCAGTGGCTTTAAATCCTGCCAATGGCGAAGTAAGCGTAACGGCATCGCTGAGTTTGGCTTGGATTTTTACATCTAAATCAGACGCAGCCCCTGCTGGCAAACCTAGATTTAGCAAAATGCTATTCAGCTCAGCACCTTTGAAGGTTTTGGTCAAATCTTTGCCAGCACTGTAGCTATATGCTTTGGAGAAATCGCCACCTTTTTTGTCTAAAAGAATGGTATAAGTAGGAGCGGCATCGTAGCCAAACTCTGGTTTTAACCAAGAAACTGTTAGAACAGTGTTCTCTGCAACGTCTTTCGTAAGAACCACTGTAGGTGCTGACAGTGAAACAACTGGCGTGGCTCCTGAATTGAGCACAGCCTGAATCTCGTCTTTTTCGCAAGAGGTCATCAGTATCAATGTCCCTACGAAGAATGCTATATTTTTAAATATTTTATTCATTTTCTGAAAAATTTAAGATTAATAACCTGGGTTTTGTGTCAAGTTGGTATTTACCGTGCGAGCCTCAGCTGGAATCGGGAACAGTTTATACTTCGTATCTACTGCTCTTCCTGCACTTACACCACCTTTCCATGGCCATAGATAGGTAGAAGTAGTAAGTTGGTCAAAACGGATCAGGTCTGTACGACGGTGTCCTTCCCAATACAACTCACGGGCACGTTCATCAAGTATAAATTGAAGTGTAAGATCATTCGCTGAAATATTACCAGATGTGCTTCCGTATGCTCTTTCTCTAATTTTGTTGATGTACGAAAGTGCCAGGTTTCTATCTCCAGTACCACCTCTGAGTACGGCTTCAGTATAAATCAAATACATCTCAGAAAGACGGAAAATAGGAAAATCGGTATCAACAAAATTACCAGTGATATCAGTGCCTTTGGCTCCTGAAGTGTAGTTGTTGGTCCATTTTTTCACATGTACACCATTAGCAAAATTACTCACGTCATCGATTTCGTTTTCTACTGGATCAATTCTAAACTTTGAAGTAGTGAAAAGAGCTCTTTTGTCGTTTGTGGTAGTTGTATTTCCACTAAAAAACTTGCTCGAAAGTCCTTTTGTAGCTCTATAACCTGCCCAGCCACTATTCACGCCGAAGTCCGGGTAGTCATCTCCTGCTGCTGCATGAGCTAGGAACGTGGTGTTTCCGTAGCCTTGGGTTTTTAGTCCATCACAATTGATAGCCCAAATGATTTCGCCTGTTTTGGTATGATTATCTGCCTGGAAAAGCTCATGATATTTTGGTGTTAAAGCATAGCCTGCATCGATCACTTTCTTTGCATAAGTAGCGGCTTCGGTGTTTTTCTCTGTTCCGATGTAAGTTTTTGCGTTCAGGTACATTCTGGCCAAAAGAGCTTGTGCTGCACTTTTGTCTACTCTGCCATAAATAGCCGTTTTTGCAGCTGGAAGAATGTTTTCTACCTCTTTCAACTCTTTTTCGATATAAGCAAAAAGCTCAGATGAAGATTTCTCTACTGGAGTTACACCCACGGCGTCGGCTTCTGTCAAAAACGAATATTTACCAAATAAATCCATAGCAGCCCAATAATTGAAAGCACGTAAGAATCTTACCTCAGCCACAGCATTTTTGATGTTTGTAGCATTGGCACCAGTTATTCCTCTTTCATTTAATTTTGCGTCAGTAGATTCACGAATGAACTCGTTGATAAGGGCTACATTCCATATCGGACGGGCATACATACCTTTAATGAATGGGTCAGTGCTGGTCCATGATAAATTATGGAAGTCCTTAATAGTTTGGTCGTTCCATGTCACCATGGCTTCGTCAGTTGGTAACTCCTGCATATTGAAAAACGGACGAATAAATGCTATCTGTGATCCTTCATCAAGACCTGTAATATCCGGCTGACCACCGCCGCCTGTGTTTCCACCTACCGAAAGAGCTCCATAGATTTTTGCCAAAACCGAGTTATAACCGTCTACGCTAGAATAAGCTTTGTCTGGTGTGAAGTCATTCTGAGGAAACAAGTCGAGCTTGTTTGAACACGATGTAATGAAGGCCGTCGTGAGCAAAGCAACTGAGAATTTTTTAAATATATTTTTCATTGTTTTTTCTTCTTTTTAATAATTATCAAAAATCAAAGTTTAAACCAAATGTGTAAACTCTTGGACGAGGATAAATGGTGTTGTCTACGCCCGTAGCACTTGAGTTTTCAGGATCCAAACCGCTGTATTTGGTTACGAAGAACACGTTGTTTACACTTGCATTTAAACTTAAAGTAGTGTTTCCGAATACTTTACCTACATAATACCCTACATTAATATTGTCCAATCTGAAGAAAGAGGCATTTTCTATGTAATAATCAGATAGGTATCTATTATTGAAGAAATTGGTTTTTGTTAGAAGCGTAGTGGCGTTGTTAATCACCAAAAGCGGATCTATCAAATTTCTAAGAACCGAACGCTCAGACTGAAGGTTGTTGTACAAATAATTGCCTACCATGGCATGTCCAGAAGCACTAAACGTAAACTTGTTGTAGTTTACCGAAGTGCTTACACCAAAAAGCATGCTTGGAGCTGGTTTTTGGAACAAATATCTGTCCGAATCGTTAATTTGACCGTCTTTGTTTCTGTCTACATATACTCCCTCAAGCGGCGTACCGTTTTCGTCATATACTTGTTGGAATACGTAGTAAGTGTATGGCCATTGGCCGATAGCATGCAAGCCGATAGAATTACCTGTACCGCCAGAGATTCCACTAACAGGAATTCCAGTAAAGTTTGGATCTTCTTGCTTACGAAGTGCGGTAATTTCAGTATTGTTTCTAGTGAAATTAAAGCCTAAATCCCAACGTAATTTGTCTTTTTTGATTGGCGTAGTGTTCAATACTACTTCTACACCTTTGTTGGTCAGGCTACCCACGTTAGTGAATAAATTGATATCAAACGTAGAACCATAAGCTACTGGCACTGTTGCCAAAAGGTCTTTGGTATCTTTTTGGAAAAGCTCCACGGTACCGTTGATTCTGTTGTTTGCAAAACCAAAATCTAATGCTAGGTTTTTGGTGGTCGTAGTTTCCCACGAAATGTTGGCGTCGTAAGCTGCTGGTCGATAGAAAGTATAGAATTTATCGCCGAATTGGTACTGGGCTGTGGCAGTACTTTGGGCATATCTGGCTAAATATGGGTAAAATTGACCAAAATCTTGCTGACCCGTTACGCCATAACCAACTCTAAGTTTCATGTCAGAAACAATTTTGCTATTCTTAAAAATGTCATCTCTAACTTTCCAAGCCAAGGCAACTGCAGGGAAATAACCTACTCTAGTAGCAGGTGAGAATTTCGAAGAAGCATCTCTACGAATAGATGCTGTGGCCAAATATTTACCCATAAATGAGTAGTTTATTCTTCCCAAATAAGAATCAAGTCTATATTGCGGTTTGTCTGTTGCAAATATTGGCTCCGTGCCAGGGATTATCGTTTTACCATCAGCACTGTACGCTGGGAAGTTGTAAACGTTGGTTACGAAATCTTGGTAAGAATGCAAGGCCAAAACATCGATTTTACTTTTAATACCCACCAAGTCTTTTTCATAGAACAAAGACACATCCCAAAGTTTGTTAGACTTGCTTTGTTTGTAGTCTGTCAATCGTCCACTGGTCAGGTAGTTAGTTGCCGAAAGAGCATTAATCAGGTCTGTTCCGCTACCTTTGGTATTGTCAAGTCCAAGGTTGGTTCTTAGGTGCAAATCTGGCAAGAAGGGCAGTTTATAGTCTAACTCTATGTTTCCGATTAATCTGTTTACAGTAGAGGTATTGTCACGTTGTTCTAACAAACCTAAAGGATTAAATCCTGAAAGTTGTTTGTATTTACCTTGGCCATCTAACCATTGATAATATCCACCGTATGGGTTATCCGTCATTACTGGTTTGGTCGGGTCCATTCTCAAAGCTGATCCAATAGCTCCTTCATCCGCAAAACGGTTATTGGTATTGGCCAATTTTAGGTTAACATTAACTGCCAAGGCATTGTCCAAAAACTTGGGACTAAGATTGATGGCTCCAGAAGTACGATTGAAATTGTTGGTTTTCAAAATACCATTTTGGTTAGAGTATCCCAATGACACCCTGAAAGGTACTTTTTTGTACGTACCACCAGCACTAAGGTTGTTGTCTGTTCCTATGGCAGTTCGGAAAATCTGGTCTTGCCAGTCGGTATTTTCTGTTCCCAAGAGGTTTTTATAGGTGTTGTCACCAGTTTGAGCAGCTCTGGCGTTTATGATTTCCCTTACTTGGTCACCAGTAAGTACATCGACTTTAGTGAATACTTGACCCGCAGAAACCGCGGTATTGAAATTGAAAGTTGGTTTACCAGACGAGCCTTTTTTGGTAGTGATGATAATAACCCCGTTAGATGCTCTAGAGCCATAAAGAGCTGCGGCAGAGGCATCTTTCAGGACAGACATACTTTCTATATCATTTGGGTTGATGGTGTTCAATAGGTTGGCCGAACCAGCTATGCCATTTCCTTCTACTGGTATCCCGTCTATTACGATTAATGGGTCATTGCTAGCGTTTAGTGAAGCCGTTCCTCTTATACGGATTGTACTACCACCGCCTGCTGAACCGCCACCACTGGTTACTTGCAAACCCGCCACTTTACCTTGAAGCAATTGCTCTGAAGATTGGATGTTTCCCTTTTGGAAATCTTTGGCATTTACCGCTATTATTGAGCCAGTTAAGTCAGCTTTTTTACTTGTTCCGTAGGCTACTACCACTACTTCGTCTAGTATTTTGGAGTCGTCGACCAAGGCTACATTAATGGCTGTCTGTGTTCCTACCACCACTTCTTTGCTGGTTTTGCCGATAAATGAAAACACCAAAATAGCTTGATTGTTGGGAACAGCTATGGAGTAATTTCCGCTAACGTCGGTTTGCGTACCAACTGTAGTGCCTTTTACGGATACTGTCACGCCAATCAATTCTGATTTGTCTGTGGCATCTGTTACTTTACCCGTGATGGTTCTTTGGGCAAAAGCAACATTTCCTAAAATCATCAATAAGAAAACGGCAAACATGCCGAAGGCTGAGGTTGATGACTTTAAATTTCGACTGCGTTTGTTTTTTTGCATCTGAAATTAAGTTTAAGTTAAAGTATAAAATATTAAAAAATTGGTTTGAAAAATTTAAAAACAGGTAAGGCCTCGTTGCTGTTGCCTGCATCAAAAAAAGCCGCGTTTTCCCAATGTGAGCCTGTTCCCCATTGAGTTTTACAAGCCGTCGAGATCCATGCCGGCTCCCAATAAACTACCCCTTCGGCACCTGCATTTTTACACGTTTTTACGAGATCTACCATAAAACTTAGTTGGCCTTCGGGCGAAATCGGATAGTTTTTTATGGCCGCATCCTTGTCTAACATGTTGTTGGCTTTGTCATACTCGGCAGTTGAATATGGATATCCCGTCTCAACCACCATTAGCCTTTTACTGTATCTGTTTTTTAGGTTTTTTAAGGTACTTTCAAGCTTGTTTAAGTCATATTTCGACCATTTCGGGTAGTAACTCACACCAATCCAATCATAATTTTTTACACTGTTGACATTAGCATCTTTAAACCACCACTCTGCGTTTTCGGGCTGTGCCACGTGCAGCATGGTTTCTACTTTTTGTTTGTTGGTCTTATTAAAATCGGCTACTGCTTCGAGGCCTTTGTTAAGTAAGAAGGCATTGCGTTTCCAATTGATCGGGCCGTTACTGGCCGAATCAGGATGTTGAATGATACCGATGTTGGTTTCATTGCCTATCTGCACCATTTCGGGTGTGAGACCGCGACTGTTGAGGTAGGTAAGGGTTGATAAAGTGTAATTGTAAACAGAGTCTCCTAGAATATTCAGGTTTTTTATTTTTTGCCAAGCTCGTGGCATTATTTGTTTGGATGGATCGGCCCAATTATCGGAATAATGAAAATTGAGCAATACCGACTGATTGGCGTTTTTAGCTCTTTTTAAAGATTTTTCGACATCCGATAATGAGGAATAATTATTAAATTCTGGAGTATGCCAAAGACGCAATCTAATGAGGTTTGAACCTTTTTTGGCGAAATAGCCAAATGGCTCTACTTTCTCTCCTTTTTCTCTGTAAATACCGCTGCAGTCTTCAAGCTCATTTACGTAAGATAGGTCAGCTCCCAAATAAAAACTCGGTTTCAGATTTGGTTTTTGCTTACAACTGACAAGCGATACCACAGCCAACGCAAGCACTGAAGAATATTTGAGAATTGGACTTTGCACCTTTTTTATTTAAGTTTTTCGTGATGCAAAGGTATTGGCCAGCAACAGGGCAATCGCCCCATTTGGTATTTTTCTAATATTTTTTTGTTTTTTATAAAATATTGATAATGAAGTAATTGCACTTATAAATAGTACCGATTTATAAAATGGCACCTATTTTCTACTCTATTTTTATACCATCGAGGTATTCTCTGGGGGTCTGGTTGGTGATTTTTTTGAAAGAACGGTTAAAAGCAGTTTTTGAATTAAAGCCCACTTCGTAAGCTAATCCCAGGAAGGTAAGATTGTGGTTTTTGGGATCTACAACCATTTTCTTAAATTCCTCAATACGGTAATGATTGATAAAGTCAAAAAAGTTTTGGTGGTAATGGTCATTGATGATTTTTGACAGTAAATGTGCAGGTATTTGTAATTGCGAAGCCAGCTCACTCAAACTCACTTTTGGGTTCTTGTAGGGGCTGTGTTCAGCCATATATTTTTCCAATTTCTCCACTTCTCTCTTGGTACTTTCCAAATCATTTTGACTAGGTTTTTGATTGAGATTAACTGAAGTTTCGAGTAGGTCATCGAAAATCGAGATTTTTTGAGGCTGAGCTTTGAAGGTCTCAGATTGGTGTATTGCAAAATAACCAACAAAATAAGTGATGGTAGAAAAAGCAAACCAAGTAAGATCTACACTGTTTTCAAAAAGCCTTATGTTATCTATGTCAAAATAATGCCCAACCAATATTGCAATGATAGAAAATGCCCAGAAACAAAGAACTACAAATTGAATTACTGAAACACTGTTGAGGTAGTTGAGGTTTTGTTCGTAAGACAAATTGGTCTGAAATTCGAGTTTGTAAGCAACTATGGTTTTTCTAAAAAGATACCAATAATATACATTCCAAAGTAAGCCAAAAATTCCAGCTCCGCCGAATATGTAAGTCAAAATAAGCTTTTGCTCCATCAAATCCAGTAAAAAACGTTTGTCGTTTTGCATCAAAAATGGCAAATAGACAAAAAACTGTATCAAAAAAGGCACAAAATGCAAATACCATTTTGAAGGAAGAAACTGAACGTTATAGAGCAGTTTTATCAGATAGAAATAAAAAACGGGAGCATATACAAAGTAAACAAAGTCGTGCAAAATCACAATTCCCGGGAAACGGTTGACGAAAGTCTGGAAATTGGAAATTAAGTACAAGAAAATACTCAGAGATGAAATAATAATTGAAAGTATGAGCCAACGGTTGGCCTCAATGTTGGCATTCTGAATGAGCGGAATGGCAATCACCAACAGCATGCCTTGAAATACAGCAAAGAGCAACAAAAAGTCAAAAAGCGAATAAACGTGAAGCGTACCCATGAGATCCTCCCAGCCCTCTATGGTCACGATTATGGCCTTATTGTTGATGTCTGAGCTTCGCTTAATAATTCTGTTGGGTCTGGCTTTTCCGCTTTCTCGGGCTTCTACAGATTCCCAGCTTCCGCGGGTAAACTTGAATTCGAGTTTTTGTAAGTCGGAGTAAATTCGGGTTGTAAACTGGCCTTGTATATTGCGTTTTAGTTTATAGTCGGCATTGCTCGCTTCCCAGTTATTAAAGTTTCCCGAGATATAGATTTCGGCATCTTTTGGGGTGTTTTCAGGAATATTATCAACAATAATGTCGTAGGCTACTTGTTTTTCCCAACCCAAAATTTTGGCCTGAACGAGTTTGGTTTTTGCAGAATTTATGTCAAAACTACGATTTGGAAGACCTTCTCCACTGGGCGTACCTTCTACCAAAATCCAACTCCCTTGAGTAAATTTATATTCGAAACTTGGTGGGGCATCATCAAGAACGATGTAATAATTATTCTCTTTTACTTTTGTGAGCACGTATGCCGGATCGCCCGGATTCCAATTGTTGTAGTCAAGGGCAATAAAGAGGGGTTTGTTGGCATCAAGAACTGGCGACAGTATTTCTACATCAATCCTCACCTGAGCCAAAAGTGATGGCCCCGCTAGGCAAAAATAGACCCAGAGGAATTTTAGTATGTGTTTCTTAATCGCATTTCTTTGAACCATTGATGAAATGTTTGGTCAAAAGTAAACATTTTTTTGAGATAATTTATTTCGGAAAAACAAGGTAGGCTTGTGTCTAACTGACATTATTTTATGGCTATAAGAAGAGTAAATGTATGTTTTTTGAAAAATTTTAAACAATTTTGACACCTATTGGTTAGTAAATATGTTAACCGAATACTACAATGAAATGAGCCAATATTCCATCCGAGACCTCGAACAGCTTTCAGGCATCAAAGCCCATACCCTCAGGATATGGGAGCAGAGGTACAAGATATTGGTTCCCCAAAGGTCTGATACGAACATACGTACATATAGCGACCACGAGCTTAAGCTTTTGCTCAATATCTCAACGCTCAAAGACCATGGCTATAAAATTTCGGAAATAGCCAAACTGAAAGAAGAAGACCTGAGGAAAGAGGTTTACTCGCTTTCGGATAAACAAATGCAGTTTTCGGATCAGATTCAGGCTCTTACTATAGCCATGATTGACATTGACGAGGAAACTTTTGAGATTACTATCAACAAAAACATAAGTACGCACGGTATCGTGAAAACCATGATAAATGTGGTTTACCCATTTTTAACCAAAATTGGTATTCTTTGGCTTTCAGGTTCTATAGGTCCGTCGCAAGAACACTTCATTACAAATTTAATCAGACAAAAAATCGTAGTTGAGATTGACAAACTTCCAACCAACTATGACCCCAATGCCGAAAAAGTTGTGGTATATACACCAGAAGGTGAATATCATGAAATCGGAATTTTGTTCGCCTATTTTATTTTCAAAAACATGGGCAAACGAGTGGTTTATTTAGGTCAAAGTTTACCTTTTGATGAAGTGAGGTTTATCATAGAAAAAGAAAAACCGAGCTTTGTTTTTTCTGCTTTTACATCATTTTCTACACCGCAGGATGTCCAAAATTATGTAACCAAAATCGGCACCACTTTTCACTTTCAGACCATTTATTTGACTGGTATGCAGGTGGTTGGGCAAAAGTTGGACCTGACAGAGAATATCAAGGTAATCAACACTGTTCAAGAATTGGTCGACTTGGGTACCTCAACTAAAGCATAAGCATTGGGTCGTCAACAACTCTGAAGTTTTCGTTGAATGCATTAATAATCATCATGTCTTCATCGGAAATCGCAAAGTCAAAAACATCGAAGTTTTCCTTTATTCTTAGCAAATTGCTTGATTTCGGAATGGTAGAAACTCCATGCTGTATATTCCAGCGTAAAATTATTTGGGCTGGAGTTTTCTCGTATTTTTTGGCCAAATTCAAGAGCCTTTCATCATGCATTTTTAAGCCTCGAACTAGCGGCGTATAAGACTGTAAAGTAATTCCAAGTTTTTCGCACTTGAGTTTTAGATTTTCAAGATACAAAAACGGACTAAACTCTACCTGATTGACTGCTGGAACGATTTCGGAATAAGTCTGTAATTCCTCTAGAAAAGGCTCCAAATAGTTAGCAACCCCAATGGCCTTAGCTCTACCAGTTTCATAGATTTTCTCTAATGCATTCCAAGTTTCCTTCCGTGTGGCTTTTAGGGGCCAATGAACCAAGTATAAATCCACGTAATCGGTCTGAAGAAGTTCCAAACTTTGGTCAAATGCTTTCAAAGTTGCGTCATAGCCCTGGTCTTTGTCATTTACTTTGGTGGTAAGAAATATTTCTTCTCGAGGTATCGAACTGGTTCTTATGGCATTACCTATTTGTAGTTCATTTTCATACATCGACGCCGTGTCTATGAGTCGGTATCCTGTCTCCAAGGCCCACTCTACGGCCTGCTCTGCCTCTTTGTTGTACATGTCATATACACCCAAGCCAAGTAGGGGCATTTCCAGGCCATTATTGAGGATAGCTGTTGGTTGAAATTTCATTCAGTAAAATTTTTATAAATTAGATTTTCGAACTTTTAAAGCAAAAAAGCAGATTTACCCAAATATATTTGAATAAATCTACTTGATGATTAGCTAGGTTATTTGACCCAATAATCTACAACAAAAACCTTCTCCATGTGAGGCTTTAACACATCTTGAAATGCTTTGTGGTTAGAATTATTTTGGTAATCTGCTAGGTCCTTCTCGGATTTGAAACTAATTATAAAACAATGAGTAAAACCCTGATTGAACTGTTCCGGACTATTATTTATTCCCCATTCCATGTCTTTTATTTGAGGTACTGATTTTTTTAAAGCATAAAATGTATCAGCCACATGCTGAACGTCTTTCGCTGAGGAGCTGTCGTTAAATTTAAAAATAACAACATGCCTAAGTAATTTCTGGCTTGATTTTATTTGAGAAAAAACCGGTGTTGACATCATTGATACAACAAACAAGGATATCAATAATCTAAATTTTGATTTCATAATTTTGGTTACCATTTTTCAATACCTAATAGTTTTTTTCCTAAATCGTTTAATTCTGCGGTTCCATATTTGGTCTGCTCCCAGTTTCTTGGGTCGCCCGGAAAGGCATAACCTTCTGGTGCAATGCGGTTTTTCCATGAATTTACTCGCCAGTCACGCATGGCTCGGTTGTCTTCTTCGGCCGGCATCATCGATATATATTGAGCTATTCTTACTTTATTTTCGGAGTTATTTGGTCGAATGCCGTGTGGTTCTAAGCTATTGAATATCAGCAAATCACCTGCTTCCAGTTTTACTTTATGAAATTGTCCTTCAAATGCAGAGGTATCCGGTTGAAAACGATTTCTGTCTGCAGGTTGAGTGAGTTTCCAAGTATCGTATGTTCTGTACAACTCTGGTATGCACTGAAAACCTCCCATATTTTCGTCTGTTTGGTCGGCTAGGGCCAACACACCTTGTACATTCACGGGTTTGGTTTCGGGGTCATAATCCCAATGAATAAAACCTTTGTACTCAAAACCCGGGCGAATTGGGAAATTTAAGTTGGCTCTGTCTATGGTTACCCAAAGTTTTTCCGTTCCCCAAATATCTACAAAAGCATCGTACACACGCTGCATCTGGCGGTTGTTCCACAGGTGTTGGTTGTTGTAAACTTCTACCATACCGGTACCTCCAAGTTCTTTCATTTTCATTTCGGCCCTTGGTGCGGTGTACCAAGTTGATGGGTCATCAGGGTCTTTTTCTTCAAATTCCCAAAGAAAGGCGGCAGTTGCCAAGGCTTGCTCTCTCGGAACGGCATTTTTTACAATAACATATCCGTTTTCTATCCAAAACTTCCAGTCTTCTTCGCTTAAAACCCGAAGAGGAACACCGTTTGAACGGTCATTAAGAGCTATTTGACTGCTTGTTGCTGTTGACGGATTTCCGGGAATATCAAGGTGATTGGTGTTTGGTATCATAGTGGGAGCCATGGTAGGCACCATTCCAACATTAGGCGTTTCCATAAATATTTATATTTTATGTTTAAATAATATACAAATTTGACACGAAAATTCAAGGATTATATTCTCAAAATTTGCCTATATTTGAACAATATTGACTTTTTATATATTTTTTTAATTCAAATAGTATATTATAGTGTCAAATGACAAGTTGATTCTCGAGAAAATTGTCCCCGACCAAGAGAAAAGTTCGTTTCATTGGCTCGTAAATCCAAAGTTGAATGATTTTTTTCTTTGGCATTTTCATCCTGAATATGAGTTGGTTTTTATTGAGGCCGAGGAAGGGAAAAGACACGTTGGAGAGCACGTCGGGCGTTTCTATGGGAGTGATTTGGTATTTATTGGCTCTTATATTCCGCACCTCAACTTTGATTATGGCATAAAAACCGATTATCTGAAAACTGTTTTGCACATTCAGCCACAGTTTCTCAAAAGTGAAATCATGAATACTCCTGAATTGGAAGCAGTGGGTAAACTTCTGGAGAAGTCAAAATACGGAATTGCTTTTGGTGAAAGTGTAAAGGCCATGGTAGGTGAAAAATTCAAGAAAGCTTCGGAATTGCCCTATTTTGAGCAGTTTATAGCCATGTTAGAGATATTTAAAATACTTGGCGAAACCGAAGATTACACCTTATTACACACCGAAATTCCTAAAAATCAATACAATAAAAAGGAAGAGGAGCGACTAAGAAAGATTAATCACTTCATAGAATTAAATTTTGCCCGAAAAATTGATTTGATTGAAATTGCCCAATTGAGTAACCTCAGTACCGCTGCGTTTTGTAGATATTTTAAAAAAATGACCAAATTGAGTTTTACCGAATTCCTGAACAATTACCGAATAAACCAAGCCAAACTGATGCTCATGAACCATAAAAATGTCTCCGAAACCTGTTTTGATAGTGGATTTGATAGTCTTTCTTATTTTAACCGAACTTTCAAAAAAGTTACTGGTGAAAATCCTTCTGCCTTTCGGAAAAAGTATAGTAAATTGTAATCAAAAAAACTTCATCATGAAAAAATGCGTGCTTTTGGCCTTTCTGATTTGCCAAGCTTTTCTATCCATGGCTCAAGAATTTAAGGTAGTTGGCTATTACACGCCCACCAAAAATCCAGAAGAAATACAGATAGATCTGCTCACGCACATCAATTATGCTTTCGCCATTCCTGCAAAAACGGGCGACACCATTTTACCTATTGCCAACCCGGAGAATTTAATCAGAACAGAGAAGTTTGTTCATAAACACGGTAAGCAAATTTTTATCTCTATTGGCGGCTGGGGCATTGGCGATGGCGGAGGTGACGACACCAGATTTCATAAAATGGCCGAGAGAGCCGAGGGAAGGCACACTTTTGTAAAAAACGTGATGGCTTTTGTGAGAAAATACAACATGGATGGCATTGACCTCGACTGGGAATATCCAGATGAGGATAGCCCCTCGGCAAATCACTATGTAGCCTTGGTAAATGAGTTGGGCGATGCCTTACACAAGGAGAACAAAAAATTGACGGCTGCCGTAATTTCTTATGGTAAAAAAGGATACGGAACCAAAAATGAGGTCTTTGAAAAAATGGATTGGCTGAATCTCATGGCTTATGACGACGACTATGGACCGAGTTATGTGATCGCCCATTCGCCTTATTCTTTGGCATTGAAAAGCCTAAACTATTGGCTAGTTGAAAGGGGTTTACCCGCAAAAAAAGCAACGCTCGGCCTGCCTTTTTACTCCAAAAAAGGAATGGGAAATTATGGCCCAAGCTATAAAGATTTGCTTAAAGACGGAGCAAGTCCTTATGACGATTACTGGAAAGGTGCTTTTTACAACGGAATGCTTACCATTGAAGAAAAAACTAAATTGGCCAAAAAACGAGGCTTAGCCGGTGTGATGATTTGGGAAATCTCAAGCGACACCAACAATGAATGGTCGCTTTTGAAAGCGATTAGGAGGGGATATTGACTTGGATGTTTTTTGAATTAAAAAGCAATTTTGAGACTTTCGGAGTCTACCAGAAGCAATAAATTTGAAAAAACGTCGGTTTCTACTGATATTTACATTTCTAAAAAATCAAAAACAACAATGTTTAAAAACTTCTTAAGGATTTGTTTTGTGGCGTTTGTGGCCACTTCATGCGATAAAACTGGCGGTAGTGATACCACAGAAACCACTTCAACTACCGAGGATCCGGCTTCAACTGCTACATTAAATTATAGTGTAGTGGGTAGTTATCCGCATGATATACAGTCGTTTACAGAAGGACTTTATGTCGACAACGGTCAGATATTCGAAAGTACAGGTTCCCCTGAAGAATTAACTTACACCTTGTCGCATCTCGGACCTGTAGATACTACCACAGGAAAAATAATCCCTAAGGCCTCTATTGACCCAAAGAAATATTTTGGAGAAGGCATTGCTAAATTGGATGGTAAAATTTTCCAACTTACTTATAAAGCACAGAAATGCTTTGTTTATGACGCCAAAACTTACAAACCCATCGCAGAATATCCTTATGCCAATGCCGAAGGTTGGGGTATGACCCACGATAGCACGCATTTAATCATGAGCGATGGCACCAGTAAACTTACGTTTTTTAGTCCCAAAGACTTTTCGAAAGTGAAAGAACTGAATATTAGAGAAAATGGGTACGCCGTAGATAAGATAAATGAGCTGGAATATGTAGATGGTTTTGTTTATGCCAACATCTGGACGACCAATCAAATTGTAAAAATTGATTTAAATACTGGAAATGTGGTGGCAAAAGTAGATTTAGGACCTCTTTATGTAGAGGCTCAGAAACAAAACCCAGGTTTAATGGAAATGAATGGTATAGCTTATGACCCTAAAAAAGGAGAGTTTTTAATTACCGGAAAACTTTGGCCAAAAATTTACAGAATTAAGTTTTTGTAGGTAATATTTTAGATAAACAGGCATTTTTATATTGAATTCAAACTTATTTTATCACCAAACCTAAACTTGTATGAAAAAAATACTATCTCTCATTTTGGCGGTCTCTAGCACTATTGCTGTGGCCCAGACCAAAAAACAAGTAATGGACGACATCCAAAAAAGGCAGCCAGAATATAGCTCCATGGCCATGGACATCTGGAGTTTTGCAGAGGTCGGATACCAAGAATTTAAGAGCTCGGAGCTTTTGCAGAATACCTTGAAGAAAGAAGGTTTTACCGTAACCGCTGGCGTTGCTGAAATTCCAACGGCATTTGTGGCTACTTTTGGTTCTGGCAAACCTGTCATAGGTATTCTTGGTGAATTTGATGCTCTTCCTGGTCTTTCACAGTCTGCCAATCCTGAGAAACAATCGCTCAATGGCATCGCAGGACATGCTTGCGGACACCATTTGTTTGGTGTAGGCTCAACAGCAGCAGCAGTAGCGGTGAAAGATTGGATGAAAAAAACTGGACAAAAAGGCACCATTAAATTCTACGGAACTCCTGCAGAAGAAGGCGGATCTGGAAAAGTGTATATGGTTCGTGAAGGCTTATTTAAAGATGTAGATGTAGTGCTTCATTGGCACCCAAGTTCTGACAACTCGGCCAATGCCTCTAGTTCTTTGGCCAACAAGTCGGGTAAGTTTAGATTTTATGGTCGCTCAGCACATGCTGCAGCTTCGCCAGAAAGCGGTCGCTCGGCCTTGGATGGTGTGGAGGCCATGACGCACATGATCAACATGATGCGTGAGCACGTGCAAGAAGATTCTAGAATTCACTATGTAATTACGCAAGGAGGAAAAGCTCCAAACGTAGTTCCGGACTTCGCAGAATTGTATGTATATGCCCGTCACCCCAACCGCACCAACGTAAAGGACATGTGGGAATGGATGGAAAACATTGCAAAAGGAGCGGCTCAAGGAACAGGTACGAGGGTAGAAGTAGAGGTTTTGGGTGGCGTTTACGAGTTATTGCCCAACGAAACTTTGGCTCAAGTGATGCACAAAAACATGAGTACAGTTGGCGGTTACATAATGACGCCAGACGAATTGGCCTTTGCCAACAAAATACTTCCTACCCCAGGGATGTTCAAAAGTTCCTTGGACGCTACCAGCAAAATACAAGAATTGAAACTTGAAAACACAGCCAACGGGGGCTCTACAGACGTAGGCGATGTAAGTTGGGCTGTACCTACAGTGGGTTGTCGTACGGCCACATGGGTGCCAGGCACACCAGCACATAGCTGGCAGGCGGTAGCCGCGGGTGGTACTAGCATAGGCGTAAAAGGCATGATGATAGCAGCCAAAACCTTGGCCATGAGTGCCATAGATTTGTTTGAAAACCCAGAACTAATACTTAAAGCGACTGAAGAGTTTAAAACCAAAACAGGTGGCGATTTCAAATATGAATCACTTTTAGGCACCCGCAAACCTGCTTTGAATTATAGAAATTGATACTGATTTATTTTGATTGTTGAAAAGGCGGCAATTTTGTCGCCTTTTTTTGGTTTGCTCAAGTTTGTGTCCTTTCAAACTTCACCCCGCACCCAAGTTTATGTCCTCACAAACTTTACTCAGCCTCAAGTTTGTCTCACTATATGCTTCACTGAACGCCTGAGTTTGTGTCCTTAGCTATACCCATCAACCTAAGTTTTTTGTAAAAAATAAATTTTGCACACGGATAAACAAAGATTAGACACTGATATTTTTGATAATGAAATTTGAAATCTGCTTTTATTCCTTGTCAAATCAGTTCTATCCGTGTGCAATTGTTCTTAGCTTGACGGCTATGGTGTCATCACAAACTTTACTCAGCCTCAAGTTTGTCTCCCCACAAACTTCAGGATCAATTCCCACCATTTCTCCCCAAAAAAATCGTATTTTTGTGGTTCAAATTCAATAATTCGCTTTGGAACCAAACTACGACTATCACAAACCTGTAATGCTCAAAGAGTGCCTCGAAGGCCTCAACATAAAGCCTGACGGCATTTATGTAGATGTTACTTTTGGTGGTGGTGGCCACAGCAGGGCTATTCTCGAAAAACTCACTACGGGTCATCTGTACAGTTTTGACCAAGACGACGACGCTAAACAAGAAGCCGCAAAAATAGAGTCTGAAAACTTCACGTTTATTTCCGCAAATTTCCGGTTCATAAAAAAATATCTCCGAGTTTACGGCGTAAAAACTGTTGATGGTATTTTGGCAGATTTAGGAATATCTTCTCACCAAATAGACACTGCAGATCGAGGATTTTCTACGAGATTCGATGCCGAGCTGGATATGCGTATGGACGTGCAGCAGCCTCAATCAGCCAAAACGGTGGTAAACGAATACAGTTTTGAGGATTTGCACAAGATTTTTGGCATATACGGTGAGCTAAAAAATGCCCGCACGGTGGCTCAGGCGGTTGTTTCAGGAAGAGGAGCTGGGCCAATAGAAACCATTAGAGAGCTGAAGGCCGCCCTCCAAACTTATGCCCCTCGGGGTAAGGAAAACAAGTTTTTTGCTCAGGTTTTTCAGGCTTTGCGTATCGAGGTTAATGAAGAATTGAAGGTTTTGGAG
Source organism: Lacihabitans soyangensis (assembly GCF_024343775.1). Classification (GTDB taxonomy): domain Bacteria; phylum Bacteroidota; class Bacteroidia; order Cytophagales; family Spirosomataceae; genus Leadbetterella; species Leadbetterella soyangensis. Next base: position 5,616 of record NZ_RJUF01000030.1, on the reverse strand, counting down.
GAGTTTTTACAACAAGTACCAGAGATACTTTCACCAGATGGTAGATTAGTGATGATGTCGTATCATTCATTAGAAGACCGCCCTGTAAAGAACTTCATCCGTAGCGGAAAGTTCTTTGGCGAAGTAGAAAAAGACCTTTTTGGCAATGAAATAAAGCCACTTCACTCTATTACCAGAAAACCGGTAGAGGCCTCAGAAGCCGAACTTTTGGAGAATCCTAGAGCCCGCAGTGCGAAGCTCAGAATAGCCCAAAAGCTAGCGTAAATTATTCCGTTTTGTGATTGCCACTAAATTTTTTAAATCGCAAGAATAAATTTTAAAGAAAAAAATCTTTAATTTTGAAAAGTGCTTCCCATAAAAATTTAAATTAATGTCACAGAACCGTCCCAGAAGGAGAGTAGAACCTCAGAGTTCTAAGTCCTTTAGCTTCAACCTCATAGACCCCATGGCGAAGTGGGTCAATCGCAAACTCGAAATAGACGAGCGTCTTTCGCCAGGTACACTCAGAAAAGTACTCTGGATAGGTTTATTGGTTACGGTTTATATTTTTTTTCAGCATAATTTTGATGGCCTCATCAGAAGACTAGATAGGGCGGAAAAACTCCTCAACGAACAGCGAGCTTCTTTTATCTCGCATAAGTCAAAGTATCTTTATGCCAGTAAGCAGTCCGAGGTTGAAAAAAAACTTCAGGAGCGAGGATTTGAAAAGAATGCTCAGCCGCCCATCAAAATAGCTTTCGAAAAACCTTAAAACACTTCCTAAAATGTCTGAGAAAAGTTCAATAAAGGAACAAATAAAGCATCGTTCACGGTGGACGATTTTTGTTTTGGGTTTGGTGGGAGTTGCTATTTTTATAAAAATCATCTATCTCCAAACGAGCCAAAAGAAGGAGCTCATGTCAAAAGTTGTGGATTTTCAGATGAAAGAACGCATTATTGACGCTACCCGTGGAAACATCTATGCTTCTGACGGTCAGAGTCTTTTGGCTACTTCCATACCAAAATATCAGGTGGTCTTTGATCCTTTCCAAGCCAAAAAAGAATTATTCGAAAGTAGTATCGACTCCCTTTCTATTTTATTATCGGCTTATTTTCAAGACTACAGCTATTTGGAGTACAAGGAAAGAATTTCCAAGGCTCGTAAAGCCAAAACCCGTTATATGCTCTTTGGTGGTAGCCGAAAATTGGATCATGTGGAGAAAGAAAAAATTCAAAAGTTTCCACTTTTCAGAGAAGGACCAAACAAAGGCGGTGGTCGATTTGAAATAGAGGAATACCGATTTTTGCCTTTTGACAATTTGGCCATGCGGACCATCGGTAAATTGGACAGAAAAACCAATAAAATCGGAGATTTTGGTATAGAGGCCAGTTTTGAGAATTATCTGAGAGGTAAGGACGGCAAGGGTTTTTATGAAAGATTGGCAGGAGGTTATCAAAAACCGGTTAATCTAGAGTCAGATATTAACTCTGAGCCGGGCTGGGATGTTGTGACGACCTTAGATGTTAATTTTCAGGATATTATAGAAAGTGCCTTACGCAATCAGGTATTTAAAACACAAGCCAAATACGGCACTGCAGTAGTAATGGAAATAGCCACGGGCGAGGTAAAGGCCATAGCCAATTTGACCAGAACAATGGACGCCGACGGTGTAATCAGCTACATTGAAGATCAAAATTATGCAGTTAAGGAAGGTACTGACCCTGGTTCAACTTTCAAGTTGCCGACCATGGTTGCCTTGCTTGAGAAAGCCAACCTTCAGCCAACTGATTATGGAGTAAATTGCCCAGGTGAAATCCGCCACAACGGACTTTCTTTCACTTGTTCGCACAAACACGGTGAATTGACGGTCCAGGAGATTTTTGAGCAATCATGCAACATCGGTATTTACAGCTTAATGAAAAAGCACTTCGGTTTTTCTACGGCTGAAGATTATTTTGCCTATTTGAGGCAGTTTAGACTCGACAAGCCCTCGGGATTTCAGCTTAAAGGAGAGCCATACCCAGTTTTGAAAAACTCAAAAAGTTCTACTTTCTCTGGCACCACAGTACCTTGGATGTCAATAGGATATGAATCTCGCATTACGCCGATACAGATGTTGACATTCTATAACGCTATTGCCAACGATGGCCAATGGATACAACCCATCATAGTGAAAGAGATCAGGCGAGGTGTAAAAGTGGAGGAGGTTTTTACGGCCAATCGTATTTCTGAACCTATTTGTTCCGCCAGCACGCTCAAAAAAATCAGACAAATGATGGAAGGTGTCGTGACCAACGGTACTGCAAAAAACGTGAACGGCGGCACCTGTCAGATTGCAGGTAAAACCGGTACTTCACAGAAACGAGTGGGAGGAAATTACAAGCAAGGCCTTTATCATACTTCTTTTATTGGATATTTTCCTGCCAAAAAACCAAAGTATAGCTGTGTGGTGGTTATAGACGAGCCTGTTGGGGCTAATATTTATGCGGCTGACGTTTGTGCTCCCGTTTTCAAAACTATTGCGGATAAGATTTTCGCTTACGATATTTCAATGCACCCACGTTTGGTTTTGAAAAGTAACGTACAGAAATTGGCGGACAAGCAAAATCCGGGTAAAATATCTGACCATAAAAGCATTGCTCAAAGACTGGGAATTCAGAATCAGCCAGTTGGTGACGGTTTTACCAATCCTAAGGTGGTTAAAAACGATTCAGTAATTTGGGAATCCAAAAATCCAGATAAAAGTTTGGAATCAATAAAAGGTCTCTCGCTCAAAGATGCCCTGCCGTTATTGGAGAATAAAGGCTTCAAAGTGCGGTATTCGGGTTTTGGAAAAGTGAAGGCTTATTCCATGATTGGTAAAAATATTGTAGCTTTGGTGCTTCAATAAACCATTCGATTGATGATTTACACCAGGCTTTTTGAGGCTTATCAAAATTACAAAGAACTTTCTTTAACCAAAAGGAGGTTTAAGCACAGTGATATTTTACCTCTTATCCAAAATTTGCCCTTTGATAATACACTTGCTGGTCAGTCGTTTGAGAAGAGAGATATTTATAAAGTAAAGCTTGGAGAAGGCAAAAGAAAGATACTTCTTTGGTCGCAAATGCACGGCAATGAGGCCACGGCCACCATGGCCATTTTTGATATTCTTAATTTTCTGAAGCCACAAGATGACGAATTTCAAGACTTCAGGGAGGCTATTCTTAGCGACTTAGAGCTTCATTTTGTGCCTATGCTCAATCCCGACGGAGTTGAACGGTTTATTCGCCGTACTGCCCAAGGAATAGACATGAACCGTGATGCCGTGGCTTTGCAGTGTCCAGAAAGTAAAATTTTGAAAGGTTTGGTTTTGGATTTAAAACCTGAGTTTTCATTTAATCTTCATGACCAACATATTCGTTATTCTGCTGGCATCTCATCTGAACAAGCTACAATTTCGTTTTTGGCAACGGCCTACAACCAAGAGACAGAATGGAACGAGGTGAGGACAAAGTCGCGGCAGGTAATTAGTGCAATGAATGAAACCCTCAAGGAATTTATTCCAAGCAATATTGGTCGCTTTTCTGACGAATTTGAACCCAGAGCCTTCGGAGATAACATACAAAAATGGGGCAGTAGCCTTATTCTGATAGAATCTGGTGGCTATAAGGACGATACAGAGAAACAGTTTATCAGAAAACTCAATTTTTTGTCTATTCTGAGTGCTTTTGAAGCTATTTTGAGCAATTCATATCAGAAATTTACCTTGGAGGACTACCTACAAATACCTCAGAATCAAAAGTATCTGTTTGATTTGAAAGTAGTAAACGCCAAAGTGAAATTGGGAGAAGTTGATTTCGAGGTAGATTTGGGCATTAATTTAGAAGAAAAAAATAATATTACAGCAAGCGAATTCACTCACAAAAGCGTTATTGAAGATATGGGCGACTTGTCAGTTTTCTGGGGAATACAAACTTTAGACGCAAAAGGCGGCTTGTTGAAACCGCTTTCTGATTTTCCAGAAATCGCCCAAAAATATAATTTTCAGAAACAAAATTTAGTTTTGGAGGGCGAAGAGGCTCATTTTATTATTGACCACGGAGATCATCAAACCGTTATATTTAATGGCAAAGTGGTTGAATAATTTTTAAAATATTGGATATCAAAAAGTTAATATTTCTTTCTTTCTTGGCTCTCCTTTCATTTGCTGCCGTTTCGCACGAACGTTCGGTGTATGGCAAAGTGATTGACGCAAGCACCAAAAAAGGAATTTCTACGCTTAATATTTTAAACAAACGCTCCAATCAAGTTGTGGCCACTAACGAAACCGGTGATTTCTATATCCGTGCAATGGTTGGCGATTCTATCATTATCACCAGTTTTGGATACAATCGAAAGGGAATTCTTTGGGACGGAAAGGACAGAAATCCTGTTTTAGAGGTCAAACTTCAGCCATTTATGTTGCAGGAGTTGGTTGTAAAGGACCGTAAACTTAGCGATTTGCATAAGGAAATTAAGGACTTTTTGGCCAATCCAAATGATTCCAAGGCCATCAGAAACGAAATTCTGAAAAGTATGCTCAACACCAATACCAGTCAGCCGGGCATTGGGATTTCTATAGATGCTCTCTACGAAATGTTTAGTAAAGAGGGTAAAATGAATCGTAAGTTGGCCGATATGCAGTTTCAGGATGCCAAAAGTTTTTATGCAGATCTCAAATACAATAAGCAAGTAGTAGCTCAGATTACACATCTGCAAGATGAAGATTTAGACGACTTCATGGTTTTCTGTAAACCCACACAAGATTTTATACTCAACGCCACCGATTATGAGCTCACTTTTAAAATCCTTAAATGTCTAGGCGATTTCCGCAATACCCGAATTATCAGACGGTTGCGGTAGTGCTTTCTGAATTCTTTTTGCTAAATTTATGGTTTAAACACTATAAAATATGAAATCAAAAATTTACACTGTAGCATTTATTATGCTCATTTCCTTTGTGTCTTATTCTCAAAGCTTTATGGAGGGTTTTGACAGATTCTCTTCCAAGAAAATCGCCTACCTGACCTTGGCCGATGGTTCAAAAGTGGAGGGGGATATTGAAGATTTGGATAGAAAGAAAGGAAACATCTCCGAAATTACCATAAAAGTAGATGGAAAGAAAAAGACCTATAAGCCAGAACAAATAAAGGAAATGTATTTGCCAGCCTCGGGCTTGGATAAGTTCAGCAAACAAATGGAAGTTGGCACCAACCTTTCAAAAGATCTGAATAACGACAGAATTACCGATGGTTATGGATTTTTTGAATATACACAAGTTGATATTAAAGGAAAAGTACAGCCATTATTGATGCAGTTGGTAAATCCAGGATTTCATAACAAAGTGAGAGTTTATTTTAACCCTTTCGCAAGTGAAACCATGTCTGTAGGAGTGGGACCAATGAAAGTGGGTGGATTGGATAAGTCTTATTTTGTAAAAGTTGGAGATAAGCCAGCTTACAAAATTACAAAGGGTGATTATGACGAACAATCAAAAGAACTGTTCAAAGGCTGTGCTGCGGCTATGGCGGCTCTTAAGAAAGATCCAGACTGGAACAAGTTTGAGAGAATCGTTTACGTGCATTTTGGGTGCAAATAGATTCTCAAATTTGGAT
>NZ_RJUF01000029.1 GCF_024343775.1 Lacihabitans soyangensis | reverse complement strand
CAAATGCCTCAGCAGAGTCTTTTAACGCAAAAGTAAAAGCATTAAGGAGCCAATTCAGAGGAGTAAGAGACATAAGCTTTTTCCTATTTAGATTACAGAAAATATATGCTTAATCTCCCCCCAACTTTTTGGATTGATCCTATTTTCCATCAATCAAATAATAGATTAGTTGCGTTTAAAAAGTTAGCCCTATGGTATAATTCAGTAGAAAAGTTTGAGGTGAAAACCTTCAATACCATCGCTAGGACTATTCAGAACAATTATGAATATATCCTAAATTATTTCGACAATAGAAGTACAAATGCCTCAGCAGAGTCTTTTAACGCAAAAGTAAAAGCATTAAGGAGCCAATTCAGAGGAGTAAGAGACATAAGCTTTTTCCTATTTAGATTACAGAAAATATATGCTTAATCTCCCCCCAACTTTTTGGATTGATCCTATTTTCCATCAATCAAATAATAGATTAGTTGCGTTTAAAAAGTTAGCCCTATGGTATAATTCAGTAGAAAAGTTTGAGGTGAAAACCTTCAATACCATCGCTAGGACTATTCAGAACAATTATGAATATATCCTAAATTATTTCGACAATAGAAGTACAAATGCCTCAGCAGAGTCTTTTAACGCAAAAGTAAAAGCATTAAGGAGCCAATTCAGAGGAGTAAGAGACATAAGCTTTTTCCTATTTAGATTACAGAAAATATATGCTTAAAGCAAGCATATAACCTTAGCATGGAACTTTCTAATATTTTCCATCAATCAAATAATAGATTAGTTGCGTTTAAAAAGTTAGCCCTATGGTATAATTCAGTAGAAAAGTTTGAGGTGAAAACCTTCAATACCATCGCTAGGACTATTCAGAACAATTATGAATATATCCTAAATTATTTCGACAATAGAAGTACAAATGCCTCAGCAGAGTCTTTTAACGCAAAAGTAAAAGCATTAAGGAGCCAATTCAGAGGAGTAAGAGACATAAGCTTTTTCCTATTTAGATTACAGAAAATATATGCTTAATCTCCCCCCAACTTTTTGGATTGATCCGTTATTTTCTTGATTTAGAAAAACCAATGGTGTATCTAAGTTGCTGCAAAAGAGGTATTTAGTGTATTCTGGGTATGACTGGCAGAAAGTAAAGAAAATTGTAGATTTTGGACAAGAGCAATGCCTTTGTCAAAATAGTATTGCTGGATTAAAGTATTAGTGCTTATGATTTCATAATCATGATTTTTAACTTAGATTATTTTAAGTGTTTAGATTGGGTGTGAATTAGAAATGTTAAACAAAAAAAAAGAGCCGTTTTACAACGACTCTTCTTTTGATATTTGAAACGCACGGTAGATTCTGTAAATTCCGTAAAGAATTAATACAACACCTAATATCCAAGCTATTTTTTCATCTAACGAAGTCAAAAACCATTTTTCTTTGATTACATAGCCACCCAATAATGAATATCCGATACCTATTATAACTTGAAGCCAGATTTTTGCTTTTCCGAATAAATCCTCCATTCGTATTAGTCTAGTTTGTATACCACTGGCATGTTGTAGAATACCCTAACGTTTTTACCGTTTTGGCGACCAGGATTCCATTTTGGCATAGACTTGATAACCCTGATAGCTTCTTCGTCACAACCAAAACCAATACCTTTCATTACTTCAACATTACCAATAGAACCATCTTTCTCAACAACGAACTTCACGAAAACTCTACCTGAAACGTTGGCTCTTTGAGCTGCAGCTGGGTATTTTATATTTTCGCCAAGGTATTTATACATGGCACTTTGTCCACCTGGGAATTCTGGATTTTGCTCAACCGCAGTAAAGATTTCCTCTTCCTTAGGTTTCTCAATCGCAACAATTTTGACTTCTTCAGGAGGAGGTGGTGGAATGAATGCATCTACTGCCTCAACACCTTCAACTGTTTTGTTCGAGATTACTGCTTTTTCCACTTCCTCTGCTGGTGGTGGTGGTTCTTCAACCAAAACCTCTTCATCTTTCTTAGGCTCTGGAGGTAAGAACTTAATTTGAGCCACCTCTGGTGGTGGTTCCACTGGTGGTGGCGGTGGTGGAGGTGGAATGTCAATCTTCTCCTCCGGTAACTCCTCTTTCAATTTGGATAAGTCTATTTCTACTTCTCTATCCTTTGCTTCTTGAAGCTTAGGAAGTATGTAGTTGTTGTAGGTATAAGCACCTCCAAACAACAGTACAAATATACTGGTTCCGTATATCAAAGCACGAGTCAAATAGCTTTTATAATTCTTCCTTAGATAGTAAGCTCCGTACTCTTTGTTACGGTTTTCGAATACTATATCATCTAAGGTTACATTTTCTGCTTTACTGCTCATATTTTTTTGAGATTAAAACCTTAGTGTTAATTACCTCCTTTCGGAGTTTTCATTTTCTCATTGTAAGCATCCTCTTCTTGTTTTTGAAGATCCACGATTGCGTACAATTTATTGCCTGTAATTTCCATCTCATCCAAAATGTCCACCGTGTTTTTGAAGGTAGCCTCTTTGGTTGGTTTAAGAATTACAGTAAATTTAGAACTGTCAAGAGCAGCCAACTTCTTTTTCATGATTTCTGCTCTAATTCCGTTCTCAGAATAGTCAGTTTCAATCAAATCAGCCGCTGTAACATCTGAGACCGCTTGTTGGTAGTAAAATATTCTGTCGTCTTTTCCCATAACTATTGATATGGTGTTAGACAATTTTATTTCACTGGTCTCTTGATCTTCAGGTTCCTCGTCGTTCTTTTCTGGCATGTTTAGCTTCATCATGTTTGGTTTGCTAAACGTGGTGGTAAACATAAAGAAGGTTATTAGAAGGAAGCCCAAGTCCACCATTGGTGTCATATCTGGCTTTCCAGAGTTCTTTTTCGACCTTACCTTACCACCCTTACCGGAGTCTTTTTCTTGTATTTCAGCCATTTCTTAAATTAAGGTTATGGTATTATTCTCCTTTGGTTACTAATCTAAACTTGTAAATTTTCGCTTTGCCCAACTCGTCAAATAGTACTTTAACTGCTGGATATTGCGTTTTCACGTCCCCTCTAATAGCAAGGTTGCCTGCTGGATTAGATTCTGCATAGGCTTTCACCCAATCAACGAGTTCAGTATTTACAGAGTCACAGGCAATACCTGGAACCTTAACTTTTTCTCTATCTGAGTTACTTAGATTAAGATAAGACTTCAAACCCTCTTTACCCACGCCAACTTCGGCTATTTTCGTAAAAGTGTTTTGTTCGTCTGCTGTAAGTCCTAGGTTCATTTTTGTATTTAATACATTAATGAATGCCCTTCTTTCAACTGGCTCGGTGATACCGAAGAAATATTTGCCTTCGTTTGTAACTGATATTGTTCCAATGTTTTTCTCCTCTACTATCAAATCAGACACAGAAGAAGGGGTTACAACTTTCACTGTTTCCTGACTTTTAAAAGTCGTGGTCATGATAAAGAAAGTCAACAATAAGAATGCTACGTCACACATTGCGGTCATGTCCATAGCCGGTCCGTGTCTTTTTGGTTTTACTTGTGCCATCTATTAAATGTTTTTAAGTTTTTAACAATAGGTTTCGATAAAATTAGTTATGAGACGAGAAGTTTTGTTGAAGGCTCATACCTATTTCGTCAATTTTATATGTCAAAGTATCAATAGAAGACGTGAAGTAGTTGTAAACCATGATAGCGATAGCTGAAGTACCGATACCAAGACCTGTATTGATAAGTGCTTCCGCGATACCTTTTGCAAGGGCAGCTGCATCTGGAGAGCCACCACCTGAACCAAGGGCGAAGAATGACTTAATCATACCAATTACCGTTCCTAACAGGGCTACCAAAGTTGATACAGAAGCCAAAGTAGAAAGGATAGTAAGGTTTTTCTCTAGCATAGGAAGTTCTAAAGAAGTAGCTTCTTCGATTTCTTTTTGAAGAGCTGCTAGTTTTTGCTCTTTGTTAAGGGCTGAATCAGATTGCAATTGAGCATATTTCTCAAGAGCAGTTTTGGTAACATTACCAACAGTTCCTTTTTGTTTTTCGCACTCTTTCATTGCATCAGCAATGTTGTTTTGATCTAATAAAGTTCTTACTTTTTTAACAAAAGCGTCTAAGTCTCCTGAACCGCCAGCTTTGCCCAAAGTGATGAATCTTTCGATTGAGAAAACCAACACTGTAAGCATGAATGTGATAAGGAAAGGTACGATAATACCACCAGAATAAATAATACCCAATGCGTTTTTCGGGTTGTGCATTGTCTCAGGATCCTCAAAGTTAGATGGTGAACCCAAAATTACATAGTAGATAGCAAAAGCTATCGCCATGAGTATTGGGATAACAATGATAGGATTAATACCTGAAGATTTTTTGGCTGGCTTTGCAGCTGGAGCTTTAGTCTTTTTTTCCATTTGATTAGAAAATTTTTAGGGTTTTTAAAAAATGATTAAACTTTTGTTTGTTAATCTTTAGTAATAAATTAAAGATTCAGAACACTTTTCCGCCTTGGAATTATAATTCTTTGGCAATTCTAATTAAAAACTCTTAAACATAAAATTTTTTTTTGGATTAATTTTCTAAAAACTATAAAATTAGTTATTCTAGATTTTTATTATTTTTATCAATTTGGCCTTTCTGATTGCATTGTTTGCTTATAATTAAATACTTATCAACATTAAATGTTTCGATATTAAATTTTCGCTTTTCGAATTTCTAAAGTCTCACTTTGATACAATTCAAGGTTTGTTGCTATCGACTTTTATCCGGTCGTTTCTGTTGGCCAATTCCCATGAGGTTGCAAATACCAACTGGGTTATTTTTGAATATTTGGTGAAAAGGATTTTTTCCACATCGTCCCCTGGTTTGTGGTAATCCTCATGGTCACCAGTAAAATAGAATATTACAGGTATTTGGTTTTTGGCGAAATTGTAATGGTCAGATCTATAATAGAACCTATTGGGGTCTTTTGGATCATTGAATTCATAGTCCAGTTCGAAATTGATGGTTTCTTTATTGGTGTTTTCCGAAATCGTATGCAATTCTGAGGATAGTTTATCGCTGCCAATGAGATAAACATAGTTTTGGTTGTTTTCGTGTTTTTTGTCAATTCTTCCAATCATGTCTATGTTAAGGTCGCATACGGTTTTGTCTAACGGAATTATTGGATTTATGTCGGTATAATATTTGGAGCCTAGTAAGCCTTTTTCTTCACCAGTTACCCAAAGGAATAAAATACTCCTTCGAGGGCCATTTCCTGCGGCTTTGGCCTTTGAGTAAGCTTCGGCAAGCTCTAATAGGGCACAAGTTCCGGAGCCATCGTCGTCTGCACCGTTGTAGATTCTCCCTTTATCATCTGTGCCAACGTGGTCATAATGTGCCGATATAATTAACACCTCATCTTTTTTGTCTGTTCCTTCCAAGTAACCCATAATATTGGCAGTTTCGATGGTATCTTCCCCTCTCTCTGATTTTATTTTTATAGTACTTTTTTTTGCCTTTAGTTTGCTTTCTGGATTAGCGATATGTGATTCTAACTTTTTCTGACTAATGCCAAGCATTTCTGAAGCCATGTTTTTGGAAATTATAAAAGTCGGAATGGCTGAGGTTACAGAAGGATTCTCAGGTTTAGATTTTTCGATGGCCAGTCTATTAAATCTTGATAACACAGCTTTTCTTTCGGCATTCAGAGTTTTAAATTGATCAGAATCAGCCAGTGAAATGACGAAAATATAGTCGGCCCCTAGGTCAGCAGCAATTTTTTGTTTTTTCTTCAAACCAGTGCTGCCCAGCCATTCAGAATTATCCGTGTTGCTGGAAATATATTTTCCGGCTTTGTTTTTTGATTCGTTTTCGATAAAAACGACGGCTTTGCCTTTCACTGTTTTGTTGGCATAATCATTTAGGGTCTCATTTTGAATTCCATAACCCACAAAAACCGTTTCGATTTCTTTTTCTACAGGAATGTTGATCATCCCGACCGGGAAATAATCGTTGAAGAACACTCTCTTTTTGCCATTGATGACCACGTAGGATTCTTTCCAGCCGTTTTTATATAGTTCAATCTTTTGCTGAAAACTAATGTTTCCATTTTTTTCTTTGACTATTGGCTCTATTCCCAAGGATTTTAAGTGGCTTACAATATATTCCGCAGCTTTTTTCTGACCTTCTGAACCCGTATCTCTACCTCCTAGTTCGTCTGAGGCTATATAAGTAAGGTGTTTTTTGAGGTCATTTTCATTAATTGTTTCTTGAAAAGTTTGTCGAGGTGATTGAGCCAAACACAGGGTGTTGGTCAAAAGAGCTAAATAAAATAGGGTGATTTTGTTCATTGATAAATTTGTTTCTAAAGGCAAAGAAACCAAAACATTTTGTTTTCTCAAGTAGTTTATTTTCTTAAATTTGCATTTTAATTTTCTCCCAAAAAAACTTCATGAAAGTCTCTCTTACTACTTCAGAAAAATTCGAAAAAAGACATCAAGGCAAAACATCAACAGAGTTAAAGTCCATGTGCAACGAAATAGGCGTTGAAAACCTAGAGCAATTGATTGATGAGACCGTGCCTGCTAACATCAGATTGCAAAAGGCTTTGGATTTGCCAGCGGCACTTTCTGAGACGCAATTGTTAGAAAAATTGAAGTTTTATGGATCAAAAAATAAAGTTTACAAGTCATTTATAGGTGGTGGATATTACGATACCGCGGTACCGAAGGTCATTTTAAGAAATATTTTAGAAAACCCGTCTTGGTACACCGCCTACACGCCATATCAGGCTGAAATAGCCCAGGGTAGATTAGAGATGCTTTTGAATTTCCAGACGATTGTGACGGATTTGACAGGGATGGAGATTTCTAACGCATCGCTTTTGGATGAAGCAACAGCGGCGGCTGAGGCGATGTCTATGTTTTTCAATATTAAGAAGGGTGCCAAGAGGAATTCAAACGACTTCTTTATATCTGACAGTTGTCATCCACAAGTTATTGATGTAATAACTGGTAGAGCCATTCCGATTGGAGTAAATATAATAGTTGGGAATCTCGAAACATTTGATTTTGAAAATTCAAACGTTTTTGGTGCTATTTTCCAGAACCCAAATACATTTGGTGAAATCACTGATTACACAGAAATTATTTCTCGTTTGCATGCTGTTGATATTAAAGTATGCGTTGGTGTTGATTTACTTTCTTTGACTTTGTTCAAAAATCCCGGCCAAATGGGTGCTGATGTGGTGATAGGAACTTCTCAGCGTTTAGGTGTTCCGATGGGTTATGGTGGTCCTCATGCTGCTTTTTTTGCTACAAAAGACGAATATAAGAGACAGATTCCAGGTAGAATCATTGGTAAATCGATAGATGCTGAAGGCAATTCGGCTTTGAGAATGGCTCTTCAAACTCGTGAGCAACATATCAGAAGAGAAAAAGCAACCTCTAATATTTGTACGGCACAGGTATTGCTTTCTGTAATGTCTGCGGCTTATTGTATTTATCACGGGCCAGATGGTTTGAAGGAAATAGCTCTTAAAATACATGGTTTGACAAAGTCTTTTGCCAATGCTGTTCAGGGATTGGATTACAGAGTATTGAATCAAAACTATTTCGATACCATTACTTTGGATGTTTTGGATAACAGCAAAATCCGTCAAATAGCTGAGTCAAGAGGCGTGAATTTTAGGTATCATGGTACAGAAGATATCAGTATTTCTTTTGACGAAACCAAAACTTTGGAAGATTTGGGTTTGTTACTCGAGATTTTTGCGGAAGCAAGAGGGGAAAGTTTGGTAATGAACTTGAAGCATGATGTGGAAATAGCTATTCCGGCAAATCTGGGGAGGGAAGATGATTACATGAAGCATCCTGTGTTTAACTCATATCATACCGAACACGAGATGTTGCGTTACTTGAAATCTTTAGAAAGCAAAGACCTTTCGTTGGTACATTCTATGATTTCTTTGGGAAGTTGTACCATGAAACTAAACGCTACTTCTGAAATGATAGCCGTCACTTGGCCGGAGTTCGGCAATATTCACCCATTTGCTCCTGTGGATCAAACGCAAGGTTATCAAATGATGTTCGAAGAGCTGTGTGATTGGCTTTCAGAAGTCACTGGCTTTGCTAAAGTTTCACTTCAACCGAATTCTGGTGCTCAAGGCGAGTTAGCCGGTTTGATGGTGATTAGGGCTTTTCATGAGCAAAACAACCACGGAGCTAGAAATATAGCCTTGATACCCTCTTCAGCACATGGAACCAATCCTGCATCAGCTGTAATGGCAGGCATGAAAGTGGTAGTAGTGAAATGTGATGAAAAAGGCAATATAGATGTAGAAGATTTGAAGCTGAAAGCCGCCGAGCATGCCGAAGATTTGGCTTGTTTGATGGTGACTTATCCTTCTACACATGGTGTGTTTGAGGAGACTATCATAGAAATATGTGAAATCATTCACAGCTATGGCGGTAAGGTATATATGGACGGAGCCAATATGAACGCCCAAGTTGGTTTAACCTCACCTGGTAAAATTGGTGCCGACGTTTGTCACCTGAATTTGCATAAAACTTTTGCGATTCCTCACGGTGGTGGTGGCCCTGGAGTTGGTCCAATAGGGGTAACGGCTGAATTGGCAGCATTTTTACCAGGAAATGCGGTTATGAAAACTGGAGGAGAGAAAGCCATCAACGGTATTTCGGCCGCTCCATGGGGCAGTGCAAGCGTGCTACCTATTTCATATGCTTACATTTCTATGATGGGCCCAGATGGTTTAACAAATGCAACGAAATATGCCATTTTGAATGCCAACTATATAAAATCAAGATTGGAAAAACACTTTGATATTCTTTACACAGGCTCTAATGGACATTGTGCCCATGAGATGATCGTAGAATGTCGTCCATTTAAATTGTCTGCTCAGGTAGAAGTGGAAGACATAGCCAAGCGTTTAATGGATTATGGTTTCCATGCTCCAACGGTTTCGTTTCCTGTAGCCGGTACTTTGATGATTGAGCCAACAGAGTCAGAGTCTCAAGCAGAACTTGATAAGTTTTGTGATGCTTTGATAGCCATCAGAGAAGAAATTGCCGAGATAGAGTCTGGAATTTATCCTGCTGACAACAACGTGTTGGTGAATGCACCGCATACACAGCGAGTGGTGATGGCAGAAAATTGGGATAAGTCGTATAGCAGAGAAAAAGCTGCCTTCCCGAACGAAAAATTGAAATTCAATAAATTCTGGCCATCGGTAAGCAGAATTGACTCTGCCTATGGCGATAGAAATTTGGTTTGTGCATGTGAGCCAATCGAAGCCTATGCTTAAACTTTCAGAAAGAGATACTGTATTAGAAATGAACAAATTAGGGCAGTTAAGTTGCCCTTTTTTGTTTATAATCGGTTTTGACAAAACTGAAAATATTGTTCTACCTTTAGATGAAATTTCTCCCGAAGAAATTAAATATGCATTCAAGGATGATTTTTCAACCTACCAGAACTTTTTTGATGAAGAATTAGAAAGTGAACTTGAGATTTCTTCTGAACTTATCCCATTTGAACTGTATAAGACGTCTTTTGATTTTGTTAAAAGTAATTTGGAATTGGGCAATAGTTTTTTGACTAACCTGACGGTTTCTAATAAAATCAAAGTAAATATTCCTTTCGAAAAAATCATTAATTTTACCAAAGCCAAATATAAACTTTGGCTTAAAGACGAATTTGTCTGTTTTTCACCTGAATCGTTTGTTTCAGTTGATTCGGTGGGGAAAATTTCCTCATTTCCTATGAAGGGAACAATAGATGCCAGTTTGGAAAATGCGGAAGAGGAGATATTGAATGATCCAAAAGAGAAATATGAGCATACAACAATTGTGGATTTGATAAGAAACGATTTGAGCAAAATTTGCGAAAGAGTATGGGTGGAGCGGTTTAGGTATATCGATAAAATTCGTAGGAATAGCGGTGAAGAACTTTTACAGGTAAGTTCTGAGGTTTGCGGACAGCTGCCCCATGACTGGAGAAATAACATTGGTGATTGGTTTTTTGAACTTTTGCCGGCCGGGTCCATCTCGGGAGCCCCAAAAGAAAAAACCTTGGAAATTATTAAGGAAGCAGAGAGAGATTTGCACCAAGATGACCAAAGGAAGTATTACACGGGTGTTTTTGGTTTGTTTGATGGTGAAATATTGACATCAGCGGTGATGATTCGTTTTATTGAAAAAAGTATGGACGGATTGGTCTACAAAAGCGGTGGAGGGCTTACGAGTAGGAGTGATGCCAGAAAAGAATACGAAGAACTAAATCAAAAAATATATGTACCAATTTTTTGAAAGTATAAAGTTGCTGGACGGTAAACTATATTTGCTTGATTTGCATTCTGAAAGGCTGAATCGCACCCGAAAAGCTTTTTTTGAAAACTTAAAGGATATAGACTTAGAGAAGGAGTTGATGATTCCTTGTGAAAAAAAGGAGGGTTTGTATAAAGTTAAAGTGGTGTATTCTAAATACTTGGAAAGTGTTGTTTTTGACGATTATACCATCAAGGAACACCGAAATATTCGCCTTTTGGAAAAGCCTGATATTCAATATGATTTTAAGTTTTTAGATAGGAAAAATCTTACGGAAGATTTCAGTTCCGATGCTGATTTTGATGATATAATATTTCTAAAAAATGGCGTCCTCACGGATGCTACTTACAGTAATCTGACTTTTTTTGATGGAAAAACCTGGTTTACTCCTAAAAGTTGTTTGTTAGCTGGTGTAAAGCGGAAATTCTTGTTAGAATCGGGAATTATTACGGAGAAAAGTATAGTTAAAGAAGACATTAAGGACTTTCAGAAAATTGCGTTCATCAATGCCATGCGAGATTTCGAGAAAATGTATACATTTGTTCAGAAGGACGATTTTCTTCTTTTAAATCCCTGCGAATGAAAAACGTAATTTATGCACTCTTTTTCTTAGCTTTTTTGTCTTCTTGTCAAAAGAAAAATCACCCAGTTATAACCATGCCGACTGAAAAATATAGGCTTTTAAATACCAGTTCGGAAGATTTGGCCGAACTAAAAAAGCAATGGGGAAAGTCAAAAATTGAATTAGAAATCGATTTCAAGACTGGAGATTTCAAAGGTTTTTATAAGAAAACAGCCTTTTCTGGTCAATATGACATTCAGAAAGTCACCTCAGGGTTGGTGAAAGGCTTTAATTATAAAGTAGAGCTGGCCTATTTGACCAAAGACGGCTCAGAAAATGCTAAACTTGACGAATTCGTTGAGAAACTTGCCAAATGTGAACGAATTTTTGTAACACCTGATAAACTAATTGATAGTCAGTTTGTTACGGCAGAGTTCAAGTCGGCTGAAGAAGGTGACAAATTGATGTTTGTTTTGATGAAATAATTCGACTATTTCCCTTTAATGAATTTCTCCAAACTCCCCATTGCCGTTTTCTGAACTTTGGATTTGAAAAAGGTTGTCCAGCCTAACAGAAGCCCAGTCAGCCCAAAAGCTTGCCTTGCCCATTTGTAAAAATCAAAACTGTCAGTGTGTTGGCTTATTTTTCCATCTTCTATTTTGAAAAAAGCTTGTATGTCATTTATTACTAATCTGCCAGTTTTTGAAAAAGTGTATTTGGCTATCCATCTGGCGTTTACATAGTCATCATCGCTGCCCAGAATCTCGAACTTCAATTCTAAATCCTTACCGTTTTTGATGAGCATTTCCCACATTTGGCCAGCTTCAGTACCGTTAAGGTTGGTGAACACTTCATCGTTGAAAATAGCATCAGACCTGTAACTTTCTTGCATGGTTTTGTAATCTTTGGCCTTGAAAGCCTTGTAGAAATTGGTAATTAGCTGGCTATTTTCTATCATTATTTTGAGATTTTTCATAAAATTATTGGAAGTAAGTCGATAAAAAAAATGTTAATGATTTATTAATTTTCGTTGAAGACATTAGTGCGTTTTTATATTGCGTTATGGTTTACTTAAAAAACTATATGCGAAACATCTTTACCCTACTTTTTATATTCATTTCAACTGGATTATCTGCTCAACAAGATTTTCGTAAAACCTATTTTCCGCTTATCAACAAAGCCGAACTTCATCTTGTAAAAGAGGAATATGTGGAGGCTAGTCAGGCTTATTTTTCGGCATTCAGTCTTACCAAAACACCTCTTTTGCGTGACCTGTACAACGCCACGGTCTGTAAATTATACCAAAATGACTTCGAAGGTGCCAAATTGTATCTTTTTAAAATGGCTCAACGTGGCGTTAAGCCCGAGACTCTCGAACAAAGAGAGATTTTCGAGGTCGGATATAACACAGAAGGCTGGAAAAATTTTAAAGCCAGTTATGAGCAGTTTTTTGAGCCCAAAGAACTGAATGATTTCCTCAAATATCACTTTTCTAACCTTGAAATTCTCAGAAATATGATTTTTGAGTTTGGTGCTGAGAGTTTTGTCAACTTGCCTAACGGGGCAAACCCTCCTACGCATGCCATTAAACGGAAAGATTTTAATGCTTATTATTCGAATGAAACCACACCAGAGCAAAGAGCCAAGATATTGAAATACACCATGGAAGAAGTGGAAGTAGAAACCAAGGAATCTCAAGCTACTAAGGATGAAATTTATAACGAGGCCAAAGAAATTTTGTTACTAATTATGGATAATCCAATGGCTTTAAACGAAGGAAACAGCCAGTTAGAAACTTTTCATACACACGACCATGATTTGTTTTCGTTTCTAAGTTTTTTTAAATTCAACAGAGACAGAAGAGGTCGCAGGGATGAAGGTGTGACGGAATTTATGAACGAGTCAGAACAGAGATATTTTGACGAAAAACTTCAAGAGGCTGTTTATCAGGGATTTTTGAGTCCTCAAGTGGCTATTTCTCAATCGTCTGAAAGAGAAATTCCAGAAAAGATAAAGGTAACATCATTTACACTCACTATAGAAAATAGCTCCGAATGCGGAAAAGAATTTGATGATATCGAGAATATTAGGTTCTTGAAAAAGAACGTTTTGACCTCAGATGAACAAAAAGAATACAAGAAGATTAAAGATAAATACGGTCTGGAGAGTTTGGATGATAGATTCAAAAAAGAGGTATTTGGAATAGATAAAAACAAATATTTTATACTCAATACTCGGTCTTCAGTGGAATCATCAGTAGTACCCAACTGCGAAGTTGCACAAAAAATGTTAGCCGGTGCCACCATAATCCAAGACTAAACCCTATGAAATATCTCTTTATTCTCCTCACCATACTTTTAACCTCTCCACTTTTCGCCCAAGTAGACTTTAGAAAAGATTATTATCCAGCCATTAATCGGGCTGAAATGGCCATTACGAAGGATGATTATCAAACTGCTTTTTCAGAATATCAAACTGCTTTTTCGGCAGTAAAAACGCCTTTGGCCAGAGATATTTTTAATGCCGTGGCTTGTAAATTTCTTCTGAATGACTTCGAAGGTGCAAAACCTTTGCTCATGAAATTGGCTAAGAAAGGAATTTCGGCTGAGGTTTTGGAGAAGAAGGAGGTGTTTTTACTGGACAATATAAAAAGTCAATGGAATAGTTTTAAGTTTCTTTATGAGCAAATTCAAAGCATGCAGCAAGAGCGTGTATCAAATGATCTAACTGAGAAAATTAAGATTTTTGATACTACTTACGAAGCTCTCAAAGGAAATACAGTTGTCTTTACTTTAGACGAAAATGGTAGAGAAAGACAAATAAAGTCAAGGGATTATGAAATAAATAAAACTAAAATCGTCATACCAAAAGAGGAAAATGAATTCAATAATTTAATGAACAGAGCTACTAGTAATGAGCTTTTTACAAAGGCTCAAAATACACTAGTCGATTATGTAATTTCTGACGGCTTTGTGAGCGAAGATAACATGTTTGTTGATGATAGAGATTTTCTGAGAAATTATTTTGGATGGACAATCGAGAAATATAGAATGCGGATGGATTTTAAGCTAAATGGGGCATATTCTAGGGATATAAATCCTTTTTCAATTATTCCAGATAGTAGGAGGAAATTATTTGATTCCAGTTTGGTGGAGTCGGTGAAACAAGGTAAAATACATCGTGATCTTGCTTTAAAGTATCTTTTCGGATATCGAGCCAATAATAAATTGCTTTTTACAAAAATTAATATTGAGAATATTGAAAACTGCTCACTTGATTTGAAAGAAAAGAGTTATTCCTTGTTTTATTATAAGAAGGCTGGTCAGAATTTAGATGCTGAAAGTCAAAAAACGCTTAAAGAGCTGGTTCTTGGTGATAATAACTTATTATTTGAAAAAGCCAAATACAAAGTTTTGAAAAATAACTATTTCGCTATGAGTTCAGATGCTCAAATGGAAGAAACTACAGTACCCAATTGTGATATTGCTAAACAAATGATTGAAAAAGCAAATATAATTGAAGACTGAAACTTACACCTCTACCCCAGCCGCAAACGGGCTACGGGTTTGCCATTCAGACTCTATATCTCTGTACATTTTTCTCAGGAATAGCTGAAAACTCCAACTATAAATGTGCTTTTTGAAGTAAACATAATTATAATTTGGGGTAGGTTTAGCTCCCAAACTGGCCTTGGCTACATGAGCCGTTCTGCCCAATTCCAAAGATTTTTGTCTATCCATAATGGCCTTTTCTAAACCAAATTGAAGAATGTTGAAGTATAAATTGTACTTCTTGTTGCATTCATAGTTTAGGCCGATATAATGAATTTCCATCTGCTGATATTCATTATAAATGTGTGTGGTAAAGGCCAAAAGCTCTTCATTTTTGAAAAAGCCATAAATCTTGAGTCTTTCACCCAAAACTTCTTTGAGATTTATAAAATAGGCTTCGTTAATGGTTGTAAGTTTGAAATCCTGCGTGCTATATACTTGATTATAAAGCTCAAACATTTGCTTCCGGGAATCCAAAAGTTCATTTGAGCTTAACTCTCTTTTCTCTAATTCAGCTCCTGATTCTTGTATTTTCTGGAAACGTTTTCTGTATTTTTTGTCCAAATCCTCCACATAATCGCCAATAGTCAACCAATCAGAATTAAGGGTCATCTCCATCGATACGTCCTGTTTTATTGGGGTGAATTTGCCTTCACTGGCCAATGGAGAGTTACATTCTTTGATAAGGATGCCCGCAAAACCAATCTCTTTTTCTAAATCCTCTATGTAACTTATGAATTCTTCAAAGACCGTTTCCTTGGTCAATCCATTGTTGAAAAAATAACCTTCTTGGTTTGGTCTGAAAATGTTGCCGCAGACTAGGAAGTCCAGACCGCAACTTACATGAGTAATAGACTTTATGACACATTCTAATCTTTGAAAATTCTTGAGCGAGTAACCAATGTTATTGATGGGTACGTTTACTTTTTGCAAATATATATTTCCCGAGAAAATGCCATTTTTGAAAACCTTTATATAATTTCCCTGAATGCTCGTGTTTCGCTCAAGAAAATGAAGGTTTTGGCTCAAAAGGTGGTGATAGGTTGGTAAAAGTGAGTCCCAACTTTCTTGAATTTCGGAAAGTGTACGGTGATGAGTAAAGGTAAATGCTGTGTTTTTTGATTTTCTTTTGAATATGTCGAACATTCAGAAATCGTTTGGTTACGGATAAATACGAAAACAGTCTTGAAAAAGTTCCAAAGCCTTATTCTGAGAAACACACAAAAAAACTTTTTTGTTATTTAAAAATCTTTCATAGTTTTGCATCATCAATTCATTCTTCACTGATACAGTAGCTGAATGATTGATTTATAAAGACGAGCGGAGAGAATAGGCTCTATGAAACTCGGGCAACCTGCCGATACCCATCGAAAAGGTGCCAATACCTACCTAAGCGGCTCAAAGTGGCCTTTAGGACTTATAAACCAATCAAGCGATTTTTCAAATTCCTGTTGGTTTTACGCTATCTCCGAAAATCGGAGCTGGAATTGCTTTCGAGCAATGCTTTGTTAAACTTTTTTAATTTTTTACAAACATGTCTGATTTAAGATTTGAAACGCTGCAGCTACATGCAGGACAAGAGATTGACCCTACTACGCAATCAAGAGCGGTGCCGATTTACCAAACTACGGCCTACCAGTTCAAAAACTCTGAACATGGAGCCAACCTTTTTGCTTTGAAAGAATTTGGGAATATCTACACCCGAATCATGAACCCTACCAACGATGTTTTTGAGAAACGCTTGGCTGCTTTGGAAGGTGGAGTAGCGGCTTTGGCCATCAGTTCCGGCCATGCGGCACAGTTTATTGCCATTAACAATGTAACTACTGTTGGTGATAACTTCGTGACCAGTTCGTTTTTATATGGCGGTACTTTCAACCAGTTCAAGAATTCTTTCAAGAACATCGGTGTGGAGGCAAGATTTGCCAAAGGTAATGATTTGGCAAGTTTTGAAGCCCTAATAGACGAAAAAACCAAGTTGCTATATGTAGAAACCATCGGAAATCCGGGTCTGAATATTCCTGATTTTGAAGGTTTTGTGGCTTTGGCTAAGAAATACGATCTACCACTATTTGTAGATAATACTTTTGGGGCAGGTGGTGCTATTTGTCAGCCACTTAAGCACGGAGCCCACGTTATAGTAGAGTCGGCCACCAAATGGATTGGCGGGCATGGAACAACCATGGGCGGAGTAATAGTTGACGGCGGTACATTCAACTGGGGAAATGGCAAATATCCACAATTTACCGCTCCATCGCCAAGCTATGGAGGTTTGGTGCTGAATGACGTTTTTGGCATAGGTGGACCATTCGGAAATATTCAGTTTATCATCCGTTGTAGGGTAGAAGGCCTTAGAGACTGGGGTCCTTCACAGTCGCCATTTAATTCATTTTTGCTTCTGCAAGGGCTAGAAACCCTGACTTTGAGAGTGGAAAGAACTTGTGAAAACGCTTTGGCATTGGCAAAATGGCTAGATGCACATGAAGAAGTGGAGTCTGTAACTTATCCTGGATTGGAAAGTCATTCTTCGCATGAGTTGGCCAAAAAATATCTTACGAGAGGTTTCGGTGGTGTTTTGTCATTCAAACTTAAGGGCGGAAGAGACAGAGCGGAGAAATTCGTGAATAGCCTGAAACTTATTTCACACTTGGCCAATGTGGGCGATGCCAAAACCTTAATCATACATCCAGCATCTACCACGCATTCGCAATTGTCAGAAGCTGAACAATTGACCGCAGGTGTTGACCCGAATTTATTAAGAATATCACTCGGAATTGAGCATATTGAAGATATCAAGGGCGATATTACCGCTGCTCTTAATTGCTGAATTTAAGTAGAATCCCCATTAATTGGGGATTCATTTCATAATATTTGTATTGAATTTTTGCTAAAAATGGTCAAAAATCATTTGTTTAAGTTTGAGGCTCCTTTTCATTTAGAAAGCGGAGAATGGTTGCCGGAATTAGAACTTGCCTACACCACTTATGGAGAATTAAATGCCGATAAGTCAAACGTGGTTTGGGTTTGTCACGCATTTACAGGTAATGCCAATCCGTCAGACTGGTGGAGTGGACTGATAGGGGAGAAACGATTATTTAATCCGAAAGACTATTTTGTGATTTGTGTCAATGTTTTGGGGTCACATTATGGTTCTACCAATGCTTTGAGCACCAACCCGCTTACTGGACAGCAATATTTTCATGACTTTCCATTTGTGAGCATTCGTGATGTAGTGAATTCCTTGATATTACTTCGTAAACATTTAGAAATAAATTCAATAGCCTATTTATTGGGTGGTTCGTTGGGAGGTCAGCAAGCCGTAGAATGGTCTTTAATAGAACCCGAGGTTATTCAAAAACAAATACTTTTTTCTACTAATGCCATACATTCTCCTTGGGGAATTGCCTTCAACGAAAGCCAAAGAATGGCGATAGCCAATGATCCTACATGGGAATCCAGCACGCCTGAAGCTGGTATGGAGGGGATGAAAGTCGCTCGGGCGATTGCATTGCTTTCATATAGAAACTACGAAACTTATAACCGCACCCAATCAAGGGATGCCGGTCAGGTAGATTTTTTTAGAGCCAATACTTACCAAAATTATCAGGGTGAGAAGCTTTTGAAGCGATTCAACGCCTATTCTTACTGGACACTTTCTAAAATGTTTGACTCACACGATGTGGGTAGAAATAGAGGGGGAGTGCAAAAAGCCTTAGAAACCGTTTTGGCCAAAACTTTGGTGATCGGTATTACTTCTGATATTTTATTCCCACCTGTTGAGCAAGAGAGAATCGCCCAGTTTATTCCAAAGGCCAAATATGTAGAAATTGATTCTACCTACGGGCACGATGGTTTCTTGATAGAATTTGAGGCTATGACCAATGCGATTGTGGATTGGGAGAAGGAGATTTGAGTTTTTTGTAACACGGATCTAGGGGATGAGACCGCATCGGCTGCCCGGACGGATTTATTGGTCTCAAAGATTTTAAAACTATACACTTTATTGCGTTTCGCTTTAGCTTCTAAAAACGTTTTGCCACAAATGCACGAATATTTTCGAATGATTTTTTTATTTGTACATTCGTGGCAATTCAATTATACGAATGAAGACGGACTTTCAGTCCGAAACTAAACTACAGACTTCGAGTCCAAAGTGATTAATCTGCTGTTTCTACTTTAAAATGAAAAATCCGTGTCCCATCTGTGTTAATCTGTGTTCCATTAAAATTACAACCCTCCCTCAGCTCGCTTTTTAGCATTTCTGGTTTTCCAAGCAAACCATTTTTCTCCTAAAAATTTATTCAGGAATTCATCTAGATGAGTCATGATTCCGACTTGCCAAAAACCTAATAATCTATCACCTATATGAGGACTTAGGGAGCGTATTGCAAAGCCCAATCCTGCTGTATTGTACTCAATATGGTGCCACCAACCAGCAGGCATAAAAATAGTATCTCCTGGCCCAATGGTACAATCTATGCCTTTTACTTCTCTCAAAGCCGGGTATTTTTCAAAATCAGGGTTGTTTACATCAATGGAAGTATGTGTTGAAAACGGATATTGATACAATTTTTGAGAATATTTCGGGTCAAAAAGGACAACTCTTTTGTATCCAGCTAGTTCCGTTAGGAAAACACAGCTATTGTCCATGTCTCTATGGATTCGGGTAATAGCTCCTTGACCGCCAAAAAATGCTAAAGGCAAGAAAGTCAGGACTTTGTCTGCAATGTTTGGGAATTTGAAATGCTCATGAAGTTCTTTCTTATGCTTAAAAACATTGAAAAGAAACAGCCTTTTGGTGGTGGGCTTTTCCTGAATGAGTTCCAAATAATCACCAAATTTCATCGTTTTTGGTGCTTTTTTATAGGATCTATCATCCTTTCTTTCCTCCGATTCGTCATCAAAAACACCTACATCAATATGACCTAATTCTTTCGAGAAATAATCGAAGGTCCAATCATAAACTTTGGCATCTTTTCCGTACAAATGTTTGATTATAACTGGACGCTGAGGAATCATGTAGTATTTCTGAAAATCCTCTCTGGAGATATTTTCAACCACGTCAATGTGATTGTTTAAATCTAACGAAATTGATTGTTTGGCTACCATTTTATTAGAATTTTTTGATGAATTTATAACAAAAACCCAACGCCAAAGTGTTCCCTAAATTGTGAATATTATTAAAATTTCTTTTTAAATATTCCTCGAATAATCTCCGCTTCACCTTGGTGATATTGACCTTCTGACAATAATACATTTTTATCTTCTAAGGCTTCTATTTCGCATTTTTCGAAATCTTCCCGAAGCATATTTTCATCAAAAAGCATTTCTAATAATTTTAGTCCACCAGAAGGTTTGCCCAGATGATTGTTGTTGAAACCCTCAATTATTATTACACCTTCGGGTTTTAATATATCCAAAAGTTTGAAATGAACTTTCCTGCGGATTTTTTCTGGAAAATGAGCGAATATCAGGGCAATGGTATCAAAACTTTATGCTGATGCTTGATATTCCAATACATCACAAATATCATATTGAAAATGCACCCCGTTTTTGGATGCCAAGGCTTCAGCTTTCTTTTTGCCTGAATCACTAAAATCGCAAGCGAAAGTGTCCCAATGATTCAATGCAGCAAAAACGGCATTTCTGCCTTCACCCTAGCAAGGAAAGAGTATTTTTCCTTCTGGAAGTTGAAGCAGTTGTTCTTTTTAAAAATCATTGGGTTTTTCTCCGTAGACGTATTCGGTCTCGGCTTATCTCTCGTTCCAAAATTCTTTCATGAATATACTGTAAAAACAAAATGCCCTAAAATTAGAGCATCTTGTCATGATAAAGCTATTTATCTAAATTTTAACACACTGTTTGGGCTTGATAAAAATTCACATCGAGCCATGAACCGCCGTTGTGACAGTCAATTCCTTGGGCTTTTAGGTAGGCAGTTGCTTGTCCGCTGCGTCCACCAGAGGCACAACAAAGAATCAAGGGCATTTTTAGTGCTTTTATTTCAGCCAATTTTGATGGTATTTCGTTCAAAGGAATGTTTATAGATCCTGCCACTTTTCCGCCCATAAATTCACCCGGAGTTCTTACGTCCACAATTGTTCCTTCGTTGTTTTTGATTAATTCTTCTAAGTTCATATTTTTATTTGTTTTAATTTCTGATACAAAGTTCAGGGTAAACAAATAATGAAAAGGTGACGTATGTTACATTCTGAATTAATTCTTCCTTTCAATTTCTCGAAGGTTCTCCAATTTCTTGTTTTTCAAGAAGCCATTGATATCCTCAAAGTGCTCTCTGACGCGTTTGTTGCCAAATTCAAAAACTTTCTCTGCCAAGCCGTCTAAAAAATCTCTGTCGTGAGAAATTAGAATGATGGTTCCTTCAAAGGCTTTCAAAGCTTCTTTTAGAATATCTTTTGTTCGTAAATCTAAGTGGTTGGTAGGCTCATCTAATATCAAAAGATTGACAGGTTGGAGCAAGAGTTTGATCATGGCCAATCTGGTTTTTTCGCCTCCAGAAAGCATTTTTACTTTTTTGTTCAAATCGTCACCTCGGAATAAAAACGCACCCAAAAGGTCTTTGATTTTGGTACGGATATCTCCAACGGCAATTTGTTCTACTGTGTCAAAAATCGATAATTCCTCATCTAAAAGTGATGCTTGATTTTGTGCAAAATAGCCGATAAAGCCATTGTGGCCTACTTTTAGGTCACCTTCAAAGTCTATTTCGCCCATGATGGCTTTCACCATGGTAGATTTTCCCTCACCGTTTTTTCCTACAAAAGCCACTTTCTGGCCACGTTCAATGGTAATGCTGGCATCCTTAAAAACCAAATGGTCTCCATAGCTTTTACTTACTTGGTCGGCTATAACCGGATAGTTGCCCGATCTTGGTGCGGCAGGGAATTTTATACTTATGGCTGAGTTATCCACTTCGTCCACTTCCACTATTTCTACTTTTTCCAGCATTTTCACCCTAGACTGCACTTGAAGTGTTTTCGAGTAAGTACCCTTAAACCTATCGATGAACTCTTGCGTTTCGGCAATCATCTTGGCTTGGTCATTGAACTGCTTCTGTTGCTGCTCCATACGTTCTTTTCGGAGTTGCAGATAGTGGGTATAGTTCACTTTGTAGTCATAGATGCGGCCCATAGTTACCTCTATCGTACGGTTAGTGATGTTGTCCACAAACGCCCTGTCATGCGAAATCACGATTACGGCCTTGGAACTATTGATTAGAAACTCCTCTAGCCATTGCACCGACTCAATATCAAGGTGGTTGGTGGGCTCATCCAAAAGTATCAAATCTGGATTTTTAAGCAGGATTTTGGCCAATTCTATTCGCATTCTCCAGCCACCGCTAAATTCGCTGGTCGGTCTTGTGAAATCTTCTCTTTCAAAGCCTAGGCCTTTTAATATTTTTTCTATTTCGGCATCGTAGTTTATTTCTTCTAAAGAGTAGTATTTTTCGCTCAGGTCAGACACTTGCGTGATAATATCCATGTAAGCGTCTGATTCATAATCTGTTCTGGTTTCGAGTTGGTGGTTGAGCTCGTCTATTTCGGCTTTCATTTTTAAAATAGTATCAAAAGCCTTGGCTGTTTCTTCAAAAACAGTGGAGTTGTCCTCCGTTAGCAAATGCTGTGGTAGATAAGCAATAACGGCATCGCCAGGGGCAGATATTTTGCCTCGGGTAGGTTTGTCGACACCCGCAATAATCTTCAAAAGAGTCGATTTCCCTGCTCCGTTTTTGCCCATAAGGGCTATTCTATCTTTCTCATTGATATTAAATGTTATATCCGAAAAAAGAGTTGTACCACTAAATTCTACCGCTACGCTATCTACAGAAATCATGCTTTTTGATTTGTTAAAAATAAAGCCGCAAATGTAGCTAAAATTACGAATTGACTAAGAAAATGTGACGTATAAAACTTTTTTGAAGGTTTTGAGAAAATATGCTTGAGTCGTGTCCTGAAAGTAGTTGCAACGACTTTTGGAATTTCAACGTATTGAATGTTTTATAGTAGTAAGATTATAGTTTCTGAGATTGTGGATTAACCTAAACTTTGAATAAAATCGATTGGTGGGGGACATGTTCCCCATTTTTTTTAACCATGTCAGCGTTTTGAGATTTTGTTGTGCGTAATACTTCTTTGGAGCGTGCATTTAAATCTGGTCGTCTCAGTTTCTCTGAGTTTTAGGTGTTTGGTAGTGCGACCTTTCATACGTTTACGCCACATTTCGAAGCTTTTACGCTTCATGTGTGTTCGCATAAAAGCAATCACGTCTTTTTCTTTCAGCCCAAACTGTTCCTCGATGGCTTCGAAAGGCGTGCGGTCTTCCCATGCCATTTGTATGATTCTGTCTTGAATTTCTGGGTCCAAATAATTTATCTTTTTGCTTCTAACTTCAATTGACAGTCATTTGTTTTATATGAATGACTCATAAATAACAAGTTTAATTTGATAACAAACTATTACACAAAAGTCACAAAGAATCCACAAAAGACACAAAGTTTGATTGCTTAGTAAAGAAGATTTGAAAATAGAATTTTAAGATATTTAGCCATAATTCAATCTTTTTCTTCATCTTCTACATGCAAGATGTGCAAGAGTCTGTGAATTATTGGGGCAAAAAATACGGCTGTGATACTTAAAAATGCCACACCACTATATAAAGCGTAGAAAGATGAAAACCATTTGGCGGCATCGTTGGTCATGTCTGATACTGGACCCATACCGGTAAGTATCATAGAGGCCATGTAGAAGCTGTCGAGCCATGAAATATGGTCGAAATAATGATAGCCTAGGGTGCCTATTCCCATTGAAAAAGAAATTAGTATAATGGCGAAAAAGCCATATTTGCCCATCCTTTTTGCAAAATGACTCATGGAGGCTACTTTTTGCTTTTTATTCTCAAGCTTCATTTTCTTTGACTTTTATTTTATCGCCTATCTTGATTTTTCCGGTTTCTATAACTCTGCAAGTGATGCCACCGTGGCCTCGCATGGCATTAAAACCTCCCATGCCTAAGTTTTCTTCCATTCTGCTGCACGGAAAACAGAAACCCGTCATTTCTAATACGGCAGAGCCGATGCTAAACTTTCGGCCTTTTAATGCGTTCAGATTGATGCCTTTTACCACAATATTTCTTCGGGTAAGATTGGGGTCAATGTTTTCTTTGCCCAAAAAAGAAGCCGCTGCCGCCAAATGTTCGTGTTGAATAAGCGTGACTTGCCTTTTGTTTGTTGGGCTATTTTTGGTGGCTCTGTCGCCTTCTAGGCCAGTTTCGGTTACGTTTACTTCTGAAACTTCCTTGATGGCTTTTCGAGAGGCTGGTCTGAGGCCTATCCACATTACTTTACCCACCTGGCTAAAGTTTTCAAAAAGACTCAAGAACGGTTTTTCTTCTGCTGTTATCATGATGAGGTTATTTTATTTTTCGTTGTTTTTTGGAACACGGATGACACGGATTTTAAAGATTTTCACAGATTTTGTTTTGAAAATTCTTAACCTGCTCCACTAAAGTTCTCTTCCGCTGTTATCATGAGAGATTATTTTTTACCATATTTTCTAAAAGCTTGGATGAGTTGGTATACGCAAAGTGTTACAAGTATTCGGGCTGAATAGTCAACTATTCTTGCACCTGGGCTAACTTTCATATTTGGGATAAAATCAGCTTTTCTAAGTGGATTTAAAAATTCAAAAGAATATGAAAATAATTCCCAAAAATATTTACCCTGTATATCAAAAGTAAAACCCAATAAAATACAATACCAAGTGAAAAATACTGAATTGATTAGGATTGTAACCAACAAAGCTAAGGCCCAGTTAGTACCATAATTGTTAGTAAACCTATTAATACTTAAATTAAATTTTTCGAAAAAATGACTTCCCCAACTTATACTTTTTCTATAAATATCTAATTCTTTTGCTTGATATTCTAAAGATTTGACACTATCTCCTCTCTGTTCGTACATTTTCTTTAGTTGGCTGTATATGTCTTTCTTTTCTTTGAAATCATTCGGATTTAATTTAATTTCTCTAAGTTCAAGTTCTTTTTGAAGGAAGGTTGAAGAACTAAAAATATCTCCATTCCTTTCATACATTTGCTTAAACTGAGAAAGGGTTGATATAGAGTTATTGTAATAACTAAGCTCATTAATTGTATCAATCTGTTCTGGTTTGCAAAATTCACTTCCAGTCAGAAACATATTTTGAAATTTTGAGGCAATTACAAGAAATCTGAAATTCGAAAAGTTACAATCTGCAAAATTAATATTGCCTAAATCAGAACTAACTATTGAAAGTGAAAGGTATTCACTTGAATTTAAGCCTCGAATGTTTTCGAAATTTATAATTCCATTATTTAGGAAGTTAAGAAATTTAAGTTTTTGTATTTGAATATTTTTAAAATTCATAATTAAATTTCTATCAGAATTTGAATTAAACTCAATTTCATTTATAGAAAGATCAGAAAGTGTGCCGCCAATTTCAAGATTTGTTACGTCTTCAAGTAGCAATCTATTAACTTTTGTTTTATTTAACCCAGTTCCAATTGAAATTTTCTGGGCAGTCGTGTTTTTTATTCTCATAATTCCTCCCACCGAAATGTTTGGAATTTTAATATTATTGAAAGTGCTATTTTGAATAGTAAAATCACCAATAATTTCAAATTTTTGAATTAATAATCCCCAAGTTTGAATGTTCGTTATTTCAAAATTTTTCTTCAAGAAACCATTTAGAATAACAAATTGAAAATTTTCTCTACATCCTAGAATTCTTAGGTTCCCATTTATCAAACAATTATCGCTTATCTCTAAACCACTAACCAATTCAGAGGCAATAATTAAATCATCTTGAAAAACCGTATTCTCACCAAACGAAATTGAGAATAAACTTGAGCCTGTCTCAATTCTAATTTTTTCGATAAAAAGGGTATTTCTAAAATCGAATTTTGATGATTCATTTTTGAAATACCGAATGTCCTTTCTATTAATGATTGAATCAAATATTGACTGATTAATCTCAATTCTCTCGACTTGGTTTAAATTTTCCTCACCCATTCCCATTCAACTTTGCATTCAAAATCTGACCAATTTCTAGGGCTTTTGATTTTACGAAGTCGGCGTTTTTGCCGGTAAAGAGGGTGTCGGTACAGGTGATCCAGTAGGCCAACCAACGCTCAAAAAGCTCGGTGGTGAGTGGATGGGTGGCGTGACGTTCCATGTGTACCCACATCATACCGCCCGTGTAGGAGCCAGTTTGGAAGAGCCAGTTTTCCCAAAAATTATACACCCGCACTATATGGTGCTCCCAATGCTCAGCCGATGGGCCAAAAACGGGTGCTAGTTTTTCGTCTTTCAGCACGTTGTCATAAAATGTGTCCACCAGCTTCACCACATCCTCACGGTTTTCTATATCTTTCATAAAATTTAGTATATTGCATCAACATTTGATGCCCAGCTTGCGTTAATGTCTTATAAACCTTAGTTTTTAGATGAGATTTTCCTTATATTTTCTCTTTATTCTTCTTACTTCGATTGCTTGCAAAGTTCAACAAAAAAAGCCTGTTTCCAAAGAATCGGCGGTTTTAGATAGAGCCAAGGCCAGAGAATCTAAGCCGGTGGTTTCGTCTATCAATGGCAAGTATAATTTTGTGGATTCTACCAATGCCAGAGTGTTTATGGTGGTAGAACTCGCCAATGTGGCCGACGATATTACTTTCGAAAAGCTAAACAAGGTTTTCAGAATTCAGTGGTCTATTTTGCCAGAATATGGTACCAAAGAAAAGCTCAAATCAGGTAAATTGGAGTTTTCTGACGAGGTTTTTAAGAAAGTGGGCAAAAATTATCAATTAACTTTAGATGTTCCGAGGCTTAAAACCGTCGAATCAGCTGTGATGGTTTTGGACTTTATTGATATAGAGGCCGCCACAAAATATACATTTGATTTGCCGATTGATTTTTATGCCAAAAAAGTAGATACAAGATTTTTGGTTTATGACAAAAAGGACGATACTTTTCCGAAGTTCATTCCTTACGTTTACGAAGGGGAGGAATTTGTGGTAAAACCCATCAATTCAAGTCAGGAGAAATTGTTTCTCAAAAGATATTCTAATCTCAGCTTGCCAGCTTTGTCGCCTATGTCGGCCAGCAAAAGGGATCCCATGAGTGAGTTTGCGTCTGAGGAAGTAATTGAAATAGTGCCTGGAGAACCCGTTTCTCTAAAACAAAAAGGCGTGTATGTTCTCACGCAAAATCCTGACAATCATCAAGATGGATATGGGTTTTTGGTGGTGGGAGATCGTTTTCCGAGAGATACAGAAGCCCAAAGTTTGAAAGAACCCCTGGTGTATATGAGTACACCGAAGGAGATAGAAGAACTCAAAAACAATGAAAACGCTAAGGAGGCGTTGGATTTGTATTTTTTGAATGTAGCGAAAGGAAATCAGGCACTGGCCAAACAGTTGGTCAAAACCTATTACAAACGTGTTGCGGAGGCTAATAAGCTTTTTTCGACCTATAAAGAAGGCTGGAAAACCGACAAAGGTATGGTTTTCGTGATCATGGGACCGCCATCTAGAGTGCAGCGAAATCGGCAAAGAGAGGTTTGGTTATATGCCCAAAACTCAAACAATTCAGAAATTATTTTTACATTTTATAGAAAAACGAATGCCTTTACCGACCAAAATTTTGAGTTGGTAAGGTACCCTGAGTATAGTTCGTTTTGGTACCCTTTTGTTGAAGCATGGAGAACAGGAAACGTAGTGGAGTAAGTCGGGATGGGGAAGCCCCTCGCAAATTTTTTAAACCCGTAAACAGGCCCAACAAAGAGGATTTTGTTTTTGGTATGCAGTCGGTATTGGAGACGCTTAAGTCTGATAAAGAAATAGATAAGTTGTTGCTTCAGAAAGAGTTAAAGCATTTTGAGGAAATAGAAATTCTGGCCAAACATCGTGGTGTGCCTATTCAAAGAGTTCCTTTGGAAAAGCTCAACCGAGTGACCATGAAAAATCACCAAGGAGCTATTGCTTTTGTTTCTTCAGTAAATTTTGCGGTACTTTCTAATGTGGTAACGGCCGCTTTTGAGTCTGGCGAAGTGCCTTTGATTTTGCTTTTGGATAGGATAACAGACGTCAGGAATTTCGGAGCCATTTGTCGTTCGGCAGAATGTAGCGGAGTGCACGGTGTGGTAGTGCCAACTAGAGGTGCGGCTCAAATCAATGGTGATGCCATGAAGACTTCTTCTGGTGCATTGAATTTTGTGCCGGTTTGCCGTGAAAACGACCTTTGGAATGCCATAAAGTATCTTAAAAACTCAGGTTTTCAGGTTGTGGCTTGTACCGAAAAGTCCTCTGATTTTATCTATCAGGCCGATTATTCTATTCCTACGGTCATAATTATGGGCTCGGAAGAAGACGGTATCTCTGAAAATTTATTGCAGGAAGCTGATGCCAGGGTTAAAATACCTTTGAAAGGCCGAGTAGAGTCTTTGAATGTATCTGTGGCGACTGGAATTATACTTTTTGAGGCAGTGCGTCAAAGAGAATTTATCTAAAATCTTAAGTTTTGATTTTGAAGCCCATCTTTCAGTGTTTTCTGGAAGTTGGGATTTTCTTTTAGTGCAATCAGGTCAATAGCTGACTCCAGTGAACTTATATTGCTCCCTATAAAGTCGATGAGTTTGTGGTCAATCAAATATTGTAGATTCTCCTTGGTGCTTTTGATGTTGGAGTTGAGGAACGAACTCATGTTGGCTTGAAGTTTAATTCCCATTTCCTTCAAAATCAATATCTTCTTATCTTCTTCAAATAGATAATTGAATTTTTCAGGATGTGCTAGAACTGGTTGATATCCATATGTTTGTAGTCTTTCAATGGCGTGTTTTAAAAAGTCAAATTCATTCATGAAAGTCGTTTCTATCAACACATGATAGTCATTGTCAAGGGTTAGAAGTGGTTTGTTCGACCTTAATTTGGCCAGAAATTTATGATCCACAAAGTATTCCGCTGCAGGTCGAATTTCCAGATTAATGTTCGCTTTGTGCAACTTTTTGACCAATATCTGTGTAGTTTCTTTGATTTTTTCCTCGGAGTTGTCGTAGAATTCATGCATGACATGTGGTGTAGCTATGCATTTCCTGAATCCGAGTTGTACTAACATTTCACACATTTCTACGGATTCCTCAAAGGTGGTTGGGCCATTGTCATGAAATGGTAATACGTGGGCATGCATATCTACATCAACAATTTGTTGATTTCCTTGTAAAAAAATCTTACAGTTTTCTCTTAAAGACTGTAGTAGCATGTGTATAAACTCAGATAATTGGTGTTCAAACCAGACAAATCAGAATTGGCTGAAATCAACACAAAATTTTTTGGAATAGTATGAAAGCACTTCTGTAATACCATTTTATTTGCATTAATAGTGCCAACAGCCCAGTATTCGGAAGAATCTAATTGAACGGTATAATTTGTAAAGTAAAGGCTTGATAACCTTTGCTTTACAAAAGTTCTTTAAGTGTAGGAAGTTCTAAATCTTTTTCAGAAACGATGGGATTTTCTATGCTCCAATTGATATTGAGCTCGGGGTCGTTGTATATTATCCCTGCTTCAGAGGCTTTGTCGTAGTAGTTGGAGCATTTATATACAAAGATGGCATCTTCCAAAGTCGCAAATCCATGAGCAAAACCTTCTGGAACATACACCATGTTTTGTTTTTCGGCAGTGAGTAAAAACGACTCGTATTGACCAAAAGTAGGGGAGTCTGGTCTAATATCTACAGCAATATCTATAACTTTTCCTGAAATAACCCTAACTAACTTTCCTTGGGCAAAGGGTGACTTCTGCAAATGTAGTCCACGGAGAACACCTTTGGTAGAGAAAGATTGGTTGTCTTGTACAAATGTCACATCGGCTACATGTGCTTTGAATAGTTTCTCACTAAAAGTCTCAAAAAAGTATCCTCGCTCGTCATGAAAAACCCTCGGTGTAATTTCAAACAATCCTTTAATTTTGGTTTCCCTAAACTCCATTTTTTATGTTAAGTATAATTTCGACGTAAATTTAAAGATTATTTGTCTAAAATATAATTTTTTGACTGTCTGATATGCATTTTACAGAATAATATTTTTTCTGTAAACGCTTCAACTGCTTGGTTAAGTGAATATTACCTCGAAGTTTTGATTCGGGACAATTGTTTAGTGAAAAATAGAATTTTATGATTTTTTGAATAAAAGAATATAAAGCGTTTATTTTATTAAAATTTTAGTTTTAGATGACCAAAGCAGAGCTTTTTGAGCAGATTAAGATAAAGAAATCCTATTTGTGTGTAGGTTTAGACACCGATATCAAAAAAATACCAGAGCATTTGTTGGGTTTAGAAGACCCAATTTTCGAATTTAACAAGGCGATTATCGATGCCACCTCGGAGTTTTGTGTTTCTTACAAACCGAATATTGCGTTTTATGAAGCCCTCGGACCTCGTGGCTGGGAAAGTCTAAGAAAGACTTTAGATTATATTCCTAAAGATTGTTTCTCCATAGCAGATGCTAAACGTGGTGATATTGGCAATACTTCCAGTTTGTATGCGAGGGCTTTTTTTGATGAAACTTCGTCTGGGATGTCGTTTGATTCTGTTACTGTGGCTCCTTATATGGGTGCTGATTCGGTGCAGCCTTTTCTTGAGTTTAAAAACAAATGGGTGATTTTATTGGCATTAACTTCCAACGTTGGTAGTCAAGATTTCGAGTTTTCGGAGCTTAGTTCTGGGCAAAAATTGTTTGAAAAAGTGCTCGAAAAGTCTCAGGAATGGGGAAATGATGAAAATATGATGTACGTAGTCGGTGCCACGCAGACCGAAAGCTTGGTGGGCATCAGGAAAATAGTACCTGAGCATTTTCTGCTCATACCTGGAGTGGGAGCACAAGGCGGTAGTTTGGAAGAAGTGAGCAAATACGGCATGAACAGTACTTGCGGTCTTTTAGTAAACTCATCTAGAGCCATAATTTATGCATCGTCTGGCGAAGATTTTGCTGAAAAAGCAAGAATAGAGACACAAAAAGTTCAAGCCGAAATGGAGATATGTTTGGATTGGATTTGAAATAGTTTTATTTTCAATTTATGAAATATAGAATGAAATTCGATAAATATGGCCTCCAAGCGGCTTGACGGTAAATATTGAAAATATGAAAAACGAAGACTTTATCCACTATACTTGGCAGTATCAACAATTCGACAAAAATAATCTTAAAACGACTGATGGTCAATTATTAACAGTTCTAAAGCCTGGCTATAGAAACAGCAATTCTGGGCCGGATTTTGAAAATGCTCGTGTTAGTATTGGACAGATGGAGTGGGCTGGCAAAGTGGAGATTCACATCAAATCTTCGGACTGGAACAAACATCAGCATCAGTTAGATACAGCTTACGAAAACGTGATTCTACATGTGGTTTGGGACCATGACGAAGAAGTTTTTAGGTCAGACAATACCACTATTCCGACCTTGGAGATAAAGGATTTGGTATTCAAAGATACCCTTCGTAAATATGAAAATTTACTAAAAAACACTACCGAAATACCTTGCCAGCATAATTTAAAGGAGGTCAGTGATTTAGCCAAAATATCGATGATAGAAAAAGCTTTGGCTCATAGACTTCAACAAAAGTCTGAGGGTTTGAAGGAGATTCTGGAATCAACGAATGCAGATTTTGAAGAATTGGCCTACAGAGTCTTTGCTAGAAACATGGGATTTAAACTTAATTCTATAGCTTTCTTGCGATTAGCAGAGGTTTTACCCTACAAAATAATACAGAAACACCGCGGGAATTTATCACAAATAGAGGCTTTGATGTTTGGACAAGCAGGTTTTTTAGATGAACCAAATGACGAATATTCAGTGAGTTTGGCGAAAGAATATCAGTTTTTGGCAACGAAATATGGCTTGTTATCGCAGAAAATGGAAAGACGTGAGTGGCGGTTTCTACGTACTCGTTTGGGGAATTTTCCTACTGTCAGGATTTCGCAGTTGGCAGCAGTTCTAAATCAAGCCCAAGGTTTGTTCTCTTTATTTGTAGAAGATGCTAGCAAAGAAAGTATAGAAAAAGCACTGCAAGTGCTACCATCAGAATATTGGCAGCAGCATTACGATATCGGTAAGAAGTCTGATAATGAGCTTCATGGAATCGGTAAGTCTTCTATCGAAAACCTTTTGATAAATACTTCAGTGCAGCTTTTGGCTTTTTATTCTGAAAAAACTGACGACTACGGCTATTTTGAAAAGGCGATAAAAATATTGGAAACCATTAAGCCTGAGCAGAATTTCATCACCAAAATTTGGCAAAATTTAGGTTTTAAATGTTCTTCGGCGTTTGATTCCCAAGCTTTGATTGAGCAGTTTAAC
The DNA here is from genome assembly GCF_024343775.1 of Lacihabitans soyangensis. Taxonomy (GTDB): domain Bacteria; phylum Bacteroidota; class Bacteroidia; order Cytophagales; family Spirosomataceae; genus Leadbetterella; species Leadbetterella soyangensis. The sequence goes on along the minus strand of NZ_RJUF01000029.1, from coordinate 12,587 downwards.
TATTTTTGCTCACACAAAAGATGCACCCAATGTGCCATTGGGGTCGAAATTTTGAAAAAAGCTTAAAGTTCTTCTAATTTTTTGAGTGGAATAAATCCCATTTTTTCTCCCATTTCTATCAGTAATTGATAAGAGGCTTCCATGGTGTTTTCTATTTTACAGTCTAAGATGGCTTCTCTGACTTCGTTTTTCAAAATTCCTACCTCTTTAGAAGGTTGTAATCCAAAGACTGACATGATGATTTCGCCGGTCATAACCGGTTGGAAGCTGCGAAGTTTGTCTTTTTCTTCAATTTCTATTAGCAACTCCTCTACTTTGTCGAAGTTTTTGAGGTATTTCCTGACTCTTGTTTGGTCTTTTGAGGTGATATCTGCTCTACAAAGTAACATCAGATTCTCAATGTCTTCACCGGCTTCAACCAATAAACGCCTTACTGCTGAATCGGTTATGCCTTCTTTGGCTAAAGCTATCGGACGTAAATGCAGACGCACCAAGTTGGCCACTTTTCGCATTTTTTCGTCCAAAGGCAGTTTCATTTTGCGGAAAATTCCTTTCACCCATCTGGCTCCAAGTTCCTCGTGACCATGAAACGACCAGCCGTTTTTAGGATGAAATCGTTTGGTGGCGGGCTTGGCTATATCATGCAAAATAGCCGCCCAACGTACCCAAAGGTCGTCCGAATTGGCAGACAGATTATCCAAAACCTGCAAGGTATGATAGAAATTGTCTTTATGGCCTTTGCCGTCCATGGTTTCAACACCCATAAGATTGACCAATTCTGGGAAAATGAGGGAAAGAAGGCCGGTTTGTTGCAAAAGTTTAAAGCCATAAGAGGGTGTTTTGGACAGAATTATTTTGTTCAATTCATCTGTTATTCTCTCCTGCGAAATGATTTCTATTCTGCTCGCCATGGCTTTGATGGCCATAAACGTGTTGGCTTCTATGTCAAAACCCAGTTGCGATGCAAATCTTATGGCCCGCATCATGCGTAATGGGTCATCCGAAAATGTGGTTTCGGGGTCAAGTGGCGTCTTAATTATTTTGTTTTCGATATCAGACACACCACCAAAAGGGTCAACCAGTTCTCCGAAGTTTTCGGGGTTCAGCGAAATGCCCATGGCGTTGATGGTGAAATCGCGGCGATGTTGATCCTCAGATAAAGTACCGTTTTCTACCAATGGTTTTCTGGAATCTGAACGGTAAGATTCCTTTCTAGCACCAACAAATTCTATGTCATACTCGCCAAAATTAAACTGTGCCGTGCCGAAATTCTTAAAATAATTAACGGGCAAATCTACGTCAATAATGGCTGCCGTTTTTCTCGCAAGTTCTATACCGCTACCAACACACACAAAATCTATATCCTTGTTGGGTCTATTTAAAATCAGGTCTCTAACGTATCCACCCACCACATAGCTATCTATATCAAGGCTTTTAGAAGCCACCGATACCAAAGTAAAAATGGGGTTGCTGCTTATTTCTTCTTTGAAATTATTTTTCATTCCTGCAAAATTACTGTTTTATGGTGGTTTGGTAAAAGAAAACTAAAATTATGACGATGTATTGGGATTTTGGATACCGAATATTTTAAGAATGATAGGCTTTTCACATGATTTTGAGGGTTCATCCCAAAGTAGTACGAGTTCGTCACTTGTGTTTTTGGAGTCAGTTTTTAGGCTATAGTTTTGAATCATCAAACAAAAGGAAACGCCTTTTGAAACTTTAAAAAAATAAAAAATAGAACATCATGAAAAAGTTAAGCATCATCGCCGGATTAGTATTTACAACTGTATTTTTTGCTTCATGTGAGAGCAACGAAGTTGTGCCTCAAGTTAACTATTCAACCGCAGCACAACCAGCAGATTTCGTAGAACCAGAATTTGCCGCTCAAAAAAGACCAGCTCTAAAAAACGCAGAAAGCACGATAGTACCTAGCTCGACAGAGACAATTTCAGTAGTAGAAAACAAACTTGAGCAATAAAAGACGGTAAGCGTAATAATTCATTGTCAAAATCAGAAAAGTAGTACCAAAAACAAAATAATCATAAAACAAGCAACATGAAAAAGTTAAGCATCATCGCCGGATTAGTATTTTCCACTGTATTTTTTGCTTCATGCGAGCAAAACGAAATTAAGCCTCAAGGCATTTACTCAGACGGTATAACCGAAACAATAGATCTAATGGAGCCAGAATTTGCCACTCAAAAAAGACCAAGTGTAAAGACCGGAGAAAGCATAAATTCAACAGTTAAAACGGAGACAATTTCTGTAGTAGAAAACAAACTTGAGCTGTAAAATTAAACATCAATTCCAAAGTGAAACTTCGTGCCTTCTTTATGGAACTCAGTGTAATAATTGAGTTTCGAAGTCGGTAAAGAATTAAAAATAAAACATCATGAAAAAATACGAAATAAACAAAATGTACACCATGTGGTCTACCGATAATTTAAAGGAAAGAGTCGAGCGTTTTCTCAATGCCTCCACGGCCAATGGTCATAAGATAGTGTCTGTCTCTTTTGGAGTCAACATGTGGTGGATGCCAACGGCTTACATCACTTTGGAGAAGGACTTGAGTTGAGGAGAAGAATAGATTTTTTTCATTCCTCGTTATAACGCAATAAATGTTTTACTTAGTTTTGCAATGCTACAAGGAATAAACGACAAAAGACGCACGAAATGAACGAATTGGAGTTTTTGAAAAAGAGAAAGGGCATGACGATTGGCATAGCCTGGTTATTAATGTTTTTTTCAATGCTTTCAGTTGTTCTAGTCGGTTATCTTATGGGTCTTTATATAATGTCCAACTCAATCAATGTTCGCTCAAGTGATCTTTTGGATTATTCATCAGTCGCCTTAGTAATAAGTTTTTTTATTTATTCAATCGTTGGCTTTTTTTTAAACCAAAAGGAGTTTCCGAAGAATAACAAAATCACTCTGAAGGTACTCATAATTACCATAATTATAGGATTGCTGTGGAGTTTTTTAAGCAGTCTATTGACAGAGCATTATGTTATTAATGTCGATATGTTTAAACAGAGGAAGATTACTGGTACCTGGTGGTTCGGATTAATTTTATCTAGTGCAATGGCTATTTTTCAAATTGGGATTTTGGGCCATGGTTTGCTTCGCAACTACCCATTTAACAAGGCTTTAGTGGCCGTTTCATTTGTTTGCATCGCTTATTATATTCCGGTGGCTGTAGTTTCAATGGTCATTCAAACCTCTCTTCTTTTTTTAATTTATTATAGGACAGGTTCGTTTTTTCTAGTCTTATCGACATCGTGGATTATTCAAACGATTGATTATTTTTTAAGGGAACTTCTAAATATCCAGGAACCTAACTTTAATTACTATAAGCAAACAATTTTCCAGTCGGCATCCACCTATTATATTTTTTGTATTCTCGCTTTTCTCTTATTATTAGGAAGTATGCTTGTTCTAAAAAGGATTTCCCCTAAAATTCAATGGCAAAAAGACGATAGTTTCTCTATTTTTTAGTCTATACACCTCATTTATATTTTGCTATTATCCACGATTGAATTGTGTGTCAATTGAAAAGAGAATATAATTTCCAGATCTCTTTCCCATGGTTTCTTAGTTTTATCCCAATCTTTGCCGAGTTGGTCACATGTGTTTTTGGTGGAGGATTTTGGGCTATACTTTTGAATCATCAAACAAAGGGAAAGTCCTTTTGAACTAACAATTAAACATCAAAAAAATGAAAAATTCTATTTTAATGAAATCTGCTAGAACAGCACTAATTGGCAAATGGGACGTAGCAGTGTTCGCTTTTATTATCTATTTGGTTAGCATTTATGTTATTGAAGCAGTCTTTGAAAAATTAGGTATGAGCGGACTTGGCTCTCTATTGTTCGAAGGAGTGTTTTCAGTTGGTTTTGCATTCTTTTATTTATCGGTTGCTCGTAATGAGCCTTTGAGCGTTGACCTTATGTTCAAAGGTTTCAGTAGATTCGGAACAGCCTTGCTGGCTTCTTTGTTAGCCATGGTTTTCGTAATTCTTTGGTCTTTCTTGTTGATTATACCAGGTATAGTGGCGTTGCTGTCTTATGCCATGATTTATTTCATTATTGTGGACAATCCGAACATAAGTGCTTACGAGGTCTTGAAATTGAGCAAAAGAATGATGTACGGCCACAAATGGAAATACTTCAGATTGATTTTGAGATTCACGGGCTGGTTCATTTTAAGCCTTTTGACAGTAGGTATTGGTTTCTTGTTTTTAGTTCCTTACTTCCAAACTGCCAACGCTGAATTTTATGAGGATGTGAAATCAAAGTACGATCAAAAAATATAAGTATGAATTGTAATGTTTGTTTTTAATTTTGCAAAAATCAATTAAACCTGTTTGGCAATGGACGATTTGGACTTGATAAAAAAGAAAACGGGAATGACCATCGGTACAGCTTGGATACTTATGTTTTCCTCTGTCGCACTCATGTTTTTGTTGGGCTTTGGTTATGGCATAACATCCGCTGTGTCTAAAGAACCTATCTCAATGAGCAACTCGGTGGATTTGGTGATGATAGTCATGGTTCTAAGTTTCTTGACTTTCGCCTTGATAGGCTTTTTTATCAACAAAAAAGAATTGCCATATTTTGCCAAAGTTGCTCCAAAGGTTTTATTGATTTTGTTTGTAATAGCCATGTTATGGAATATTATTGCAAGTCTTTTTATGGATTATTTCATAAATAAAGAGATGATGAACAAATTGGAAGGTATAAGCCGAACTTGGTGGTTTACCACTATCCTAAACATCTCCATGATGATCTTTCAAATAGGAGTAATCGGGCATGGATTGCTCAGAAACTACAATTTAAAGAAGTCAATGATAGCCATATCGTTCATTTGTATTGTGTTCTATATGCCCGCCGCAGTAACTTCTATGATAATTCAATCCATGATTTTACTTTATGTGTATTATCGTACGGCATCATTTTTGATGGTTCTGCTTACATCTACCATGATGTACATGCCCGATTATTTTTACAGGGGGGTATTTGATATTCAGCAGTTCAACTATAACTTTTATAAAAACGAGATTCTTCCATCACACACCGTATATTATGTAGTTTGGGTTTTGGCTATTTTTGCTTTAATGGGAGCCTTGTGGTACCTAAAACAAAACACCAAAGTCATTACTTGGAAAAGAGAAGATGAACCTCTATTCTAAAGGAATTACTTTTACTTTCTTAAATATCTTATTGAATGGAAACAGACGATCTTTAACACAACACTAAAAAAGGAATGACCATTTTTAAGGCTTTTTTGCTGGTGTTTTTATGCATAGGTCTAATTCACCTAATAGGATTTTGGTCTCAAGCAGGTTTTTTATATGGACTTTAGAAAGCGTATTTTTAGAATTCAGCAAATGTTGCAATTAAGCCAAATAACCACGGCCAGTTAATTTCTTAAGTAATATTTTGATTTTAAAGGTTCAATCCGAAATATAAACTCACTTCTGCATATTGTATTACATATTGGGATTTTGGGCCACGGACTTCTGAAAAACTATAATTTCAAAAGGGATATTATTGTGATGGCTTTTTTCTCTTTGCCTATTCTTCATCCAACGGTCGTATTGCAATATTTATTTCTGAATTTGATCTTCATATTTATGTACTACCATACCCAAGCATTTCAATTAACTTTGTTCTAAATGATTATTGTCTTAATATTTGATCATGTTTATGCCCTATTGTATAGTCCTCAGGAGCTTTGATACGGCAATATTATCAAACATCATATAATCGGAAATGAGTTTGCCTATTACCTATTTATGGTCTTGGTATTAGCGTTGTTTATTTATATTCTTTTCTCATTTAAATGTCCTAAGAAACGAAAACTTTGGTTAAATAAGTCCTTATAAATCTAAAACGGCCAGCTGGTCGTTTTTTTATTTTCACACCAAATCCCACTTTCATCCCAGCAATCTTCTACTTCATCACATCTGTTTTTTAAGGCGGTTTGGGTAGTATAATTTTGAATCATCAAACAAAAGGAAACACCTTTTGAAACATTAAAAGAAATATTCAAAAAATATACAATCATGAAAAAGTTAAGTATCATCGCCGGATTAGTATTTACCACAGTATTTTTTGCTTCATGCGAAAACAACCACGTTGTGCCTCGAAACATTATTTCTGACACAGTTTCTCAACCTGCTGATTTTGTAGAACCGGAATTTGTCATACAAAAAGTGCCAAGCGTAAAGGCCTTGGAAAAAACAATTGTTCCGGCCCCAATAGAAAGAGTTTCAGGAGTAGAAAACAAACTTGAGCAGTAAAATAAATCTCCATTCCTTAGTGAAACTTCGTGTCTCCTTCGTGAAACTTAGTGTAATAATTCAGTATCAAATTCAGAAAAGTATTATAAGAAACCAAAATAAGAACAAACATCATGAAAAAGTTAAGCACCATCGCCGGTTTAGTATTCACCACCGTATTTTTTGCTTCATGCGAATCACAAAGTATAGAACCAACTACGGGAACCATCGCTCCAAAGCCTAGCCGAACACTAACTGTGGAAAGCGAAACAAAGGCTCATAATCAAGCTAGGAAAGAATCTTTACCCAAAGTCAACGAACTTCATACACCTATTGATATTGAAAAAAGTGCACTATCGGCTCATAATTAAAATAAATGGATTACAAACAATTCGGACTTTATCCCAAGTTTTGGGGAGTTCGTCCCATTTGTTTTCATAAAATCACCTATTAGATAACTTTGATAAGCAATTTTAAAGAACAAAACAATGAGATATTTAACATTGAAAATAAACCCCACCACCGAGCTAAGTATTGACAACAGTATTTGGGGAAAGGAAACCATAAAATTGAATGGTGCAATAGTTTCTGAAAAGACTTCGATATGGGGTTCCGAACACTGTTTTGAGGTTTTGGAAGACAGTAAAGAAGTGACTTACAAAGTAATCATCAAAATGGGTATAGATATCAGAGTGACATACCTTATCACTCGTGATGGTCAAGAAATCTTAAATGACGAGAAAGAATCACAAAAAGGGATTCGAGTCAAAAGTTGGGTCAAGTCAGTGGGCATTGTCATTTGGATTTTTGCCATGCTTGCCACACTCCGAAACGGCGGTTCTGTGGTTCTACCTCTCGCTCTATTACCTATATTATTGAGTTTTGGTAATACCGCCACTTTAGTAAGAAATATAGACTTAACAACCTCAAAATCAATATAATTATGAAACTATTTAACAAGCGTTTTCTTTTGGGTAGCTTGATATTCTTCCCTTGTTTTTTTGGATTTGGGCTATTGATAAACTACCTCGGGGGCTATGATTTAGACAAAAGCATGGCTGATGTTTTCACACGTAGTCGTATTATTTTTAGCATTGTATTTTATATATTTTTAAATCTCTACCAAGGCTCAAAGGTTACCAAAAAAGAAAATGAAAAAATCTAATAAGCAAATCGCCACCCTTATCATGTTCTTTATTTGCTTCGGAGCAATTTTTCTCTTTGCAAATACTTACTTGAATTGGTCACTATTTCTGGTTGGCGTTATTTCCTTGATAGCCAGTTTTATATTGTATTTTATTGTTTTTGGTTTTGATGCTTCTGTCAAGCCTGAGGATGTCAAAAGTTACCGTACAGTGGCCATTATCTTTGGTTTTCTGGCCTTGGTCAATACCTTGAATTACTTTAACGGCACCAAAGATAAACTGCCTTTTCTGCTGCTATATTGGTTTGTAACTATTTTGAATGCGATCATATATTTCAAGAACAAAGCCAATAGAATCCACTAAAACTTTCTGAATTATGAAAAACGCCTTAGATTTACCAAAAAATACCAGCCCAACCCTAGGTGGTTTAGAAAAAGTGAGCAAAGACAGCCTAAAAATACAGTTTTCAAAAGTTAGTTTTTTTGTAAAAGAAAACTGGATATGGATTGTTTTGGGCTTAACTATTCTATCTTTAATTCATTCATATTGGTATTTTCAAATAGAGCTAGGCGTAGATAAACTTTTAGCTAAACATACAAGTTTGTCAAAGGCGTATGTTAACTCCAAATCCAATGCTTATGCTGAATCTTTTGCCATAGGTAAATTATTAAGTTTTTGGTGGAGTATTTTATACGATTCAAGATCAGCTTTTTTCACTATTTTGGGTATTACAATATTACTATCGGAGTTTAATTATCAAATTCTCTTCAAAAATCTTTTTGTAGAAGAAGGTCGCAAAGGCAAATTCTTCTATTTGGTGATTTTGGTGTTTTTCTATGGCTTCATATACTTGTTGCTTAACGCCATTATAGATCCTAAACTTTCGCCAATTGGTTTTCCCAAGTTCTTTACTAATTTTTGGCTGATTTCGATGGTGGTTTATTCCTACTTTGCCTATGCATCAGAGTCATATATCAAAATCAGAGAATTGGCTCTACAGAAAACCAAAGCCGAGTTGGTGGCATTGAAAGCTCAAATAAATCCGCATTTTTTGTTTAATGTACTCAATAATCTTTATGGCCAAGCCATAGTGGAAGATAGTCCCAAAACCGCTTCTGGCATCGAAAGACTCTCTCGTATCATGCGGCACGTAGTAGAAGAAACCAAAACCGAGCGATCGCCGATAGAAAAGGAATTGAAGTTTGTCGAAGATTTTATAGAGCTCCAAAAAATGCGAATTCCAGATCGGCCAAATATAAAATTAAGTACCGAAATATTTTGGGATGGCGAATCGGCCAATATTGCCCCTTTGTTGGTTATTCCTTTTATAGAAAACGCCTTCAAATATGGCATCAGCGTTACCAACGAATCGTTTTTTGAGATGAAACTCAGGGTTGAAAACAAGATTTTGCTTTTCGAATCTAGAAACAGTATCATTAAAAAAGCTGATAAACTCGAAATGGGTACTGGAACTGGCCTAGAAAATACCCGGCGACGCTTGGATTTATATTATCCAGGCCGCCATAAGCTAGATATTTTGTCCGAAAACGAGGTTTTCGAAGTTAAAATGCAAGTAAGACTCTAATTAACAAATTCATGCTAAAAGCTATCGCAATAGACGACGAACCCATGGCCTTGGAGGTGATCAAAGCCCACGCCAACAAAGTGACTTTTTTACAACTCAAAGAGACATTTGTAAGTGCCATGGAGGCCTTAGAATATATCAAAACCAATCCAGTCGATTTGGTTTTTCTGGACATCAACATGCCTGACATCACTGGTTTGGATTTTTCTCAACTTTTGCCCAAAAATTGTGGGGTAATTTTCACCACCGCCTACAGCCAATATGCAGCCGATGCCTTTAATCTCAGTGCTATCGACTATCTCGTAAAACCCTTTGATTTTGTGCGGTTTATGAAGGCCTGCCAAAAAGCTTTGGATGCTTTGAGCAAAGAGGAGGCCGAAACGCCTTATCTGTTTGTAAAAGATTCTTACGATTTGGTACGTATTGTGCTGGCAGATTTGCTTTATGTACAATCCGAAGGTAACTATTTGACGTTCAAAGAAAAAGATAAGAAGACCGTTACCCGTATGACCATGACCGAGGCCTTGGAGCTTCTGCCAAGCAAAAACTTCATGCGTGTGAATAAATCTTACGTAGTCAACCTCAATCATATCCAGAAAATAGAACGCCACCAGGTATCGGTAGCCGAAAAAGAATTTGTACCCATAGCCGCCAACTACCACAGTGAACTCATGGAAGCCTTAAAACAGATTTGGACGGTGAAGTAGGGGAATAATTTGTAATCTTTGATATTAAATTGGCAATCCTAGCTCTTAAAGCCTAATCTACTTTTTTCATTTAGAAAGGATTCGCATTTAAAAAATTAGATAAAAGGTTAGAATTTAGCCCCATCGGGGAGATATTTTGGTAGGCGAAATTAAAAATATAGGTATAAAAGCCCCATCGGGGCGACATTTTCTTTTTCACATAAAACTAGGGGAAAGATAAATCGAATATATTCCGAAATGCCAGTTCTTCGTCTTACCGCCTAAACATCAGCAGCTTGTTTATTTTGAGGTAAAGAAAAAGTGAAATGAAAGTTACTGTACCAATTAGTGCTACAATATTTACTATTTTTTGAGCTTTTTGGCTATTGCCGGTTAGTTTTTGCAAGATTTTGAAAAGCAACAAACCTATCGTACCGTCAAGTGTATTGTTGATAATATCCGTAATGTCAAAAGCTCCGAGTGCAGTAATGTATTGGATGCTTTCCAATATCAAGCTGCTGAAAGAGAAAAATAGAATACTTTTTATGGCCGACCATTTTCTAATCAAAATAGCTACATAAACGCCCATAGGAACAAAAACGAGGGCATTCAATAAAATTTCGCCCAAATCTGCCTTTCCATTGAGCATCAAGGGCTGATTGTATGGGATAAGATTCATACTCCTTTGCTGACCCATGTAAGTAAACCGCACGCTCATTTTCAAGACGATTATCCAAAACAACACCACCAAATAAATAAGATACAAACCGAATGTTAACTGATTGGACCTGCTCTTAACTGCCATATACGCACCTTTGTTTTATGTTCGGAGCGAAAATAATAGAAAGTTCTCCAAAAACTAATGCACTGATTCGACGGTGCGGAATTATGTTTTGAAAGTCTGGGTATTTGTTTTGAGTGGTGGGTTTGTTGATAATAACTGACAGTTCCAATTTGTTTTTGAAGTTGTTATGCTTTTTTGAAATGATACAATATTTTAGCGTCGGTCAAATAAAGAATGATGCTTCTTCAAAGTCTTAGGACTGGGCGGGAGTGGGTTATATGTTTTTTCAAAACCAATTCCTCTTATATTCAAATTCTTTGGTTAAGTCATTTGGAAAAGTTATAATTTCATAATAATACTCTTTGCCTCTTGAATCTTTTGTAAGTTGAAACTTCCCTTTATTGTCCAATGAGTAAATTCTATGAATAAAATGAAGTGGTGTGGCTCCATGAAAATCACCTTGATATTCTGTTGATATGTAGTTTAGTTTTTTATCAAATGGGAAGTTGTAAAAGTCTAAATTAGCCGTTCTGAAGTTTCCAAATAGATTGACTTGTTTATTTTTAAGGTCATAAATTAAATAATCTGAAACACTACAACCCAGTCCTGTACATGGGTAAGAAGCGAACTCTAAAAAGATAATTTCGTCATTATTGAACTTGTACAATTTAATATTCTTAAGACTATTGCAAAACATTTCTTGTCTTTTACTATCAACTCGTGGATTAATAGTTTTGAGGTTTTTAATATGGAATTTGTGGGTTATCCAGTAAATATTAGGACACTTTTTTATAATTGACTAAGTTTGATTTCCCCCCTCTAGCAGACTTCATAAACGGGGTTGATTTTAAGTCAACTCCTTTTTGAAGTAAATATTCATAAGGACTGATAAAACCAATACCTCCATGAATTCTTTCAAAGTTATAGAATTCTCTGAATTCGTCTATTGTTCTTTTTGCTATTTTTATATTTTCAAACTCAAACCTCTGACAGACAGTTCTTTCCATAATTGAATGATAAGATTCAATATGAGCATTTTGTTGCGGTGTACCTGGTTTTGTAAATTCCTGTGTAATGCCATTGTTTTTTAGAAAATCTTGCACCACACTTGCTATAAATTGACTACCGTTATCGTTTCTTACTATAAAATTTTTAGGCAATCCAAACTCAGCAATGACCTTTTCAAATAGCTTTATTACATCTTCTTTTTTTATATTGTAAGCCATGTAATGGCCAATATTAAATCTACTGAATATATCTAAGATCGTTAATACTTGCATACTTTTACGTTGGCCACTTACCCAGACATATTTAATGTCAAATTCAAAAAAACTAAACTCTGTCTCCACTTTGGGAATCAAATCTTTTACTCGGTTTCGATTTGATTTTTTACTCGAAATCGGATTGCTTCCTCTAAGTAAATTGTTGATTTTCATTAATTTATAAACATAGTGTTTGCTTATTCTATATTTTTCTTTGTCCACTAAATGACGAAACGTTTTATAAGCTCCATAGTCAACAAAAGGCTTGGCGAACAATAACTTAATACGTCCAACAATTGCTGATTCTGTCACTTCTCTACCTTTAGAATCATATATAGTCGCATAAGGTTTTCTTCCAGCTTTGCCATCTGAGGGTTTATAATAAAATGAACTCTTCGATAATCCACAATGGCTCAAGACGTTTCTAATTGGAAATCCCTGGCTAATAAATTCAATAGCGACTTCCATTTTTAACTCTTTTTCAATTGACTTTTTTTTAAAAGCTCATCTTTTATTCTCAGCTCCAAAGCATTGTCGGCAACTATATTGCGAAGCTCTCGAATCTCACGCTCTAATCGCTTGATTGCTAAATCCTTGTCTGACTTCTTAATTGATTCTAAACCTGACTCTCCTGTCTGATCTAAAATCTTTTCCCAGTTGTAAATAGTTGTAGAGGATACTCCAAATTCAGCAGACGCTGCTCCAATACCTTTTTCTTTGTAAAAGGAAATTATCTGTAATTTCTGTTGCTGACTCCAGCTTTGACGATGCTTACTCATAATGACACAAAATTAAAAGTTAAAACTCTATTTTTGTGTCCTAATATTTATCGGGATGAAATC